>CAYGZL010000043.1:0-103114 GCA_964354345.1 uncultured Anaerolineaceae bacterium | reverse complement strand
TTTCCACGTCGAACCAGCCGGGCTGCTATCTGACTTGAGTAAGATGCGGGCGCGGGTCACCGTTCGTGCTGGCGCAATTCCAGAGGAGGTTAGTTTTTCAAGGTGCTTTCGTTCTTCTTCTGTCAATTCAATGATGTATTTCCGTTTCATCGTTCTTGCTCTCCTGTCGAGATTTACTCTCATCAGGAGCAAGATTCATGCCATCTGTCATTTTTAGCTTTGACAGTTTATTAGTACGTCTTATCCTCAACCAGGTACTCAACCTCTCCAGTGAGACAGATGACAAATTCATCGCCAGTGTGGAACATACCATAGGGTCCACTGTTTGCACCCCCTTCCAGAGTGAGCATAAATGGTTCGGCATGACCTATAAATGCTTCTCCGCCCAGTCCTTCCCAGAGACCATTAGGAAACTCTACTCGTTTCCGCTCATCAGAGCGACAGCAGACAATATTATCCCGCGGAGGTTCTAAGCGAAAAAAAGCGGTGATCGGGACTCCCAAGGCTTCAGATATTTTTTAAAGCGCACTCACCGAGGGCGAAGTACGCGCACGCTCGATCATGGACAGCGCATTTGTGGATAATCCGCTGGCGCACGCCAGTGAACGCATCGACTTCCATCGCTCCGTACGCAGTTGGCGTAAACGTGCACCCACACCAACCGTTAGAACATCACGATCAAATAAATCCATTCAATCCCTCCCGTATTAGCGAAAGAAGATAAAATACAATTAATGAATACAATATACTCAATATGAACTATTTTTATATACGCGAGAATTGTTCACCTGATTGAGCGAATGTTGAGGATATATTTCCAATGAATTTTATCGTCAGAAAAGGTGTTAAAGTCACCGATATCGTATGACGAATGACATTTAAGAATAAAACACTATTTGATACAATTCAAGGTTAGAGATTAAATTATAATTATCTTAAATAATAGGATAAACATTAATCATTGAACCGCATCGCATCGATATGCTGGCAGTGAATGAAGGTCCTGGAATACACGATTTAAGCCTGGCGATGCAAGCTGGATATTCCACAGCCACAGATAAAGTTCGCGAGTTGTGCTTCGGCACTGGTATGGGTTTGATTAGCATCAAACGGTGCATAGACAATCTAGATTAACTGGGCGATTCACCCTTGACCGAGCCGTTATTGATAAGTTTTATTAAAGGCAATCTCGAGGGAGGGATTGAACGGGTAGGGATACACTCTCAAAGCGCTGTTTGATAAAATAACCGTGAGTGTTAACCCAGTGGTGGATTGGCACCCGCGGTCTGAAAAGGAGCAATTTATGTCAAGAATCAAATCCCTTGAAGATCTAAAGCGAATTCGGGAGGAAGCATTAGAAAATAGCAGAGTAAGAACAACCTCAGGCAAAGTACAGGTTAATATAGCGATGGGCACTTGCGGAATCGCAACAGGTGCCCGTGACACTATGAACGCAATTTTAAATTTCATCGAGGTAAACGATTTGAATGGGATCATCGTTACACAAACCGGTTGTATTGGCATGTGTGAACGCGAGCCAATCGTTCAAGTCACAATCGGTATTGGGGATAAAATCACCTATGGAAAAGTGAATCCTGAGGCGGCCGAACGGATTATGAAAGAGCATGTTATGAGTGGTCAGGTGGTGAAGGATTTTGTTGTTCCAGCCTGAGTCACATCCGTGGATTATTAACCTAAAGTATGTTACTCGCTGCTGAAAGGTATTACAGAAGTATCCATGGCTAATAATCGCGCACACGTCCTTAATTAATTGGACCCTGAATGTTTGAAGCGAGGCACTCATACAGTCCAGGATGCCTTTCAAGTGGTAGTCGGCGATGAGGAGCTCGGATCACCCAAGCTGAAAGAAGCTCGCATCGTCCTGCATAATTGCGGGAAGATCGATCCCGAAAATATCGAAGGTTGACCCACAGACCTGACGGAGGTTTAAATGACCCTGACGAAAAGTGAAATTGACTCATCATGCGGAACTACCATGACGCAGGCTATTACCCGCATCATCCAGGAAGCTATTGAAAAACACGGCGCTGACCAGGATTCTGTAATTCCAATTCTGCATGAAATTAACGTTGCTTTTGGGTATATCCCGGCCGAAGCTCTAAAAATGATCAGTCAGCGGATCCATCTACCTGAGACCCAGGTACATATCTCCGAAAGCCAATTATATTCCCTGGCCAGTTTCTACCGTATGTTCTCGACCCACCCCTTGGGAAAGCATGTCGTCCGCTTTTGTGAAAGCGCGCCTTGTCATGTAGTGGGTGGTCGGGAGGTATGGCTTGCATTACAGGAACAACTCAATCTTAAAGCAGGTGAAACTTCACCCGATGGAAATTGGTCATTGATTACCACCAGCTGCCTGGGTGTTTGTGCGGTTGGACCGGTTATTCTCATTGACGATGACCTATATGGCAATGTCCACCCAGAGCAACTCCCAGAAATTCTGGCTAAGTACGGAGGCCAATCATGAAAACATACCGTGCTTTGGTACTCGTCTCCAATGATCCAGAAAGCGTGAAACGAGGCGCGCATGAGGTTTTCCAACGGTTGCAAGAAGAACTCATATCCTTCAATCTGGAGGATGAAGTCTCTTTGGCAACTGTCATGGATATTGGCCGGCACGACGCTATTCCAATGGTGATCGTTTATCCTGAAGCAATCGTCTACGGGCCAGTAACCCCGGAGGACATCCATTACCTGGTAGAAGAACACTTGTACAAAGGTCGGACTGCTGACAATTTATTAGCTCCCGTACGCGAGCTTACCGGACATATCGCCTGGGTGCGCTCCCGAAAAGGCACTTTGCCAGCCGAACAACGAATCGTCCTTGAACGAGCAGGTTTGATCGATCCAGATAGTATTGAAGACTATATCCTCCATAACGGATATGAAGCGCTGGGCAAGGCTCTTACCCAGATGATCCCGTCCGATATCATTTCAGTATTGGAAGCATCTGGCTTGCAGGGGCGCGGTGGTGCTGGCTTTCCCACCGGACGCAAATGGCGCTTCGTGGCGGCGACACCGGGCAAGAAGAAATATGTCATTTGTAATGGCGACGAAAGCGAGCCAGGTACCTTCAAAGACCGCCTGGTTCTTGAAGGTGATCCACACGTCATCATTGAAGCCATGATCCTGGCCGGGTATGCTGTTGGTGCGGATGAGGGATATATCTATGTGCGCGGAGAATACCAGCTTGCCCAACGACGCCTGGAAAAAGCGATCGAGCAAGCTTATGCATACGGCCTGCTCGGACGAAATATCTTCAACAGCCCATTTAGCTTCGAAATCCACATTCATTCCGGCGCAGGAGCCTATGTATGTGGCGAGGAGACCGCATTGATTGAGTCGATTGAAGGTAAGCGGGGCGAGCCACGTTCCCGCCCACCTTACCCGACTACCTATGGCTTATGGGGAAAACCTACCGTGGTAAACAATGTTGAAACCCTGGCCAATGTACCGCCGATCCTGCGTAATGGTGCCCGTTGGTATCGCTCTTTCGGTACACCAAGCAGCCCGGGTACCAAGGTATACACCATCATGGGCAATGTCAACCAAACAGGTGTCATTGAAGTCCCAATGGGAATTACCCTGCGTGAGGTGATCAACATTTACGCCAAAGGCATGATGGATGGCAGCACTTTGCTCCTGGCGCAAACCGGTGGATCGAGTGGTTCGATCATCCCATCCAGCTTGCAGGATACACCCATGGATTTCGAGTCTTACCGTAAAGCAGGAGTTTCGTTGGGTTCAGGCGCGCTGCTGATCTGCGACCAGAACAACTGCGTGGTTGACCTGGCCAAAGTGTTACTTCAATTCTTCCGCTCCGAAAGTTGTGGAAAGTGTACACCTTGCCGGATCGGTACCCAGCGCGCGTATGATATTCTCACACGCATCACGGAAGGTGCTGGTAAGATGAGCGATTTGGATGACTTACCGAAGCTTGTCGAGCAACTCGATCTACTCTCCAACTGCGGTTTGGGTCAGACTTCGATGGCACCGATCCGCGATATGCTCAAACATTTTCGAACCACGGTCGAAGCTCATATTACCTTGGGTGTTTGCCCGGTTGGTATATGCCCAATGACTGGTGTGGAATAATAGCTGCGGGTAATAACCTGAAGAGGGTGTCACTTATAGCAAGCAATAAAATACGAGGTAAACATGGTTAAGTTAACAATCGATGGTATATCAATCGAAGTCGCCGAAGGCACAACAGTCATGCGCGCCGCTGAATCAGCGGGAATAATAATTCCAAAACTCTGCGACCATACCCACTTAACACCCTATGGTGGCTGTCGTTTATGTATCGTCGAAGTCCAAGGATTCCGTGTCCCAATCGCCTCATGTACTCTGCCCGTTTCTCCTGGAATGAATGTAATAACAGACACTGAGCGTTTGCGTACCGCACGAAAATTTTTACTCTCGCTTTTATTCAGCGAACGGAATCACTTCTGCCCCTTCTGCCAGGTTAGTGGCGGTGACTGCGAACTGCAGAATTCCGCGTATGCAGAAGGTATGACTCACTGGCCGATGCAACCCAATTGGAATACTTTCGCAGTCGATACCTCACATAATTTTTTTGTCCTGGACAATAACCGTTGTATTTTATGTCGCCGCTGCGTGCGCGCCTGCGGTGCGCTGGTGGGTAATTTCACCCTGAGTATCGCTGAACGTGGCGCTCGCAGTATCTTGGTGGCAGATTATGATACACCTTTGGGAAAAAGTACCTGCATTTCCTGTGGCACTTGTGTCCAGGTTTGTCCCACAGGCGCTTTGATCGACCGGTGGAGTGCATATCAGGGTCATGAAACCAGCCTCGAGACAACATCATCGGTATGTGTTGGCTGCTCGGTCGGCTGTGGCATTATAGTCTTGAGTCGCGATAATCGCCTGGTACGCATCGAAGGCGATTGGATAGCCCCCGTTAACCAAGGCTTGATCTGCAAGTTAGGTCGCTATCATCCTATGGCAGAAGACCGTGAACGGATTATCACTCCGCTGATCCGCCAGAATAGCGAGTTGAAACCGGCTGCCTGGGACATGGCCCTACAAAGAGTGGTTGATCATCTGCAACCCCTGGTGGGTCAGAAGCAGGACGGATTGGCAGCGCTAATATCTACCCGCATGCCGGCTGAGACACTAGCCTATTTCAAAAATTTGTTCGCAATCCAACTGGGCAGTGATATGGTCACCAGCATTGAAGAAGGTATCCCGACTGCCCTGCCAGCCGCATTGGCCAACGAGACCGGTCGCCCATTTGAAGGCACATTGGCAGCTCTCGCCTCCGCTGACTGTGTGGTAGCAATTGGGGTCGACTTAATCAACAGCCACGAAGTAGCTGGATTTATGCTAAAACGGGCACTCCCTCGGGGCGTCAGGTTGATCGTCATTGATCCGAGAGAAAACGAACTGGACCACCTGGCCCATTACACGCTCAAAGCCACACGTGGTACTGATCTAGACGTCCTACTTGGACTGCAAGCAGCATTGATTAAAGAAGATCTGGTTCGGATCAATACACCACGAATAGACGTAGATAAAATTTTGACAGGAATGTTTGAGAAAACGGGACTCAGCAAAGAGAAAGTGTTAGCGACTGCTCAGGTAATTGGATCTTCATTAAATCCAGTAATCGTTTATGGAAAAGGTATTACCGGACGTGGAAATATTCAGGTATTGAATGCGTTGACCAACCTGGCACGGTTCGTTGGTGCTCTGGATCATCAACATTCAAATCTGATCAGTGTCAAGGGTGAAGCCAATAGCCTGGCTGCAGTTCAATTCCAGCTCGACAAACCGTTTACCATCAACAGACATCAAGCTGCATACATCGCTTTAGGGGATGACCATCCCCGTCAGCGCCTGATCCAACGTCTGGAGAAAATACCCTTCCTGGTTGTCCAGGCCAGTTATAACTCCCAACTCACTGCTATGGCAGATGTTGTCCTACCAGTAGAGATATGGTCCGAACAAGAGGGTCACTTCATAAATTTGGAAGGACGGATCCAAATCGCCCGAAAAGCAATACATGCGCCGGTGGGTGTCTGGTCGAATCAGGCAGTCCTGGAAGCCCTGGCCATACGTTTGAACTTACTCGTATCTGTAGATTGGAAAAAGGAATTATTCCAACGAATACCGTCGGTTAATCTCACGGAAAATTGATTATCGTTAAATAGCTGTGGATTTTGACCCTCAAAAGGAGACATTCAATGGCAAAACCTAAAATATCATCAGATTGGATGGCTGGCTGCGCTGGCTGCCATATGTCCTTTCTGGATATAGATGACCGAATTATCAAGATCGCAGAATTGGTTGATATCCGCGCAACCCCAATTACCGATTTAAAAGAACCAGATGCCACAGGAGTAGATGTGGGTATTCTGGAAGGTGGAATAAACAACACAGCCAATGAAGAAGTCGCTCATAGAATGCGCAAACGCTGTAAAATCCTGGTTGCCTTAGGCGATTGTGCGGTGTTTGGTGGCATCCCAGCGATGCGAAATTTCTTTACACTCGAAGAATCCCTGCGTCGGGCATACATTGAAACTGAAAGCACTGATAGTGAAGGGAAAATCCCCGACGATCCAGAGTTATGTCGTCCAACT
Source organism: uncultured Anaerolineaceae bacterium (assembly GCA_964354345.1). Classification (GTDB taxonomy): domain Bacteria; phylum Chloroflexota; class Anaerolineae; order Anaerolineales; family UBA4823; genus CAYGZL01. Next base: position 96,491 of record CAYGZL010000043.1, on the reverse strand, counting down.
AAAGTTCGGGCAATTCATGAAGTGGTGACAGTGGATGTATTCGTACCAGGTTGCCCGCCTGATCCAGATGTGATATTTTACGTTCTTAGTGAATTGGCGCAAGGTCGCATTCCAGAACTTAAAGGCGATCTATTGCAATGGCAGTAGAGAGCTGTGAGTTTTACCCCATAGGCGGTGTTCAAAGGAGACAGGTAACATGGCGATGAATAAAATTACGATTGAGCCAGTAACTCGCATTGAAGGTCATGCTAAAGTTACGATCCACATGGATGAAAAGGGCCAGGTGAGCCGGGCTTACTTGCATGTAAATGAATTTCGTGGTTTTGAAAAATTCTGCGAAGGGCGTCTTTACTTCGAAATGCCCTCTATTACTCCCCGCATTTGTGGCATTTGCCCAGTGAGTCATCACCTGGCAGCTGCAAAGGCTGGCGACGAGGTTGCCGGTAGCCCTCCGCCACGTCCAGCTTCCTTATTGCGCGAACTGATGCACATGGGTCAGATTGTTCAAAGTCATAGTATGCACTTCTTCGAACTGGCTGGACCTGATTTGCTGTTAGGTTTTGACGCAGATCCTGCCGTGCGGAATGTAATCGGGATTATTGGCGTTAATCCCGCGTTGGCACTACGCGCCATCAATTTACGCAAGTGGGGTCAGGAAATAATCCATGTCCTGGGTGGGCGCCGGATTCATCCAAACTTTGCAGTTCCTGGTGGAGTCAATAAAACCCTTAAACCCGTAGAACGCGAGATAATATTACAGGGGTTAGACGAGTCGATCGCCACAATCAAAACCGGGATCGCAGTAATTAAGGACTGGGCGGGTAAAAATCAAGATGATATCAACAAGTTCGCAGTCTTCCCCACAGGATATTTTGGACTGGTCACTTCCGATAATTGTTTGGAGCTATATGGGGGCAACATCCGCTTAATTGATGCAACCGGTAGACAGCTTGAAAAATTCGATGGGCGACATTACCTGGATTACATTGCCGAACATGTCGAAAGTTGGTCTTATTTGAAGTTTCCCTATTATAAGAAAATGGGCTTTCCTCAAGGTGTCTATCGGGTTGGCCCGTTGGGACGTTTGAATATCACAGAGAAGATTAATACTCCGCTGGCAAATCAAGAGCTGCTGATTTTTAAATCCTTGAATAATGGCAAGCCAGTTGAAAATACGCTATACTACCACTACGCCCGTCTGATCGAAGCTTTGTTTGCTGCGGAAAATGTACAGGTTCTGCTGAATGATCCCGACATCTTGAGCAATGACATTTTAAATACACGGCGAGATTATCGGGGTGAGGGTGTAGGGGTGATAGAAGCACCGCGGGGCACTCTCTTTCACCATTATTGGGCAGACGAGAATGGCCGATTGAAACGTGTCAACCTGATCGTTTCGACGGGTCATAATAACTGGGCGATGAGTCAGGCTGTGGATAGTGTTGCGAAGACATATATCACTGGTCCGGAAATCCATGAAGGCCTGCTAAACCGTGTGGAAGCTGCGATCAGAGCGTATGACCCCTGTTTATCATGCTCAACCCACGCCCTTGGGCAAATGCCTATCCAGATAGATATCCTGGATCCACTGGGTAATGTTATGAAAACTTTACGTCGAGAATAGTGTTCTTCAGTTAAGGAGTGCTAGCGATGATAACTGTCAAACAGCTTATGCAAACCTATGGCGAAAATGCCTGGTCTGTCTCGGTAGACGATACCGTTTATAAAGCATTACAGTTGATGGCTGATAAGAATGTTGGCGCGGTACTGGTATTCGAAGAAGGTCAAATGGTCGGGATTTTCTCAGAACGCGACTATGCTCGCAAAATTATCTTAATGGGTCGTTGTTCCCTGGATACCCAGGTCAAAGATATTATGACCAAGGATATGATCACTGTTGATCCTGACCAGAATATTGAAGAATGCATGAAATTACTGACCAAGCATCATATTCGTCACCTGCCTGTAATGGAAAAAGGACGGTTGGTGGGTATGATCTCGATGCGAGATGTGGTCGAGGCGATTATTACCACAAAACAGGATACCATCGACAATCTGGAAAACTATATCCTGGGTCGGGATTACGGTCACTAGTACCGCATCTGCCTGTTGGTAATTCAAGGCGCACTTTAATAAAATCCTGATCTGTGAACTCTGTGAACCGCACTATACTTATCGGCTACGGGAACACAGATCGCCAGGATGATGGTATAGCCTGGCATTTGCTGGTAGCTCTAGCAGAACGCCTGGGACGACCAGGGCCATTTACTCCGGAGGAAGGATTTCCACCCTCCCTGGATGAACCGAGCTTATTATTCGTTTTGCAACTCACTCCTGAGCTGGCTGAGATAATTGCCCAATCCGAGCAAGTGTGTTTTATAGATGCCCATACAGGAACAGTTCCAGAAGATATCCAAATGACCCATTTGACCAGCCAGTTCCAGAGTTCCATATTCACACATCACCTGACAGCACAATCCTGCCTGGCATTATGCTTATCTTTGTATAAAAAAGAGCCCCAGGCAGTTTTATTGTCTGTCCGTGGATATGAGTTCAGCTTTAGCCGCCAGTTATCGACACGTACACAGTGTTTACTTCCAAAGGCAGTTGATACACTCTGGAGCTGGCTATTCCCATCGCTATCACAAAGGTAATCGTATGGTCAGGTTAATTATCAACAGGAAACACCTTAAAGTCACCGAAGGAACCACGGTGCTTCGCGCAGCAGAAAAGGCTGGGATTATTATACCGACCTTATGTGACCATCCTGACTTGACTCCATATGGCGGCTGTCGTCTGTGTGTGGTTGAGGTAAAAGGTGCTCGCACACCCATAGCCTCATGCACTCTCCAGGTAACTGAAGGGATGATCATAAAAACTGAAAGCCCTGCTTTAACTGTCTCCCGGCGAATGATTTTAGAATTGCTGCTATCCAATTACTATAATTCCGGTTATACCGATGGGCAAAAAGAAGATACCCAATTAATGAGGTGGGTGCACCATTATGGAGTCGATCCGGCTCTCGTTATGGTAAAAAAGCCGCGGTACAAAACAGACTCCGACCCAAATCCATTCGTTTGGGTTGATTTCAATAAATGCATCGTCTGTACCCGTTGTATCCGGGCATGCGCAGAGATCCAGGGGCGCTTTGTCTGGAATCTAGCTGAGCGGGGTATCGACACCCGGATCGTAGCAGGCATAGACACCACAATGATAGAAGCGCGCTGTGAATCCTGTGGCGCCTGCGTGGCCTATTGCCCAACGGGCGCTTTAGACAACAAAATGTCCGTCGGCCTCGGGCAACCAGATCATATCGTCACCACCACTTGCGCTTACTGTGGCGTGGGTTGCCAGCTCGATCTAAACATTAAAGACGGGCGGATCATCCGTGTTACCTCCAATCCGACCGCGCCGGTGAATGGAATGGCGTTGTGTGTCAAAGGTCGCTACGGCTATGATTTTGTTCATCACTCAGACCGCCTGACCAGACCACGCGTCCGACGGTATCTGCTGGATGGAAAGCCAAAGCCCAAGGGCGAAGATCAGCATCACCAGGCAAGGGGAGCTTATGCATGGGTTGATACTGATTGGGAAACTGCCCTGAATATATCAGCGACCCAGCTTCTTCACGCCCGTGACACTTTTGGCGCCGATAGCCTGGGGATCCTGACTTCTGCTAAATGCACCAACGAAGAGAACTACCTGATGAACAAGTTCGCCCGGCAGGTGATTGGGACAAACAATATTGATCACTGCGCCCGTCTCTGACACTCAAGCACTGTGGCCGGTCTGGCCACCAGCTTTGGCTCGGGAGCAATGTCCAACTCCATGGACGATGTGATGAATTTCGCTGCAGCGTTCTTCGTCATTGGCTCAAATACCACCGAACAACACCCTGTCTTTGGCACCATGCTGCGCCGGGCAGTCCTGAAGCGCAAGGTCAAACTAATCGTCGCTGACCCGCGCCGGATCGACCTGACTGACTTTGCTACCTTACACCTGCGGCAATGCCCAGGCAGCGATATTGCCCTGCTCAACGGCTTGATGTACATAATCCTGGAAAAAGGTTGGGAGGACCGGAAATTTATTGCAGAGCGCACTGAGGGACTCGAGGAATTTCAAGCGGTTATCCAAAACTTTCCCCCTGCTAAGGTCTCGGAGATTACACGCGTACCGGTAGAACAACTCTATGAAGCAGCCGAAATCATGGGTCAATATAAACCCATGGCAGTGATGTGGGCAATGGGCATTACGCAACATATCACCGGTGTACGGAATGTGATGAGCCTGGCAAATCTACAAATGTTGCTCGGGAATATGGGTAAACCCGGCGGTGGCGTCAACCCACTCCGTGGCCAAAACAATGTGCAAGGCGCCTGCGACATGGGCGGTTTACCGAATGTCTATCCGGCCTACCAACCGGTAACCAATCCCGAAACACGCCACCGCTTTGCTCAGGCCTGGGGGTTGATTCCCGCTGAGACCGACATACCAATTCCCACACAACAGCTTCCCCCTCCCGAGAGCCTCAGCGCAAAAGTAGGGATGACGGTTACTGAGATGATACCTGGCATCTTGGAAGGGAAAACCCACGCCTTGTATATCCTCGGAGAAGACCCGATCATGTCCGATCCGGACACCAACCATATCCGTCACTGCCTGGCCAATTGCGATTTCATCGTCTTGCAAGAAATATTCCCTTCAGAGACTTCACAATATGCTGATGTCTTGCTACCAGGTGTATCTTTCGCTGAAAAAACTGGCACAGTGACTAACACCGAGCGACGGATCCAGATGGTCCGAAATGCGATCGAACCACCTGGTGAGGCACGTCAAGACTGGCAGATTACCAGTGAACTGGCCAAAAAGATCCTGGAAGGAACAGACCGCATCACCAATCCAACCGCCCTTTATTCTGGTTGGGAATATACCGATCCGGCTCAGATTATGGCAGAGATCTCCGCTCTTACTCCCAGTTATGGGGGGGTCAGCTACAGCCGTTTGGAACGTGGTGAACGCTTGCAGTGGCCTGTACCGACAGCTGAACACCCCGGAACACCGATCCTACACACGCGCCAGTTCGCCCGTGGTCGGGGGAAATTTATGCCCATCGACCATCTCCCACCGGCTGAGTTGCCGGATGATCAATATCCGATGATTTTAAGCACCGGGCGTGTGCTGTATCATTGGCACGGCGGAGAGATAACCCGGCGGGCGCGTGGTTTATTGGCTATCTATAATCAACCCTTGATCGAGCTGAGTCCGTTAGATGCAGAGAAATTGGGAGTGTCGGAAAAGACGGATGGGCAGGCTCGAATTCGAGTTAGTTCTCGACGAGGCAGCATCGAAGCCCAGGCGTGGGTCACGGATCGTGTTCCACCCGGCATGGTTTATGCCAATTTTCACTTCCCAGAAGCCTCGGCCAATGAGCTGACCATCGCTGCTCTTGATCCGGTGGCGAAAATACCTGAATATAAGGTGTGTGCCGTGCGCGTAGAACTTGTTCCTCAGGGAAAGATACCTGGTTGAACAGTAAACGAAGATTGTTAAACATCAGGTGGCGATATGGAAATCCGCAAGATTTATGAATATGCTTTACAACGTGAATATGAAGGCAAACACTTCTTTGAACAAAATGCTGAACGCTTGAGCCATGCGGCAGCCGTCGGCGCATTTAAGAGATTAGCTGCCGAAGAACAAAAACACATTGAATTTATCCAAAGCCAGCTCGTAGCCCTCGATCAAGGTCAGGCGGTCGATCTCTCCTTGGGATTGGCTCTGCAAAATGCCAGCTTTTTCTCGCAACGAGCTAATTCCGAAGAACTCGATCAGACTGTCCTCGAAGCGATGGTACCTGACCTGCCGGTATTACGAATGGCGTACCTGATCGAACGGGATTTTGCCGAGTTTTATGAATTGGCAGCTCAAAAAACGGAGGGGGCTGCCCGTCAGGTGCTTCAAATGCTGGCGACCTGGGAACGGGGACACGAGCGCCTCTTTAAATACATGCACGACGCCGTGTTTGAAGAATATTCCCAAATGCCCTGGGGCGGTTAAGGATAAATTATGTGCGGTATTTTTGGCATCGTCACAGGACAAGAGCAGATTCTAGGTCCCATTCTTATCGAGGCAGGACGTCGGTTATCCTACCGCGGTTATGACTCGGTGGGTTGCGCCACCCTTCACCTCGATCAAAGGACAATTGACCTCAGGAAAGATACCGGTAAAATTGACGCGGTTGCCAATCGCATGAAATTCACAGAAATGACTGGCAGCCGAGGGATCCTCCAACTCCGTTGGGCAACCTTTGGTTCACCTTCACCTGCTAACGCGCAACCCCACCTGGATTCTGATGGTGACATGGTTGGCGCTCACAACGGTAATGTAGTCAATAACTATGAGCTAAGGCGTGAGTTCACCCACGAAGGTATGATCGTCCGCTCTGAAAATGATGGAGAAACTTGTGTACATGCTGTCGAGCGCTATGTCCACCGTGGTGATGACTTACTGACAGGCATATATAAAGCTTATCACGACCTGGTCGGTGATTATGCTTTCGTGATCGGCCACGTTGCTGAAGACCGGCTGTATGCCATCAAAAAAGGTTCAGGATTGGTAATTGGGATAGCAGATGGCTTCACAGTCGTCTCATCTGACCTGCCCTCGATCCTGCCACTCACCCGACATATCATCCGAATTTATGATGGCGAAGTCGTCACGCTTTGGCATGACCACATTGAAATCCATCGCGTCCAAGATGAGCAAATAGTCGAACGGCGTGAAGAAATTATCACCGAAAGCATGGAATCTGCACAAAAAGGTGGCTACCCTCATTTCATGCTGAAGGAAATTCACGAGCAACCAGTCGTGGCGGGTGAAATGCTGCACTTGCTCGAACATTCAGACGAAATTGATCCTGTTCTCGAAAGGCTCTCAGCCGCCCGGCATCTCTATTTTGTTGGTTGTGGCACCAGTTATCACGCCTGCTTACTTGGTGCGGTGTACATGGCGCGCCTGGCCGGTCGGCCCGCGATCCCTGTCCTGGCCCCACAATTTATCGCTCAATATGGTCCGGCACTGAGCGCGCAGGATGTGGGGATTTTCGTCAGCCAGAGCGGTGAAACGAAGGATGTGCTGAACGCGGTCGAGACTGCTCAGGCAAGAGGCATGGGGATTATCAGTCTGGTAAATGTCATCGGCTCAACCCTGATGCGTGTCAGTGAGCATTCTGTCCCCCTGGCTTGTGGCTACGAGATCAGTGTCCCAGCGACGAAGACATTTAGTAACCAGGTCCTGGCGTTTCTGTATCTTGCCACCCGACTCGGCAGGTATCCGACCGGGCACCTGACTGCTATCCCGGAGCTCATGAACGAGACGATCCGCAATGTTGCCCCTCAAGTTTTGGAATTACAACCTCTTCTGGCGCCGCACAATGATCTCTACTGCCTGGGTTATGGGCTGACTTACCCGATTGCCCTGGAAGGGGCGCTGAAGATGAAAGAAATTACATACGCTCATTGCGAGGGGATGCTCTCAACTGAATTCAAACATGGTCCTCTCTCTGCGGTGGATGAGGGTTATCCTGTAATTTTCGTAGCCGGGATAGAAAATATCCCCTTGATCGTCAGTGGGATCAATGAAGTGACCTGTCGGGGTGGTCGTGCTATCGCCATCGGCCAAGAAGATACAAGTTTGCGCGCTAACGCTCATCATTTAATTGCGCTACCTGCTTCAGATGCCGATAGCTCTGCCCTGCTGGCTACCTTACCGCTGCAATTGTTGGCTTATCACTTAAGCCTGGCGCGCGGCTACGATCCCGATTTTCCACGCAACCTGAGTAAAACCTTGACTGTTGATTAATTCAAATTAGGGAATCTTGAATTTTATGACCAATACCAATCGTTCAATGCTCGTCAATCCCCAGTTTGATGGTGGACCTTTTTATTGGGAAGGCGGACCCGTCGGTATCATCCTGATCCACGGCTTCACAGCCACGGTTCGAGAAGTGCGTCTGCTGGCCGATCGTCTCAAGGAAGAAGGATTTACCATTGGCGGACCACTGCTACCCGGTCATTACACTCAACCGACCGATTTAAATAAAGTACATTGGCAAGATTGGATCGCGGCCGGCGAAGCGATGTATCAAAAGATGGCAACTCAATGCCAATCGGTGATTGTCGGCGGTGAGTCGACTGGCGCACTGGTGGCGCTCTATCTGGCCAGCCGACATCCTGAGATCACCGGCATCCTGACCTATGCCCCCGCCTTACGGATAAATTTAAAACTTTTTGAACTGTTCTTGCTTCGCCTGCTGGCGCCATTCGTCCCCTATGTTTCCAAAGGAAGCCTTGACTCCAGCAGCCAATGGCAGGGATACCCGGTGAATCCACTCAAAGGGACTTTACAGCTCTTGAAACTCCAGCACGAAATTATAGAGCGACTGCCCGGCATTCGCCAACCCATCCTGATCGTCCAGGGTCGCCTGGATACTACTGTCCATCCATCAGTGCCAGATACGATCGAAAGCCAGATCGGTTCGGCTGTAAAGGAAAAATATTGGATGGATCACTCAGCCCATTGCGTCCTTTTAGACCAGGAGATAGATGAAGTCACCCAATTAACCTTGCGTTTTATAAGACATATCCATTCAAATTGATTAAGGAAGGCAGAGACTTATGAACCGTCTGATTCGATGGTATGACTACATCACAATCAATATTTATTTTTTCGGTTTAACCACCTTATCGCAAACCATGACTCCCCTGGTGGTGCCGCTGCTTGTGCAACAGTTCGTCGGCGAAAAAGACCAGGGTTCTTTTTATGGCACGATTCGTTTGTGGACTTTAATGGTTGCCTTGTTGGTCCAGGCGTTGGTCGGCATGATTTCTGACCGCAGCACTTTCCGCTGGGGGCGTAGGCGACCTTTTATCCTGGCCGGCACATTGGTCAACCTGGTCTTCATGGCAGCGATTGGTTTATCTGCCGGATTATCAGGGATGACGGGTTATTATGTATTATTTGTTTTTCTCGTTTTAATGAGCATATCATCGAACACTGCACAAGGGCCAGCGCAAGCTTTGATTCCTGACCTGGTGCCTGAAAACCTAAGGGGACGCTTTTCGGGCGTCAAGGCAATCTTAGAGGTACCTTTACCTGTCATCCTGGTTTCGTATACAATCGGAAAGCTTATCGCGGCTGGATTTTATTGGTGGGCTTTACTGATCGCGATGGGTGTATTGCTGGTAGCCGCTTTGATCACCATGTTGACTCCAGAAAAGCCACTTGAAGGACAACCTGCACCCCTGGATCTGGCTCCATTCATCCGCCTGATAATGATGACGGCTCTTTTCACGGTGGTCATCCTGGGTATGGGTCAGTTCGTAAACTGGGCTGAGACCTGGTTCGCTAACTCCAGCCAGACGACTACTTTACTTGGTTTGGGAATCGTTGGCCTGGTAACAATGGCGTTGGCGATCGGTGTGGGAGTATACTTTAGCGTTTTCATTAGCATCGGCGACGCCGCCCGACGGAATCGATCTTTCACCTGGTGGGTGGTCAACCGGCTGGCTTATCTGGTTGGCTCAACCAACCTGGCCAGCTTTGCCATTTACTTCCTGCAAGGTCGTCTCGGATTAATCAAAGAAAAAGCCGCTGGCCCAGCCAGCCAGCTCATTATGTTCGTTGGCCTGTTTATCTTACTCTGTGCTCTTCCCAGTGGCTGGCTGGCGGACCGCTTCGGACGAAAACCTCTGCTTTACGTCAGCGGGGTGACTGCCGCACTGGGAACACTGGTACTGATCCTGGCACCCAATATGACAATTATCTATATCGGGGCTATTTTTATCGGCGCAGCCACAGGTCTGTTTTATTCAGCGAATTGGGCACTCGGAACCGACCTCGTTCCAAAAGAAGAGGCGGGGCGCTACCTGGGCATCTCTAACCTGGCTGGCGCCGGAGCTGGCGCAGTTGGGGCATACATTGGCGGGCCAATCGCGGATTTCTTTACCCGCAGCTACCCGGGAACTCCCGGTCTGGGTTACGTTTTACTTTTTGCGATCTATGGGTGCCTGTTCTTATTCTCTCTCCTGGCGCTTAGCCAGGTTAAAACCACTCGAAGCCCAGAAAGTAACCTTTTGAAATAACAGGATATAAGAAATCGTATGACGAAATATATCGCCGCGATTGATCAAGGTACAACCAGCACACGATGTATGCTCTTTAACTACAGCGGACAGGTTATCAGTCTGGCCCAAAAAGAACACACCCAAATTTATCCTCAGGCGGGGTGGGTGGAACACAATCCCATGGAAATATGGGAACATACCCAAGAAGTCATTCGTACCGCAGTTGCCAAGGCCGGTGCCCAACCGGGCAACCTGGCTGCGGTTGGGATAACCAACCAACGCGAAACCACAGTCGTGTGGAATCGGCGCACCGGATTGCCCTACGGGAATGCCATTGTCTGGCAAGATACACGCACGAAGGATATCTGTGATCTCCTGGCAATTGAAGGAGGCCAGGACCGCTTTCGCGAGAAGGTTGGACTGCCATTATCCACCTATTTTTCTGGACCGAAAATAAATTGGATTCTGGATAACATAGCAGGTGTGCGCGAGGCGGCTGAACGGGGAGACGCGCTCTTTGGAAATATGGACACCTGGATCATTTGGTGGCTGACTGGCGGACCACAAGGTGGAGAGCATGTTACTGATGTCACTAATGCCAGCCGCACCTTGCTGATGAATCTGCGCAGCATAAATTGGGATAATGATATCCTGGACATCCTGGGCATCCCGCGCGCCATGCTGCCCCGCATCGTTCCTTCTAGCGATCCAGATACCTGGGGTCATACGCTCCCCAGCGGTCCCTTTGGACAGGCCATCCCGGTATGCGGCGATCTGGGTGACCAGCAGGCTGCCACCGTTGGGCAGACGTGCTTTGGCGTCGGTGAGGGGAAGAATACCTATGGCACTGGCTGCTTTATGTTACTCAATACGGGCACCGAAATTGTGCCCTCCCGCAACGGATTACTGACCACTCTGGCTTATAAAATTGGCGACAACCCGGCAATCTATGCCCTGGAAGGGTCGATTGCGATCACTGGCGCCCTGGTACAATGGCTGCGCGACAATCTGGGGTTGATCAGCAAATCAGCCGAAGTTGAAGATCTGGCCCGAACAGTGCAGGATAATGGAGGAGTCTATTTCGTTCCGGCGTTCTCAGGCTTGTTCGCTCCCTACTGGCGTTCAGACGCCCGCGGAGCAATCGTAGGGATGACCCGATATATCAACCGGGGTCATATCGCTCGCGCAGTCCTGGAAGCAACGGCTTTCCAAACCCGTGAGGTTTTAGATGCAATGCACAGGGATTCAGGCGTCAAGCTGACAGCTCTCAAGGTAGATGGTGGTATGGTTTACAACGAACTGCTCATGCAGTTCCAGGCCGATATCCTGGGGGTACCTGTCGTTCGTCCCAAAGTTTCAGAAACCACCGCCCTTGGCGCAGCGTATGCCGCCGGCCTGGCAGTAGGATTCTGGGGCAATTTGGAAGACACGCGCGCTAACTGGCAGGTAGATAAAATATGGGAACCACAAATAGATCCATCCCACCGTGAAGCTCTCTATCACGATTGGAAACGTGCTGTGGAACGGACGCTTAACTGGATTGAGTAGTTGTGGGTTCTAACCGAATAATTGTGAGTTTCGACCACAAAGCTGTGGAGTTTAACCTGATAGCAGTGGGTATCTACCCTCAGGAGAGGAATTTCGGTGAAACGGATCGAGACTGAAATACTGGTCATCGGGGGCGGCGCGACTGGTACCGGTGTTCTACGCGACCTTGCCATGCGCGGCTTTAAAACCCTGTTAGTGGAGAAGGGTGACTTGACCCATGGCACCACTGGCCGTTACCACGGTTTGCTACACAGTGGAGGTCGTTACGTCGTTAAAGACCCACAGGCTGCAGTCGAGTGCATCGAAGAAAACCGCATATTACGCCGGATCATGCCGCACTGTATTGAAGACACAGGCGGTTTTTTTGTTCTGACGCCCGGTGATGACCCGGACTATGTGCCTATTTTTTTGGCAGGTTGCAGGAAAACCGGTATCCCGGTCGAAGAATTATCCATCTCCCAAATGTTAAAGGAGGAACCCCAGTTGAATCCTGGGATTACACGCTGTTTCCGCGTGCCCGATGCTTCAGCAGACTCCTTCCTGGCGGCAGATAGCAACGCGGCCTCGGCTCGTCAATATGGTGCGCGCATTTGTACTTATCACAAAGTTTTACGCCTGTTAACTGCACCGACCAATCGCGGATTGCAGGTTATCGGCGCCCTATGCCAGGATATAGTAAAAGGCGAAGAAATTGAAATCCATGCTGACCTGGTAGTCAACGCGGCGGGCGCCTGGGCAGGAAAAATCGTTGAAACGGTTGCTGAAGTCCTGAAGGTCAACATCGTTGGGGGTAAAGGTACCATGGTGGCCATGAACCATCGCATCGTTAACACCGTCATCAACCGCTGTAAAATGCCCTCCGATGGCGATATCCTGGTACCAGCTCACACAGTGAGTGTGATTGGCACAACCGACGTGAAAATTAGCGATCCTGACCACTTCGCCATCGAGCCGTGGGAAGTGCGTTTGTGCCTGGAAGAAGGCGATAAACTCGTTCCAGGATTCAAGGAGATGCGCATGCTACGCGCCTGGGCAGGTGTCCGACCACTCTATGAGGAGATAACAGTCACGGATACACGTGACGTTACCCGCGCTTTTGTCTTATTAGACCATGCCATGCGGGATGACATCGGGGGATTGGTGACAATAACCAGTGGTAAGTGGACAACTTACCGAAAGATGGCTGAGGTTACGGCAAATTTGGTATGTCAAAAACTAGGCGTACAACGGGAATGCCGAACGCACCTGGAAATCCTCCCAGGTGCTGAGAAGTCTGGCCATCATCTTGGAGCTCGCCTCGAGCAGATCGAACAACACCAATCTTACGGCCAGTTAGTTTGTGAGTGCGAGTTGGCCACCCGCCAGGAGGTCGAAGAGGCGATTCTCAAAGGGCAGGCCAAGACGATCGATGATATCCGGCGCGATGTCCGCCTGGGAATGGGTCCATGTCAGGGTGGATTCTGCACTTATCGCGTCGCAGGTATCCTGGCAGAACAGGATACTCCTGAAATGATAGAAATAAATGCTTCTCTACGGGATTTCTTACAAGAACGTTGGAAAGGATTACTGCCGATTTTATGGGGGCAACAGTTACGCCAGGAACGCCTTGATGAATTAATCTACCTCAGCCTTTTAAATACCGACGCCCTGCCAGGCCCCAAAGCTGGCCGCCTCAAGCCAGAGATGTACGAACTACCCCATGGAAAGAATGAACCGGTCCTTTCAGAAAAGATCGGATCTCACGCACCCGTACTCGCCCCTAAAACCGCTTATCCAGTGCGGAACATTCCTACTGTTGACATCCTGGTGGTCGGGGCTGGACTGTCCGGGTTGGTCGTAGCCTGGCAAGCTGCGCAAAGGGGAAAACGTGTTCACGTGGTAGCAAAAGGTTGGGGCGCCACTCATTGGCACACTGGCTGTATCGATATCCTGGGCTATTCTGCAACCTCAAACCAAAATCCGGTTTTATCACCGGAGGCCAGCCTGAACCGACTTTGCCAGGATCAACCCCAACATCCCTACGCCATCCTGATCAGCCAGGCTGGCTTGGATAGTCTCCGCCAGGCTCTGGAATCGTTCAAGGTATTATGCCAGCAAGCAGGTTATCCACTTCACGGTACGCTGGAGCGGAATTGGCTGCTGCCAACTGCCTTAGGGACTCTCCGACCTACCTGCCTGGCGCCGGAAACAATGATCGCAGGCGCGGTCGATCCGACAAAACCCGATCTCTCTACACCGATCCTGGTAGTCGGTTTTCGACAATTCCCCGACTTCTATCCAGGATTAATTGCCAGTAACCTGGCAATCCAGGGAATCTCCGCACGTCCCTATATCGTAGATTTACCCTGTCTCACTCAGCGCCGTCTCGTGACTGGACGCGTGTTGGCGGCTTACTTTGAACAGGCTGAATTCAGGCAATTAATTACGCAGGCATTGAAAGGCCAGCTAACTGAGATTGGTCGGATCGGGTTCCCAGCCGTATTTGGATTGAAGGACAGTCTGAAGATCAAACAGGACCTTGAGAACCAGTTAGGGCTGCCTGTGTTTGAAATTCCGACCTTACCTCCTTCTATCCCTGGAATACGTCTGTTCAATCTGTTGGTAACCGCGATCGAACAATATGGCGGTCGAGTCTACGATGGGATGCAGGTTGTATCTGCCAATACATATCAGGACCGCCTGACAGCCCTGTGGACGGAGGCTGCTGGGCGACCCAAGGCCCACTATGCCAGGCAATTCATCCTGGCTACCGGTGGGATTTTAGGTGGCGGTATCCAGACTAATTACCAGGGCGATATCTGGGAGCCTGCCATTGGTTTACCCATCCGTAATCCTTTTAACGGAACTGCCGAATGGTTCTTGCCTGAATTTTTATCCGCGACTTTGAACGATAGTTCCACCGGCCATCCGATCTATCGGGTTGGCATTAGGGTTGATCAGCAGTTCCAACCGGTCGACTCAACCGGAAAACGGCTATATCAGAATCTTTACGTAGTTGGCGCCAGCCTGCCGAACGCCGATGGCATCCGAGAGCACTCCCTGGAAGGCATCGGGTTGGCGACTGGCTATTGGGTAGGAAAAGGCATCTAAAGCGTATGGAACACCCTCACCCACCGGTTGAAATGACTCTCGACCAATGTATCAAATGTAATATATGCACAACCGCCTGTCCGGTATCAGCAGTAACTGACTTGTTTCCCGGTCCGAAGTACGAAGCACCGCAAGGTGGCCGCTTCCGTCAGAAGAACCAACCAACTCCAGACCACTCAATCGACTATTGCAGTGGTTGCCGGGCGTGCAATATGGCCTGTCCCACAGGCGTCAAGATTGCTGAGATGAACGCCCGTGTCCGGGCTACCCTGGTTGAACAGGGTAAAGTCCAACCCCTGCACCGATTACGCAATAACCTCGTGGCGCGAGCTGAATTGCTGGGGAAAATCGCCCAACCCATTGCCCCTTTAGCAAATGCGATCTTCCAATTACGACCCGCCCGAATCCTGGCAGAAAAGGTATTCGGGATCGCCCGCCAGGCTCCCTTTCCATCCTTCAGTAAGCAACGTTTTACTACCTGGTTCCACGCCCAGCATAGAAAAGAAATGGCGGTGGGTTTTCATTCACAGATACCCCGCAAGGTGGTTTATTTCCATGGCTGCTCGACACAGTATTATGAGCCGCGCGTAGGTCGCGCCGCAGTACGCGTTTTGGAGGCCAATGGTTTCGAGGTAATCATCCCCAGGCAAAACTGCTGCGGTCTACCACTGCTTTCCAATGGTGAATTTCCTGCCGCCCGGCGTTACCACGCCAGGAATGTCAGCTCGCTAGTAGAGTATGCCCGCCAGGGCATCCCGATCATTGGCACTTCGACTAGTTGCACCCTGACCATCAAAGAGGAAGCGCCTGAGTTGCTCGATATGCACGATCCTGACACCCAACTGGTGGCGGAACAAACCTATGATTTTAATGAATTCTTACTGCTGTTACTAGAAGAGGGTACGCTTAATGTAGAGCTCAAGTCCATCCCCCTCGCTCTGGCTTATCATGTTCCCTGCCAGTATCGCGCCCACCGCCTGGGTCATCCTGGTGTAGAAATATTGGAACTGATTCCAGGACTACGCGTGGTCGAGAGTCAGACGACTTGCTGTGGGATTGCTGGAACCTATGGATATAAAAGTGAAAAATACGGTATCGCCATGCAAGTCGGTCAACCCTTGTTCGATTTCGTAAAGAAGGTTGGCAGTCCGCTTGTTATATGCGATAGTGAAACCTGCCGCTGGCAAATAACCCATGGCACTGGTGTGCCCGCCATCCATCCTGTAGAGTTACTGGCTACAGCTTATGGTTTCAAAGCCGAAGGTGCCCTGGCAGCAATTCTATCTTCATCCTGAACATAGTGCTATATCTCTTATTCCGCACGGTATAATTCCAAATATGTCTCATCATCCCCTGCGTATCTTCAGCGGCTCCGCCCATCCAGAACTGGCACAAGAAATCGCTACTATTCTCAAGTTACCCTTGGGTAATAGCACGGCTAAGTCGATGCCTGACAGCGAAACTTATGTCACGATTGATGAAGTCGTTCGTGACCAGGATATATTCTTGATCCAGCCTTGCTACACTCCGGTGAATGATCGGTTGATGGAGATTCTCCTATACCTGGATGCCTTCCGGCGCGCCAGCGCGCATAGCATCAGCCTGGTCATCCCCTATTTCCCTTATGCTCGTCAAGACCGTATGGCACATGGGCGTGAAGCGATCAGCGCGCGGGTTGTTGCTAACCTGATCGAGACCATGGGGGCGGCGCGGGTAATCTTCTTTGATATTCACAATCGCGCCACTCAAGGATTCTTTAACATACCAGTGGATCCGCTCAGTGCACTACCCTTATTGTGCGATTACTTCAGTAAACCCGAATTTAAAAACGCCTCGATTGTCAGCCCCGATGTCGGTCGGGCCAGCCTGGCAGGGCAGTATGCCGAAAGGTTGAACCTGCCCCTGGTTGTCATGCATAAACGTCGGCAGCCAGATAAAGTTGAAACCACACATGTAGTCGGTGATATCACTGGCAGAACGCCGATTATTATTGATGATCTGATATCTAGCGGTAGTGTATTAAAGCAAGTGGATGCGCTCTTTGAGGCTGGTGCAATTCCTCCAGCTTTTTTCTCTATCACACACCCGATACTCTTACCCAAGGCACTAAAATTATTAAACAAAGATCAACGGATTGCCAAACTGATTGTCACAAATACGATCCCGCTTCCCCCAGAAAAGCAATCAGATAAAATCAAGGTGCTTTCGGTTGCGCCAATGTTGGCTGATATCATCCAGCGCATTCACGCTGGAGTCAGCATCTCTGAAAAACTTGTATTGGCTTGACCGTGAACACACAAATCTCACGATGGTGGGTGCTGGTTGCCATTGGCATCAGCACCTTTATGTCAGCACTCGATGGAAGTGTTGTCAATATAGTATTACCGGTCATTCGCCAGGCTTTTCAGCAGGATGTGGCTGCAGTAGAATGGATCATAACGATCTATCTGTTAATCCTGAGTGGTCTATTATTAAGCTTTGGCCGTCTGGGTGATTTACATGGCCACAAACAAGTTTTCCTGGCCGGTTTTGGAGTTTTCCTGGTTAGCTCTGCTTTATGCGGTCTGGCACCATCGGTGGAAACTCTGGTAGTTTTCCGTGGCATCCAGGCATTAGGGGCAGCCATGTTGTCTGCTAATTCCCCGGCGATCCTGACAAAGAGTTTTCCGTCCTCACAACGCGGTCAGGCATTAGGTTTACAAGCCACGATGACCTACCTGGGATTGACTGTCGGTCCTTCCTTAGGTGGCTGGCTCACCGAACAATGGGGTTGGCGGGCAGTGTTTTATATCAACATTCCAGTCGGCCTGTTAGCTTTCTTACTCGGTTGGCACTTCATCCCAAGTCTATTCACCGAAGATCGGGTAGAAATGACATTAAGGCGGTTCGACTGGCGCGGCGCATTACTTTTCATGACCGGTCTCATTGCATTGTTGTTGGGTTTAAATCAGGGGCATGCCTGGGGTTGGATCTCCCCTGCTATCTTTGGGTCATTAGCTCTGGCTTTGATTCTTTTAATAGTTTTTATCTATCTGGAAAAAAATGTTACCGATCCGATGCTAGATTTAAGCCTTTTCCGAGACCATGTTTTTTCTCTATCCGTGGTGAGTGCGATATTGAATTATATGTGCGTTTACAGTATTACTTTCCTGATGCCTTTCTATCTGATCCAGGGTCGACAATTCCTTCCTTCGCAGGCAGGTTTGCTCCTCACAGCGATGCCGGTAATCATGGCTATCGCAGCCCCGATCAGTGGGACGCTCTCCGATCGGATTGGCGTCCGTTTGCTCAGCACGTTGGGAATGGCGTTGTTGGCACTGGGTTTATTCATGCTTTCTCGTCTAAATACGGAGTCTTCTTCGGAGCAAATTATCCTATCCCTGGCATGCGCCGGTTTGGGTATTGGCATCTTCATCTCGCCGAACAATAGCGCCCTGATGGGATCTGCGCCACGTCACCGGCAAGGGATCGCCTCCGGCGTGCTGGCTACCGCACGAAATGTGGGTATGGTTCTGGGGGTTGGTTTTTCGGGTGCAATCTATACCAGCCTCCTGGTGCGTGATCCTGGTGCACTGTCAGGGGATACCAGTAGTGTGTTCACTGCAATCGCCACCAGTTTCCTGGCTGCGGTCAGCTTTGCCCTTCTTGGAATGGTCTTATCAGCTATGCGCATGAAGTCCAGGCAAGGTGTCGTGTAATTTACTAATATAGTTAATAAAGGAGTTTTTCATGCTAGTTGGCGAACGTATGTCCCATCCTGTCATAACTATCTCAACTGATATGCCAATCATTGGTGCCCTGACGCTTATGAAACGAGATCATATCCGTCGAACCCCGGTGGTCAAGGACGGCAAGCCCGTCGGCATTGTCTCAGATAAAGATTATCTGACAAAGTCGCCGGCTTGAGTGAAGCACAGGTGCGCGATATTATCACACCGCTGGTTGAAGGAGTGTTAGATATCCGCACCAGTGGCGTCGTCTGAGCGTCTGGCGCTTAATCAGACAACAAACTATAATCGTCAAGATCGAGTGGCTAAATATTGGTGCAAAGCACGCGCCACAAGTGAGTCATCTCTGGCTCGATGAGCGTTAGGTAAGAGAATACCGGCGCGCCGGCGAGCTTCCTCCAACGGTAGCCAACGTGGAGAGCCAATCGCCTCCGCATAAAGTTTCATCAAGCAAAACGTGCGCAGATTAATTTCCACCCAGGGTTGACTGTGGGCTTGAAACGACTGGCGCATCATCCGGATATCAAAATCGGCATTATAGATACCAACATACCGACCCTGGACAATTGCTTGGACCTTGGGCCAAATTTCTAACCAGGTCGGTGCGCCCGTAACCATATCATCGGTGATATGATGAATCTGGATCGCATCCAATGGAATTAACCGGGTTGGCCGGACTAAAGTATCTAAGAGGGTATTTTCTTGATGATCCACAATACTGATTTCAATAATTTCAGCGGTTGGGTGCGTACCGGTCGTTTCCGTATCCAGGTAAATTGGAAGCATCGCCCAATACTCGCGTACTTTTTGAATCGCCAGCTTTCGGTTATAGGTTGCCATACCCAAATTTCTCATCGAATAATGTCAAACGGGCTGGTGTGGACAGACTCGTTCTCCAAACCAACCCGCTTTGTTGTGCTTTATGACCCGCGCAGGGCTCGAACCTGCAACACACTGATTAAGAGTCAGTTGCTCTACCATTGAGCTAGCGGGCCGCATGTCATAAGCACGGGAATTATACGCGAACACATCAAGATGTCAATAGTGAAGAGGCGTTTCAATGACATACCATAATGCGATCACTGATATACCGGGTTTACGCGTCGGACATGCTCAGGATGAGGTTGCACGAACAGGTTGTACCGTCATCCTTTGCGAACAAGGCGCAGTTGGAGGTATAGACCAACGGGGTGGCGCACCCGGTACACGGGAGACAGACGCGCTGCATCCGATGCATCTGGTTCAAGAAGTGCACGCCGTTCTCCTGGCGGGTGGATCTGCTTTTGGGCTTGACGCAGCCAGTGGGGTGATGCGCTATTTAGAGGAGCTGGGTGTCGGTTTTGATGTCGGGGTCGCTAGAGTGCCAATCGTTCCAGCAGCAATCCTGTTTGATTTAAATGTAGGTCAAGCCAGTATTCGTCCGGATGCCACCATGGGTTATCAGGCTTGCCTGAATGCCGGCCATGCAAGGCCTGCTGAAGGAAATGTGGGTGCTGGCTGTGGGGCAACGGTTGGGAAAATCCTGGGAATGCACCAGGCGATGAAAGCAGGTATCGGCACCGCCAGTCTCGACCTTGGCGATGGCATCCTGGTGGGAGCTCTGGTTGCCGTTAATGCATTTGGTGATGTGATTGACCCGAGGACGGATCAAATTATTGCCGGAGCACGTTCAGCCAATTTGGATAACATGAAACCAGGAGAACCAGGTTATTTTGCAGACACCTTGGAAGTCATGAAATCTATTATTCAACATGGTTCACTTGGATTTCGTCAGCACGAGCAGACTGTAATTGGAGTCGTGGCTACCAATGCGCGGTTAACCAAGGAGCAGGTGAATAAAGTTGCCCAAATGGCTCAGGATGGCCTGGCGCGTACGATCCGTCCCGCTCATACCATGCTGGATGGAGATACTATCTTTTCCCTATCCCTCGGTGATCACACCGCAGATGTAAATATCATCGGTTCATTCGCAGCCGAGGTATTGGCTCAAGCCATACTAAGTGCTGTCCGCCTGGCTAATTCTATCCCAGGATTACCAGGATTAGGATCCATCTCTTAATGCGATACTTCAAACCGCACTCCTCGACATTTCCCAACCCAAAATCGCTTTCTTCCGCGCGGTTCCCCACCGATAATTACCAAATTCGCCCAACTTACGGATCACACGGTGGCATGGAATTAAATATGCAATTGGGTTATGCGCCACGGCATTCCCGACTGCCCGAGCGGCTTGGGGTCTTCCAATCCATGTTGCAATATCCGAATAAGTAATGAGATTACCAGCCGGAATCTTGAGCAATGCCTCCCAAACCTTGAGTTGAAAGTTAGTTCCCTTTATAAATAGATGCAAGGGCGCATCAGCCGGCCTTTCAAAAATCGGAAAGATCTGCTGAACTATAGCCTCAGTAATCGTAGGGTTCAATCCAAAGCTGGCATACGGCCACTGCTGGCGCAAGGTTTCGAACGCTCGCGATTGGTTACCTTCTTGAACAAAGAGCAAGCCACAAACGCCGCGCTCCGTCACCGCGATCAGGCATTCCCCAAATGGACCAGGGTGAAATCCATACTCAATAGATAATCCCTCGCCTTGGTTTTTATACTCCCCAGGAGTCACCGCTTCACAAGTCACGAATAAATCGTACAAACGGCCAGGACCGGAGAGACCTGACTCGTAGCTCGTTTCTAACAAGCTGTTAGGCCTGCGTAGTAATTCCTTGGCATGCTCCTTGGTCAAGAACTGTAAGAATCTTTTAGGGCTGATGCCGACCCAACGCGTGAATAACCGCTGCATGTGATATTCGCTTAAATGTACCTGGGCTGCAGCCTCCTTCAAGCTCGGTTGTAGCTGAAAATTCTCTTCGAGATATACCAGCACCTGTTCAATGCGATAATAATCATCGCACAATGATTGGTAACGAGTCGTCGCTGTGTCCATCCTCAGCCTCCTGAATACCTTCTGGAATACAGGCATTTTATCGACATAAGGATCACTCGTACACCCGATTCTTGCTCATTAAATAATTTAGTCCAGGTCATGTGAGTGACCTGGACTAAATTCAATTCAAGATTATCAATCAGCTGCAATTTCTGGAGCTTCGCTCATCTTGGGAGCTGATTTCTTACTCTGGGCTATGCTCCAGATTATCCCTGCCAGGAGAACCATCACGACTAACCAACCTCCGATGCTCAACTTCTGGTAATTCACCAACACCGGAGCTGCCAGTAGCGAGACCAGGTTGACTACCTTAATCATCGGGTTCAGGGCAGGACCCGCAGTATCCTTCAAGGGATCACCAACCGTATCACCAACAACGCTGGCTTTGTGACGTTCTGAACCTTTGCCAGTATTCGCCACCAGGTCGCGCGGCTCATCTTCAATGGACTTCTTTGCATTATCCCACGCGCCACCGCTGTTCGCCATAAAGACCGCCAGGAGTTGACCACTCAGGATTACACCAGCCAAAAAACCACCCAGGGCTTCAACCTGTAAAACCATTCCCACAATCAAGGGTAACAGAACAGCAATCGTCGCTAATGGAATCAATTCTTTTTGAGCTGATTGGGTGGAAATGCTGACCACGCGCGCATAATCCGGAGTTACTGTCCCTTCCATAATTCCCGGCTTGCGGAACTGGGCGCGGACTTCCTTGACGATCTCGCCAGCCGCCCGGCTGACGGCCCTGATAGAAAGGGAACTAAATAACCAGGGTAATGCCCCACCCAATAGAAGACCCACGAAAACCCGTGTATCTGAAACCCGAATTCCTGTGTCCTTGATGAGAGTCAGGAAGGGTTTCACGTTTCCTGCCGCTACAGCAACGGCATTGGCAGCTTCTTGCACCTTGCCGACATCCGTGATGAAGGAAGCAAACAAGCTAACCGCGGCGATGACGGCGGACGCGATCGCTACACCTTTGGTGATGGCTTTCGTGGTATTACCTACTGCATCCAGGTCAGCCATGATCTGACGAGCTTTACGGGTATTCTCATCATCCAGATCATGCCAGGCCATCTCCGCAATTCCATTCGCATTATCAGAGATCGGTCCATACGAGTCCATGGCCACATTATTACCGGTGTGGCTGAGCATGCCAATACCGATCATAGCAACTGCGTAGAGGACAAACATCGGACCGTCTGTGCTGTAGAGCAACAACGCGAAAACAAAGCTGATACAGATTGCCACCAACGCCCAAACGCTGGATTCCATACCGACGGATAAACCGTTCAAGATCGTAGTAGCCGGGCCTGTATTGGTTGACTCGACAATATCCTTTACAGGCGCTCGTTTAGTAGACGTGAAGTAGGAGGTTAGCGGATTGAAAGCCACTGCCAGACAGACGCCAATTGAAGTCAACATAGCCAGGCGCCAGTCATGTCCGTAGAGAATGGCAACAATAAACGAGAAGATGATCGTATTCACGCTCGAAACTTCATAAGAGCGGAACATAGATTCTTCGGCGTCGCGGGCACGTAAGAACTTGAGGGGGAATGACTCCCAGATCGGAACGGTGAACGTGCCCAGGATCGAGCTGAGCACACCAATGCCACGGATTATTAATGGATAAACGATCCACTTCAATTCCCCCGTAATACCTGACAAGGACAGGCCTAAGATCAACGCTGACACAATCGTAACCTCATAGCTCTCAAATATGTCAGCCGCCATACCTGCACAGTCACCTACATTGTCACCTACCAGGTCGGCAACTACCGCAGCATTACGTGGGTCATCTTCAGGAATATCCTTTTCCACCTTACCAACCAGGTCTGCTCCTACATCCGCTGCTTTGGTGTAGATACCGCCACCCACTCGCATAAACAGCGCCAGCACGGTGCCACCAAACCCAAAGCCCAACAAAGCATCTGGAGCCGCTGTGCCAAAGATAATAAAGATTGTCGTGCCACCGAGTAAACCAAGTCCATCTGTCAGCATGCCGGTAACTGTACCAGCATAATAGGCAATCGATAAAGCCTCATTGAACCCTCTTCTCGCGGCTGAGGCAGCGCGCACATTCGCCTGGATCGCCATGCGCATGCCCAGTTGGCCGACAAGTAAGGAGAAAGACGCACCGATAATGAAAGCAATCGTCCGGCCGATGGCGATTATCATTAGTGTGTTTTGAGGGAATTCCTTCTTGGCTTCCGCGCTGGCTGGCACAATATACACACTCAGGAAGAGCACGATCGTCAATAATAATATCGCTGGTAAGATTGTCTTCAACTGGCGATTCAAGTAGCTATCCGCCCCAACCCGAATCGCCTCCCAAACCTTCTGCATTCCTGGATCCCCCTTATCCTTCTTTAAAACCACACCCCGCAACAACCAGGCGTAAATCAAGCTGATAAATGCGACCACCAGAACGCCTATTACAGCTATTTGCTCGAAGCCATTCAGGCCGTGTCTCTCTAAACCCAAAAGGTTCATATTTTTTCTCCTTATAAATATTTATTGTTCCCGATAACCACCGTTTATAATATTTGGGGCAGGATAACGCAATAAGAATGTGCTACCCCGCCCCAAGAGTCGGGTTGATCATCAGGAATAATGTATTAAATTGCATAAAGCTGTCCTATTAAATCACCAAGTTGGATTATGGTCAAATCCAATTTTTTAATCCCACAATTCTACATCGTTCTCGTCGTTCTCGAAATTACAGGTTTCATTACCGATAATATTCCATGATGTTTGGATAGACATCACTTTAATTTTGATAAATTGTAAAGATAATTGACATTCACAAATTTCTAGGTTAAACTGGATATTGTCAGACAAGTGGAATAATTACCATATATTATTTGTAGCTATGACAACTCTCCTTGTTCGCCATGCCACCCTTCTCGTTACGATGGACGATTTACGCCGGGAAATTCCCGATGGTGGATTATTCGTCCGGGATGGCTTTATCGAAACCGTTGGGGCGACACAAGCACTGCCTGAGACAGCCGATGAAGTGCTCGATTTATCCGGTTGCCTGGTCTTCCCTGGTTTAATCAACACCCATCATCATTTTTACCAAACACTCACGCGCGCAGTACCTGCCGCCCAGAATGCTAACTTGTTTCAGTGGCTCAAAACACTCTATCCCATCTGGGCACGCATGGTGCCGGAAGACATTCAAATTTCTACCCAAACGGCTCTGGCGGAGTTGGCGCTCTCAGGTTGCACAACGGCCTCCGATCATCTCTACCTGTTCCCGAACGGCACTCGTCTGGACGATGAAATTTATGCTGCACGCGAGGTCGGCTTACGATTACATGCTTCGCGCGGTTCAATGAGTCTGGGACAAAGCCGAGGGGGTTTACCTCCCGATTCGGTCGTAGAAAATGAAGAATTTATCCTGAAAGACTCGCAGCGTCTGATCCAACAATATCATGATCCTAACCCGGGCGCGATGACCCAGATCGTTTTGGCCCCCTGTTCTCCATTCAGTGTAACACCTGAACTGATGCGACAAAGTGCTGGATTGGCAAGGGAATACAATGTGCACCTGCACACACACCTGGCTGAGACTCAAGATGAAGAAGTTTTTTGTTGCGATCGCTTCGGTCACCGGCCGGTTGCATATATGGATGTGCTCAATTGGATCGGACCGGATGTCTGGTTTGCCCACTCTGTTCATGTAAATCGCACCGAAATCGAACTCTACGGACAGGCAGGTGTCGGTGTGGCTCATTGTCCAACCTCAAATATGCGCCTGGCATCCGGGATTGCTCCGATCCTGGATATGCTCAAGGCCGGTGTAAAGGTCGGACTCGGTGTAGATGGATCCAGCAGCAATGATGGCTCTCATCTATTAGCTGAAGCCCGTCAAGCAATGTTAGTCTCACGACTTAGCGCTGGTTTACGTGGCGCTTCACTCTCAGGTGAAGAGTTTCTTCCCCTAATGACCGCTCGACAGGCATTGGAGCTTGCCACGCGCGGCAGTGCGGCTGTTTTAGGTCGTTCAGATCTGGGCACTCTTGAGCCTGGTAAATGTGCTGATTTTTGCGCTGTCCATCTAAACCGTCTGGAATATGCTGGCGCCTTACACGATCCCCTCGCAGCATTGCTGTTTTGCACGCCGGTCCAGGTTGATTTTACGGTCGTCGGGGGACAAATCGTCGTGAAAGATGGTCATCTGACTACAATTGATCTACCTCATCTCATTGAACGCCATACTCTGGCGGCTAAAAAATTATTAAACCAGAATTGAAGTGAATTACTATGAACCATCCTTCTTCTATCTCGCAACGCTTACATGAATCGCTGGGACAAATCATCGCTGCCACATCTCCCGGCGACCGCTTGCCTTCCGAACCCGTATTAGCCCGACGGTTAAGTGTATCTCGAGCCACTCTCCGTGAAGCAATGCGAACTTTTGAAACACAAGGTTTGATTCGTCGCAGACAGGGTTCTGGCACTTTTGTTACTCCCCCAACCAGCATCATCGATTCTGGACTGGAAGTGCTAGAAAGTATCGAAACATTAGCCCAACGTATCAACTTGCCGGTGACAATCGCCTCTTTGCATGTGGACAGCCGTCCACCGCTCCCCGATGAGGCACAAGGTTTAGGAATTCCTGCAGAGAAAAAAATCATTCACATCTCACGTGTCATCCTTGCAGAAGGCCGACCGGCTGCTTATTTAATTGACATCCTTCCCGAAGATATCTTGAAGCCCGAGAATCTGAATCACGGTTTTACAGGTTCAGTATTAGATTTCCTATTGCACCGTGGGATTCCACAACTCGTCTATTCTCGGACTGAAATAAACGCCACGACTGCGACATCGGAGATCGCTCATTTGCTGGGTATCCAACGTGGCGATGTCCTGTTGCAATTTATCGCAACCCTGTATACCACAGATAACCTGGTAGTAGATTATTCTTTCAGTTATTTCTTACCCGGCTATTTCTGTTTTCATGTAGTCCGCCGGGTGGGTGGAGGCATCAATTAAAGGGGTAAATAACCGTTACTATTCTGATTATGGAGGATTACATCATATGCGTAGCTTTCTCGGTCGTGACATCTTATCTCTCAAGGAGTTTGAGCGCAACGAATTCTTTCACGTTTTCGATGTAGCGCGCCAGTTAGAACCGATCGCCCGCAGCCGTCGCAACAGCGACATGCTAAAGGAGAAGATCCTGGTAACCGCTTTCTACCAACCATCCACCCGCACACGCCTGGCTCATGAAGCTGCCATGCATCGCCTGGGTGGACATGTTACAGGATTCTCCGACGCAAAAATGACCCGCGCTGGCGATTTCTATCAGGAATCGATTAAAGACACTGTAAAGATGCTGGAGTTTTACGGGGATGTGATCGTCATGCGCCATTTTCAACAGGGCGCTCCGCACGAAGCAGCCCGTTGGGCTTCGGTGCCGATCATCAATGGCGGCGACGGTTGGGGAGAGCACCCCACACAAATCCTAACAGATCTATATACTGTATTACGCGAAAAAGGTCGCATTGATGGCTTAAACTGGTTGGCTGTCGGCGATATGCGTATGCGCACCATGCACTCACTCGGCTATGCGCTGACCCAATTCGACTGCCCCATTACTTTCGTTGCCCCTCCTGGGATGACTCACACAGATGAATTTAAGACTGAGCTCAGACAGTACAGTCTACAATTCACTGAAGCAGAGCATGTTGAGCAAGCCATTGCCATAGCTGATGTCATCCTGGTCGAACCCGTGGTACAACCCGATTACACCAAATCACGCGATGAGCGCTCTGGCAGTGTCGGTCTGACCCCGGCGAATTATAGGATCACCCGTGAGCTACTGGAATCAAAAGCCAAACCAGACGCCATCTTGCTGCATTCGTTGCCCCGCATGGATGAAATCCCCCCCGATGTGGATATCACCCGTTGGTCCCGCTACTGGCAAGAAGCTTTCAATGGAGTCGTGATGCGCATGGCTTTGTTGGCTTTGGTGCTGGGTGCAATGGAATAAACAACGGTTTTAGTCGAAAGGAGATTTACTATGCAAACAGATCTACGCGGTCGTGATTTAATCGGCGACCTGGATTTTACAAAAGAAGAAGTCGAGACTGTCCTGGAAGTGGCGTTTGATCTGAAGCGTAAACGGGCGTTGGGTGAATTGCACCCATATCTGCGCGATAAGACACTGGCGATGCTGTTCTTTTTCTCCAGTACCCGCACGCGTGGCTCTTTTGAAGCAGGTATGGCGCAGCTTGGTGGACATGCGGCCTTCATCGAGAGTAAAACAACTCAGATTGCTCATGGCGACACCCCGAAAGAAATTGGTGAAATCTTCGGTCGCTATTTCGATGGTATCGCAATACGGCATGTTGATTGGGGTGTTGGTAATGCATATCTCAATGCTGTTGCTCAGGCATCGCGTGTCCCGGTACTTAATATGCAGTGTGAAATCTACCATCCCTTCCAAATCCTGGCCGATCTGATGACAATTGTTGAAAAGAAAGGTCGCGACTTACGCCGCAAGAAAATGGTCATCTCCTGGGCTTATGCTGCCTCTTACCAGAAGCCCATGTCTGTACCGCAATCTCTCGTCCTGCAAATGCCACGCTTTGGTATGGATATTGTTCTGGCTCATCCTCCAGAATTTCGTCTGATGCCACAAATTATGGAACAGGCTCGGGACCAGGCGCGTAAGTTCGGTGTAGGTTTCGAGGTTATGGATGATATGGAAACAGCCTTCAATGACGCCGATATCATCTACGCGAAATCCTGGGGAGCGATGGTGCACACCGCTGATCCTACCCAGGGAGCGGAGATTATCAAGCGATATTCGCATTGGATCACCGACGAACGCAAGTTGGCACTGGCTAAACCCGACGCGATCTATATGCACCCCTTGCCAGCCGATCGCAACATAGAGGTAACCGACGGTGTGATCGATGGTCCGCATTCCGTTGTTTACGATGAGGCAGAAAACCGGATGCACGTTCAGAAAGCCGTCATGGCTTTGACAATGCGGTAGAAGAGAATCAGGAGTCAGTCATGAGTAAAAAAGTCGCTGTTGTCGCGATCGGAGGCAACTCTCTCATCCGAGATGAAAAGCATAAATCCGTCGAGGATCAATACCAGGCGGCGAAGGAAACCACTTTTCATATCGCCGATATGATCGAAGCTGGTTGGGAAGTCGCCATCGGTCACGGCAACGGTCCTCAGGTGGGCTTTATCTTACGTCGCTCCGAAATCGCACATAAGATTGAAGGAATGCATGAAGTTCCTCTGGATGTATGCGGCGCCGATAGTCAGGGCGCGATTGGTTATGCTTTACAGCAAACCCTACAAAATGAACTCTACCGTCGCCATATCAACAAGAATGTTGCTACCATCATCACCCAGGTTCTGGTAGACCGGGAAGACGCAGCCTTTCAGAATCCTACCAAACCGATCGGCGGATTTATGGATGAAACCGAAGCCCAATACCGTGCGAAAGACATGGGATGGTCCGTTGTGGAAGATGCCGGGCGCGGTTGGCGGCGTGTGGTCGCTTCTCCGCTGCCGAAAGAAGTCGTCGAATTAGATACGGTAAAAGCCCTCATCCAGGCAGGCGTGGTTGCGATAACCGTCGGCGGAGGTGGCATCCCGGTCGTTGATGTAGGCGCAGGAGAATATCGTGGAATCGCCGCGGTGATCGATAAAGATTTTGCTTCCAGCTTGCTGGCACGGGAGATAAATGCAGATTTATTCCTGATCTCCACTGCGGTTGAAAAAGTAGCCATAAATTTCGGTAAACCTACCCAAAAGTGGGTGGAGAAGATGACACTTTCCGAGGCCAAACAATACCTGGCTGAGGGGTCTCATTTTGCTAAAGGCTCGATGGCGCCGAAGATTCAAGCGATTATCTGGTATCTTGAGGCAGGTGGACACCAGGCCATTATCACCAACCCGCAGAACATCGGTCGATCTCTACGCGGCGAAACCGGCACCTGGATCGTGCCAGATTAATTTAGAATTCGGTTGTATAATCAACTTGTTTCAATAAAACATTTCTGATTGAGGAGAAGAAACATGAAACGGAACATTCTATTAGTGCTGACCAGTTTACTGGTCCTCGCCTCCATGCTACTTTCAGCATGCAGTAGTGCAACACCGGTACCTACCCAACCCCCTCAACCGACCAAGGGTGTCGAACCGACAAAAGCGCCTGAAAAATTCGTTTTTGGCTTGCTCTTGGTCGGACCTTATAACGACCATGGATGGTCGCAGGCTCATTATGACGCTGGTCTATATATACAACAAAAGATGCCTGGGGCTGAAATGGTTTATGTTGACAAGGTGAACACGGCTGACCGCCCGGGTACAACCCCTGCTCAACTCGCTGAAGATTTATTGGCCAAGGGTGCAAAAGTTATCATTTTCAACTCAGATGATATGAAAGATGGCGCTCTTGAGTTCGCAAAAAATCATCCGAATGTGCCAGTTATCCATGCCTCTGGCGATAGCGCCTGGAAAGAAGGCAAAGCCTTCAAGGATCTGCCCAACCTTGGCAATATCATGGGTCGAATGGAATATGGCAAGATGATGGGCGGTTGTGCAGCAGCTTTAACCACCCAAACCGGCCAGATCGGTTATCTTGGGCCACTGATCAATGATGAAACACGCCGTCTGGCTGCCTCAGTCTACCTGGGTGCTAAGTATTGTTGGACAACTTATTTGAAGAAAGATCCAGCGCAACTCAAATTTAAGGTCACCTGGATTGGTTTTTGGTTCAATATTCCGGGTGTTACCTCGGATCCAACACAGGTTGCT
Source organism: uncultured Anaerolineaceae bacterium (assembly GCA_964354345.1). Classification (GTDB taxonomy): domain Bacteria; phylum Chloroflexota; class Anaerolineae; order Anaerolineales; family UBA4823; genus CAYGZL01. The sequence goes on along the minus strand of CAYGZL010000043.1, from coordinate 66,270 downwards.
GATGAGTTCTTCAATTCTGGTTATGATGTGGTCGTATCTGGTATTGATACTACCGAGGCTTTGGCCGAGGCGAAGAAACTTGCCGGTGCTGGCAAGAAGGTCTGGGCAATCTCATACGATTATATCGGTGGCTGCGAAGAAGCCCCGGATATCTGTCTGGGTGTGCCATATTTTAACTGGGGTCCTGCTTACCTGAAGAACCTGGAGGCAATCCAGGCTGGCAACTGGAAACCTGGTTTCGAGTTGAATGCTCCTGATTGGAGTAACATCAACAATCCCGACACATCGGCATTAGGCTTCCAGAAGGGAAAGGCGCTCAGTGCTGATGTAGAAAAGAATCTAGACGGATTCATTAAAGAACTGGCTGGTGGTCTTAACCTATGGAAAGGCCCCATTAACTTACAAGATGGATCCGCGTTCTTAAAAGACGGTGAAGTCGCGACTGATTTACAAGTCTGGTACCTGCCTCAATTGATTGAGGGCATGGAAGGCCAGAGCGTATCAGCCAAGTAACCCTCTAATTTATTCTCGGGGCTGTCCAAATATGATAACAATCGGACAGCCCCGCTCTTTTTATTGGTTCAAACCTATCGATAGCATTTGGGCTTAGCATGAATGTTGAATTAATCAGCATCCATAAATATTTTGGCGCTATTCATGCCAATGATGATATTCATTTACAAATCCCCACCGGAATGATTCAAGGAATACTCGGTGAAAATGGGGCCGGTAAAAGCACCTTGATGAAAATTCTTTCCGGCTTTATCCAGGCAGATCGAGGACAGATCTTACTAGATGGGCGGGAATTAAAAATTAATTCACCAGCGGATGCCATCCAGCAAGGGATTGGTATGCTCCATCAAGATCCTTTAGATTTCCCCCCGATGAAGGTGATTGATAATTTCCTAATCGGCAGCATTGGGTCCATATTCCCTGATTACAAAAAAACCATTCAAGAACTGGAAGCTCTTCAACATCAATATGAATTTCAGTTGGAACCAAATTCATACCTTGATTCATTAACGGTGGGTGAACGACAACAGCTTGAAATCCTTCGTCTCTTGTGGTTAGGTGCCCGGGTGTTAATCCTGGACGAACCCACGACTGGTATCAGTGCCTCACAAAAGTTAAAGCTGTTTGATACCCTGCGCCTGTTAGCTGAACAGGGCAAGACAATTATCTTCGTCTCTCATAAGCTGGAGGATGTCGAGCAGATATGTCATCGAGTGGCCGTGCTGCGCCATGGTCAACTGGTCGGTGAATCTTCTGCGCCATATGACCTGGATCAACTTGTCCAGTTGATGTTTGGCAAATCACTTACCCTGGCTGACCGCCAGACTGTAGAAGCTTGTGGATCAACATTAGAACTGCGCCGGTTTTTTCTCGAGGATCACCGCTTGCAGATTGGGCCTGTAGATTTACAGGTCTGCGGTGGAGAAGTCATTGGTCTGGCGGGTATGGAAGGCAGCGGTCAATTATTGTTCTTGCGCGCCTGTGCCGGATTGATTCAGCCGATCGGAGGCACCCTTTCAGTAAAGAATAAATTATTAACCGGGCATAATTTTCATGCTTTTATTCAACAAGGAGTAGCTTATTTACCAGCCGCTCGCATGGAAGAAGGTCTGATTCCGGGTCTATCTCTCTCTGAGCATTTCATCCTGGCCCGTGAACAAAGAGGCTTTTTAATCGATCGCCAACAGGCTCAAGATCTCACCCTCAAGCAGATCCAAGAATTTAATATTAAAGGTTTACCTACAACAAATGTAGAAGAATTATCAGGAGGTAACCAGCAAAGGACTCTTTTAGCCTTATTAAAAACCCCTCTCTCCCTGGTTCTTATGGAACACCCAACCCGGGGATTAGATGTCGAATCCTCTTTATATATCTGGAGTAAATTGAAGGAGCGTTGCCGTCAAGGAACCGCGATACTCTTCATCTCAGCGGATTTGGAGGAAATTTTATTATATAGTGACCGAATATTAGTATTCTATGCCGGTAATATATCCCAAGCCTTAGAGGCCACTAAAACCACGGTCGATCAACTCGGGCAATTAATCGGAGGCAAGGGGTGGTGAGATGGTAGAAAAGAGCAACCCCCGTTGGATTGGTCTAGTCTTCCAGCTTGGCGCTTTATTACTCGCCTTTGCCTTTACCACCTTAATCCTTTTGTTTGCGGGTGCTCCCCCTCTTAAAGCTTACACCAACATCATCGCCGGAGCATTTGGTCGTTTAGATAGTATTTCCAATGTACTGGTCTCGTGGGTTCCGATTTTATTGGTTACCGTGGGTCTCCTGGCTACTTTCACAGCTGGCATGTGGAATATCGGCATTGAAGGGCAAATCACACTTGGCGCAATATTTACAACGGGTGTTCTTAGGGTTCTCCAATCCAGCTCTTTATCGCCAGGAGTGATCATTCTATTAAGTATAATAGGTGGCGTTGTGGGCGGAGCCGTATGGGCAGCTCTCGCCGGCGCATTAAAAACTTATGGAGGGGTTAATGAGATTTTCTGCGGTTTGGGTTTGAACTTTGTAGCCACTGCGCTGACTCTCTGGCTCATCTTCGGACCCTGGAAACGCCCTGGGGTTGGTTCTATGAGTGGTACTGAACCGTTTCCCGAGCCCTTGTGGTTATACCAATTCAGTGGTCTACGACTCAGCCCCTGGTCGATTGCCATCGCGTTGATTGCCCTGGTTATCATCTATATCCTCTTGCGAGGCACATATTTTGGGCTACGGGTAAAAGCTGTTGGGAAAAACATCCGGGCTGCCTTCTTACTAGGGATACCCACCACTCACTACTTGATGGCCTCATTCATGATCTGTGGCGCATTAGCCGGTCTGACAGGCGCTTTACAGGTCACCGCGGTATACCATCGTTTGATTCCTTCAATATCGAGCGGCTATGGTTATCTGGGATTGATGGTAGCCATGTTGATTAATTTCCAGGTGATCTGGGCCATTCCCGTTGCTCTGTTTTTCGCCGGGTTGAATATTGGTAGTATCCAACTACCGATCGTCCTAAAATTAGATTCAAGCCTATCCGGAGTGCTGCAAGGTTCGTTGGTTTTATTCGTCTTGATGATGCAGGGAGTCCGTCAACGCCTGCTAAAGAAGGAGGGTTAAGGTAGAGGAATGACAGGTGAATCTTGGATTATCGGATTGGCCGGCGTGTTGTTCTCAGCTGCCCCAGTATTATTCGCCGCAATCGGGGAAACAATTACGGAGAGGGCTGGTGTAATCAATCTATCCGTCAACGGTACTATTTTACTGTCGGCCATGGCCGGATTCGCCATGGCTGTTACCACAAATAGCCTTCTTTTGGGCTTCCTGGTAGGTATGGCGATCGGAGCACTCGTCGCTTTAGTAGTCGCCATCTCAAGTATCACTTTGAAGCAATCACAAGTTGCTGTAGGCTTTGTCCTGGCGCTATTGTGCCGTGACTTGTCCTATTTCTTGGGTAATCCTTTTATGGGCTCATCAGGACCACGCCTGCCGAATCTGAACATTCCTTTGCTGAGTGATATTCCAGTGCTAGGCCTTTTGTTGTTTCGTCAGGATTTATTAACCTATCTAAGTTATCTATTAATTTTCCTGGCCTGGATGTGGATTTTTAAAACTCGCCCTGGTTTGATGCTACAGGGTATCGGTGAAAAACCAGCAGCCTCCTTTGTGCGTGGTGCTCAAGTCAACCGTATGCGTTATCTTTATACAATCCTGGGGGGAGCATTGGTAGGTTTAGCCGGTCCAATTTATTCATTGAGTGTTAAGGCCGGTTGGAAAGGCACCATTTCAGGATTAGATGGGATCGGTTGGATCGCCCTGGCAATTACTATTTTCGGTGGTTGGAACCCCTTGCGGGCAGCTTTCGGCGCATACTTATTCTCCTTGTTGCAGTGGTTGGGTCTGGTTTTACAGTCCAGCCTTCCCAGTATTCCATCACAAGTGCTGCAAGTTGCGCCGTTCCCCTTGATGATTTTGACTTTATTATTAGTAAATATTGGCAATGCAGAATGGGTTGAACGCTCCCTTGCCAGCTTACCCGAACCGACGCGCCGGTTTATCTCTCGATTACTTCGTTCTTTACGAGCTTCACCACCCGCCTCTCTCGGCGTGCCTTTTAAACAGGAATAATGAGGTTAAATTATGGGCGACTTTATCGGTTATACCTGCACGATTTGCCATCAAGAATATCCTCCGGATGCCGTGCAATATACCTGTCCAAAGGATGGGGGGAACCTGGATGTCATCCTGAATATCAACTTTCTAAAAAAATCTCTGACACCGGCAGATATCCATAATAGCGATGAATCCTCCTTATGGCGCTACCTGCCCTTGCTTCCCATACCAGACCCAGGAGGGTATAACACACCCCTTAGAGCAGTGGGTGGGACACCAGTTTATGCCCCAGCTGGCCTGGCTGGTGATCTGAAGTTAACGAAGCTATGGGTCAAGGATGAGAGTCGCAATCCAACCGCCTCGTTCAAAGATCGTGCCAGTGCGGTGGTGGTGGCTCGAGCCAGAGCAATCGGCGCTAAAGTAGTAGTGACTGCTTCTACCGGCAATGCCGGAGCCGCACTGGCCGGGATGTCGGCAGCCATTGGTCAGAAAGCGGTAATTTTCGCTCCACGCAGCGCTCCACCAGCAAAAATCGCTCAGCTCTTGATTTACGGCGCTCAGGTTCTCTTAGTAGATGGATCGTATGATGATGCCTTCGATCTGACAATCCAGGCTGCTGAAGAATTTGGTTGGTATTGTCGTAACACGGGCTACAATCCCTTTACTGCTGAAGGCAAGAAGACCGCTGCTTTCGAAATTTGGGAATGGATGACTCCGCATGTAGGGACGGAACAATCCCCCAATACCCTATCCATCTTTGTTCCGGTCGGGGATGGTAACATAATTTCCGGACTGCACAAGGGTTTTAAGGATTTATTATCCCTGGGCTGGCTTTCAACAATACCGCGCCTCTATGGCGTGCAAGCGGAAGGTTCCGCGGCAATCGCCAATGCTTTCTTTGCTAAAAGCGAAATTATCACACCCGTCGTCGCCAATACCATTGCCGATAGTATCTCGGTTGACTTGCCCCGCGATGGCGTTCGAGCTGTGCGTGCAGCGACTGAAACAGGTGGGCAATATCTACTGGTCAGTGACTCTGAAATTATCCAGGCCATCGCTTCGCTCGGAAAGGTTGGCATCTTTGCTGAACCAGCTGGCGCTACCGCATATGCGGGTTTAGTTAAGGCGGTTCAAAATGGTCTGGTTACCTCAGAGGATCTCGTTTTGGTAATCAATACGGGTAGTGGACTGAAGGATGTAAAAGCTGCCATGCAGGCCGTGAATCCAGCTCCTGTAATCGAACCGACATTAAAGGCTGTCAAAGCCGTGATAAAATAAACCGTTATGCCAGAGATAGTGTTCTCAATCATCGGGCCGAATTACAACGAATCTGGTTCGGTTATGGAGTTTTACCGACGTGTTTGCGCAGTTATGGAACCACTCGATCAAACCTGGGAATTGATCATGATTGACGATGGTTCAACTGATGGAACAACCGATCTGATTCGTCAGCTCGCTAAACAAGATTCTCGAGTGCGGCCAGTTATTTTTGCGCGGAACTTTGGTCACCAACTGGCAGTAACAGCTGGATTAGACTACGCACGCGGCCAGGCAGTGATCATCATCGACGCAGATTTACAGGATCCCCCCGAAGTAATTCCAGACATGATCGCCAAATGGCGCGAAGGGTATGAAGTAATTTATGCGGTCCGTAAGGAAAGAGAAGGAGAAGGTTGGTTTAAGCTGGCTACAGCCTCCCTGTTTTATCGGTTGATCTACCGAATAACCGATGTAAACATCCCGATGGATACCGGTGATTTTCGCTTATTGGACCACAAAGTAGTTAAAGTTTTAAACCAGATGCGAGAACGGCATCGGTTCTTACGGGGCATGTCCATTTGGGTTGGTTTTCGCCAGATAGGGGTTCCCTACCGGCGCGCAGCACGGTTCGCAGGGCAGACAAAATATCCGTTTAAAAAGATGCTCAAATTCGCGAGCGATGCGGTCACCAGCTTCTCCTATCTTCCATTACAGGTCGCGACTTACATGGGGTTTTTCTGCGCTGGATTAAGTATCCTGGCCATCCCAATCGTCATTATTGTTCGTCTGGCTGGCGCCGAGGCATTTTTGGGTCAAGCCAGCACGCTCATTGCAGTGCTTTTCCTGGGCGGTGTGCAATTAATCAGCCTGGGAATTCTCGGAGAGTATATTGGTCGTCTTTACGATCAGGTTAAAGGCCGGCCCCTGTACATTGTACGGGAGGGGCCGGAAGATTACGAAAATAAATAACAAGGAGTTTATCGCATGAGGATTGACCTGACGATTGATCAGGCGCGTCGTCAGCGTGCTATTCAGCGCGTACGCGAGCGCAATATTATCATTCCAACCTTTGCCCAGATGAAGAAGCCTTCTCTGGTTCCAGCCCCGTTCAAAGCGCAATTATCTTCGATTGGTTTGTGGGATCTCAATCCGCGGAACTTATTCCGCATAAACTGGCATAATGAAGCAGTCTCGACAGGCGGTTGTTTTGGAGGAGTGAATTATCTCGAATTCCCAACCAGCCTGACTGGCATACCCACCCGCATCATCGCTCTGGTTGGAAAATGGTTCCCCACCGGCGCACATAAAGTTGGCGCAGCCTTTAGTTGCCTGGTACCTCGCCTGGTTACAGGACAATTCGATCCGACTACACAAAAAGCGGTCTGGCCTTCAACCGGCAACTATTGCCGTGGTGGAGCGTATGACTCTGCCCTACTCGGTTGCGACTCAATTGCCATCCTGCCAGAAGGAATGAGCAAGGAACGCTTTCAATGGTTATCCACGATTGCAGGGGAAGTCATCGCCACGCCAGGTAGTGAATCGAATGTCAAAGAAATATTTGATAAATGCTGGGAATTGCGTCGTTCAGGCCAGGATTTGATGATTTTCAACCAATTTGAGGAATTCGGGAATTACTTATGGCATTATGAAGTTACCGGGCAGGCCATGGCCGAAGTCTTAGAACAGGTGATGGGATCACAAGACACCTATCGTGGAATGGTCTCGGCAACAGGTTCAGCCGGAACCATCGCCAGTGGCGATTATATGAAACGATTATTCCCTGCCAGTAAGATCGTCGCAAGCGAAGCCTTACAATGCCCAACCTTGCTCGAAAATGGCTTTGGATCTCATCGCATCGAAGGTATTGGCGATAAACACGTTCCCTGGATTCACAATGTTAAGAATACGGATTTAGTTGTCGCCGTTGATGATGCGGCTGTGGTCAATATCGCCCGTTTATTCAACGAACCTACGGGACGAGCCTATCTACTGAAACAGGGGATACCTGAATCATTCATTGGTCATCTGGATTGGTTGGGTTTCTCAGGAATATCGAACGTTCTCTCAGCAATAAAGTTCGCTAAATGGTTCGAAATGGGAGAAAATGATATCATCCTGACTATTCTCACCGATTCAATGGAACTCTACGGCAGCCGTTTATATGAAATGCGCGCCGAGTCTGGCAATTATACTGAATTGGATGCTGCCGCGCATTTTTCCAGGTATTTACACGGCCAATCAACCGATCAGATGGTCGAACTAACGTTTCCCGAACGACGCCGTGTTCACAATCTTAAATACTTCACCTGGGTTGAACAACAAGGTAAATCCTACGCTGAAATCCAGGCCCAGTGGTATGAAGCTGATTATTGGACTGAAATTCAGAACCAGGTAACCCACATCGACTCTCTCATTGATGATTTCAATCGCGAAGTGGGTTTAATTTAACCAACTGGCCATACTCAACATTCGATTATCTACTGATGCCAAAACTGTCTCTCGAAACGCTCAATGAAGATCGCATACGAAAAGCGGTTGATCGTAAAATCTTTGAGCTTGGTCAGAATCTGTTCCAACAGGGACGGGTTCAAGTGCGTGACATTAAAGACCAGGTTGCTCAGTGCGTCGTCCAGGATAAACGTCCATTCGATGTAGAAATAAAAGTAGCCAATAACTATCTATACTTGAAATGCGCCTGCAGGTACGCGTATCGCGGAACTGTCTGCGAACATGAGGTGGCAGCTTGCCTGGCTGTTCGGGAGGTGCTGCGTCAGCGCCAACCTGCAAAATGGCGCGCTCAACTCAACCGGCTGATAGATACCTGGCAAACAATTCCACGCCGGAAAGCAGCCGTTCCGTATTTACTCTTTTTCAGCCTGCAAGATACCTCAGCCGCTGGTTTAAAATCCTGGAAGATCGTCCCTTACCAGCTCCCTCTGAGCGCTTTGCCAAAAGAGTTACGTGGATCTGAAACAGGTTTCAATGAAGATAGCCTGGCTAAAATAACGGAAACCACTCCTGGTCTCATAGCCCAGATAAAGACACCTTACCATGAACTAGACGCTGCGGGTTGTTTGAACTGTTCTTATGAAGGGGTGCGTATCGCCAATATTCTCATCGAACGTGTCAGAGCACACCTTTATTATTTCAACCTGGAATTTCCCCTGGAAGATTTTCTCACTCTGATCGCCAGCACCCAAAGTCCAATTTACCTGGGTGAACCCGACAACCCTTTACAAAGAGCACTGAGAATCCTGGTCCAACCAGGAGAATTACGGCTGAACCTAACCCGCGACTCTGATGGCCTACATATCCACGCCAGAATAAATTTGCCAGATCGGACGATTGACTTAAAATCCAACGACCGACCAGGCAGCATTCGTGTGATTCAATACTCACCACTCTGGTTATTAATTGGTCAAAACCTCATAAAATTAGGCGACTCAGTTAAGGCAGAGATCGTTAATGGTTTTCTTGAATATCCTGAAATATTAATTCCGACAAAAGATGAAGGTGAATTTCTAAGGAAACATTATCTTCCCCTCGCAGAGCAAGTACCTCTCGAAGGCGATTTGGTCTCCTGGGAAACCGTTGAGGAAAAACCTATCAAACGAGTTTATCTTTCCGAAACTGATGGAAACATCCAGGGACAACTGCGCTTTTGTTACGGTTCGTACGAAGTTCCCTATGACCCACATGGATCTACTGAAACTTTATTACGTCAGCCCAATACCTGGACATTGGTACGGATTCGACGTCAATCAGGCGCAGAAACCAGCGCTATGGAAGCGCTTACATCGACAGCGTATGGTTTAAAACGAAACCCTACGGCAAATCAACCTGGTGTAGTGCAACTCCGAGCTCGTTTACATCCGATAGATTTCTTATTACACCATGTCCCTCGCCTTGCGCAGGATGGGTATGAAGTCTTTGGTGAGGAGCGAATCAAAACAGCTCGGGTCAACCGAAATACACCGACGATTTCAATTCAGGTTTCCTCGGGGATTGATTGGTTTGATGTCAAGGCTGAGGTAAGTTTTGGTGATTTAGAAGTCTCTTTGAAAGACATCCGCAGAGCGATCCGTAAGAAAGAACGTTATATTAAATTAACAGACGGGACGATTGGTGAAATTCCAGAGGAATGGCTTGAAAAATACAAACATCTCTTCGGCCTAGGCGAAGAAACACAAGAAGGTGTTCGCTTATCTCGCCATCATCAAACCTTGTTAGACCAGGCATTAGATAATACCGAATCGGTGCAAGCCGATGCTGAATATTACCGGCGACGAGAAGAGTTAAGGAATTTCTCTGGTATCACTCCCCGCCCCCTGCCATCAGGTTTTGTCGGTGAATTACGCCCCTATCAGAAAGCCGGTTTTGATTGGCTGCACTTCTTGCATGAATATCACTTTGGTGGCTGCCTGGCTGATGATATGGGTCTTGGGAAAACTATCCAGGCTCTGGTCTTCTTTCAATCTTTGAGAGAAGGCGGCGGTGGAAATGGAGCCTATGCACCCTCAGCTCAAGAACAAGCCACAACACCCTGTTCATCTGCCAATCTGTTAGTTGTTCCACGTTCCTTATTGATTAATTGGCAACGAGAAGCAGCCCGGTTTACACCCAATCTACGCATCCTGGAGTATTTTGATAGTGACCGGCCGAAGGATTTTTCATCTTTTGATCGCGCCGATATTGTTATTACAACCTATGGAATCATGTTACGTGATATCCACCTGTTATGCCGGTACAGATTTAATTATATTTTATTAGACGAGTCACAATCAATCAAGAATCCTTTATCTCAAACTGCCCGAGCAGCCCGTTTATTACAAGGCGCGCACCGCCTGGTGCTAACTGGTACACCTGTAGAAAATTCTACAGTTGAACTGTGGTCTCAATTTGCATTTCTAAACCCAGGTTTGCTTGGAAATCTCGAATACTTTAAAGAGGAATTCGGTGCGCCCATCGAACGAAGGAATGATGAGGTATCAGCCCAACTCCTTCGTAAACTGGTCTATCCTTTTATCCTCAGACGGACAAAAGACCAGGTCGCACCCGAACTACCTCCACGCAGCGAGCGCATTCTCTATTGTGATATGGAACCTGCTCAAAGGAAGCTCTACCTCCGCACCCGGGACTATTACCGTGGGTTGCTGTTGGGGCTTTTCGAGAAAGAAGGCCTAGGCCACTCAAGGTTGAAGATATTGGAAGGATTATTACGCCTCCGGCAAATCTCTATTCACCCTCGTCTGATGGATGAAAAATTTCGCGGTGAATCCGGAAAATTCGAATTACTTCTCGAAACCCTGGAAACTTTACAATCTGAAGGCCATAAAGCGCTGGTTTTTTCACAGTTTGTATCCATGCTTCGCATCGTCCGTCATTCCCTTGATGAACGGAAGATCCCGTATGCTTACCTGGATGGCCGCACCAAAAATCGTCAGGAACAGGTTGATGCTTTTCAAACCAATTCGGAACTACCTTTCTTCCTGATCAGCCTAAGAGCTGGAGGTTTAGGATTAAACCTGACTGCTGCCGATTATGTGATTCACATTGATCCCTGGTGGAATCCGGCTGTGGAAGCGCAGGCGACCGATCGGACTCACAGGATTGGTCAAGATAAACCTGTTTTTATATACAAGTTAATCACGCGAGATTCCGTTGAGGAAAAGATCTTGCTCCTTCAAGAACGCAAGAAGAACCTGGTTGATCAATTAATTTCAACCGACACCGACTTTTTCAAGGACCTCTCGACAGACGATGTGATGGTATTATTCAGTTAAGGAGTTAAAGCATCTTCGATGGCTTCTTTTCCGATTCCTCCAACTGCGCTAATTTTGGTTGTTATCCTGAACCAGCCGCGTGACCTGGAATATGCGCGTTTATTAGGTTGGTATCGCATCCCATTGCGTTCAGCGCCGAAGGTGGTGGCAGTTGATTACCTGGCCTTTTATCAGACAGCCGCCTTCGGTCAGGATAAATGGTGTATCCAATATATCGCCCCCGTTCGAGGACACGAATTAACCACCCGCGGAGAATTACTGCGAGAAGAAGCCGACCATCCGCGCGCCCATCAGGAATATTATAAAATCCAAATTGGTCCTCTTCAATCCCTGCCACAACCCATTATGGCGGAAACCTGGCGGAGACTCACTTTCCTGTACACGACAGGTGAATATTTAGCAAAAGCAAAGACGGTAAATGATCTGGTTGTTGAACCAGACGAACGTCAGGTTCTATGGCAAGCGCTCCGCGAACGAGTCAGCCAGGCCGATGCTTACACCGCGGACGTATCACCCGAAACGCAGCTAGATCTGGATCCTGAACAACTCGCGATTTTATTGGGTATCCTAAAACCGTATGAAAATCTTGATTAAGTCAGGTACACTCATCACGGCAGCTGAAACCTTCCAGGCTGATATTCTGATTGAGGGTGAGAAAATCTGCCAGATTGGTATTAACCTGACGATTCCAGATTCTGAGGTAATTGACGCCGATGGTAAATTCATCCTACCCGGCGGAGTTGATCCTCATACACATTTCGATTTACCAATGTTTGGAACGGTAAGTTCTGACGACCATTACACAGGACATAAAGCAGCAGCCTTTGGTGGTACAACGACCGTCATTGACTTCGTTTCGCAAGATTACCCAACCTTACACCAGTCAATTGATGCTTGGCATCAAAAAGCAGATCTAAAAGCCGCAGTTGATTATGGCTTTCACATGAACCTAACCAGATTCGATGCGTCCATCGCGGCTGAAATTCCGAATCTACCGAAATGGGGCATCAATACTCTTAAGGTTTTCACAGCATATAACAATCGTTTGCGCCTATCGGATGGGGAAATTTTCCAGGTACTCCGTATCGCAGGCCGTCACGGATTACTGACCCTGCTACATGCTGAAAATGGCGATGTAATCGATTATCTGGTGGCCGAAGCTTTACTGGCTGGCCATACAACCCCGGATTGGCATGCGAAAACTCGTCCGGCTTGGGGTGCCGTTGAGACAGTTCTTCGAGGAGTAGCTTTGGCCGCTCAGGCTGGGGCGTCGCTCTACTTTGTTCATATGAATGCCGCAGGAGAAGTTGACCAGCTTCAATACGCTCGCGAAAAAGGTCTTCCTGTTATGGGAGAAACCTGTCCGCAATATTTATTCTTCACGGAAGACGAATTGAGTAGGCCAGATGGCGCCAAGTGGGTCTGTTCTCCACCTTTACGTACCAGGACAGACAATCAACGTCTGTGGCAAGGGCTGTCTGCAGGAACTATCCAGGCTATCGCTACAGATCACTGCTCATTTTTTTATGATGGAAGGCAACCGATTCTTTATGAAGGAAAGCCAGTCGCCATCCCGGGAAAGGAGTTGGGTGCAGGAGATTTCACCAAAATACCTAACGGATTGCCCGCCGTTGGTGATCGTTTACCCATCTTATGGTCATTTGGAGTCGGCGCAGGCAAAATTACTCCAAACCAATTCGTTGCCCTTACCAGCACTAATCCAGCGAAAATTTTCGGCCTATACCCACGCAAGGGATCGCTTCTACCAGGAGCAGATGCAGACCTCGTTATCTGGGATCCCAAATGCCACATAGATTATGGAATTGCTTACTCCTATCACCGCACCGATTACAATTTGTTCGAGGGGTGGCGCCTGACTGGTTTTCCGGAAAAAGTATTCTTACGTGGTCAATTAATTGTTGATGGAAAGCGATGGATAGGTCGAGCTGGGATGGGACAGTTCCTCACCCGTGCACCTGGCGCTCCGATTTTATAATTCCGATGGCGGATATTCAATGTTGGAGGTTGAATTTTAAATTTTGGTGGTTGGTGATGAACGTGTCCATCAGCCTTATTCTGGTGGGCTGTACAATTCCAACAACTTCGTCAGAATCCATCCCTCCGCTAACAGCGCGGAACACTAGTACCGAAATTATTCCGAAGGCTTCTCCATCCAGTAGACCGCCAATCCTTGTTCGACCAACTGAGAAATTACCATCCCCCATCCCACCCATACTAACCCCGGAGTTGGCGGCGACTCCCCCTTTGCCAGTAATATCTGACACACCTCAACCAACAGCCATCATTACGCCAACATTCATCACCCCGACTATCACCAGCGAAGCAGCGGGCTGGTCAAGCGATTTGCTTTATCTCTCTGATGAAAAGCTTATGCGCTGGGATCCTGTCGCAAACAATGTTATTCAACTGGCAGAGAATGTTATAAGTTACTCGGTTAGCGCCAATGGGAAAAAGGCGGCTTTATTACAATCCCAGAAAATCGCTGCCAATGGCAATGAATTATTTGACTTAACCAGCCTGGATTTAATTACCAACCAATCGGTGATTGTTAATCAGAGTATTTCACGTTTGAGCGGCATCACTATCTCACCGGATAGTCAGTGGCTTGCTTATATTGTGCCGGGCCTGCTGCTGAATAATGAGGCATCTCTGTATCGGATAAGTTTAGTAGATCCAGAACCACCAGAATTGATCGGCGTTTGTATTCCGGTTTCACCTTCTATTTGTGAAACGCCGGTGTGGAATTCTGATAGCCAGTCAATTTTATGGAGTGATATGCGCGGTATCTGGCTGGCCAACCTTAAAGATACTCAGGCGCAGAATGTAATAACGAATATCGTTCAAGTGACCGATCCTAAAGGTTTACAAACAGATATCCAGGTTATGTACCATTCCTTGAAATGGCGTTCCAATGGACGATATGTCATTGCCACCGTGGTTCCTTCCTCCTCAGGAACCAGTTGGAAAGCGTTGATTGACTTAAGTACTGGTCGCATGGCGGAAATTCCGGATACCTATAACCTGCCTGCAGAGGCAGTCAGCACCAGGTGGCTGCCTGATGGCTCATTCATTGTTGGTCATCGCGGTCAAACGAAACCTGGTGATCTGCCTTTTTTAACAATATATCTACCCGCACCAACTCGGGGAGATCTCATGACTGTGCAACGGAGACTGCAGTTTCACCTGAGTGATATGCCGGATGAATCAAGCGGAATTCCCGAATCAGTAACCTACACTCCCAGTTGGATTGCTCAATTTGATGAGGAATATATATATTTAGCCTTAATCCCAACCCCTCCTGAGAATAACAGCAATTTTATAGAGATAAATTTGAAAGAAAATATATACCAATCGATTACACAAATCCCTTCACGGGTTGAAGGAGTTCTATGGTCTCCGGATCACCGTGGTGTGCTAGTGATTGTCACTAATAAACAATTTTTATATATAAGCTTGAAGAATCGGGCGACAATCGAGATTCAATCTATATCAGGCAGCCAGGCGCAAGATTTTCTCTGGTTACCGCCCACTCTTCATTGATATATTAGAAAAAAATGCTTTTGCTGAGTCCGCTTATTCTTATTCTTCTGGGTCTAATTACACAGATCTCCCTGCGCCTGATTCGACCAAGGTTTTCTATTTATTGGTTACTTGGTGTCTTCTCTACCTTCGCAGCCTGGGGAATGTTTGTTTTCTTACGTTTGAGGCTGCCCCTTGTGGAGCTCATGGAAAACTGGCAAAATGGATTATTATTATTTCCATCACCCCTCTTTCTACTAGACCAAATTTCCTGGCCATATATCATAGCATTCGAGACCGTATGTCTTACTTTTACAGTTTCGGCAGTTGTTCGAGGTCAGCGTCAGGAAGAAAGTAGGAATTGGTCAAGCTGGTCAACCAGCTTGATCATTAACCTGGCTGGTATCCTATCATTATTGGCTGGCAATCTACTCGCCATCTTGTTGACCTGGACATTAACCGATTTATTCGAGCTGATAATACGTTTACGCTATTCGTTCTCCGGACAACCAGTAAGACGGATCCTGGGTTTCTTTACGATTCGCGCATTTAGTTTATTCCTGATCATTGGGAGTGCAAGCAACAGTGGGGCAGCTTCGCTAGAGCATATTTCAGCAAATTCAAATTCTCTCTCATTACTTTCTTCACAAAACGTCACCATGTTATTGATCGCCTGTTGGATTCGCCTTGCGGGGTTAACTATATTGCAACCTGAGGTTTCGCTTTCCAATTCAGGTGGAACTAGTGTTCCAGGTGGAACAGTAGTATCAGGGCTTCACTTATTACTCATTATGATGTCAGCCTCGGTAAGTCTTGCGTTAATCACTCGCCTATCGTTCATTGACATTTCCTTTCAATCCCTGAATCTCTCTTTAATATTATTGAGCCTGGTCGCCGCTTTATCCGCATTACTCTGGGCTACCGCACCAATTGCACAAACAGGGCAAATTGCCTGGTTTCTTTCTATTGGTTCTTTATCGGTTATCTCAGGCTTTGTTGGCCAACCCGCTGCCAGTCTTATCTGGGGATTATCAGCATTACTGATTGGCGGTTTGATCTTCATCATTTCTGCAAAATCAAAAATCATCATGATATTATCATTCGTAGGCTGGGTAGCTTTATCCTCGTTACCTTATACCCCAACCTGGCAACATGTTCGACTTTATAATCTCCAAACTGGTTGGTTGAATAATGTCATTACTATTTTGATCTTACTCTCTCATAGCCTTTTATTAGCGGGATATCTGCGTCATATTATGCAATCTAAACCATCGATTGATTGCCTTGAGCGTTGGACATGGATCATATATCCGATCGGAGGTTTTCTGATCTTATTGGTTATGGTTTTTATCACCTACTGGAGCCCCCTAAAAATACCGCCAGGCAAGATAGCCGATCCAGATTTGAGTGTGTCCTGGCCGGTGCTGGTTTCTCTGGTCATGTCTGTCATCCTGTATATAATAAGCAAGCGTTTTATAAATATCTTACCCCGCCTGTTTTCTACATTGAACAACATTATTTCACTGAGCTGGACTTATCAGCCAGCACGCATTGGTGATCGTATACTCAACAGTATGGTTCGAGGCGTTGACAGTCTTCTCGAGGGGCCGGGTGGAATACTCTGGACGATTTTATTATTAACAATCCTCATTACCTACCTGTTGTAATAACTCACAAAGGTCTACTCCCTTGGATTTGGAAAAGGCGCTTCTTCCCGCTGTTTTCATTATCGCCTCTACCTCCACTTTGTTAGTCATTGTGGAAAACTGGCGGTTAAAAATTCTGCTCTTATCTATTCAATATATCGGGGTATTTCTACTTGTCTTACCAAATTGGCCATTGGTAATGGCTGTAACAAAGATTGTGGCAGGGTGGATTGCGGGTGCAATCCTTGGATTGGCGCTTATTGGATTGCCCGAAACAGAAAATCGTTATAAGTCAACTAATTCTACCCAATCTCGACAATCCATCAATATGATCCGGCTCCGTATGTTCGCGAGTACCCACTCTTTTAAATTCCTGGCTGCGTTACTTTTCATTCCTTTCGTTTTATCCGTCGCTCCTGATTTTAGTAATTGGATACCAGACGCCAAAATTGAACAAATAATGGGATCCTTAATCCTGCTTGGCTTGGGTATTCTCCAACTCGGCTTAAGCACCCAAACACCCAAAGTAATCCTGGGTTTGTTAACTCTTCTGTCCGGATTCGAAATTCTTTACTCAACTGTAGAAATATCTACATTAGTAGCTGGATTATTATCGGCGATCACAATGGGAATTGCGCTCATCGGAGCTTACTTACTTATCTCAGACCAGTTGGAGGAAAATTAGTGAGTGCCCCGATCCTTTGGATAGTTATCCCCTCAGGGGCTGCTGTTATCTTATTTTTACTCCGGCGGTGGCAACGACTGGTCACTCTCGTGGGCGTATTCACTACGCTCTCTTTTGCCTGGCTGGCATGGGCAGTACCAATCGGTGAACCTATTCTTATCCGGTTGGGATTTACACAGATAAATATTCAACTCACAGATACTTTATTTATTCTCGGGCGTCGTTTTGTACTGACCAATCTGGAACGACCAGTTTTAACCCTTGTATATATTGGAATCTCGTATTGGTTCTTAGGTGCCTTTACTGCAAAAATCAACCGGCTCTTTATTCCCCTAGGATTGGCCATCTCAGCTTTATTAATCTCCGCCCTGACTGTCAAACCTTTCCTTTACGCCGCACTTATTATTGAGATGGCGGTATTACTCAGTATCATCATCCTTTCACCTCCCGGCAATAAAGTTGGGCAGGGTGTTTTACGTTTCTTAACCTACCAAACCCTGGGGATGCCATTAATCTTGCTGGCTGGTTGGTTTGTAAACAGCGCCAGCCCTGATTTATCGGATTCTGGCTTTATCTTACGTGCTTTTTTGTTGGTCGGTTTGGGATTTAGTCTTTGGATTGCTGTTTTTCCATTTCACACCTGGTTACCGATGGTCGCTGAAGAATCCCATCCATATGTCGCCGCGTTTGTATTCTGCGTGCTCCCAACCGTAATCGCTTTATTTGGGCTGACTTTTCTGAAAAGCTATGCATGGTTACGCGAGCTACCTCTTTCGTACATAAGTTTTCGAGTGATCGGCACGCTAATGATCCTTGTTGGGGGTTTCTGGTCCTGCTTTCAAAAACACCTCGGTCGTATATTTGGTTATGCTGCAATTCTAGATATCGGTTACATGCTACAAGCGCTTAGTTTACTTGGAAAAGACCCCATTTTCATGGCAGGCGCTGCTGATGGTACGCAGAGTGTTTTCTTAACAATATTTTTCTTCCAAATTATTCCAAAAGGCATCGGATTAGCTGCTTGGGCGCAAAGTCTATCGTTAATCCGATCCAGAACCGGGAATTTATCTTATGATGGTTCACGAGGGATTGGGCGTCAGATGCCGATAGTAGTCATAGGTTTACTATTTGCGAATCTTACCTTGATCGGTTTCCCTTTGTTTGCAGGATTTCCAGCTCGCCTGGCGCTTTGGACTTATTTGGCAAACCAATCCCCGCCTACTTTATTACTCTCTCTCGCTGGCAGTTTAGGCCTCTTAATTGGTGGTTTACGATCAATCGGTATGTTAATTGAGGATACTTCACAAAATAAGTGGCGAATATCCGAAAGTCGTCCGCAGATAATATATATATGTTTAACCTGTATTCTGATTCTTCTCCTCGGTTTATTACCCAATTTATTACTGCCAGCAATGAATGGGTTGAGTCAAGCAGTTACCGGTCCTGTCCCATGACCATTAATTAACTGCTATAATGCTTATCCATTTAATATTCTTCATCATATTAATAAGGTGATGGCAGGAGATCGTCAAATGGAATTAGATCAAATAATAAAACAAGTTGATTGGTTAGATGATGAACGGCGCAAGGATAAAGCCCGTATAGGAGCTTTAGAAGAGCGTCTGGTTGCGTTGGAAGGGAATGTAATGCCCTTAATCAACCAGATTAAGGATCTCAGCAGTGAAATTACTCGGCTCTCGGCTCTGATTGCTCGTATGGATCATTTCGATGAAGTCCTTCTCCAACAACGCCTGGAGTCAAAACAATACTTCGAGGAATTAGAGCGGCAAATCAAAAAGCGCGATGAAGACGCTGAAAAATTACGGCGCGTCGAGATTCGAACAATTGATACGAACCTGGCTGATTTACGAAAAGAACTTGACGCGCTCCCCGAAATCAAGCGCGCCTTGAAAGCTCGAACTGAGGAAGATAGCCGGCTAGCAAAATTAATCGATGAAGTACGTGGACGGCTTGATACATTACGACGGAGTGAAGAGGAATATACCCGAACAATCCGATTACTGGATGATGGACGTCGACAAGATGCCAAGCGGCTAACTGATTTAACGGGGGAAGTAGCTGCAGTGCGCAAGCGAGTCGATGAACAACGCGGCCGAATTGAACTGGCTGTCCAGAACGCCAAGAAAATCGAAACTCGCATGAATGAGCTTGCAGTGATCGAAACCGAAAGGCGTGAATCTCAAGAAGGCTTCATGGAAAAACAAGCTCTCTATCAGTTGGAACGGGAGCGGGTGTGGAAAGAATGGGAAGCTCGTTTCCTGATCATCGAAGCTCAGACAACCGAAATCGAGAACAACCTGCAAACATTGGAGGCCACCCATCGGGCTGTAAAACGCTCACAACAAACTGTAGAGGAACTGACCCAAAAAGTCGACCGTCGGATTAATGAATTAACCGAAATACAACGCCTGGCGGAAGAGCGTTTTCGTCAAGAATGGGTAACCTTCCGCGCCGATGACCAAAAGCGTTGGACGAACTATACTCTGACACTCGAAGAACAGCGCAACGAAACCACTCGTCAATATGAGAAATTGATCGAAAAGACGAACCAGCTCGAAGAAACTATCCAACGAATTCAGGATTTACTCCACACGGTGAATGAACAAGCCGAGAAACGTTTACAGTCGTTGCTTGCCCTGGCGCATGAATGGGTTACCACTTACGAACGGACACTGGGTAGACCGCGTCCACAATAATTTATCATGCGGGTCATAGGTACTGCAGGTCATGTAGATCACGGAAAATCATCCCTAGTCGAAGCGCTTACCGGAACTCATCCAGACCGGTTAAAAGAAGAGCGGGAGCGTGAGATGACCATTGACCTGGGATTTGCCTGGATGACTTTGCCCGACGGTCAAGAGGTTGGCATCATTGACGTACCTGGGCACCGTGATTTCATAGAAAATATGCTCGCCGGGGTGGGTGGAATCGATGCCGCTCTACTAGTCGTTGCTTGCGACGAGGGCGTGATGCCGCAAACCCGAGAACATCTGGCCATCCTGGATATCCTGCATATCCACACCGGCGTAGTTGCTCTAACCAAGAGCGATTTGATTGAAGACACAGAATGGCTGGACCTGGTTGAAGCGGATGTCCGCCATGTTCTGACCGGTACCGTATTAGAGGAAGCACCGATTCTCCGGGTATCAGCAAAAACTCGCCAGGGCATTCCCGGTTTAATTCAAGCCATCCAGACATGTTTGACAGAAAACCCAAATAGAGTAGATTTAAACCGGGCACGACTACCGATCGACCGAATATTTACCATTGCAGGATTTGGTACTGTGGTAACAGGTACTTTGATTGACGGCTGTCTACGGCTGGGTGATGAAGTTGAAATCTTACCTCAAAAACTTCGCACGCGTATTCGGGGTTTACAGACACATAAAAGAAAAGCAGAGATTGCAGTCCCTGGCAGCCGGACTGCCGTGAACCTTACCGGATTAACTACTGATCAACTCGAAAGAGGTAATGTACTGGCTCATCCTGGGAATTATCAGCCGACTCAGCTTCTGGATGTGCGTTTTCGGATGCTTCCCGACATTACCCAGTCTTTAAAACATCGAACTGAAGTAAAACTCTACCTTGGCGCAGCCGAAGTACTGGCCAGCATAAGGCTGCTCGGGATTGAGGAACTAAATCCTGGGCAAGAAGGCTGGTTACAATTGGAACTCAGCCAACCTGTTGTCGCCATGCGTGGTGATCGCTATATCTTGCGCCGTCCCTCTCCTGGGGAGACATTGGGCGGTGGTCAGGTCGTCGATCCGTTCCCCAAAGGTCGCCACAAACGCTTTGCCAAAGATATGCTTAACCGGTTGGAAGCAATCTCGCAAGGGACGCCTGCCGATATATTATTCCAGACTTTATTAGTTGTGGGTGCAGGCTTGGTAAAAGAAGTCGTCACCCGCTCTAATCTTGCTCCAGATATGGCTAAGCAGGCTCTTCAGATACTATGGAAACAGAACCTGTTTATTTCTTTCGAACCAACCGCTACGAATGGTGATTTAGGACTAACAGACACTTTTCCCCAATCTAATCACCTCATAATCAGTCAGAGCGCCTGGTTAAGTGTAGCAGAACGGAGTTTAAGTGAAGTACAGCGATATCATCAGACATACCCCCTCAGACCTGGTATATTGAAAGAAGAATTTCGCAGCAGGTTGGGAAGAGGTATGACAGCCAATGTATCTATCACTGGACGTGTCTTTACACTGACGATCTACAAATTATTGATTGAAAACAAACTCGAGGAAAGTGGGGGGTATATCAAAATCCCAGGTCATCAGATTGTATTTACTCCCCAACAATCTCATCTGATAGATCAACTCCTGGATTCCTTCAAAAAAACACCGTATGCACCGCCATCCGCTAAAGATTGTCAAACAGTGGTCGGCGAGGATGTTTTCAACGCCTTAACTGATTTGGGCGAGTTGATCTTAGTCGCTCCAGACGTAGTTTTTCGAAAGCAAGACTTCGATAAAATGGTGGATGACCTACGGTTATTGATCAGTAAGCAAGGTTCCATCACCGCAGCTCAGGTGCGAGACTATTTCAACACAAGCCGTCGTTATGCATTGGCTTTTCTCGAGTATTTGGATACGATCGGGATTACGATTCGGGAAGGTGACACACGCCATCTCAAGGTGAGTTCCGCGGCGGAATGATTAATTTTAACCAGCATTTTATCGATATACCTGTTCTAATCACTACTTTTACCATGGATAATATATTTACCCAGGCTTTACCTTTCACTCGCTGCCATGGAGTATGTAACAACCAACGCTTTCCATTTCTTTCAATCTGGCCAACCCGACCAATTATCTGGCGAGTCTCGACTACACCATCCGGATAGAGCAGCGCATCTCCCTGGAGGATCCAGGCCGCTCCTCTTTCAGTTCTTAGTTTCTTGACTACGCGATGGACCAAAATTCGCCCATCAATGCTTAAATAAAGTAAAATATCACCCATAGATACTTCGTTTTGAGATATTGAGTGAATTTCAAGAAAATCCTGATCAAGAATTGATGGGCGCATGCTAAAACCTCTGGCTTGAAAACGCAATATGCGACCTCCAGCCAGAAGCTCTTGTGCTATATTAACGAAATCAGTCTGGCGGATATCCAGCTCTGACATAACCACATGCAACGGATTCTCCTGTCTAATTTAGAAAAAACCTGGAACCCAGTGATATAATAACAAAGGAATGCGCAACACAAAGTATATCCTACTTATTATTGTGCTTATAATCACCCTGGGCTTGTCTATCACCAGACCAACCCGGATAAGTCAGGCTGCACCTATTCTAACCCTGACACCTATCACCTGGGACATAATCGGGCTAGATAAAAACGAGATCATCAAGGGACCCAATATTTACCCGGTCAGTGTTCGTTTATGTAATAGCGGCGATACAGCGGCTTCAACTATTATAGTAAACTTCGTTTGGGACGATAGTAATGGTCTGTATATCAACCTGGTTGGTACCAGCACACAGTTGCTAACTTCCTTATCCGCATCCACCTGCCATGTATTTTATTACACCATCGAAATCACCCGCAATACAAACGCTTATAACACCTCTCGGGCGTATCATATCACTGCAACTGCTCAGGATATTCCTGAAATTAGCACTCCTACGCCTCGCCAGCTTTGGGTGGAGCCTATCGAAGGATTATCGAATACAACCATATCCCCTATTAACGGCCCAACCCTAGTACAAGTCGGACAAATATACAATTTTAGCTACGTCGCCCAAAATTTATCTCAATATGAGCAATTGGTTCATGCCATCAATTTTCCTCAGGGCATCTTCGAAATTGTTTCGATTAGCGCTTCGTACACCAGCCCGGCTGGGGGGTTAAACGATCGGCCTTATGCCGATGCGTGTCAATGGGATAGCAATCCTCTATCGCTAACTTACCGGACCTGCATAGGAACTAACTCAGTCGGTGGAGATATAACTGTCATTTATACAGTTCGTATTATCGGCATTGGGAACGCTAGCCTATCAACCCTCCTATATGGATATTCCACAAATATCTATCAATACATAACAAATCCAAACATTCAGCCCCTTAACGTTACAGCTTTCGATCCGAATACCTTCACGAAAACCCCCACCGCAACCGCATCGGTTACCAACACACCGACATTTACTGGGACTCCGCCGACTTATACCGCTACCTTAACACCAACAGCGACAGGCACTCAACCCACCTCCACAGCCACCGGGACAATATACCCAACGCTCGCCTCGACTAAAGCAGTTAATGCTACTTTAGCTCATATCAAGGATGAGGTCACTTTTACAATTCGAGTCGAGAACAAAGGGTTAGCCTCAGCCAAAGAAGTAATTCTAGAGGACTATTTAACCTCCCCCTACTTTACCCTTACCGCAAGTAGCGCCACAGCCTCGAAAGGCACTCCAACAACGAATGTCAGTACTAAAAAAGTAACGGTAAATATCGGAACTCTTTTACCCAAAGAATATTCAATCATTACAATTAAAATAAAAATAAACAACGTTCCGACACAGAACGTCAATGTAATAAATTACGCTACGATCAGCTATGTGTATGGAACGAGTAATCCCACAACACAAACGAACACCATTACTCTCCAAATCCAAGTAACATCCACGCTGCCAGGCACAGGCGGTATCGAATTAAGCGCCAGTTCATCAAATTTATTCGAAATTATCCTGGCAATCAGTCTTACATTGATCCTGATAGGTTCAGGTATTATCGCCTACAGCGTCCGTGCTCGCCGGAAAACCTCACCTTGGGCAAGCTGGTTCACTCGAACAGGTTTGATTCTGCTTATTTCTGGAGTCTTATTTGGCGCGCTGGCGTGGAGCATTAAGCCTGCTCAAGTTTTCCAACCTGAGATGAGCCAATCATCCAATCAAGTTGACAATGGACTTTCGATCACCTCGGGCTGGTCTCCAACAGAGGAAGGTACATATCATCTCGTACCCCAACCAATAGAACCAGATAAATTACCCGATTTTCCCATTCCAACTCCGATCCTCCTTACCCCCGTGCCAGCCGGCCAATCTGCGCCGGATACTAGCCCAGTAGTCAAAATGATGATTCCAACTCTTGGGCTAGACGCAATCGTAAAATATGTCCCCTTCGACGGTTTAAGCTGGAAAATTGCGGGATTGAAAGAAGAGATTGCCTGGATGGGCGATACTTCCTGGCCTGGTCTTGGAGGAAACACCGGCCTGGCCGGACATGTCACATTGCGAGATGGCAGTGATGGACCTTTCCGTAACCTCGATCTACTTCAACCTGGTGAATTAGTCACCATATCTACGGAAAAGAATATATACACTTACCAGGTGCGTGAGCAAAAAATCGTCAATGATGACGACTTTACTGTAGTCAAATCTACCGACAAATCTCAATTAACCTTAATCACCTGCATTGACTGGGACAACGATCTACGGATGTATTTAAAACGATTGGTGATTTACGCCGATCTGACAACTATTTCACCAATCCAACTGCAATCTCAGCAGTTAGACCACAATAACCGGTAGAATGTACTCAGCAGACTTTAGCGCCTGATATTTATCTTTTACTCCCCATATACCCAATGGCCATCTACCATAGTGGCTGTAGGGCGAATCCTATGGAGCTCGTCTGGGGGACAAGCAAATGGATCTCGATCCAAGATCAACAGATCAGCCAGGTAACCTGGAGCTATCTTGCCGAGTCGGTCTTCCATACCCGCGGCATACGCTGCCCCAGAGGTAAATGCATGGATCGCCTGATCGATGGATAGGCGTTGCTCTGGATACCAACCGTCCGGACCAGGGGTGCCGTCCAGGCGCCGGCGTGTCACCGCTGCCTGCACACCCCAGAAGGGATTTGGCGATTCTACTGGCGCGTCAGAACCGAACGCCAGCACAGCGCCAGATTTGAGTTGCGTACGCCAGGCATATGCAAAAGTTGCCCGTTTTCCCCAAAATCTGTCTGCCATTAGCATATCCGAAGGAGCGTGAATCGGTTGCATAGACGCAATAATGTCTAACTTAGCTAAACGATTGGCGTCATCGGGGTGGATTAACTGAACATGCTCAATGCGGTGCCTTAATTGTTTATGGGATACCTGCTGACCTTTTCGCCTGGCTATTTCATACTCATATTCCCTGAGTTGCTCAAAAGCCTGCAGAACTTCATGGTTGGCTCGGTCGCCGATGGCATGCACAGCCAAAGCCAAACCTGCATCAACTGCCATCCGCCCAAGCTCATAGAGTTCTTCAACATCCATCATCAGGATACCTGAGTTTTCGACCTGATTGTCATAGGGTTGTAGCATCGCTGCCGTTTGAGGACCCAAAGCGCCATCGGCGAAGGCCTTCACCTGCCCGATACGTAAGACATCATCTCCGAAGCCTGTACGCAAACCCAGGGCAACTGCATGAGGTAAATCCTCAAAAGGGATACTCTTGAGAACCCGTAAGTAGAGCTCGTTATTCTGGTGCAATTTCTGTAAAGCCATAAAACAACGTCGGCGGTCAAAATCATGAACCCCGGTCAGGCCCATTTTCCATAACCCTAATTGCGCTTGTTGAATTGCTGTACACACCTGTTCTTGCGAGGGCTCGGGGATCACCGTATAAACGAGTTCCATCGCCCTTTCATATAAAATTCCGCTTAGATTACCATGCGCGTCTCTCCCGAGTCTCCCACCAGAAGGATCGGGTGTATCAGCTGTCAAATTAGCCAACCGCAATGCAGCACTGTTTACCCAGGCAGCATGTAAGGATTTGGCAGTAAGAAAAACTGGCTGATCGGGCGCTACCTGATCCAATTCTGCCGCATTTCCATAGCCTTCAGACCAGTCATTTTGATTCCAACCATGACCCAAAATCCATTTACCGGGAGGCAATTGGTGGGCTCTCCTAGCGACCCGCGCCAGGCATTCTCCTTTGGTGGCAGTTTCACAATCAACCTTTTGCAGACCTAACGCATACTGTTCCAAATGCAGGTGTGCATCCGTCAGACCAGGTATGACAGCTCTCGTTCCTGCATCGAAAAGCTGTCCCCCGCCTCGATATTCCTGCTCAAGCTCTTTTCCTCCAACCGCCTTAATCCTCCCGTCCTCAATCACCAGGCAGGTCGCGGTTGGCATTGAAGAATCCATTGTATATATTTTTGCGTTGGTTACTAGGATCAGCATACTTTATCTTTGAACCTTAAGAGTCTCCATCCAGAATAATATCCACCAGAGAATTTAACTCTTCTTCGGAATAGAAATTGATTGTGAGAGAGCCGCCTTTCCCGCGCCTTTTCAATCGAACGCGGGTTCCTAACCGATTGCGCAAACGGTCCTCCAGCGCAGTAATTTCAGGGGCAGCAGACGGACGAGGTGGGTGAGGCAGGCGCTGTCCATTGAGCAACCGCACCAGTTCTTCGGTCTGGCGGACAGTCAGATTGCGTTCGAGTACCTGGTTTAAGGCTGCACTTTGCGCTTCAGGATTAGTCAGACCCAGCAAGGTACGGGCATGACTCTCCGTAATCTTCCCTTTCAACAATGCTTCACGAACATCCGGGGCCAGATTTAACAAACGCAGGATATTGGTGATCGTTTCACGGCTTTTCCCCACTCGCCTGGCCACTTCATCGTGAGTCAAACTAAAATTTTCGGTCAACTGACGATAAGCCTCAGCTTCTTCCAATGGATCCAGATCAGCACGCTGGATATTTTCAATTAAAGCCAGTTCCAGACGCTCTTGTTCAGTTGCCTCACGAATCAGGGCAGGAACACTGTCAAGACCAGCCTGCTGCGCTGCCCGCCAGCGGCGCTCACCAGCGATCAGGATATACACATCCTCGGCCGGGTCATAAGTCACAATCAAAGGCTGCAGTATCCCATGTTCTTTAATCGACTCAGCCAGCTCAAGAATATCAGCCGGTAAATTTTCGAGCTTTTCCCGAGCCCGCGGCTGCATTGGATTGGGTTTAATCCGATCCACTGGAATACTGGATATACCCCCGGGAACCGGCTGCTCATTACCCGGAATTAATGCAGCTAGACCCCTACCCAGGCCGGTTTTTCGTGCCATTTTATATTTCCTTGTAACCTAATGAACTATCTCTGGTATACGAATGCCGTCTTGATTTAATACTTCGCGTGCGAGGGCAGCATACGCTAGCGCACCACTTGACCCGGGCGAATACATAGAAATTGGTTGACCATAGGAAGGGGCTTCCGCAAGGCGAACTGAGCGTGGGATTACATTCTGGAAGACAAGATTAGGAAAGTACTTACGCACTTCATTCACAACATCATTTGCGAGGTTCGTTCGCCCATCAAACATTGTCATTACCACGCCCCGGATTTTCAATCCAGGGTATAACCCGCTGCGAACGCGATTTATCGTATGGGTAAGCTGACCTAGACCCTCGAGTGCCAAGTATTCACATTGTACCGGTATCAGTAAACCATCCCTGGCAGCCATAACACCGTTTAATGTCAGTAAACCTAAAGAAGGTGGACAATCGATCAAAGTATAGTCGTATCGATCGATGACCGCCGCCAGGCCTTTCTGTAAACGACTTTCGCGAACTGTAACAGACACTAACTCAACCTCACCGCCTGCCAGGGCAGGTGTGGCAGGTAATAAAGACATTTTTAAGCGAGGATTATGTAAAATGAAATTGGCAGCCGGTGCATTCCCAATCAACACCTCATAAGATCCCCCCCTGACAGTATTTTTATCGATCTTCAAACAAGAAGTTGCATTAGCCTGAGGATCAATATCGACAAGCAGGATCCGCTGGCCATAATGTGCCAGGTAAGCGCCCAAATTAATGGCAGTCGTGGTTTTCCCGACACCTCCCTTTTGGTTGACCAGGGTATAAACCCGTCCCATCATCACCCCATCAGATAACTTCTACCAGAGTTGCCTGGATTTCTGAGCGGGTTGGTATACCGGCCAATCCAGGACGAGTAATTGAAAACGCAGATAGCTGAGTCGCAAAGCGAGCTGCCTCCCAGGGATCTTGTGTCTCGGCGAGTCGAACGAAGAAAGCTGTGGCGAAGATATCCCCCGCTCCAGTCGGATCAACTTCTTCAATCTTAGGGGGTAAGAACCGGCGCACATCGCCATTCCAATACAATCGAGCTCCCTGGTGGGCTTCAGTTACCGCGAGAATGTTGCAGGAGGCAGCCATTTCTTCAATGCGTGCTTCATTATAATCAACATCTTCAACACTGATGACAGCCGCGCTTGCTTTTTGAAGTACAAAACTTGCCTCTGGCCATTCAGAGTGCAACACATGACCATCACCATCCCAATTACGCAACCACCCCTGAGGTGTCACTCCGATAAAAGAGTCAGGGAAGTTTCGAATCAGACCTGGCTCAACTTCCTGAGCGACCGGCCCCAAATGCACAATCCGGGCGGAGCGCCATGCTTCTGGTATATGATAATAATCAAGAGTCGGAGCGACATGGTAAAGCGTCTGCGTCCGCCCATCGGGCGTCATTACATTTTCAAACGTGGTACTATATTCTGTTAGAAAATTTACGACCGGGATCCCATTTAAATCATCCAAAGAAATTTCCGCCCCAAATGCAGTTACGATTCCAGCGCGCAATCCTAAAGCACGCGCCATGAGGGCTGAATAGGAGGCTGTACCGCCTAAGCGACGGCCCTGCAATGTCAGGTCGATAGTTAAATGACCAATGACCAGATAATCAATCGGTTCCAAACGTGTTAAATTTAACATGTAAAGAATTATATCACTCCAAAATCAGGTATACTTCTCAATAAATTTCTTTCCAATTTCTAATCGGCATGGTATAATACTCGCCCGTGCCGCCCCTGGCGGCTTTATGCTGTCTTTGACCTGGTAAAGGAATTACAATTATGAGCGATTTGTTAAAAGCCGTCGAAGCTCCCGTGAACCCCAATGTACCCACATTAAACCCGGGAGATGCTGTACGTGTTTTCTTGCGTATCAAGGAAGGAAATAACGAACGTACTCAAGAATTCCGGGGTATTGTGATCCGCTTGCGCAATAGCGGTAATAATGGAAATTTCACCGTTCGGCGGATAGCCAGTAATGGAGTTGGTGTGGAGCGCACCTTCTTACTGCGCTCTCCGCGCTTAGAAAAAGTCGTTGTCGAACGTCACTCCAAAGTACGCCGAGCCCGTTTGTATTATCTGCGTGAGCGGACTGGTAAGAGTGCCCGGCTTAAAACCCGTTTCTCTTAACTTGCCTGGCAACCTTACCCTTATGGGCGCAGTCCAACCTGGTTCTGCGCCTTTTTCTTGTTTTACTAAGGTAGACCAATCATGGCCCAACCGATAATCGGTCTTACCTGCTCTCGGGAAAAGAATCAGCATGGCTACACGTATCTATACGTTGTTGAGGCGTATACTGCAGCGATAAACCGAGCAGGGGGTTGCCCGGTTCTTATCCCGTTAGGTTTAGCTCATGATACTCTTAAAGCCATTTTAGATCGTGTAGACGGCGTACTTTTCACAGGTGGCGGCGATGTTTATCCTGAACAGTACGGCAGCCAGATGCATCCACTGGTAGCCGGAGTGGATCGTGACCGGGATGCCATTGAAATTCAACTCTTGCAGGATATTGTTCGCATTAAACTTCCATTTTTAGGTATCTGTCGTGGGTTACAAGTAATAAATGTAGCTTTCGGGGGTACACTCTATGAGGACTTGCTTGACCAGCGTACAAATTCATTGCGCCACCAATATTTTCCCGAATTTGAACGCACTCATTTAGCTCATGTTGTTAATTTTGAACCAAATAGCCAGTTAACCCAGATTCTGGGTGTCTCATCCGCGCAAGTGAACAGTCTGCACCACCAAGGGATTAACCGAATTGCTCCAAACCTGCGCACTACCGCTTACGCGCCGGATGGCTTAATCGAAGCTTTTGAGTTAGAGGAATATCCGTTTGGGCTGGCGGTTCAATGGCATCCTGAATGGCTACCCCGTAAGGCTGAGATGGTTTCTCTTTTCGAGGCTTTTATTAAGGCTGCGAGTCAAACCCAGCGCCAGGAGTAGTTTCAAACCCTTTTTATAATATTGAAATCCGGAATATCTTATGGCCTGCGCCCACTCACTGTCGCCTATTGGCATCTTTGACTCCGGTATCGGGGGGTTATCCGTCTTGCAGGCAATTCGAAAGGAGCTCCCTCAAGAGGCAATCCACTATATTGCTGATCAGGCTCATGTACCTTACGGAACTCGATCATTGGTCCAGGTACGGCAGTTCTCGGTGGCGATCACCCGTTATCTAATTTCTCAAAAAGCAAAATTAATAGTTGTCGCGTGTAATACTGCATCTGCCGCAGCCTTACACGATCTACGGCAACGTTTTCCTGATCTTCCGTTTGTGGGAATGGAACCAGCCATAAAACCCGCCGCGGAGGCTACGCGAAGTCGGGTGGTGGGCATCCTGGCTACCCCAGCCACTTTCCAGGGAGCGCTTTACGCCTCCGTTGTGGAACGGTTTGCCAGTGGCGTCACTCTTTTACAACACACATGCCCTGGTCTGGTTGCACAAATCGAAGCCGGTGAATTCGATACCCTGGCTACCCGGCTTATTTTAGAAACCGCTTTACAACCAATGCTGCGCCAGGGGATTGATACAGTTGTACTGGGTTGCACTCATTATCCCTTCGTGATTCCCATGATCCAGTCGATCGTTGGTCCACAGGTGAATGTGATTGATCCTGCACCAGCCGTCGCTCGTCAAGTACACCGTGTACTGGCTGAACAACAGCTTATCAGGAGTGGAAATCCCGGAATAGCGGATTCCCCCCCCTTACAAATATTCACTACAGGCGATCCAATGCCGCTTAAGATTATATTGCACCGCCTGACTATTGAAAAAGCATCAGTTCAATCAATTACCTGGAAGAACAAAAAAATCACGGGGTAGTGTTATAGTATCCATTACCTATCGGACGGTTGGACTTCCAAGTCGCCTGCACTGATCTCCAATTCAAGGAAATTTAAAAATGTAAGATCACGGAAACTTAATTTTCGTGTTACCTGTAAACGCGCAAATAACACAGTATAGCTATCTGCGATGCGAGTCTCCCAGTTAAGATTTAATAATCGGGCTACCGCCTGGATTACCCCAGGATCCGACCCCTCAATTTCGATAAAGTCGCCATAAGGCATTTGATCCAGGGTAACATGGGCAGTTAACAGGTCATAAGTCGTCCGATATTTTTCGTAGATTACACTGATCTGATATCCTAGCGCGAGTAAGAAATCCCGGGCAGCCTCAAAATCAGCAACGGTAAACTCGATTTCCTGCCTGAGCCGTGCGCCTCCCTCGACTGTACCGGGACCTTTATAAGTCAGACGAGTTTCGGAATCCTGACGTAAACGGATCGCGCGCCCTGCTTGGGTAAATTCGGCTTCAGGTGTATCAAAACGTAAATTAGTTTCTAGAATACGCGGTTGGACAAGTTGAGCATCAAGAGCCATCAAGCGCTCTTCTACCGCCTGTAAATTTAATACATAAAATTTTACTTCCAGTTCCTGGTTTTTCATTGTTTTTATACCACACATAACAATACCTGGCGTTGCTCGACGCTATCTCCAGCCCTGGCTCTCAGCCGCGTCACGAAACCAGCTTTTGGAGATTTTAGTTGATTCTGCATCTTCATTGATTCCAAAACAATCAACACATCGCCTACTTTAACCTCTTGACCTTCTGTCACATTCACTGAGACGACTAAACCAGGCATCGGAGCCTTCAACTTGAACTCTGAGCCGGTCTTAACCTGCCCTCCTGAAGCCAAGCGCAAACGTTTTTCACGCTCATCTTCAACTTGCACCGGGAAAAAACGTCCGTGTAAAAGAACCTGCCAAATTTCATCAACCGGATAAACATAGGCCTCATAAGATTGATCATCAACCAGCAATGAATAAACCGGTTGGTCTACAACAGAATGGAAATTTATTTTATATAGCGTGCCATCCACGACAACATGGTCTTCATCAATTATTTCCACAAGATATTCCCGGTCGCCAAGGGTCGTTATGTATCTCATTCTCACCTCTATATCTACGGTAAACCTATCGCCGCATCCGTTCCCAACGACCGACCCATTTCCAGTTACTGGTATCGCGCTTTCCCCTTTGAACGATCGTGGTAGCAAGCTGATTTTGCCGGTGAGCTACCAATGTCGCCAGGATGGCAGCAATATGCGGGGGTGTATTCTTGATCTCCTCTACCTCAATAGAGAACCTTTCTTCAACGAAACGGGTATCAAACTGGCCCCCCATAAAGCGATGCGAATCCATTATTTTCTGGTGGAAGGGTATATTAGTCCGCACGCCAACAATTTTATATTCTTCCAGAGAACGGCGCATACGCAAGATAGCTTCTGCCCGTGTTTCGCCCCAGACGATCAATTTCGAAATTAAGGAATCGTAGTATGGGGTCACCTCAAGACCTGGAAAGATACCAGTATCAATACGCACGCCTGGGCCCGTTGGTAACAAGCAGTGAGTGATCCGGCCAATCGATGGTAGAAAGTTATTATAAGGATCTTCAGCATTAATCCGGCATTCAATCGCCCATCCATTTTGACGGATATCCTCTTGTGTATAGCGGAGCTGTCGTCCACGTGCAATACGGATTTGCTCTTTGACAATATCAACCCCGGTAACGAACTCAGTGACAGGATGCTCTACTTGCAGCCGGGTGTTCATCTCCAGGAAGTAGTAGTGCTTATCCTTATCGACCAGGAATTCGATCGTCCCAGCGTTGACGTACCCTACGGCCATGGCTGCTCGAACCGCCACCTCACCCATATGCCGGCGTAACTCGGGATCAACGAAGGGTGAAGGCGATTCTTCAAGGAGTTTTTGATGGCGCCGTTGTAAGGAGCATTCGCGTTCTCCCAAGTGAATCGTGTTACCGTAATGATCTGCTAATATTTGAATTTCGATATGCCGGGCACCTTCGATCAATTTTTCAAGATAAACACTTCCATCTCCAAAGGCCGCTTCAGCCTCACTCCGAGCGGCAGAAATCAATTCAGGCATCTCTTCCAGATTACGCACCTCCCGCATTCCTTTACCCCCTCCGCCTGCTGATGCTTTGATTAATAATGGAAAACCGATCTTCGGTGCCATGTCCAGTAAATCATCATCTCGCAGGTCTCCTTCGCCTTCCGTTCCGGGAACCACCGCAACACCGGCTGCAGAGACGGTCGCCCTGGCCACGCGTTTATCACCCATAGCAGCAATTGCAGATGGTTTTGGCCCAATAAAAGCGATGCCCGCCTCTAAGCAATTTTGTGCGAAATCAGCTCTTTCTGCTAAGAAACCATAACCCGGATGGATACCACCAGCGCCGCATCTACGGGCAATATCTATGATCTTATCTCCGCGCAGGTACGACTCACGTGAGGGGGCTGGTCCCAACAAAAAAGCTTCATCTGCATAGCGGACGTGTAACGCCTGGCGGTCTGCCTCGGAATATACTGCTACCGATTGTATTCCCAACTCACGACAAGCGCGTATGATCCTGACAGCAATTTCGCCTCGATTAGCGATCAAAACCTTATTAAACATATGCCCTCTTCACCTGCACAAGCGTGGGTTAATCCTACGCCTATGCGAAAGACGCGTAAGACTTACCCAAAAAGACTAATAAATTTGAATTAAATAATTCCGCCATCTCCTGCGGTAACATATGATTTCCACCAGGAACTAACCATAACTCAGCGCCGGGGATTTCAGTCGCGATGCGGCGTGCATGGTCAGGTGTGGCATGTTCATCTAGGAAACCTTGAACAATCCAGGTTGGGCAGTGGATTTGCTGTAGCTTAGGTAAAAGATTCCAGCTCATATTTGTTGGTTTACACCATCCTTCGTACCACTGGTTAAACACCAATTTGTACTTTTCTCCATGGACATACCGTAATCTATCCCGAAAACCCTGGGAGTCTTGAAATGCCTGGTTAAGTCCTTTAATCCCGACTTCCATCTGAGCTTCAATGTAGGCATGACCAGCTACTGCAACCACGCTTAGAACTCGTTCTGGATGTTTCGCTGCAACTTGTAAAGCAATTGTAGCCCCATCGCTGTGCCCAATCAGGATTGCTCGTTTGGTATGACTCATCTCCATTAATAATAACAAGTCTGCTTCGTCAACATTAAAATCAGGGATATCGAATTGGGCGCGCACTTCCGAACCTCCAAACCCCCATCGGTCATAAACGATAACAGAATAACCAGCCTGAACCAATATCTTCCTTTGTCTTTTCCAGGAACGGGTAGATCCGAGTCCGTGGTGTAAAAGGATAATGGGCGTGCCTGCCTTATCCCCATAAAACTCAATATTAAGCCAATGTCCATTAACGATCATGCTGCAATTAATAATAAACGTCGCTAAAGTGGTATACAGCCATGTTTCTTAGCCGGGTTGGTATCACGCTTATTGGAAAGCATCTCGAGGGCATTAATCAGTCTTGGTCTGGTTTCACGCGGCTCGATCACATCGTCAATAAAACCACGCGAAGCAGCAATATAAGGATTAGCAAATTTAGCCCGATATTCTTCAGCCAGTTCGGATTTCCGTTGGGCAGGATTTTCCGCTTTAGTAATTTCTCGCCGAAATACGATGTTTACCGCGCCATCCGGACCCATAACAGCAATTTCAGCAGTCGGCCAGGCCAGGTTTAAATCACCACGGATATGTTTACTGCTCATGACGCAATACGCCCCACCATATGCCTTGCGCATGACCACAGTCAGTTTTGGCACAGTCGCCTCACAATACGCATAAAGAAGTTTAGCGCCCGATCGAATCACACCACCATGTTCTTGAATTGTGCCGGGCAGGAATCCGGGAACATCTTCTAATGTAAGGAGAGGAACATTAAAGGCGTCACAAAAACGGATAAAACGCGCCGCTTTTTCAGAGGAATTAATATCCAAGACTCCCGCTAAAACTGCTGGTTGGTTAGCCACAATCCCAATACTATGCCCCCCCAAGCGAGCGAATCCTACAACAATATTCGGTGCATAATGTTCATGGATTTCATATAACTGCCCGTCATCAACGATCATTCGGATGACATCTTTAACCTCGTAAGGTTGAGTGGGATCATTCGGAACAATCTGATCCAGGGTATCATCCATGCGCAAAGGGTCATCATTATTGGGTATGAAAGGTGGATCTTCCATATTATTTTGGGGTAAGTAAGCCAGCAGTTTCCGGATCTTAAAAAGTGTATCCGCTTCACTGTCGGATGCCACATGACAAACACCGGAGGTTTCAGCGTGTACATCTGCACCTCCAAGGTCCTCAAAGGTAACATCTTCATGGGTAACTGCTTTCACTACCTCGGGACCGGTCACAAACATATACGATGAGTTCCTTACCATAAAGATAAAATCAGTCAGAGCCGGAGAATAGACTGCGCCTCCGGCACAAGGGCCCATAATGGCGCTGATCTGTGGGATGACACCCGAGGCTAATGTGTTCTTTAAAAAAATATCCGCATAGCCACCCAGTGAAATGACTCCTTCTTGAATCCGAGCGCCACCTGAGTCATTCAAACCAATAACCGGTGCACCGTTTTTTAGCGCCATATCGAGAACTTTACATATTTTTTCCGCGTGGGCCTCCCCCAAACTACCCCCAATCACAGTAAAATCCTGAGAAAAGACATAAACTAGCCGGCCATCGATCGTACCCCAACCGGTTACAACTCCGTCACCCAAGTAACGCTGTTGATCCAATCCAAAATCATGATTTCGATGAACGACGAATGGATCCAGTTCCCGGAAAGAACCGCGATCCAAGAGGACATCGAGACGTTCTCGAGCAGTCAAACGACCACTCTGGTGTTGTCTTTCAATTCGATCCGCGCCGCCTCCCATGAGGGATTGAGTCCGGTATTCGCGAAATTTTTGAATTTCAAAATTATTACTCATCGAATGACTCCGAAAAAGATTTTGACTTTCCTTCGAGATAGGATCCAATAAACCAACATCAAAAAGAACAACATCTGTCCAAATAAAAACAACTCATCTGGCGGCCGGCTCTGAGGATTTTGTAAAAGCAGGCGATCCGCCCAAAGATACAGACAGTATAATAAACTGGTAAGCATGGTTCCGGCAGGTACCCAGCGCCAACCAAGCCACAAGCCAATTACAATCACTAACCAGGTGATTCCCAGTACGAAGCCGCTAACAGTCAGATACGCCGGAGAGAAGGGTAATAATCCCGCCAAAAAATCCCATAGCGCAATTGACTGGATTAATCGAATCCAATACAGAACTGCTATGATTAACACCATGCATGCAAGCAAGGATACGCTGGCAGGTCGAGAAGGTCGTTGCTGGGAAGGTGGTGGGGGTATCAGGTTCATTTATCATCCATAGATTGAAAAAACTAAACAATTTATCTTCGCTTCGCCAACACGACACGATTCTGAGTTACCCAACGGAACCAAAAATGAAGGATATCCCTGAGTGTATGTAAAACGTAACCGGGTTTGGCCCCGGTGGCGCGGCCTTTCTGCCTTGGTACATAACGAATTTCTACCTCAGTCAGTTTAGCGCCCAACGCTTTTGCTTTAATCAAAATTTCTGCCAGAAAAAAAGCACTACCCCAGTATTTGATCTCGATCGCTCTCAACAGGTCTGTTCGATACATACAGATGTATTGAAATTGGCGTTCGCGCATATGAAATAAAACTTGAATCAAGCGAATATTTACCCAGGAAATCAAACGGCGTGCTACCGTGTAATCGCTGCGGTCGGAACGTAACCCGACAATAATATCCGCGCCGGATGTGGCTACCCGATAGCGCTGTAATTCCTCTGGTTCTAGCGCCAGGTCCGCTGGGATCAGGATGAACCACTCACCTTCAGCCAGGTCACGCGCGGTCATAAAAGCGGCTCCTGTTCCCTTGTTTTCCAGGTGATGAACTGCCCGAACTCCCTCCATGCGCTGGGCTAACTCGTCTGCCAAAGCACCCGTCTGATCCTGGCTTCCATCATCAATAATAACTATTTCGTGCGTAACACCCAATTCGCGTAATTTCCCTTGAATAATTCCAACGCTGTGGACCAGGTTGTCCTGTTCATTATATGCCGGCATGAAAATCGTCAAAAACGGCCTCATGGGTTGAATTTCAATTCACGGATATGGATATGAGCACGTTCACCCTCGGAGAGACTTTTAATTTCAATTCGCAGTTGACTGACCAGCGGTGGAGGCTGATCAAACGATACGACCGTATGGGGATCGAGTGGTAAGCCTCGAAAAGTTTGAGAGTAAGTTACTGGATCTTGCGCATCGAGCCCATAGAGCTTAAAAGTTAATGAAAAATCCATTGAACCGAAATCGGTCGCAACACTGCTGATGGAATATGGCTCAGGGAAGTAAAATTCAAGGATAAAGGGGTTTGCCTCCAGGCCGCGCATCAACGTGAAACGATCACCATCGAAGAGGTCGCGCAATTGCCCGGCGTCTATTTGCGAGTGACGCACCCTCACGGTTTGTTTCTCGATCTCAACCTGTCCTTCAACAAGCTGGCGCCGAGCTTCTTTTTCAGCAGTAAAGATCTGATCAATATTATCCGTATAAGACAGGCGAACAAAGAAGAAACCAGGATTGCCATCCGGATAATTAATCACCTGGTCAACTTCAACGGCTTTAAATTTCTGGCTGGCGCCGGCTTTTTCGAACTCTGAGGGAGTAAGAATGAAGAGCATATTATCCGTTAATGGCAATTTCTCAAAGAGATAACTCTCAATACCTCCCATTTGAACCCGGGAGCGGAGGTTTGGGGGTAGAAAGAACGATATAAAGTTATCCGCACCGTTCGCCCACGTAGACGATACATTTACCTGCACCCGTGAATCTTGCTGTAATATTCCTGGCAAAGTATCCTGGAAAATCTGTTTAGCGCCATATTGCATGCCATAAAGTCCATAAACATTAGTCCAGTACGGGCCTTCCAACAACGCCGTCCGCAGCATCCATAAACTAGATCCAGCCAAAACCAGAAAAACGAACCAGGAAAGGAGACCCAATTTCAATCGTTTACTCAAGCGGTCGATAATCCATTGCAATCCTAAGCCCGCCAGCACACTCGCCGGGACGATAAAAGGTAGGACGCGTAGAATATCGATATCCAGCAATGCCGCTCCAGTGGGTGTGGCCAGGGCGGCTAACAAAATTGTTCGATGAGAGGATGAACGGATATTTCTAATACAAACACCGATCCCTATCAACATTAGGGGTAAAATCGCCAACCAGATATTGCCAGCATTATCCCAACGATGGCGAATAATATCTTTTGGATTGGGTAAGAACCAATAACCGATGCTCAAGCCGGAAAAATAGTTCTGAACATATTGCTTGATCTTTTCGGTGAGTGGAATCGCCTGCATCCAGTAAGAATTTACCATCCGTAGGTGTTCCGTAACGGCTGCGGGACGCTTCAAACGAAAATTTATCAGGGGTAATGCCAAGACGGCCACTACAAGTAAACCAATCAGGATTGTCTTCCAATGTCTCAAATGATAACGAATATCAGAGAAGAACAAGAAGAGGGCGGTAACTGCCATGATGACCTGGGCGTTTGAATAGGTGTAAAACGTAATGGCTCCGAATACCACAGCCGCATATAAATAACCAGGTGACTTAAACCGATACAATAAATAACATAATAAGAAACAGCCATAAAAGGCAGTCGTCATCACAGTCTCAAAAGCAGTTCTAGAATGCAGAAACCAGGCAGGTGTTATTGCCACAAGTAACACGCCTGCCCACCAATTACGGACTTTAAAAACTTGCTTTAAAATTAACGCCACTGCCAGAGCTGCTAACAGGCTGACAATTGCAGAAGTCGCCCGGGTAACGATGAGCGATTTTCCAAACATTAACAGCGAGGCAGCCTGGATATACATCGAAAAGAGCGGCGTCCAGCGTAATCCAGCTGCTTCTACATAAATTGGGATTTTTAAACCGTTAGCATCGCGAAAGCCGTTTTGAACCAACTTTTCAGCATACAATGTTTGAGCAGCTTCATCTCCAAAAAAATATATCGGGAATTGGTCCAAAGCCCACAAACGGGTAAACAGATAAACAATTATCGCTGCTCCGAAAAGTACCATTTCCAGAGGTATCTTTCGCCGAGTAAAGACAGCACCCAATCTCTCCACACACTGAGATATTCGTAGGCGCGCCGGCCGCAACCATTCCGGGAAATATAAACCTGTTATTTTAGGTTTCCCGTTCCGCAAGGACGATGGTTTTTCGTTATCCGTTGTGACGGATGGCTGGCACCCAGAAAGAGCCTCGATCGTTACCACCAGACGAGTGCCAATCGGTACATCAACATTCAATACCACATGCGCAGTGGGTTGCTGCTCAGATAATGGCTCAGGCTGAATTGATACTTCAGGTGAGTCAGCAGGTGGCAGATCCTGTGCCGAGGAACTCTGTTGGGAAGGCTCCACAGCCTCAATCTGGTCGCTGGCAGGTTGAGTTTCGGACGATGCCACGCTACTTTGCGATTGGATACCAGTTTTTATCAGCCGATGCCAATACAAGCTCAATTGATCCCTTAACCAATCCAGGACGGACGGATCTTCTGCGGATTTTTGATCAGGGGTCGGCTGGAT
The DNA here is from genome assembly GCA_964354345.1 of uncultured Anaerolineaceae bacterium. Classification (GTDB taxonomy): domain Bacteria; phylum Chloroflexota; class Anaerolineae; order Anaerolineales; family UBA4823; genus CAYGZL01. Next base: position 26,556 of record CAYGZL010000043.1, on the reverse strand, counting down.
GTCACTCACCGCAAGCCTGTCTCCAAGCGAGCAATTACGATACGCTGTATCTCGCTGGTGCCCTCATATATCTCGGTTATTTTTGCATCACGGAAATACCGCTCGACAGGCAGTTCTTTACTATAACCCATACCACCATGAATTTGAACGGCGGCATGGGTGACAAACATCGCGGTTTCCGAAGCGAACAATTTGGCCATGGAGGCTTCCAGCGTATAACGCCCACCTAACTTTTTCGCACGCTCTTTGGCAATGGCCGCATTATAGACCAACAGACGAGATGCTTCGATGCGGGTCTTCATGTCAGCCAGCATGAAGCCAATTCCTTGAAATTCACCGATCTTATGCCCAAAGGCTTCACGCTCTTTCGCATACCCCAAACTGGCTTCATACGCCGCCTCAGCAATTCCAAGCGCCTGAGCAGCTATTCCGATCCGGCCGGTATCAAGGATCGTCATGGCAATTTTAAATCCCTCCCCCTCTTTTCCCAGACGGTTCTCAACCGGACATCGATAATTCTCAAAAACCAGCTCACAAGTAGCAGATGCACGAATACCCAGCTTCGGTTCCTTTTTCCCACGAAAAATGCCGGGTTGGTTGGCCTCGATCAGGAAGGCAGAAATACCCTTTTGTCCCAGGTCCGGATCAGTCATGGTAAAGAGAACCACAAAATCAGCCACAGAGCCACTGGTAACCCACGATTTCCGACCATTGACCACGTAGACATCACCCTCGCGAACTGCCCTGCAACGCATATTCGCTGCATCCGAACCGGATGTCGGCTCCGTTAGAGAGTACGCACCGATTTTTTGACCAGAGGCGACCGGCATCAAATATTTATCTTTTTGTTCTTCATTCCCAAAGTAGAGCAGTCCATGTGAATAGAGCGAATTATTGACTGACATGATCGTCCCATGGGAAGCGTCAACTTTGCAGATCTCTTCTAGCGCCAATACATACGCCAGGGTATCCATCCCGGCTCCGCCATATTCTTCAGGAACCTCGATGCCCATCAAACCCATCTCGCCCATCTTGCGAACAGTCCCATAAGGAAACTCACCAGTCTCATCATATTCAGCTGCAATTGGGGCGATTTCCTTGCGTGCAAAATCCCGGGAAGCCTGTCGGATCATTTCATGCTCTGATGTAAGTGGAAAGAATAACGGATCAGTCATAGTATCCTCCGAAATCGGGCTCATAGAAAACTGCCTGCGCGTCGAACAACTGCTGTGCGATTATAGCATGCCCGGAAATACTCGTGAATTCCAGGGTGAACTGATTATAATACCAGTCATAAACTGGATCTATTGATGTTCACGATACGACCTGCTAGTTCGTCTGATGCTCGGGCTATACGATCTTTAATCCGGAAGGCACGGATCAATCCCACCGGTCTGGATTGGCATCGGTTTTTAGTCGCGGTTGACTCCACGATCGGAATCATTGGCTGTGGACAGGTTAAAATCCATGCCGATGGCTCTAGAGAATTAGCCTCAGTCGCAGTTGCAGAAGGATGGCGCGGTCAAGGTATCGCCCGTACTATTATTGAGAACCTGATTGATAACCATCCTCAACCGTTATATTTAACCTGCCGCGCTAATCTGGAAGCTTTTTATAGCAAATGGGGATTTAAAATATTAACGGAGACCGAAATGCCCCCCCACTTTCGGCGGATCAGCCGAATATTTCAAGTTTTGAAAACACTCCGGTTGATAGGTGAAGACCTGCTGGTTATGAAACGTAATAATTAATCAGTACACATCAGTCGTATACCAAAAATGCCATCAAGGTTTATCATAAGACTGGTTTAGGTGACAACGGTTCTCGAGGTTTCGCTCCTGGTTTCGGAGGCACCAGGCTCATGGCATATTCTGCCAGAGCCGTGATACTCAGACTGGGATTGACCCCTGGATTAGCGGGCATAATCGAGCCATCAACAACATATAAACCCGGGTAATTGTGAATCTGGCAGGAGAGATCCACCACACCTTCCTGGTCATTCAAACCGAATGGACATCCTCCTAAGATATGGGCGGTCACGGGGATCTTGAACAGGGTCTCGTTGAGCGATCCGGCCGGGATTCCATTTATTTGTCGTGCAAATTGTGTCGTCACCTGATATCCGATTGGGATTTGACCAGGCAGTGGATGTTCCTGATCGGGATGGGATACCAATCCCCTCTTTCCTAGAGTTAGCAAGCCACGTCCCAATCGGATCTTCACCCGATTATCTAAAGCCTGCATGACCAACAGGATTGTTGTACGCCGTGCCCAACCAGGCAATATATACGCTTTTAAGAAATCCAATGGTCGTATCAATACCCAAGCCAGGGTTTTTAGAAAGCGCGCCATGATGCCAATATCGGTTTCAATCAAAGGACCTGATAATAAACGCATCAAAGACGAACCAGCCGGATAACGGACAGGTTCGATGGTCGTCAGCGGATCCGCGTAGAAGATCGAAGTTATCGCAATCCCTTGTGAATAATCAGTCTTCAGGTCCCGCGAAGAGATTCCTAATAAAGTTTCACTATTGGTGCGCACCATATCACCCAAGCGCTGGGAAATTCTTGGTAAAGATTTGATAATATCCCGGCACCGAAAAAGCAATTGTAGAGTGCCTAAGGAGCTCGCGGAAATAATTACGTTGCGGGCGCGGACTATTTTCGAGGAATTTAGTAACCAGGCGGTAGAACTGCGGTAAACCACCTCATACCGAGCGCAATCGGGTTGGTCATCCGCCAACGGTCGAATATTGCGCACCTCACAATTCTCCCATACCTGTGCACCCCACTTCTCGGCAAAATACAGGTAATTCTTCACCAACGTATTTTTTGAGTTATAACGACAACCTACCATACAACCCCCACAGTGATTGCAGGTCGTACGATCAGGCCCTTCGCCAGCGAAATAAGGGTCTGGTACAGTCTTGCCCTCCTCATTTGGCGCACCAAAGAAAACGCCTACCTGAGTTGGTTGGAATGTCGCTTCAGTGCCGAGATCGTGAGCAATTTCTTTTAAAATCTTATCCGCTACCCATAAATATGGATTTGGACGAACGCCTAACATCCACTTTGCTGTGTCATAATGGGGTTGTAATATGATTTTCCAATCCGCCAGATGCTTCCAGGCTGGATCGGTGAAAAGCTGGTCATCAGGCTGCATCAAAACATTTCCATACCCCAGACTGCCTCCACCAACCCCGCTCCCACGTAAGACCAGTACATTGCGGAAGAGGGTTAACTGAAGAATACCGAAACAACGTAGTGCAGGCATCCATATATACTTAAAGATATTCCAATTTCTTTTGGCAAAATCCTGATCACGATAACGTTTCCCTCGCTCTAGAACCAGCACGGAATAACCTTTTTCCGTTAATCGCATCGCCGACACACTACCCCCAAAGCCTGAGCCAATAATGACATAATCAAAAACATGTTCGCCCATATATTTTCTCTTGTAAATCCGACAATTTTAATGGTTATTTTTATATATGTGAGTTGTTCCGCCGTTCACACAACCTTAGAAATAACATATCAATCTTCTTATTCGATAAATTGCTTCGAAATGCTGCAAAATCATCCACCCATCATCAATCAACGATAAACATAAAATCCTTGTCCGGTTTTTCGACCCAGATAACCAGCATCCACCATTTTCCGGAGTAGATAAGGTGGACGATATTTGTCATCCCCCAAATCACGCTGAAGAACCTCCATTACCGATAATACAACATCTAAACCAATTAAATCAGCCAGGGCTAAGGGACCCATCGGATGATTCATGCCTAATTTCATCACCGTATCGATGGCCTCCGCGGTACCGATGCCTTCCTGAAGTACAAAGATCGCCTCACTAATCATTGGACATAAAATGCGGTTGGAGATAAATCCCGGCGCATCATGAGCTTCCACTGGTTCTTTCCCCATTTTATGACACACCTCTCGGATGGCGATCGTTGTTGAATCGCTGGTTACCAGCCCACGAATGACCTCCACAAGACGCATTAACGGAACTGGATTCATAAAATGCATCCCTATGACCTGTCCCGGTCGTTTGGTTGTTGACGCAATTTTAGTAATGCTTATGGATGAGGTATTCGAGGCCAGAATGGCTTCAGGCTGAGCACGATGATCCAGATCACGAAAGAGCTTAAACTTCAGATCTTGATTTTCACTGGCAGCCTCGATCACTAAATCCGCATCTGAGACCATCTCTAAATCAGTTACTAGTGGGATGTTCAAGGCTGCTTCTCTTTGCGCCTGACTGATCAATCCTTTACTGATCAATTTTTCGGTCGAACGAGCAATTGCACCTTGAGCGTGGATTAACTGCTCACTGAAAATATCCATTAAAGTGATCTGGTAACCAGAAGTAGCTGCGACTTGTGCAATCCCACACCCCATTGTTCCAGAGCCGATAACGAAGATATGCCGGATATCCACTTTTCACATCCTATTCTAATTCGATCGCCATTGCCACTGCTTCTGCACCACCCAGGCACAGGGAGGCAATACCCCGCTTTAACCCCCGCTCTTTCAATGCATGCACCAGGGTAACTAAGATGCGCGCGCCGCTTGCACCAATCGGGTGTCCCAAAGCAATGGCACCCCCATTTACATTTACCTTTGACCAATCCCACTCTCCAGATATCCCTAAGACTTTCCCATTTGCCAGTATTTGGGCAGCAAAAGCCTCATTCAATTCAATTAAATCAATATTTGCTAAGCGCCAGCCAGTTTTTTTAAGCAGACGAGGAATTACCTGTGAAGGTGCATCGAATAACCATTTTGGTTCCACGGCGACCTGGGTATAATCAATGATATGCGCTATCGGTCGGATCCCTAAGCCTTCAGCTTTTCTCTGGCTGGCGATGACTAATGCGGCTGCACCGTCATTCAAGCCTGGTGCGTTCCCAGCGGTAACTTTACCGTTTTTCGTGAACGCTGGTTTTAACTTCGCCAACGCCTCTAATGACGTATCTCGTCGAGGTCCTTCATCGAATTCAAATCGGGCAACTGTGCTTTTACGATCACTGCGAAACAGAAAATCCGAGAGGTCAACCGGGACAATTTCCGCTGTAAACCTGCCAGCATCTTGCGCTGCCAGGGCCTTTTGATGGCTGCCAAATGCATATTCATCCATTTCTTGACGGGATATCTGGTACTGCTCGGCGATAAATTCGGCAGCATGTCCCATCCCACAATTTTCAAAAGGATCCCATAACCCATCGTAAAGAAGCGCATCGGTTAGTTGTGCGTGACCATAACGTAACGCGCCCGTCCGACCATCAACCAGATAGGGGGCTCGACTCATAACTTCCATACCACCTGCTACGAACAGTTCTCCATCTCCAGCCCGGACAGCCTGGGCTGCTAACATGACCGCTTTCATCCCCGAGCCACACACTTTATTGATCGTGGTCGCTCCCACTGAGACGGGTAGCCCACCGAAAATACCTGCCTGGCGAGCAGGAGCTTGACCCTCGCCCGCTAAAACTACATTGCCCATCAACACTTCATCGATCTCGGCTAACTCTTGCAGGCAAGCCCGTTCAACGGCCTCCTTGATGACCACAGCGCCTAATTTAGGCGCGGGGATACTAGATAACCCCCCCTGAAAACGGCCGATCGCGGTTCGAACGGCGCTTAAGATCACTGCTTCCTGAACCATTCTTGCGTCTCCTCTCACATCTCAAAAAATAATTAATCTCGAGTTTCCCAGGCTTTTCGAATTCTCTGGTAGGTTTCTTCTAACGCTTCGGGAAGTACGCGGGTTCCTCCCACCGAAGACATGAAGTTAGTATCGCCCCCCCAGCGCGGGACGATATGCAGATGCACATGGTCTGCAATACCCGCCCCAGCGATCTCACCTATATTTATCCCGATGTTAAAACCCTGGGGACCATACTCCCGGCGCAAGACCAGGAGAGTCTGAGTGGTTAATTCCATCATATCAGCCCGGATTTCAGCATCGAGTAGCTCCAGAGAGGCTACATGGCTATATGGGACAATCATCAAATGACCACTGGTATAGGGAAACCGGTTTAAGATAACGAATGCCTTGCTCGTGCGTACGACCACCAAATTATCGGCGCTATCTTCTGACTCAAGGGCAGAGCAAAAAACACAGCTTTTATTCATATTTGAATTTTGAATATACACCATCCGCCAGGGAGACCATAGATATTCCAAGTTAATCCTCCGGCTATTCAGATGAAATAACTACTTCTGGTTTATTGTAGCAAAGAATTGAATTCAGGTGAATATCTCTAATATACCCCCCAATTGATTGACATCCATTTCAAAGCAAGGTATCCTCTTTTTTGTGACACAATTGCCGATTTTCGAGCCAGTCTTTTGGAACGTCACAGATTTAACCCGTTACTTACACAGCTTGTTATTAAACGATGAAGTTCTTCAAGATGTGTGGGTGCAGGGTGAAGTATCAAACTTCTCCCGGCCGACCTCTGGTCATTTATATTTCACCTTAAAGGACAGCAGCAGCTCACTCAAATGCGTCATGTGGCGCTCTTCAGTTGTACGCCAAAATTTTTTACCTCGCGATGGCGAAGCGATTGAGGCGCATGGCAGTATTGGTATCTATGAAGCGGGTGGTGTATACCAACTTTATGCTGACACACTCCGTCGAGCTGGCGAAGGATTACTTTATCAAGAATTTTTACGCCTCAAGGCTCGCCTGGGAGCAGAAGGCCTATTTGACTCTGAGCGTAAACGACCCATCCCGCACTGGCCGCACTGCATAGGGATTGTCACTTCACCAACCGGAGCAGCTTTACGCGATATGCTAAACATCCTCCAACGGCGTTACCCCTTGATTGAGGTGATCCTGGCACCAACCGCCGTCCAGGGTGATCAGGCTCCTGTGGAAATCGTGGCGGCTTTGGAATTGGTCAACCAGCAATTTCACCCAGATATTATCCTGTTGGCGAGAGGGGGCGGCTCAATCGAAGATTTGTGGGCTTTCAACGATGAACGAGTAGCACGCGCAATTGCCGCTTCGACAGCGCCGGTGATCAGTGGCATCGGACATGAGACGGATTTTACCATCGCGGATTTCGTCAGCGACTTGCGCGCACCCACCCCAACAGCTGCAGCTGAACTGGCTACACCAAACCGCTTTGACTTAGATATCGCTGTGCAGGAGAAACTTCAACGCCTGGAACGCGCAACAGGAGTCGTCCTTAATACGAAGCGCTGGTCACTGGATCGCTTAGAACACCGTCTGAATATCCATTCCCCCCATGCCTTCATCCGCTCTGACCGCCAACGCGTCGATGAACTTGCGCGGCGTGCGGCAGTTGCATCCGAACATCATCTGGCGCTGGAAAAAATGCGTACGAGAGGGCTAATCCAACACCTGGTGTCATTAAATCCGTTGGCAGTCTTGCAGCGAGGTTATGCGATCGTCAGCACCGTGAATGGCGTTCTCGTTACCAGCGCAACCCAGGTACAATGTGGGGATGAGTTAAATGTCCAGCTAAAGAAAGGAACAGTGGGAGTCTTTGTTAAGGACAGCCAGCAAGATTAATAACAAGGGGATAACTCTCGGAATGAGGTACTACATGGAAGAAAAACTCAATAAAATCAACCAACTCTCCTACGAACAGGCGTTCCTGGAGTTAGAATCTATCGTCACCACTCTTGAGCTTGGAGAGCAACCATTAGAGAAAGCCATGGCTTTATTCGAGCGTGGTCAGGCATTAGCCCGACACTGTACCAATCTATTAGACCAGGCTGAATTGAAAGTGCGTCAAATTTCTGGAGAAGAGTTGGTAGACGGCTCAAATTAACCTATATGAAGGATATATTCGTAAACCATATTTTAATTGCGGCGTGTATCGCCTGGGTTATTGCACAAATAATAAAAGTTCCGATCGAATACCTCCGTAAACGGCGCTGGAATTGGGCGCTGCTCTTCAGCGTAGGCGGAATGCCCAGTTCACATTCAGCCCTGGTTACCGGCGTGGCACATGGTATCGGGCTCTACCAGGGATTTTCTTCCCCTTTATTTGCGCTGGCCTTTGTTATGACAGTGATTGTGGCTTATGATGCAACCGGTATTCGACGGCAGGCTGGGAGGCACGCCAGTTTAATCAATCGAATGATCCAGGACCTGGCTTCAGGTCATCCTTTAAAAAATGAGGAGTTGCGGGTTGTTTTGGGTCATACACCAATGGAAGCCCTGGCTGGTGTTGCTTTGGGAATCTTTATAGCACAACTAGGCTGGCTGATCTGGAGGTGATTGTTCTCTGTCTGGTTTTCTAGCCATCTTGTTAACAACTATACGCAGGAGTGAGCCAGCCTCAGGAACCTTGATTATCAGTACTATCAATCCGTATAACAAGCTGCCAATCCCGATCCCCCCGGCAGTAACTACCCAGGGTGGCATCCCCTGTGTTGCCAGCAACCACACCCACAAACTGGTTGACATGATCAAAGTCGCAACACTCGCTTGCAGAACACCTTTTATTATCAGGGTACCATCCAACCCCTTCAGACGGCGCCTCATTAAAATCAGTAAGCCAACCATCTCAAGAGCAGTCGCCAGGGAGTTAGCTAATGCCAACCCACCGTGAGGCATCCAACCCAGGCGAACGAAGATGGATGAAAAGCCTATACTAAAAACCAGGTTCAGACTCATTGCCCCGGCCCCCACCAACACCGGTGTGCGTGTGTCATGCAAGGCATAAAAGGCTCGCGAGACTACCTCGACAATTGAATGTCCGACCAACCCGACCGTGTACCAGAGCAATGCCCATGCTACCAGCCGCGTTGACAGCTCATTAAATTCACCATGTTGAAAAAGCAGCCTGATGATTGGTTCGCGCAGCAGGATAAGCCCCAGAGTCGCTGGCATTGACAGGAGAATCACCCCCCGTAGAGTTGCAGCCAACGAGGCGCGCATCATGGCCAACTCACCCCGGGCAACCTGAGCCGAAAAAGTCGGCAAAGCGGCAATGGCAATCGCCTGGGCGATCACTACCTGTGGCATAGTCATCACAGCCCAGGCATACTTGATAGCAGCCAGGCTACCTTCTGGTTGCGCAGTCGCCAGGATTGTATTCACAACAAAATTTAGTTGGATGACTGCGACCCCCAACAAGCGTGGACCCATCAGGCGTGCAACTTCATATACCGCTGGAAACCGTAATCCTATGGTGATCTGGAATTGGCGCTGCGGCAACCTCCAAAAAGCAGGGATTTGTACTAACAAGTGTAGACCGGCACCTAAAACTGCCCCCCAAGCCAGACCATGAATGCCAATAAAAGGGACGAAGAAGATAACCCCGATGATCATTCCAAACCAGTACATACTGGGCGCTAATGCAGGCCAGAGAAATATCTGGTGTGTATTCAATACACCCATCAGAATCCCACTCACACCAAAGATGGTAGGGGCGATTAATAAAATACGCAGTAATGAAGCGGTTAATGCCTGCAGTTCGGGTGAATAAGCGGGAGCTAAAATATAACGTACAATGGGCAGAGAAAGGGCGAGGGATGCCAGGCTGATCGCCGTCAGGAGAACCAGAACCAGGTTTATAATAGCTGAGGTTAACTTCCAGGCACCAGGCAAATCTTCTTTCTGGAGAAAGCCTGCCAAGGCCGGAACAAACGCCGAGGCCAACGCACCGCCAGCGATGAGACTGAAAATGAGATCAGGATAGGTCGAGGCTGCATTAAAAGCGTCAATTACACCCTGTGTCCCAAAGGCTCGAGTTACCAGGATTTGCCTTATCAGGCCAGTCACGTTGCTTAAGAAAAAAGCCAGCATAACTATCCCAGCTGCTCGTGCGATTTGGCGGTTCGCAGTGTCGACAGAAGTGTTCATATGGATATATTATAATGGCAGGGATAGAATGAGTACAAAATTTTCTTCGCCACCGGATTTACATGGATTTTACATCCAGGTTTGGAATATGGTGCGCCAGATTCCACCTGGCAAAGTCGCTACTTATGGGCAGATAGCCCGGTTGGTTGGTCCTCCAGTTGGGGTAAATATGGATTATTTCGCTGCGTTTGGAGCCCGCTGGGTTGGAGGGGCGATGGCCGCTTGCCCTGAAGGTATACCCTGGCAACGAGTCGTTAATGCACAAGGAAAGATCAGCCTGAATAGAAGCGGTGGTTATAGTGAGCAACACCGATTACTCGAAGAAGAAGGGATCGTCTTCGATGATAGAGAACGGATTGACCTGAAAAGATTCGGTTGGGAAGGACCCACAACCTGAGAAAATTGCAGGGAAGGATACATTTTTCGTTACCCCCATCTCCTCGGGCTCGCTTAAGAATCGGCGAGAGCCGGGTACGCCGCTCCCGGCTCTCTCTAAGGAGGAGAAGAAGAGAAATCGCCCTTCGTTTCATATCATATCAAAAGCAATTATCCCTTGCTTGACGTTATACCTACGATTAACCTACGATTCGCCGATGATCATGCGACAGTTACATCGAAACGGTTAATCAATGCCAGAGTATTGTATAATCGTTATATAATGCCCATCGAAGAGACTGTCTCAGGCTGCCACCGTAGTTGGAGTCTGCTCAAAAAACTTGGTGAAGGGGACGCGGGCGAGGTATTTCTGGTTGAATCCATCCTGGATAAAAAGAGCGCCATCCTAAAGCGACCTCTGCGCAGCGCTTTTACCAGTGATATTCTGCGCCAGGCTACCCAGATTGAAAATGAAGGGAAGGTGCTCCAGGCATTAGCGGAGCAAACCCTCTCCAACGCAGCGACTCATCTGGCAGTCCCGACTTTGTTGGATCAGGCTCAACCAGGCTCTGAATATAGCGAACGATACTACATCATCATCCAAAAAGCTTCGGGATTCGATCTAGCCAGCCTGGCCAGGATTTCCCGTTTTGGACTTGAACCTCAGGATATGCTAAGTCAGGTAGATCAGTTCTTCCTGGAAGAATTAACGCGCCAGGGTGCCCTGCCAGACTTGTTAATTCTGCGCGCGTTTATGGCAACATTAACGCTCTTTGATAGAATCCATACGGCCCCACTACGAAAAGATCAAGTCACTCAAGCGGGAGTAATCTGGAACGATGTCAAACCAGACCATATCTTCTGGGATCCTGAACGTGCCTCCTTCATCTTCATTGACTGGGGCAACAGCCAATTCCTGGAAGAAGATGGTTCGACGAAGGATCGCCGCTTCTCACGCAAGGATGATTACGGTCAGTTTTTCCATACCTTCGGTAATTTCCTTTCCGATTACGCCCCTCGCTTGTACTCCCGTTTGAATTGGGCCGAAGTCACGAAGACCGGTACTTCATTTCAGGAAAACCTGCGTCTACTAAAAGAGCATCTCATGCAATTGCTCCAGGAAGCACAACTAGAACTCCGTGCGATTCGCCAAAACGAATACGACTTGCTCCAATTCGCCATACCTGATCTAACTATATTTAACCAGTTAGTAAATTGTCAGACCAGTATTTGTGCCTTAGGTGAACAACCAGATTATTCAGGCTTCCATCGATTCAGCCTGGAATTAGCTCACCAACTGGCCAGTACAAATCAATTGGAATCCTTTCAGGAAATATGTAATTCAATTCACCATTTACCGTTCTGCTCAATTGATAAATGGCAACTCCTTACCCAAATCGCAACTCTCGGGCGTGAAAATCCAAACCAATCAATGAAATTTTGTCAAGTTTTAATCGCCGGTCTTAATGATGATTGGGCCACCGCTCTATGGGAGCTTATGCTGACGACCCATGAGAGCCAAACTGAACCAGAATGGTGGGCGTCGGTCAGCGAGAGGTTACGAAGGATGCAACCTGAAGTCGATCCGCAATCTTCGACCCCGCTCATCACATTGAAGCGCTTGATCCATACCCTTCTCGCTGAAGCGCGTCGTGATCCATCAAACGATCGGTCAACCCAATTTCCGGTTGCTTGCGAGAAATTAGCAAAAAAGTTACGGGAGGAGATCGTTTATAAATGGGATCAGATTGAACCTGATCCGCCCAATGCCGGGTTGGCTTATGATGATATTGACGAGCTATTGGATGAAATCGGCGAGTTACTTCCCGAGGCACGACTGGCAATGCTGCGTGCTATAAACCAACCCCGCGCCCAGGTGCAGTTAGTGCTCAGCGCATGGGAACGGCGTGATTTCGATACTGCCCTGCTCGGTTTACGGCGAGTGCTCTTCTGGGATCCCGAAAGGCGACGGGTTCTCATAGCCGAAAGTATGATTCTTGCAGCTCCGCGCTGGCTAGAAAAAATCCAATCAGGCCCATCCAATGGCCAATCTTTACCAGACTTCGTGATTGAAGTCGAATGGCGCGGTCGGGAATTCCGTAACCATATTGGACCTGCCAGTTGGTTAGACCTTTATCTGGAATTATTTCAACAACTTCGTAAAGGATCCTGGCCGGCTGACCTGCTGCTACTCCATCCTGAGTTACGGAGCGAGATGCCCTGGTTGATTGAATATGAACCCGGACAACAATCTGTATTTGAGATCGCCAGACCTGTCCGCCTGGAAAGGGAAATATCCAACACGAGTCCAGCCATGGTTATTCAGGGCATTCTTCCTGGTGTTCTGGGGCAGGACCAGGATTTCTTTTTAACTGAACCGTTGGATACATGGGCGCCGGAAGCCCGAGGATCCTCCGCACGCGTCTTCAACGGTTTTTTACGGAACCCAGCCGGTAACCTGCAACAATGCGCCATCAAGCTGATGCGCCCACAACAGGCCGATTACGCATTGCCCCTCTTTCGTGAAGAAATTCAAGTATTGATGCTGATGCAAGATGTGCCCGGGGTGAACCCCATGCTTGAATATGGTTTTCTCAAACTTGACCCGGAGCAATCAATCCCAGCTGAACAACCCTCCGCGACAGCTCGCTTTTTAACTGGAACTCTGCAGCGTTATGGTCCAGACCAGGTTTTGACATATTTAGGATCACTGGAGGAACGCATCGAACAAGGCTGGATTCCTTACCTTGCGCTAGAAAAACGCAACCGTGACGATAACCTGATGCAACTGTGTGACTCCGGTCATACACGTGGCCGGTTTCTACCACTGGGAGAAGGACTCCGCTTGGGTATTCAAATCCTGGATATCCTCCAAATTGCCCACGCCCGCAATATTATTTATCGAGACCATAAAATATTACATTATTATTGGGTAGAATTGTATAATGGCGTTTTTATGATCGATTGGAATATCGCCAAACGTTATCCACAAGGCCTTAGCCCGGCCGAATGTCAATTCGATCTGGTTCAATTTGGGGCACGGGCTTTGCATCACATTCTGACTGGCCGGCCAGCACCGGGTTCACTTCCCCTGGGTCCAAATCGTCCAGAAGAAATCGAGGCAGCCGCGCATTCTTACCGCCCTCAATGGACATACGATGATCAAAGACTTCCACAGACAATCCGCGATATACTCGAGAGAGTTTTAACTGGTGGTTATACTGAAGCTCAGAATATCCGCCAGGATTTATATCAAATTTACCAGCAAATACTTATCGCCAATCAAGCCCAAGCAACGAATGCTATCCTTAATCTCGATAACATACTTTAGGTCCATTGGATGAATAACAACCCCAATCTGGAACACCGCATCAACCTGTTGCTCAGTCAAGAAGTTCCTGCGCTGGCAGAATTACGCATAGTGATGCTCGAGCTTGATGAAATTATCAACTCTCCTGCATATTCCACACTTTCTCTTGAAGAGCGCGGCCGAATGCAAAATATACGACGCGATCTGCGCAGTCGCATTCGTCAGCTTGAAGACGCCGAAGAAATTTCTCGATCGGCCACGACTGCCAGTAGCAACAGCCCCGAAAACTCACCTCGAGCAACGACGGGTCCAGAGACTAACCGCCCGGTCGCGGCGGAACATAATCCCTCCGCTGATGGACCGATGGAAGCAGCGGAACGTTTATTTTACAGTGGTAGATACGCCGAAGCAATCAAGCTCTACGACCGCGTGTTACAGATTGAACCGAATTGGGAACGAGCCAAGCAACACCGTGCCGAATCGGAAAACTATCTCCGTACTGGCTATATACCCTCAGTCGCTCTTCCGGCCGATGCCGCCTCTGCTTATGGTAAAGCGCAATCTGCAGCGCGCGTCGGACGGTATAGCGACGCTCTTAATCTGCTTGCGAGAGCCCAGACCATTTTACGCGACCTGGGTATCCAACGTTGGCAAGAAGGCCAGGAATTCGAGCAAAAACTACAAGAGAACATCGACGCCGAAAACGTCTACCAGGAAGGTCTGAAATATTTCGAAGCCGGTCGGATCGATGAAGCCATCGAGCGGGTTGAAACCGCCTCTCGCGCCACCGGCCTACCCAAGTACGGTGACAAAGCGCAGGAATATCGCCGGGTTAAAGAAGCCACCCGTTCGATTAATGAAATCTTAAACGCCGCTACTCCGGAACCCAAGGTTATCTCACAGGCAAAGGCTGATCTCGATAGCCTGACCACTGAATATGGAGATAACCCGGCCTTACAACGCCTACGGGCGCGGCTAGAGGCCGCTATTCCAAGAGTCGTCGGTCCATTAAAAGAGCAAGTCCGAAATTTAAAAACCCAGGCCGACCGTGCAACAACATTGGAAAATACTCTTTATCTTGCTCGTCAGGCCAGGCAACAACTCGACCAAATCCGCAACCTGGAAGGACTGGACGAAAGCCTCGATCGCCTGCAAAATGAAATTGACCGCCTGGTGCGGGATACTCAAAAATATGATGATGAATTACAGCGCGCCCAGGTAGAATACCAGAATAAACCCAACTGGCCGGCAGCAGCCGATCGGTTGAGCCGAGAGGTTCGACAACGTTACCCTAATGATCCTGGGGTGATCGGATTAAACCAAAACCTCGCCCGCTATCATTTGCTTTGGTTCGGTCTGCGGGTGGGTCTGGTATTCATCAGTTTGTTGATTATTTTCCTACTCATTCGTTTCGGTATTGGCCGCTACAATACATATCAACTATCCCTTACACCAACCATAACCTATACACCAACAGTCACTTCAACGGCTACACCCACACCGACGGCTACTCCCACGCCAACCCCCACCTTTACACCCACACCTACCATCACCCCAACACCGCGGCCAGTCGCTGGCTCTGCTCTGCGTGATATCTGGGCACGCAATGGATGTTACGAAGGCTTCACAGCTGTAGGGAAAATCCCTATTAAAGGAAAAGTAACCTTTTTACCCTCTGAACGGCGTTTTGATTCTTTGGTTCGCGAATGTGTTCTGGTCGAATACCAGGGTCCAGATAATAATTCTGTCATTGGTTGGGTACTGATCGCGGATATTATCGGTCAACCGTTACCATAAATGTATGTAAACGATTGACTGACATATTCCATTGTTGCCCGAGTGTTTCACCCGTAATCAGATGGACGGTTGCGATCTGGTTGACAATCCAACTGCTCCATGATACATTTATTACAGTAACTTACATCGCCAGGTAAAAGTGCGCCAACCGCCCGGATGCGCGGCGCATAATGAGTGAAGTCCGGTCCACTGTCTAATTGACAGCCAGTCCGGCGCTGTCCCGCAACGGTAGCACGTAATAACACGTGAAGCCCGATCTCTCGCTTTTACCTTGCTCGCTATCTCTCTCGTGGATAGGGAGGCCGGGCTTCCTGGGCATGCACCAGGTAGTACACGAAAGCCTCCCGCCCTTACTGGGCGGGATTTGCGTTTTCAGGCGCTCCTCACCACTGATATTTGGACTCTTGTTAACTCATTTCAAACATGGAGTCGCCTTGATGTCAAAACACCTTCTACTCTTCCCTGTCTTCCTGGCTGCTACGCTTGTGGCAACAATCCTGTATCTGGCTGGTGTCACCCATGCCGCGGCTGAATATGCGCAAAGCATATCAACAGCCCATGTCGCAATTCAATATGCACCTGGAGATTTAACAATCCAACCGATCACTTTTACGGATCCGATTACAGGACTATTAGCATTAGAAAAGACCGGTTTACCGATCGTCACCTATAACTCGCCTTATGGTATTGCGGTTTGTAGCATAAACGGACTCGGCTGTCCAGCAAACGACTGTTTCTGTTCTTCCAAGTATTGGGGATACAACTATTGGGATGGTAATGTATGGCAGGGATATTCGGTTGGCGCAAGCGAATCGATAGTAGTGCAGGGAGGTGTCGAGGGATGGGTCTACGGGGAATATCTCGGTCCTGGTTTACCTGCCGCTACCCAGTTACTGGCAGCCTCTACCGCCTTGGAATGGCTACGCCCTCAGCAAGACCCGGTTACTGGAGGGTTTGGCAATAACTCCAACTCGTCTGAAATGCTCTTGACTGTCGGTGCCAATCATGAGATCGCAGCGAGTTGGCAGGTAAATTCTGGCAACCCATCCTTACAACAATATTGGTTCCTTAACGCTCCGTCTTTTACGCGCAGTCGCGTGGAGAACGGAGCCAAGTTGGCGGTCGGTTTGGCAGCCACTGCAAGTTGCTGGCCCGCTAATACACGCAAACCCGCTGAATTCTATAACATCACAACGGGTTCTTTTTCGCCTTACAGCGGTTTCCAGGCCTGGGCTATGTTGGGCATGTCCGCTTTAGATCAACCCATGCCCGCCCTGGCAAGACTTTATCTCATCAGCTTGGCGCAATCCAATGGTGGTTGGGAATGGAACACCGGCTTCGGTACGGATACAAACACCACCGCCCTGGCGATACAGGCATTGATCTCTGCTGGAGAACCATTGACTTCCACAGCCATCACGCAGGGATTGGCATATATCAAATCTCTTCAAAACACAGACGGCGGCTTTCCCTATAATCCCGTTCCGGGATTCCCCTGCCCATCCTGTAAAGATAGTGATACAAACTCGACAGCCTATGTAATCCAGGCTATCTACGCGGTTGGACAGAATCCCATTACTGGTACCTGGGTAATTTCCGGAACCAACCCAATCATATATCTGCTTAATATGCAATTGCCGGATGGTAGTTTTGAATGGCAAAAAGGTTCAGGAGCTGATGTCCTCTCGACTCAACAAGCCATACCCGCTTTGTTGGGCGAAAGCATGCCTTTCCAGGTAGCCGATCTACCAGATTGTCCAAGCCTCTTCTACCCGACAGTTACCATAAGATAGCATGTCAACCCGTTTGCGCGTGCTCTGTTTACTCGGTTTCTTAGCGATAGCGATTTCTCTACCGCTGGGATCGGAGACGCGCGCGCAATCGACTCACCGTGCCGGGTTGGTGATCCAGTTTGGGGATGGTACGGCCACGACTCATTGTATTAGCTTTACCGAGGACACACTTTCCGGTTTCGAGCTCTTGCAACGCTCAGAGTTGCCTGTAGTAGCGTCGTATGCTGCCCAGGGAGCAGCGGTCTGTAAGATTGGTAATGATGGCTGTCCAGCGGATGATTGCTTCTGTCAATCGCCACCGGATTATTGGTCTTACTGGCATTTGCAGAATGGTGCCTGGGTTTATGCGGGGAATGGTTCCAGCACCTCCACCATCACGGATGGTTCTGTCGATGGTTGGGCCTGGGGTGCGGGCAATCCACCGGTCCTGGCAAGCTTTGATCAGGTATGTGCAGCTACCTTACCGACTGCTACTGCGACCAGCACTCCTACCGCGACAACTACCAGCCCTGGGGATTTGACCACCTCACCAACTGCTTCCCTGACACCCACTGCTTCCCCAACACCGACTTCACCTATCCCCAGCCCGACACCGACCCCAACTCTGCCCACCTCTCGTTTACAGATGACTCAACCGGTAAGTTCATCTGGGACGCCAACTTCTGTCATCCGGACAACTTCCACTACTCCCATAATTGTAGAAACTCCAGTCTCAACAGCCATTTCCCCCCAACTTTTCTTTCCCCCGCGCCGTTTTTCAATACGCCCGGCTGCACCAGAGGCATCCACCTTGAATCAGCTATCAGTCCCCACGATTCAAACAAATAATCAGGACACTGTTGTTACACAGCTACCCACTCCTCGGTCTTTAAATACTGCTAACAGCCAAAATCCCACTTCCAAGATCCCTTCCGCAAAGGACAACAATCCGCTTAATTACTTGATCTTTGCGTTATTAACCACATTATTAGCCGCCTGGTTGGCGGTACTACACTTCGGATCCAAAAAATGAAGGGCTTATTTCCAAAAATCCTGACTTATACAACCTATACGCTCAGTACACTGCTCGGTCTTTCCGCATTATTCTATCCATTCCTTCGCCCTGCTCTGATGCAACAAACCTCGGAGACCATGGCCCGCAGTGGAGAAACTCCATTAATGCTCTCTCTGCTACTCACCTTATGCTTGCTGGCGTTGATCTTCGAAGTACAGGGGCAGGCAACCAATAACAGGTTGATCGCTTTATTGGGAGTGTTGGTCGCGATTAATTCAGTGCTCCGGTTTATAGAAGTCAGCATTCCTGGACCGGGAGGTTTCAGCCCAATCTTTTTCTTGATCATCCTCACTGGCTACGTTTTCGGCGGTGGACTTGGCTTTCTGATGGGCGCGCTCACCCTGCTCGTTTCAGCGCTCATTACGGGGGGTGTTGGTCCATGGCTGCCCGGACAGATGTTTTCCGCAGGTTGGGTTGGGATGTCCGCTCCCCTGTTACGCCCTGTAATCCGGAGCTTACGCCTTCAAAATCGTACCGGTGAAATCTGGCTGCTGGCTTTATTCGGTGTTACCTGGGGGATCATATATGGAGTCATCATGAACCTATGGAGCTGGCCTTTCATTCTCGGACCGTCCGATCAATATTGGTCACCAGGAACTGGAATTTTAGATACAGTTCGCCGGTACGCCTCCTTCTATATTCTGACTTCCTTAATCTGGGACCTGGCTGCTTCAGCAGGAAATGCCTTACTCATTCTCGGTTTTGGCGCGCCAACCTTGCGCGTATTGTGCCGTTTCCACGACCGCTTTACATTCCAATATCGACCAAATCCAAACGGTATTACTGAACCGCACACACCAGAAATCCAGGGAGATATCTGACATTGGATTCAACCCCGATAATTCATTCCTGGGCCTGGATCGCCTGGCTGGTTTCAGCCTTGACCGTACTCTCTCTTAGCCGGAATCCGTTATATCTCATCCTGGTCTGGTTATGCATCACGATCGTATCACTAAACCTGCGCCGACTTCCTGGAAACACAGGGCCGATGTTTTCACCTCTGCGTTTTTCCTTCATTGTGATCCTACTATCCAGTCTGATCAATGCGTTACTTTCACGTTATGGTACGACTGTTCTTTTCCATCTCCCCAACTGGTTGCCAATCTTAGGAGGTATTTTTACCCTGGAGGCCTTAATTTATGGCGCGATTAACGGGATGATTCTGGCTGGAATCTTCGCATCGTTCACTGTTGTAAACCAGGCTTTGCCCGTGCAAGCCTTAATCCGGCTGATCCCACGCGCTTTTTACCCGGTTGCAGTTGTTACATCTATTGCGATTACATTCATCCCTACCACTTTGCGCCAGTTCACTCAAATCCGCGAAGCACAGGCAGTACGGGGTCACCGTTTACGCGGATTACGCGACTGGCTGCCTCTTTTTTTACCATTGTTAGTCGGAGGGCTAGAACGCGCCCTGGCTCTCTCCGAGGCCATGACTGCGCGAGGCTTTTCACACGATAATTCTATTCCAGGTTCTTCAGCTCCACATAAAATCTGGCCACGCCTGGTATTAACGGTCAGTTTGTTATGCTTGTTTGTGGGGTGGTTGATCCGACTTCAGACGAGACAATCTATATTGAGTTCCATCCTTCTCCTCACAGGGGCTCTCAGTTTGGTCGGCCTTCTGGTTTTCCTAGGTCGCCAATCACCCCGCTCGATCTACACTCAAGAAACTTGGAAGGTGTTAGATACATTGGTGCTGTTTGGCGCAATCATCGTGGCTGCTAATTTTCTCCTTCCGTTGCCAGGGCTGGCAGTAAGCACCCGCTTATTCAATCCGTATCCGACCTTGCAGCTTCCCTCGTTTGAGGCCATCGGCGGTTGCGCGATCCTGGGTCTACTCACCCCAGTAATTATTTTACTTATCTCGGATCGTAGATCCTTAACTTCATCCAAGCTCTAGTATCAAGATCTAACACAATCTCCAATGATTTCCTTCGAGAATGTTACCTTTACATATCCTGGTACTGATAGACCGGCTTTGCGCCAGGTGAATTTGCAGATCCCCGCTGGCGCCTTGACCTTAGTACTCGGTCCTTCAGGTTCAGGTAAATCCACCTTGCTGCGTTGTTTGAACGGGTTGGTACCCCACTTCAGCGGGGGGAAGTTGGAGGGGATGATTGAGGTAGCAGGATTAAATCCTGTGAAGGCAGGTCCGCAGGTAATGAGCACCCGGGTCGGTTTCGTCTTCCAGGATCCCGAAACACAATTTGTTGTTGACCGTGTAGAAGATGAGATCGCCTTTGCCCTGGAGAATGCTGCCATCCCTCTGGCCCAAATGCGGAAACGCATTGAACAAACCCTCAGCCAGCTCAATCTGCTCGCCCTTCGAAAGCGGCGTCTCGAGACACTCTCCGGTGGAGAACGCCAGCGGGTGGCAATTGCTTCTGCCCTGGCATTGTGTCCCACAATCCTGGCTTTGGATGAACCTACCTCGCAACTTGATCCCCAATCGGCCGAAGAAGTCTTGAAAACACTCGTCCGATTGAAATACGAGGCAAACCTTACGATTATCTTATCCGAACACCGCCTGGAGAGAATCCTACCTTTCGCTGACCTGTTAATCTACATGGATGATGATCTGCCTGCTGACAGAGAAGGTCAGGATAGCACTCGTCGCCAGCAGGTAACTGCTGGACTTCCACGCAAAATCTTGACCCAATCTCCGTTGAATTCCCCATTGGTCACTCTGGCCAAGGCTTTAGGCTGGCAACCGCTACCCCTGACAATCGAAGAAGCTCGACCTTTTGCTGACTCCATGGTGAAAATATCCTTCCGAAAGATCAGTCCTGATGCGACCGATCAGACATACGACCATCCGACTTTACAACCTGCTAAACTAACTGCTGAACCACAGCGTCTGGCACCCTATCTTCGTGCCATACAAGTTACCTACCGGTATGGCGCACAAGTTGCCCTTCAAGATGTCAACCTGGAGATCTACCCGGGCGAAATATTAGCCCTGATGGGCCCCAATGGCGCCGGAAAATCAACCTTGTTGCGCTGCCTGGTTGGTTTACTGCGTCCCACCCAAGGTCATATCTGGCTGGGTGATGAGGAGATCACAACGAAGGAGGTAGCAGATATTTGTCTTAAAGTTGGCTATCTACCCCAAGACCCCAACGCTCTCCTCTTTGCAGACACAGTAAATGAAGAGCTATTGATCACATTGCGCAATCACCACCTGGAAGTTGATCAATATTCACCGCAAGCGGACTTAATCCTGCTTGGGCTGGCAGAAATGGGACAACGATATCCACGTGATCTCAGCACCGGTGAACGCCAACGCGTGGCTTTGGGAGCTATCACAGTAACCCGTCCACGCTTATTGCTCTTAGACGAACCGACGCGTGGTCTGGACGCAATTGCGAAACGAAGACTGGCCGAATTGCTCCAAGGATGGCGCAAAGAAGGGATGGCTATCCTGGTGGTAACCCATGATGTCGAACTGGCCGCAGTAATTGCCGACCGGGTAAGCTTACTCTCGGCAGGAAAAATTATTGCCTCAGGTTCTACCAGGAACGTGCTTGGTAATACACCCGGCTTTATTCCCCAAATAGCGCAACTCTTTCCAGGTAAAGGGTGGATTACTCCGGGCGATGTTATAGATAGCTACGGGTTATCAGCCACAGAGAATTTAAACCACCATTTTATCCCAACGCTCCAACGATCCGTTTAAATAATCCCTCCGGCAGGCATGGCGCTGGATCTTTCCGCTAGAAGTCTTTGGGATGCTACCCGACTTAAGTAAAACCACATCCGCCAATCGCAGGTCGTGTTGCTGAGCGACCGCATCCCGGATAACAGCAATAATTGCGGCTGGCTGGATGACAATCCCCCTTTCCTGCTGTAAAGCCGCCAGTTGCTTACTCCGCCCCAATTCGACAACTACGACGAGAATCTCTTGATCATTTTTCTCCACTGAGAATGCCGCAATGCAGCCAGGACGTATAGCCGGGTGGCTTTTTTCAACTGTTAATTCAATATCCTGTGGGTAATGGTTCAAACCATCAATTATGATCAAATCCTTGATACGCCCGGTGACGAACAATTCGCCTTTTTCTAAGAAACCCAGGTCACCCGTACGTAAAAAGCGGATATCGCGGGTGTATTCAGCGCCATATCCCTCCAGGTGAGTCTGGAAAGTCAACTCGGTCTCTTCCGGTTGGTTCCAATACCCTCGCGCCACGCTGGGACCATACACCCATATTTCACCAACCTGTAAATCCGGGCAAGGTTTCCGAGTCTCTGGATCAACGATTACTACTTCAATATTCACCCAGGTTTTCCCACAGCCAACAAGGTTTAGCGTCTCTGAATCCACCGAGTTCGCTTCGATCACCCGATCTTGCGCCAGTCCGGAGACTTGTACTTTTTTACTAACTGGTAGTTCATAACGTTGCACACCCGACACAAACAGGCTGGCCTCAGCCAAACCATAACAGGGATAGAAAGCTTCGCGCCGGAAACCGCACTCAGCAAACGCTTGTGCAAAACGCTCGATTGTCTCTGCACGCACTGGCTCCGCACCATTAAAAGCTAAAGTCCAACTGCTCAAGTCAAGGCTAGCTTTTATCTCCGGCGTGGCTTTACGGACGCACAAATCATAAGCAAAGTTAGGCCCTCCGCTGATCGTAACCCGCTGTTGTGAAATTGTTTTTAACCAACGCATCGGATGTTGCAAGAAATCTAGGGGTGACATCAAGGTGTTCGAAACCACACCATAAACTGGTTCCAAGATACCGCCAATCAAGCCCATATCATGGTAAAAAGGCAGCCAAAACATCGCCGAATCTGTCTGACCTTCATGAAGCTGGAAAGCCTGAAAAATCGCCTCTAAATTATGCATCAGGTTATCATGGGTTAGCATCACACCTTTCGGTTCAGCCGTTGAACCGGAGGTGTATTGCAGGAAAGCCAGTGTTTCGGGACCCACCCCCGGATCATTCCATTGCACTGACAGCCCATCCTCTACGACATCTGTTGCCAGCCAGCGGATACGCTGTACCCCTGTGTATTGCATCATCAGCATTTGTGCAATCGCCAGTATGGCGCTGTTCGTCAGGGCTATCACTGGCTCTGCGCTCTTCATAATTGATAAAAAGCGGGGTAAAGAACGCTCCAGGCGAGTGACATCCGGCGGATAGGTCGGTACGGCGACAGCCCCGGCATATAAGCAGCCAAAAAAGCTAACAATATATTCCAAGCCTGGCGGGTAAAGCAACAATACACGCTGCCCTGCTGCGCCCTGGCATTGCAGGAGCGCTCCTACGGCTCGCGCTTTACGATCTAGCTCAGCATAGGTTATGGACTCCTGGAGTTCATCCCCATCTGTCAAGAAATGAAACGCGTATTCCTCAGGGAAATCAAGCCCGCGTTGTTGCAGCATGTGCAACAATGTAGGGAAGAGCGGTTTACGAATAATTCCATAATAACTCATCGTCAAATCCTTCTGTATAAAACAATAATATTGAAATAAAATGAAACAAAAGCAGTATAGAACTGTTCGCTTATTCCGTCAAATTAATAAAGAAATGTCTGTTACATGGAATTTATTTCCGTCTCATGGTGATCGTGGTATCATCTACTTAATAAATTTTTAATCATATAAGGGAAATCATCATGGTTAAAATCATCACCGACACAACCTCCTGCCTTTCGAAGGATATTTCCGAGCGTTATCAAATTCCGATTATCCCCCAAGTAATTAATTTCGGCAATGAATCTCTTTATGAAGGCCTTCAGATCGACTCGGATGCCTTTCTGAAACGCCTGAAATCCAGTAGTATCTTACCCAAAACAGCCGCCCCACCACCAGCGCTCTTTGTCGAGCAGTTTCAGAAGCTGGTACCGATGGGTGAACCGATCCTTTGCATCCATCCTTCCTCGGAAGTCAGCGGGACAGTGCGATCTGCACAAATTGCAGCCCGGGATTTTCCCGAAGCGGATATCCGCATTATTGATACACGGGTGGTTGCCAGCCCACTCGGCACGATGGTTCAATTAGCTGCAGAATGGGCAGAGCAAGACATTAGCGCCGACGCAATCGTGACGAACCTGCTGGGGATGGTCACCCGTTGCCGGGTTTATTTCCTGGTGGCCACGTTGGAATACCTGGCGCGCGGTGGGAGGATCGGCGGCGCGGCGGCCTTACTCGGTAGTATATTACAGATCAAACCAATCCTGGCTTTGCATGACGGGCGGGTAGATCAATATGAACGGGAGCGGACTCACCGCCGGGCAGTTGCTCGCTTGAAGGAACTGGTCGTGGAGCAGATACCCAAAGATGGCACTGGTTACTTGACTGTCATGCATGCTGGTGTCCATGAAGAAGGCCACACGCTGGCCGCTGAACTGGCGCGATTGGTTAACCAATCCCACATACCGGTCACTCATGTCCCGCCAGCAGTTATCACGCATGGCGGTCCTGGAATTCTAGGTGTGGGATTCTTTGTGAAAGAATAATCACAGGAAAGGGCATCAAATGCGGCGTTGGAACGGCTGGGGAGATGTTGAAATCACTTACCCTCTGGCAGATTCAGCCGTGTGTTACCTGGCCGCAGCGATTGGATCAGGCGCCGTGATGCCAGATGCCACACTCGAAGAAGTGTTGGTAACAATCCCTGAGAATCGCCTGCCCGTACATCCATTAATTCATATCACCCCCTTCGAACGATTAACCCACGCTCGAGGTCAAAGTTTTCCGGATTGGATCGCGCTACGTTCCGGACATATTTATACATTTCCAGCTGGTGTGGCTTATCCAACTTGTGTTGAAGATGTTCGTAGCCTGATCGCATATGCTCAGGAGATTGGTGCCTGCCTCATCCCGTATGGTGGAGGTACCAGCGTTGTGGGTCATATCAATCCCCAGCTTGAATCACCGCCTGCCATTACCATTGATCTTCGCCAGATGAATCAGTTAATCGAATTAGATGAAACCAGCCGGCTTGCATCCTTTGGAGCAGGCGTGTCCGGACCCGACCTGGAAAAACAACTCAACCAACGGGGGTATACCTTAGGTCACTTTCCTCAATCCTTCGAACAATCGACCCTGGGTGGGTGGATCGCCACCCGTTCCGCCGGTCAGCAGTCGTATTATTATGGTCGGATTGAAGATCTCTTTGCTGGCGGGCATGTTGAGACGACCAGCGGTGTGCTGGGACTCCCCTGTTATCCAGCCAGCGCGGCCGGACCTGACCTGCGTCAAATGGTGCTGGGCTCTGAAGGGCGCCTCGGTGTGATTACTCATGCAACCGTGCGGGTACGAGCTTATCCCGAATGCGAATGCTTTTATGGGATATTTTTCCGGAATTGGGAAGCTGGCACAACAGCAGTCCGAGAAATTGCCCAGGAACGCCTACCTGTCTCAATGCTGCGCTTAAGCGATGCCCAGGAGACTGAAACCACATTGGTATTATCAGGAAAAGATCAACTGGTGCTCTGGGCGGAACGGGGTCTTAACTGGCTTGGTTATCCTGAAGGACGCTGTTTATTGGTAATGGGCATTACCGGTAACCGGCGAACACATGGCTTTGTTTATCAGCAGGCCAGCCGTATACTACGCGCTCATGGCGGTCTTCCCACCGGGCAGAGAATCGGTCGAATCTGGCAGAAATCTCGTTTTCTGACACCGTACCTGCGTAACTCTCTCTGGGAATTTGGATATGCCACCGATACCCTGGAGACAGCCTTGCCCTGGTCAAAGGTGTTGACTACCGCTAATGCTACTAAAAACGTCCTACAAAGTGGGCTTGCTCATCTCGGGGAACGAGTATTAGTACTCACCCACTTATCGCATGTTTACCGGGATGGCGCCAGTTTTTACATCACATTTATATACCGGCGGACAGCCGATCCTGAAGAAACTTTACAGCGTTGGCAGCACCTGAAGGCAACCGCCAGCCAGGTAATCGTTGCTAACGGAGGCACGATCAGTCACCAACATGGCGTCGGGCTGGATCATGCCCCTTACCTGACCAGCGAGAAAGGCCAATCGGGTATGGCCTTGTTAACGGCCTGTATTCATAGTCTCGATCCCCAAGGATTGTTCAATCCTGGAAAACTACTTCAAGATTGAAGGGTGTATACCAACAGGGAAGTCCATGTGGCAAAACGGCTGGCGTGACCGGGTTTGGTCTACTCTGGATACAAAGTGGGATTTGATTATCATCGGCGGTGGGATTACCGGCGCGGGGTTGTTGCGCGAGGCCACACGGGCGGGATTGCGTGCTTTATTAGTCGAAGCGCATGATTTCGCTTCGGGTACCTCCAGCCGCTCATCCAAGCTGGTCCATGGGGGTCTAAGATATCTTAAGAATGCACAACTCAAGCTTACCCTGGAGTCGGTGCATGAGCGGGAACGACTGGTA
>CAYGZL010000042.1:0-12864 GCA_964354345.1 uncultured Anaerolineaceae bacterium | reverse complement strand
TGGCGGATATATTATTTTTGGGGAACCGGTTACCTCGAAAACACAAACCACCCAACACACCATTCGCCAATGTTTTGTTCGCATCTGCCTGCTGGCCGATGCAATATCTTCTGAAGTCCGTCGTGTCTATCCTGATCCTTTAGGTTACATTTATCGAGAGCAATTCTATGTAACCGAAAATGCATGGAAAGAAACAAATCAGACCAGCGATGAATTAACGATTCTCACCTGGCAGACGCAGCAGGTAATCGGTTCGGGAGGACAACAAGAAATATGGGCGTTGGTGCTAGACTCCAATCGGGTATTAGCGGGAGTTGATTTGGAACTAACGCTTGCCTTAGATATGGGAATGAACCAGGCATTAATCTTTCCTCCGACAGGTAAGGATGGGAAAACACACCTGTTATTACCAGCAATCATCGCCCTGAATGGCACGATTTTCCCTTACCAGGTTTGCGTTCGGAATCAAGATCCGCCCTTTTGCGTCAAGGATTCATATTTAGTTTGGTATAGTCGTTAATCGTGAGCCTGAGAGGGGTTAAATTCGGACGGCAGGTGGGGGAGGTCAATACAGGCTTCGTCACAAAACAGCATTGCCCGTTCGATAATATTGCACAATTCGCGGATGTTGCCAGGCCAGGAATGGTTCATCAACGCTTGCATCGCCCGAGGGGTCATGTCGGTGATGTTCAACCCCATGTGTTGATTATTTTTCCGTATAAATAGCCCGACCAGTTCAGGAATATCCTCTTTTCGCTCTCGGAGGGGTGGGAGGTGCAGGTCGACTACTTTAAGGCGATAATAGAGATCTTCGCGAAACCGGTTTTCAGCGATCAAAGTCGGCAGGTGGCGATTTGATGCCGCCAGGATTTGCACATCTACTTTGATTAAATGGGTCCCGCCTACCCGGCGAAAGGCGTGTTCATCAATCACCCTCAAGAGTTTGGCTTGCATATCCACTGGCATGGAAGAGATCTCATCAAGAAATAATATGCCACCATCGGCTATTTCCATTAGCCCTGGTTTCCGTTTTTCAGCGCCTGTAAACGCGCCAGCCTCGTAACCAAATAGCTCAGATTCAAGAATCGTACTTTGAATAGCAGCACAGTTGATCGCAATAAAGGGTTTATTCACCCGCGGTCCCATGCGATGGATGGCATTCGCTAACACTTCTTTACCGGTACCTGTTTCGCCTGTAATTAAAACTGATACGGATATGCTGGCGGCACGTGCAGCCTGGTTGAGCAGCAATTTCATCTTGGGATTCTGACCAACCACGAAATCAAACTTTTCCTGGCGCTCCTGGCGCAAATGATTCAGCTCTCGGCGCATGCCAACGATTTCAATCGCTCGTTGGAGTGATTTTTCTAACTGGTCGATCTTAATCGGTTTTGTGAGAAAATCATGCGCGCCATTTTTCATGGCTTCTACAGCATCCTCTATATTTCCATAGCCGGTAAATAAAATAATCGGCGGTCGCATGGGCAATTGGGCAGTTTCTTCGAGCAGCTTAGTCCCATAACCATCGGGTAAGTTCACATCGAGTAGGATAACATCCGCTTTCCCCAGTTGGATTTGAATACGTGCCTCGCCAAGCGTGGCCACATCAATAACTTCATACCCTTTCGCGATCAGGAGAGGAGTGATATTTTGCCGAAAGTTCTCTTCATCGTCGACAAGTAAAATTGTGGCGCTCATATTAACTCTGTGCAATCGACTGACACCTACTCGGCGACCGGGAGGTTTACGCGGAAAACTGTACCGCCAGGAAAACTCTCGAAGTGTATTGTGCCCTGGTGGAGTGTGACGATGCGTTTTGCGATCGTTAATCCCAATCCGGTGCCTTCCAGGCGGGTGGAATAAAATTCTTTAAATATTTTCTCCTGGATTTCCGGTGGAATTCCTGGACCGGTATCCGCAATACTGATTTGAAGTTGATCGCGACCCGTTTCGGTGGGTGAATGGAGATGTTGTACTTTGATCGCCAGGTGTCCACCCGATTCGCTCATTGCCTGAATTGCATTGTTGATCAGGTTATTGAAAACTTGTTCCAACGCCTGGGCATTGCCCATTACCGGGGGCAGCTCGGGCTCAAGTTGTATAGTATATTTTACCTGGACGCGATCCAGGCGGGATTTTAACCGTTCCACCAACCTTTGGATTAGTAAACTTAGTTCAAGCTTTTCCATCTTATACTCAGCTGGCTTGGTATAAGCCAATACTGATTTCATTAATTCACTCAACCGGTCGCAATCCTGCAGCATCCGCCGGATCGTTTCTTGATTGGGGTCATCCGTTGGCAGGTTATAGGCAAGCAGTTCCAGACCGGTGCTAATATTATTAATTGGATTACGTACTTCATGGGCAAAGACGGCGATTATATTGCCAAGCATTGCCCGTTGTTCGAGCTGTTGAATTTGTTCCTGGCTTTGTTCCGCATCGCTTATATCTTGAAAAAGCAACGAGATCCCGCTCAGGTGTTCTTTCCGTTCCAGATCCGTTTCAGATAACGGTAAAAGGCGGACTCTGGCTGAGAATACCGAGCCATTGCGGCGGTAGAGCTTTATGTTATTCAAAACTTGTGTTTGTCTGCCAACCAGTACGGTATGAATGGCGGATAACAGAATCTCGCTTCCGATTAACACCCGATCGATTGGATGGCCGAGTACTTCCCTACGGGAATATCCCAGGATGGACACGGCGGGTCGATTAAGGTTTTCGATTTTCAATTGCGGCGTCAGGTGAAACCAGCCTTCCTGAGTGTTATTAAGGATATATTCTGTAAGACGCAAACTGAGATTGATCTCATTAAGCTGCTCCTGGTGAGCACCTTCCAGGCTATGAGTCCTGATAAGCTGAGTGATCAGCGCACCGAAAAAAGTGACAACGGATAATAAGTGAGCTTTAGGTGCATCGGATTGTGAACCAGCGAAGATCAGCAAACCAATCATGGCTTCTGATTGACCCAAGGGTGTAGACACCATGTACTTGAAATTCATCCCCCGTGCCGTGCGATGAAGACTAACCGTCGAACGGCTTCCTGGAAGCCATAATTGGGGAGTTTGTAACGAGCGTAATTCACTCAAGGGTAACTCGCCTGGAATTTGTGATGTATTTCCAATGACAGTAATTCGTTGAAGTACAGGTTGTTTTTCAGCAATGGTGTAAATGGCGAGAAAATTGGATTGGGTCATTACCTGACCAGCTTGGAGCAGCGCCTGCAAAGCATTCGCCAAATCGGTCTGTTGGATAGCCAGCGACAGATCGCTCAAGACATCTTGAGAGATGCCAGGAACACCAGTGTTCGAGCGCGTGGAATCCTTCGTAGAGGGGTTGAGCACCACCAGGATCTGATTATCCAGGCCTGGCAAGGGTTTTAAGATTATTTTAATGGGTAGGGTGGTTTTACCCGGGAAGTTGAGTTCGGTGGTCATTTCTGACTCAAGATAATGCCGATCCGATACCATTGCAGAACTCCCGGTTATTTCATCGGATTGGACAACCAATACCTTCCAATCGGGTAAAATTTTCTGAATATCGAGATGAAGCAACTCTTCCAGGTTGCGTTGACATAAATTGACCGCCATTTGGCTGGCTGCCAATACGCGTCCTTTATGAGCGTCGACCAGCAAAGCCGCGAATGGCAATATTTCAAATAAATCGGTTAAATTTGTGAAGCGGTCAGAACGCCAACCCAATTTTTTCAAGGAGAATTGTGATACCTGACTCATGCGTATCCTGGAACAGGCGGTGTGATTTGGCGATAACGCGCTGGCAGAATCCCTTCTATGGCGCGATACTTTGCAACGGTTCGTCGGGCTACCTCAAATCCTTGACGCTCCAACATGTCTGCGATCTCCATATCACTTAATGGCCGGTTTTCCTTAGCAACGATCAGGCGTAACGCTGCACGAATATGCAGGCTGCGATCAAAAAACCTGGCTAAGGGGATGATGCGTTTATTGGGTAATTGTACTGCTTTATTGGCGACTGCGCGGGAGATTGTTGACTCGTGTACATCTAATTCATCTGCCAACGCGGCGCGAGTGACAGGTTGCAGGGAGGCATCACCCAGCAATATAAATTGGCGTTGAATGACCACCAGTAATTCCATCAAGCGTACCAGTGAATGGTCGCGCTGTTGTAAACATTTAACCAGCAAGCTGGCTTGTTCGAGATCGGATTGCCACTCAGACAGCTTGTCAGCCGGAGCCATCGCTAAGGAAGCACGGAATAATGGATTGACCCGTAGAGCGCCGGCATAGGGTGACACAATTTCAACCACCAGAGGAGTATCGGTAGTTGGGTAAAGGCGAGAAATAATGATATCCGGTTCATAATAGGTATCAGGTGAACGGGAGGATTTTTGGAACTCACCCCAATGTGAACGTGCCGGGTAGGGGTTTAAATTCGCGCTAATGAATTGGGCGATCCTCTGGATTTCTGTAATTGTTGTACCTAATATTTGACTTAAATCCGCATAAGCCCGGCGACTCAATAATTCCATCCCCTCTTGAACCACCCGCCTGGCCAACGGAGGCACCGGATATGTTTCTGATAACACTTCGAGTTGAATAATCAAAGCCTGCTGGGGTGACAGGCTGCCAACTCCAAGCGGGTCAGCATGCTGAATCAAACGGAGTACCTTTTCCAGGTGAGATAAGGTGACATGGTGATAGCGGGCAATTTCGAGCAGTGGAACAGTCAGGAGACCATCATCGTCGAGGCTGGTCAGGATATGAGCAGCGAGAGAGCGGTCCTCTATGTTTAATTCAGGCGCGATTTGGCGTAGAACATAGCTGGGTAAATCCTCAATCGCGGCTGTCAATTCCTCCTGAGGGATATGATCAGCGAGATTATTGGAGGTGGGCGACAAGAAATCAGAGCTGGGGGAGATGAAAACGATCGGGCGGCTATCTTCCTGTTGTTCGAGCCGGCTGCATAAAACGCATGTACGCGGGCTGGACAACAACCGGTGGCAGGTGGGGCAGCGTTTTTCTTCAATGATCTCTAAAGCCGGGTTGCCAGCCAGTTCGGTTTCGATTTTTTGTCGCAGACCCACTGAGGTTAATTCCAAAAGGCTCATAGTTTGAGCCAGATGGGCAGAAGTAAGATGGCGAAGCTGAGGTGATTGTGTCTGAAGCAGCATAAGATGCTCCTGGGTGAGGTTAATTATACTGTGTTGCAAGATATATGCCAGGTTGCTTCGAGGTAAAATGTGTCATTTGTCAAGGGTGATAAATGATTTTGCGCGCCGGGCGAGTAGCGGAGTATGTGCTACAATGAAACAAAATTACAATCATTGCGATGTCGCTCTTAATGGTTTTCAAGACTGATAAGAGCAAATTAATGGGATGGTTCCTATGCTTCGTTCATTTTTAATTTATATGTCAAAGGCCAACTGGGCACGGCAAATGGTCACTCATTGGTCATTTGCCTGGCGGGCTGCTTCGCGCTTTGTGGCAGGTGAACAATTGGAAGACGCCATCCGGGTGGTAAAAGCGTTGAATGAAAAAGGAATTCAAGCCTCCTTAGATCACCTGGGCGAACATACTACCACACCGGATGAAGCACGCCGGGCGACTGAGGATATCCTCGGTATGTGTGACGCGATCGAAGCAGCTGGAGTGCGCGCCAATATTTCGATCAAGCTCAGCCAGATTGGCCTGGCATTGGATGAAAGTTTATGCGTAGAGAATTTACATAAGGTTCTGGATTACGCGAACCAACATGGGATTTTTGTCCGCCTTGATATGGAAGACTCACCTTGGGTGGATATCACCCTGCGGTTTTATCAGCAAATGAAAAAGGAGGCTGGCTTTGATAATACCGGTGTGGTGATCCAATCCTACTTGTACCGGAGTGAGGCTGATATCCGCCAGCTGGTACACACCGGTACGCGAATTCGGCTATGCAAGGGCGCCTATAAGGAACCAGCAACGGTGGCATATCCGAAGAAGAGCGATGTTGATGCAAATTTTGACCGTCTGACTGCTATTCTCATGGAGGGTGCGTTGGCTGCAGGTTCACCCGTTGCCCATGCAGATGGTCGGATACCGCCCATCCCTGCAATAGCCTCGCATGATCCCAGGCGTCTGGCATTCGCAAAAGATTACGCTCAGAAGATTGGTTTACCCAAGCAATCTCTCGAATTCCAAATGCTCTACGGTATCCGACGAGACTTACAAGAGCAAGCCGCTCAGGAAGGCTACCCGGTGCGAATCTACGTACCATACGGCACGCAGTGGTATCCCTATTACGTACGCCGGTTGGCAGAACGACCAGCTAATGTGTGGTTCTTTATCTCCAATTTCTTCCGGCGATAATTTCAATCCTTTTGTTCGAAGGAGCAGTCATGGCGAAGCATAAGAAGCCATACCAGATTTGGCCTCTGGTGATGTTAATCATTGGTTCTTTTTTAATTGTTGGCGCCGTTGTGGGATTTGTGCTAACCTTAAAACAATCATCGCCTGAGACGACACCCACCACCTCAGGAGAACGTATCCCATATCCGGAAATTCCACGCGTCAGCCTGAAGGATGCACGCGCGGCTTATGAATTGAAAACCGCAATCATTGTGGATGTACGGGGAGAACCTTATTATTCGGAAGGTCACATCCCCGGGGCGTTATCGATTCCTTTAGATGATTTACCTGATCGCTTGAATGAATTTAAGACACAGGATTGGATCATTACCTATTGTACCTGACCGATGGAAGAGACCAGTGCCCGTGCGGCACAAATTATTCTCGATCATGGTTTTACCAAAGTAACGCCAATCCAGGGTGGTTTTGAGGCCTGGATCCAGGCTGGATATCCTGTTGAGCCTTAGGAAACGATATGGATGAGATTCATCACCTGAAAATGCGTCTCAGCACTGAGGCTGATAAGATATTGAACTTTTTTAAGGAATTAACTCCCGAGCAGTGGGAAAAAGAAATATACCTGGACGGTTCACATTGGCGCGTTAAACA
This sequence comes from uncultured Anaerolineaceae bacterium, assembly GCA_964354345.1. Lineage (GTDB taxonomy): Bacteria > Chloroflexota > Anaerolineae > Anaerolineales > UBA4823 > CAYGZL01. The sequence continues at coordinate 5,890 of CAYGZL010000042.1, read as the reverse complement.
GATTCTGGCTCATTTAGTATCTACTGAAGAGGCGATTATCGAGTTAGTAAATGATGTTCTGATGGGAGGAGCCGGCGCTCCAGAAGACTTTGATATTAATGCGTTTAATGAGCGCCGCTCGGTTGAAATGAGCAATTTTACTATACCGGTGTTGCTGGAACAATTTACCCAAAAACGCCAGTCAAGTATTCTATTGGTGAGTCGAATGACCCCTGCCGACCTGACTCGCCTTGGACGGCACCCATTCCTGGGCATGGTAACGCTGGGGGAAATAATCAGATTGCTCTATTTGCACTCTCAAATTCATCTGCGTGATATACGCCGAGTTTTAGCCTCCGATTCGAGCGCAGTTGGAGCCTGAATATATATGAAAACCGTTTGGCTTTTCATTCGATTATCCAGACCGTTGTTCTTGTTAGGTGCCGCGCTTTTATATGCCATGGGGGTTGGGATGGCGCGCTATTTAGGTTCTAATATAAATGGGTGGCTTTATCTCTTGGGTCAAGGCTGGGTCACCATTTTACAGTTATCAGCTCAATATTTGAATGAATATTACAATGCCCCGGCGGATGTGGATAATCCCAACCGGACGCCCTTTACCGGTGGAAGCGGTATGCTGGGCGCAGGAGGCCTGCCGCGACGGACCGCATTGGTCGCAGCCCTGACTTGCCTGGCGATTTTGGCTTCTCTATCGGTTATATTAATTGCCGAGCGCCTGCCATCGGCAGCTTATTTGATTATGGGGTTGGCATTTCTTGGCGCTTTTTTTTATTCTACACCTCCTCTCCGTCTGGAGAGGACGGGATATGGTGAATTGACTGCCTCGTTACTGGTAACCATTGGGGTACCAGCCTTTGCTCTTATACTCCAGTTCGGGACGATCCATCGCTTGATTACGATGACTGGATTTCCTTTGTTTGCTCTACATATGGCGATGCTATTAGCCTTCGAACTCCCTGACTATGCCAACGATCTGAAATACCAGAAAAAGACGATTATGATCCGTATTGGCTGGGAGCGGGGAATGGTTTTTCATAATATCTTGATTTTGAGCGCGTTTTTAGTATTGGGTATCGCCCGCGTCTACGGCATGCCCTGGATTATCGTGCTACCTGGATTTCTCATCCTGCCATTTGGATTGTTACAGATCTGGCAGATGTACCAGATTGGAAATGGAAAAAAGCCAAATTGGACCGCATTAACTCTCAACGCGCTGGTCACTTTTATCGGGTTGGCTTATCTTTTCGCAATCGCGTTTTGGACACATTAACTACTATTGGTGAGTAAATGACTGAATTTCTTGAGTTGATGCCTCCGCGGGAGGCATTACGGGTGTGGTTAGCGCACATTTCAACTGTTATAAAGGAAGAAGAGATCTCAACGGTCGCAGCTCTCGGGCGCGTGACTGCGCGCCCAACTCTGGCTGCACACCCTCTGCCTGCCTTTGACCGCTCAACTGTGGATGGGTATGCCGTGCGCGCAGCAGATACCTACGGAGCAAGCGAGTCCTTACCGGCAACGATTAAAATACTTGGCGAGGTTCACATGGGAGTTGCGCCTGGATTTGCATTGGCGCCCGGCGCGGGGGCTTTGATCTATACGGGTGGCATGCTTCCCCAAAAAGCTGATGCTGTGGTGATGGTAGAGTATACCCAAAGCATCTCTCCAGATGAGATTGAGCTATATCGAGCCGCGGCGGTGGGTGAAAATGTTATCAGGATCGGCGAAGATGTCCAGGTAGACGATGAAGTGATTCCAGCGGGTGTCCGTTTACGCCCAGCAGAAATTGGTGGTTTAATGGCTTTGGGGTACACTCAGGTGTGGGTAGCGCAGAAACCACGGATAGGAATCATCTCCAGTGGGGATGAATTAGTTCCACCTGATCATCCGCTTAATGCCGGTCAAGTGCGCGATATCAATGGATATAACCTGAGCGCTTTAGTGGAAATTGCTGGAGGACAGGCAGTCTATTATGGGATTGCGCCGGACGATTACGAAGTGATGCTCTCAATGGCAAAATATGCTCACCAGGAATGTGACGTGTTGGTCATCACGGCTGGCTCTTCTCTCAGCACCCGTGATCTGACTGCTGCAGTAATCCGATCATTAGGAAAACCGGGGGTGTTGGTTCATGGAATAAACATCAGGCCTGGAAAGCCAACCATTTTGGCGGTCTGTGATGGCAAGGTAGTTATTGGGTTGCCGGGTAATCCAGTCAGTGCGCTGGTGATTGCCTGTTTATATGTCGTGCCGGTGGTTGAACGATTATCAGGGCTGTTCCATAAACGTCCAACACCCACTATCAGGGCACGCTTGGTCTTCAATCTATCTTCTCAGGCCGGGCGCGAAGATTGGGTGGCTGTACGTCTGTTTCAGGAAATCAACGGCTACCGGGCTGAACCAGTATTAGGCAGCAGCAACTTGATCTTTACGCTGGTGCGCGCCGATGGCTTGGTGTGCATCCCGGCAGATAAGACAGGATTGAGTAGTGGTGAATATGTCGAAGTCTGCTTATTACCTGACTGACATTCCTCTCCCAGAAGCCCAGGCGCGCCTGGAAGCTGCCTTGGTTGCCGCGGGATTGGATGGTCCCCTGGGGAGTGAAGAAATTCCCCTGGATGAAAATGCAGCCGGGCGAGTGTTGGCCGAGTCTGTTTGGGCACGCATTTCCTCACCGAATTATCATGCCTCCGCCATGGATGGCTTTGCCGTGCGTGCTACCAATACAGCTACGGCTTCTTTGACGAATCCTCGGGTTTTGTATGTTACAACCGACCTGAAACAGGTGGCAGACCAAAACCAGGCCAGTTACCTGGATACCGGGGATCCCCTGCCTGATTGGGCAGATGCAGTGATCCCGATCGAATGTGTAGAGTCATTCGATCAGGCTGAGCAACCTGCAAATGATCCGCGCCATCCAGATACCATCCGTATTCGGGCTGCCGTCGCCCCCTGGAGCCATGTCCGTCCGATGGGCGAAGACCTGGTGGCGACCCAATTTGTGTTGCCAGCCGGACATACCTTACGTCCGGTTGATCTGGGGGCCATCGCCGCGAGTGGGTATGGACAGGTGCGCGTTTCACGCCAACCGCGGGTGGCGATTTTGCCCACCGGTTCGGAACTGGTGCCACCAGGTTCCCCAGTCAAGAAAGGGGAGATCATCGAATTTAACTCGATTGTTTTAGCTGCTCAGGTGGCGCAATGGGGTGGCAAAGCGACGCGTTTCGCTATTATTCCTGACGACTTCTCTGTAATCTGTGAGGCGGTCGATAAAGCTGCCCAGGAGTATGACTTAATCTTATTAAACGCTGGCGCTTCAGCCGGGTCGGAAGATTACTCTGCTCGCGTGGTAGAAACCCTGGGTGAGTTGCTGGTCCATGGTGTCGCTGTCCGCCCAGGGCACCCCGTGATCCTGGGGATGATTAACTGCCGGAAGGTGCAGGGAAATCCGACCGAGCGACAGGTGCCGATCATCGGTGTGCCCGGTTATCCGGTCTCAGCCGCCCTGACTGGAGAAATATTTGTTGAACCACTCCTGGCCCGCTGGTTAGGACGGGTACCAAATAATATCGAAGTTATTAGTGCAACTCTCACGCGGAAAATCACCTCTCCTCCCGGAGATGACGACTATCTGCGAGTTGTAGTTGGGCGGGTAGGTAACAAGATCCTGGCAGCGCCACTCGCGCGTGGCGCAGGGATTATCACTTCGCTGGTGCGCGCCGATGGGATGGTCATTATTCCGCGGGGAATACAAGGTTTACCTGCTGGTGCAGAAGTCCAGGTACGTCTATTATGTCCACGCTCTCAAATCGAGCAAACCATCTTTGCCATTGGATCACATGATATCCTCCTGGACCTGATGGCGCAATACCTGGCGAAGCGCGGCCAGCGGTTGTCTTCTGCGAATGTGGGCAGCCTGGGTGGACTGCTGGCTTTAAAGCGGGGAGAGGCGCACCTGGCTGGTTCTCATTTATTGGATCCAGCCAGTGGCGAATACAATCTGCCAGCGATTCGCCAGTATCTGATCGGCGTCCCGGTCTGTGTGATTACGTTGGGCGGACGCGAACAAGGTTTAATTGTGGCGAGGCATAACCCCAAGAAAATCCGCACGCTTCAAGACCTGGTGAGTGATGAGATTCGTTTTGTGAATCGCCAGCGCGGATCAGGTACGCGGGTACTTTTAGATTATCACCTTGAGCGGTTGGCAATTGTTCCCGATCAAATAATCGGATATAATCGAGAGGAATTCACTCATCTCGCCGTGGCTGCGGCGGTTGCCTCGGGATCTGCGGACTGTGGGCTGGGCATTGCAGCAGCAGCCCAGGCATTGGATTTGGATTTTCTCCCAGTCGTTAAAGAGACTTACGAGTTGGTGATTCCACTGACTTTCGTAGGAGATACCCTTTTAAAACCGTTACTAGATTTATTAGATGATCAGGAATTTAGACGATCGGCAGCGAGAATGCCTGGTTACGATATCTCTGACATGGGAAAAGTAAGAGCAGTGATTGGAGGAAATTATGATAATCTCAGCAGGTGAATTAGCTCCTGATTTCGAGTTAGCAGATGAAACAGGAAACTTACGAAAATTATCGGATTTTCGAGGCAGCCCAGTGGTGTTATATTTTTATCCTAAAGACGATACTCCCGGATGCACAACCGAAGCCTGCAATTTTCGGGATGATTACAGTGCTTATCAGGAGGCGGGTGTCACCATTCTAGGTGTCAGTCCTGACTCACCCGGCTCCCATACCAGGTTTAAAAAGAAATTCGATCTTCCCTTTACTCTGTTGGCAGACCTTGATCATCATGTATGCAGCTTATACGGGGTTTGGGGTTTAAAGAAGTTCATGGGGCGTGAACACGAAGGCGTCTTGCGGACAACTTTCTTACTTGACGGTGAAGGGAAAATCGTCCGCGTTTTCGAGAATGTCAGGCCGGCGAATCACAGCCGAGAAATCCTGGAGTCTCTTTAATTTACCCGGTTCCAAACTGCCGGTCGCCTGCGTCACCCAGGCCTGGCAGGATATATCCGCGCTCATTGAGTTTTTCATCGATCGCGGCCAGATGGATGGGAACTTCCGGATGGTTTTGCTGCATTAAGGCAATCCCTTCGGGCGCGCCGATGATGCCTACAAACTTGATCTTCTTTACTCCCCATTTTTTTAGGATATCTACGGTAGCGACGGCTGACCCGCCAGTGGCCAGCATGGGATCAAGCACCAGGCAAACTGAAACGGTAGGTTCCACCGGTAACTTATTGTAATATTGTACAGGCTTCAAAGTCCTCTCATCGCGGTATAGGCCGATATGCCAGACTTCAGCGGAGGGCATTAACTCCCATACCCCTTCGACCATTCCCAGGCCAGCGCGTAGGATTGGTACAAGACCGATAGTTTCTTTTAATACTTTCCCCGAATAGAGCGCCAGGGGAGTTTCAACCTGGCAGGATTGGATCGGTAAATCTGCAGTAGCCTCGTAAGTAAGCAGGGCGGCAATTTCACGCAATAGCTCACGGAATTTCTTCGGGTCAGTGTTACGATCGCGCAGCTTGGTCAACTTATGCGCGACCAACGGATGTAGTGAAGGAAATATATTCGACATAGGGTTCCTCCTGGGGGCGGTATGACGTAATTATATCTCAGTGTATCGGTTATAATCGGCGCTATGAGTGACGCTCCCAATCGTTTGATCAACCCCCAGCCACAGAATGACGACCGGCTGGATATGGCATTACGCCCGAGGAACCTGGCGGACATGATCGGTCAGGACCGGGTCAAGGAAAATCTTAAAATATTGATCGCCGCCGCCCGGCAGCGCCATGAACCGTTAGACCATGTTCTGTTTTATGGACCGCCTGGTCTGGGCAAGACATCGTTAGCCCATATTC
>CAYGZL010000041.1:0-3511 GCA_964354345.1 uncultured Anaerolineaceae bacterium | reverse complement strand
AATATCCTCCGGCTCCAGCGCAAACAGCTCCGGATCAATCTCCTCAGCCAGCCGGCATCCCAGGCGCAGGTAGAAGTTGATCGTATGCTCCGACGGCGTGGTGGAGATGTACAGCCCCGGTCGAAACAGTCCAGCAGGAGCGATGTGTAACGCTGCCCTTCGCCCGGCGACAAGCCTGGCATGTCGAAATGCTCCATGCGAAGGATCAATACCCCGCTCTCGAGAGAATACAGTTTGTCGATCGCCTCCCGCCGGTCGATCGTCCAAATCATGTTTATTTCTGAACGAGTCAGCAGGCGTGAAGTGCTCATGATGAGTTTGGCCTTTATACCCCACCTCTGATAAATCGAAGGGCGCGTTGATTTTCCCTTCAGATAGCTCGAACACGCTATTTTATTATAGCGCCATTCTACAGAAGGCGGCAGGTCGACTGTTGAGATCACAGCCAACCTGCCGTACTATCTTGATTATAATCGCCAGAAGGTTTCGAGATAGGGTGGGGCGACCTGGGTGTAATGCGCCCAAGAGCCAGGCGCGGGGTTTACATCCGGGCGCAGCCACTCCCACAGACCGAGCAGGATGAACCCATTGCCCACCAGGGTGTTGAGTACTGTGGAGAGGGTGTGACGGAACTCGTGCGGGCTGTCCAGGCGCAGGCTGGTGCCATCCGGCTGGTCGACATCCCAATATGGGAAGCGCGCCGTCAGATCCTCGCCATCGATATACGGAGCGTTGAGCGGATAAGCCTGCCCATCCCAGGCGTCATCGTCCACACCTTGCACGAAGGGGTTGGCAAACTGGAGCAGATAGATGCCACCGGGTTTGAGCACACGTGCCACTTCCTGGATGACTGGAGTGACCGAAGGTATGAAATTGATCGAGTAAACCTGCCAGACGATATCGAAAGATTGGTCGGGGAATACCGACAGGTTGCGCATATCGCCCTGGATTGTAGTCACGGACAGCCCATGATGGGCTGCGCCCTGCCGGTCGCGTTCGAGCTGAACGTCGGACAGATCGTATACAGTGACCTCGGCGCCTAATAAGCTGAAAGCCACCGAATCCTGCCCACCCCCGCTGGCCAGGCAGAGCACGCGCTGACCGGCGACAGCCTTCAGTATGCCATGCCGGTACACATATTGGGCAGCCTGCTCAACTGTGAAATCCAAGAAAGGCTGCGAATATTCCACATTGGCGCGCGCCAGAGCATTCCAACGCTGCCGGTTGGTTTGAGCGATATCGTCCATTAGAATTTACGAAAGATGCTGTGTGTTCAAAGAACACACAGCATCGCTAAGATTAGAATAATCCCACTACGCGCCCGGTTTCTAGATCCAGGTCGACATCGTAGAAGACAGGCCGGGTGGGCAGGCCGGGCATGGTGCGCATCTCACCCAGCAGCGGGTAGAGGAATCCCGCTCCGACTGAGGCACGGATATCGCGCACGGGGACGCGGAAGCCTTTCGGCACACCTTTGATGTTGGGGTCCGGAGTCAGGCTCAAGTGGGTTTTGGCCATGCACAGCGGTAGATTGGCGAAGCCCAGGCGGGTGTAGAGCGCAATCTTGGCCTCGGCTTCGGGCAGGTAATCTACCCCGTCCGCGCCGTAGATTTCCTTGCAGATCAGCTCGATCTTTTCCTTGATGGAGAGCTCAAGGGGATACAGGAAGCGGAAGGTGGCGGGTTTTTCAGCCGCTTTCACCACGGCTTCAGCCAGCTCAATGGCGCCCTTACCGCCTTCCATCCAGTGCGTACAGACCACGGCATCCTCGGCGCCAGCCTCGGCCGCCGCCTGGCGCACCAGCTCTACCTCAGCCGGGGTGTCGGTGGCGAAGGAGTTGACGGCGACGACCACATTGACGCCGTATTTCTTGGCGTTGCGGATGTGGTGCTGCAGGTTGGGCAAACCGGCGCGCAGCAGGTCCAGGTTTTCGTCAGTGTAAGCGCTGTCCAGCGGTCGTCCAGCCACGACGCGCGGACCACCGCCGTGCATCTTCAGGGCGCGCACAGTGGCCACCATCACCACCACCTGCGGGATCAGCCCGGAGTAGCGGCACTTGATATCGAAGAACTTTTCCATGCCGATGTCAGCGCCGAAACCCGACTCGGTGACGACATAATCAGCCAGCTTGAGGGCGATGCGATCGGCGATGATCGAGCTCTGCCCGTGGGCGATGTTGGCAAACGGACCGGCATGGACAAAGACTGGCGTGCCTTCGAGCGTCTGCATCAGGGTGGGTTTGATGGCGTCCTTCATCAGGACAGTCATGGCGCCGGCGACACCCAGGTCTTCGGCAGTGACCGCCTCGCCCCGTTTGTTGGTGCCAATGACGATGCGACCCATGCGATCGCGCATATCGGTCAGGTCGGTAGTCAGGGCCAGGATGGCCATGATCTCGCTGGCCACGGTGATATCGTAACCAGTGTGGCGTGGCATGGCCTCTTCCGGTCCCAGGCCGATTTCGATCTCGCGCAGGAAGCGGTCGTTGGTATCGACCACGCGCCGCCAGGTGAGGCTGGCTGGATCGATATCCAAACGGGCAAAGAGGCTCTTCTCAGCCGGCGTTAAATCATTGGGATTGGTTTTATCGATGCCCAGTTTCTTCAAACGACGCAGCATGGAGGGCGAGAAACGACGGTTGCCCTGCTTATCAGCCGGGCAGAGGGCGTTGAAGAGTTTAATATCGTCCGGCTGCTTGGCCTCATGGTAAATGCGGGCGTCAATCGCTGCGGCTAACAGGTTGTTGGCGGCGGTGATGGCATGAATGTCGCCAGTCAGGTGCAGGTTGAAGTCCTCCATCGGTACGACCTGGCTGTAACCACCACCGGCCGCACCGCCCTTGATGCCGAAGGTGGGACCCTGGCTGGGCTGGCGGATGCAGGTAAATACCCGTTTGCCCAGGTGAGCGCCCAATGCCTGCGAGAGACCGACCATCGTCGTGCTCTTCCCCTCACCCAGCGGTGTTGGAGTGATGGCGGTGACGTCGATATATTTCCCATCGGGAACGTCTTTCAAGCGTTCCAGAACACTCAGGTGAATCTTGGCCTTATAGGTGCCGTGCAGCTCGATTTCTTCGGGCAACAGGCCAACTTCGTCGGCGAGTTCGATAATGGGTTTCAGCTCTGCTGCCTGGGCAATCTCGATATCTGAAGGTACTGGATTGAGCAGTTTCAGAGTCAGTGGCCGGAATTTGCGCTGTCCGGGAAAGATGGATTGATTCATATAGACGACCCTTTCCTGAGAATACTATAGGTTTGAATATTTCCAATAGTATCTCAGAAAAATGCGAATTATACAATTGACGCTTTTCCTGTTAGGTCACGTAAATTGTCATATCTTCTCCCCAAGTTAGCAAAGAAGCTGATCAATATCAGGTCAGATTGGCGGTATAACCCACATTTTTCACCGCCGCCACGATTGCCTGCGGATTGATTTTAGTTTCATCGAACTCCACCACCATCTGGCTTTTGGCATAGCTGACCGAGATGCTTTTCACGCCCGGCAACTCGTC
>CAYGZL010000040.1:0-3506 GCA_964354345.1 uncultured Anaerolineaceae bacterium | reverse complement strand
CAGCGCGCCTTGCGAATTATCTGTCTACCTGGGATGCTTTGGTCGGCTCGGGATGAGCCAGGATGCGCGGCTGACCCGATCTTATGAGCTACTGATCGCCTGGCAACAAACCGATGGGGGGTGGGTGCTGCAGAAGCATCTCAAGGAGCGCTTCAAAACACGCAGTTGCCCGGCTTCTACGCATGGCGCGGCGGTGGCTTTGTATCTAAGCGGTAACCGGGAATACGAAGGGGCGTTGGTAAAAGCGCTCGCCTTTCTGATCTGGCATCTATCGCTAAAAGACGAGCGAGAGCTGTGCCGGTTCATCTTTCGTGGTCACGACCTCCTTCAGGAATTACTGATGGTCGCCGACTTGCGCATCGGGATGGAGCAGCGTCCGGAGCAAGTGATCCTTGCCTGGCTGTTAAGCATGTATGATGCTGAACGAGGATATTTTCACTACTCTGATTCAAAGTCAGCAGCCACTGATTTAGGACCGGCAGGCGCGAAGTATGGATTGTTCCATCAGATCGAAGATGATTGGTTGACTTATCGTTTAACAAAATTAGCTGCCAACCTGATTGATTAAAGCTTGGATTAAGGAGTTCTCAGTGCAAATACCTGCGAATATAGGTTTGAGTGAATTACTCATTATCGTCGTCGTGGCATTATTCCTGGTAGCGATCCTGGGATTAATTGGGTTCGCCATCCGCTACATCCTCCACCAGATTGGCGCAGGCCAGACAGCTGACCAACGTCTGCGCGTCCCCTGCCCCTACTGCGCTGAGCTGATCTTGCGTGATGCGAAGGTGTGCCGGTTTTGTGGTAGAAGCGTGACATGAACAAGGAGAATTTAATATGAGTGAAATCATCTACGAAAAATTAGCCGATGCCTTAGACCGGCTGCCGAATGGTTTTCCGCGAACCCCGAGTGGGATCGAGATCATAATTCTGAAGAAGATCTTCTCACCCGCAGAGGCTGCACTGGCCAGCCAGCTAACCGGTGTCATGGAACCTGTTGAAGCGATTGCCGAACGAGTTGACCAGCCGGTCGAGATTGTCAAGAAGCAGCTCATGCAAATGGTTCGACGTGGTATGGTGTGGTTCGATAAGCACGACGGGAAGGCCTTCTTCCGCCTGGCGCCCTTTATCGTTGGGATCTATGAAGCTCAGGCGGACCTGATGGATCATGAGCTGGCTCACCTGGTCGAAGACTACCTGGCCAACGGCGGGGCAGTCGGGATCATGCAGCCACAGCCAGCATTACATCGAGTCGTGCCAGCCCAAAATACCGTTAAATCCGAATGGGTGCTGCCCTACGAAGATATCCGGGCGATCCTGCTGGCAGCCAAGACTTACCAGGTGCATGATTGCTTCTGCCGGCTCGAGAAGGAACAGGTTGGTGAAAAATGCGACTTCCCCACACGAACTTGTATGACCTTCTCATTTGCAGATCGCCCGCCCCAACCCGGAGATATGACCCAGACCGAAGCTTTAGAATTCCTGGATCGCTCCGAAGAGATCGGCCTGGTGCATACGGTCAGCAATGTCATGCGAGGTTTTGGCTATATCTGCAACTGCTGCGGATGTTGTTGCGGGATCCTGCGTGGCATCAACGATTGGGGCATCGAACAGTCCGTCGCCTATGCGAACTATTATGCCGTGATTGACTCCGGATTGTGCTCCAACTGTGGCACCTGCCGGGAGCGTTGCCAGGTGAATGCCATCCAGGAGCTGGAGGATGCCTCTGTGGTGGTACATGAGCGCTGCATTGGCTGTGGGTTATGCGTCTCCGGCTGCCCGAACGACGCTGCCCGGCTGGAGCGTAAACCGGAAGCTGAGCTGGTGTTACCACCAGCCGACTTTGCTGCCTGGGAGCAGGAAAGGCTGCACAACCGGGGATTGGCATGAAAGACACAGTCTGCGTGGGCATGGTTGGCACGAGGCGGTTGCCGTCATCTTTAGAATATTAATTGACATGGACACAAAGCTTATCGCTCGTTATGCCATCCGCGAGATCCTTGGGATTGTCGGCATGGGTGTGGCTCTATTCTGGTCAGCCGGGCAGATTGACTGGTGGCCAGCCTGGGCAGCTATCGCAGTGATGGCGGCGTGGATGATAGCGACAGCGATCATCATTTTCTACTTCAACCCAGACCTGCTGGCAGAGCGCATGGAGCCTCGCCGGGGAGGCAAACCGTGGGATACAGTCCTCCTGAGCCTACTTGGCCTTATCCAGTTAGTACGATATATCGTCGCCGGACTTGATCAGCGTTATGGTTGGTCAGGGACCTTTCCTGGAGCTGCTCAAATTGCAGCGTTAACAGTATGTATCCTGGGTTATGCGCTGTTTGTATGGGCGACAGCTACCAACACCTATTTCTCGCGGATCTATCGCATCCAGTCTGAGCGTGGCCACGCAGTTGTGAAAGGTGGTCCGTACCACTATGTGCGCCATCCGGCTTATTTTGGCGCGATTTTGTATGAATTGGCCGTACCGATTCTGCTTGATTCTTGGTGGGCCTTATTTTTCAGCGGATTGGGTGTAATCCTGCTCATCCTACGCACAGGGTTTGAAGACCGCGCCTTACAAACCGAGTTGACTGGTTATGTGGATTATGCGCGCCAGGTGCGTTATCGACTGATGCCAGGCATCTGGTAGTCCACTGCCCTTACAAAAATGAACCAGTTCTGTGGTTAACCAGCAGTAATCCACCGGGAAGCAGAGATAGCATGAGTCAGAAAATCGGCTCCATTGCCATACTGGTTCGGGATTATGACGAAGCGCTGGCTTTTTACACGGGAATCCTGGGCTTTGAGCTGGTGGAGGATACCGTGTTGGGAGAAGGAAAACGCTGGGTTCTCGTTGCTCCTTCAGGAAGCTTTGGAACCAGTCTGCTGCTGGCCAAGGCAACCAGCTCAGAGCAGGTGGAGCGGATTGGCAACCAAACGGGTGGGCGGGTGTTCTTATTTCTGCATACGGATGACTTTTGGCGGGACTATCAGGCGCTGATGTCGCGTGGAATTGAGTTTACCGAGGAACCACGCCAGGAATCCTACGGCACTGTCGCTGTTTTCCTGGATCTGTATGGGAATCGCTGGGATCTCCTGGAATTGAAGACTGAATAACTAAGAACTACACCTCATGACTGACAAGGGTTCTTCCTTATGATAATCGGTGGAGGAATAGGAGCATTATTAGGATCAATTATTGGTGAGATTATCCACGACGAAAACAGTATCGCGTTACAAGTAATGATTGGTTTTGGAGCATTCGGAATAATTATTGGGTGGGAGAAATTAGTAAATAAACCCAGATATGAAAAATGGAAAGGAGAAAAAATAATCTGGGATCAAGCCACAAAAGATGGACCGAACTTTACTATTGCTCTCGAGATGATTGTATATTTTTCCCAGAATCTGGGAAAGCAATGTCTCCTGAGGAGGTGTCACCAGCTCATTATGTTCGTATACGGACTATCGCCATCTCCAAATCCAAGCGTCATAAATAACCACCCCATTATCCC
>CAYGZL010000039.1:0-1669 GCA_964354345.1 uncultured Anaerolineaceae bacterium | reverse complement strand
ACATAGACGACCTGAGGTTGGCCAATAAATTCTGCGCCCCAGACGCACGCCAGCAAATCCTCGGTTGATATTACCTGACCTGGCTGCAATAGAAAAGTATGGAGCAACTCGAACTCGCGCGGGCTCAATTCCACGGGCTGTCCCTTTAAGGTCACCCGGTGGGCGACTGGGTCAAGGGTCAAGTCTCCTACAGTTAATTGCTCACGTGCCTCCGGAACAAGCGCTGGTCGCTCGATACGCCGCAGAACGGCCTTAATATGCGCCAGCAGCACATCAAGATCAAAGGGTTTGGTTACATAGTCATCTGCGCCAAGCTCCAAGCCCAACACTTCGTCCAATCCGCGCCGGCGTGCGGTCAGGAATATCACTGCCAGACCAAACTGCTGTTTAAATTGGCGTAAAGCGTCCAGACCATCCATACCAGGCAGCCCGATGTCTAAAAGCACCAGATCGGGTGGGTCACGGCGAGCCAGTGCTAAGGCATCTTCAGCGTTAACCGCAGTACTGGTGCGATAGCCAGCCTGCTCCAGATTGAAGGCCAGGCTACGGCGCATCAAGGCATCATCATCCACCAACAAAATATGACGGGGCATCCCGGGTAGTATACCACTCAGGGCTTGCCAGCTTTAATTAAGGCGGACTTAAGGTTGCAGGTGGAAAGCACGATTATTTACGGATTACAATTGACGCACACAAATGAGTGGTAAGTTTATAATATAACAAACCGAAAAATGAAACAGGAGATCATCATGTGCGCCAATAATGCACTTCAATCCTTGAATGGCACCTGGCAATTCCGTCAGGTGAATAATTCTGAGGCATCCAATGTGGCATGGCTGCCTGGGCAGGTGCCAGGTAGTGTCCACAGCGACTTGTTGGCCCTGGGAAAAATTCCAGACCCCTTTGTGGCTGATAACGAGAAACGGGTTTTATGGATCGCCGAAACCGATTGGGAATACCGGCGGACGTTTCCCCTGGCGAGGGAATTACTGGATCAGGAAGCTGTGTATCTGACCTGTGAGGGTTTGGATACACTGGCGGAAGTGTATCTAAATGGTCAGGAAGTGGGCAAAGCCCAAAATATGTTCCGGCGCTACTCCTGGGAAGTGAAATCTTTGCTGCAAGCGGGGGAAAATGAAATCATCATTCGTTTTGCGGCACCCTTGACTTATGTGCGCGCCCGCCAACAGGAACAGCCAATGGTGGGCGGCGGCGACCTCCCCGGCGGTCCGCACCTGCGCAAAGCGCCGTCGCAATGGGGATGGGATTGGGGTCCCAAGCTGCCCCCGATCGGCATCTGGAAAGATATTTACCTGGAAGGCTATCGCGGGGCGCGTCTGACCAATGTCCATCTGCGCCAGGTGCATAGCTGTGCTGCAGTGAAGGTCAACGCCCGCTTGACTGTTGAGCGTTGGCAGAACCATCCAATGCTTGCGGTCATGCAAGTTGTGGCTCCGGATGGTCAAGTTTTTAAGTGCGAAGCGGATGTCAACGGGAAGTCGCGGCATGTAACCTTGAGCATACCCATCGACCAGCCTCAACTTTGGTGGCCGAATGGTTTAGGATCCCAACCATTGTATGAAGTAAACATATCGCTCATCGTGGAGGGAATAGTTTGCGACCAACGCGTCTATGGCCTGGGATTACGCACCATCGAACTACGCCGCCA
>CAYGZL010000038.1:0-7692 GCA_964354345.1 uncultured Anaerolineaceae bacterium | reverse complement strand
AGAATTAAAGACGCCATCTGCCTCACCTTCAACGTAGGTGGCTACCTCGACAGACTGGTTGTAGAGCTGGAAGGTGCGTGGGTCGAGGCTGTCGACGGGCAGCCCAGCCGTCTGCAGTGCAGCATAGGTTACCTGGTACAGACCATCTGCGTTGATCTCTATTTTGTAGGCCGGACTGCTCTGTGGCGTGGTCACTGCCTCAGTCTGAGCGCTGGCGGCCAGCCGTCTGCGCCAGGCGCGCGCCTGGTCATAATTAAGCAACATGCTGCGCAAGCTCTCTTCGAAATACCCCTCATTAACATAGGACAAGCTATCAGCCTGTCCTACATTGAAATTCAACTCAACCTGCATCCGCCTGACGTAGCGCACCTCGCCACTGACCGGGTTATACTGCAACGGATTCAAGCGAATCTCCGCAAAGCGTTGGCTGCGCAGATTGCCGGTCGAAACGAGCTCTGCTGTTGTTGAAGACATAAATCCATTGAGCTGGTAGGCAGGGGCGCGTTCATAACTGTAACCTGTAAGCTGCCAGGATTTATCTGGGGTCCGAGCCAATACGGGTCGAGGCAAGGGGCAAAGGGCATGGCTGCCAGGGTAGCTGCTCAACTCAACTACCCCTATCTTAAGGGTCGGCTGAGCAGTCTGGGGGATACCGAGCATGGCGCCCTGCACCGGCAAAGCGGGTAGTCCGGGGGCGTCGGTCTCGGTCAGACCAGGCATGTGCACGGTCTGGCAGGGCTGCCCATCGATCTGGGAGGTCTCAAGCTGCGGCTCGGGCGGCGTAAACTCCAGGACAATTCGCTCTGCAGAGGTTTGCAGTACCCTGAGATAAGGATAGTTTTCTATTGCTGAAACTGGGGTGGATTGTGCACGAATGGCGCCCGCGCGGGCGGGAATGATTGGCCCGACCAGGGAAACTATCCACAGGAATGAGATCAGCGAGGGAATTAACCAGCGGAGTGAGATACCTTTTTTAATCATATCCACCAACTATTCTTCAACCGGCGGGCAAGCTGACAGCTTACCCTACAACTTATATATGCTTATGGTAAATTTCGTACGATATCGACAACGCTGGAATCGGGAAGAAAACCCAGCTCCTGGCAGGGAATCGACTGGCATAGCTCATCCAGAAATTCTAAGGTGTTGGCCATTTTTTCAGCATCCCATAGCGGGATGAAGGCGCGTGTCAGCAGACCACTGACCGCTTGGACTGGCTGGAGCGGGGTAGTGGTGTTCTGTGCGGCCTGTTTGAGGATAAATACCCGCTTGAGCGGCGCAGAATCCGGCAAGGCCATCCCGCCCTCTCCATGCCAGGGGGTGCCATACAGGCGGAATCCATCCGCCTCTTTACGGACGATGACTTTGTCGTCGTTCACCACCCGCACATCTGGATACGCCCGCCACAGCCGGGAAGTGGTCGTTTTTCCAGCGCCGCCATGCCCGGTGAACAGGTAGCCTTGACCCTGGTAAATCACGCCGGCGGCATGGAAAAGCATTCCCAGGCCTGTCCCGAGTAAATTCACCATGTATAGTTCGCCCAATGGATAGTTTAATGGGAAAATGTAGCGGTCGGAAAATCCTTCGCTCGCAGCGACATAAATGTCGCCTGAGCGGAAGTTCACAGAGAATACACCAACCAGATAGGGATCCTGGAAAGCAGTGCGAACTTTGATCACTTTTTTTCCATTCCCCTGGAGCAGCTGCCAGCCGTGGTTGGTCTCAAAGGCAACCGGTATCTCGTGCAGGTCAGGAAACCAACCGCAGTGAATCTTAAGCTTTACCTCAGGCGCGGCGTTGGTGTAAAATTCAATCGCGCGCTTGACGAAATCATATTCCCCCGTAGCTTGATCTGGAGTTAATGAAATGGGGATACCCCCCAGGCTTATCGTTAATGGCAAAGGCATTCGGACAGGAATCTGTCAGGCAGGCAATCAGCCTAGCTGCGCGGTGTACTTGAGCAACTTAAATCACCAGCAGCCCGGCAGACAGCTCTGACCCCTGAGCCCGTGCCCCATTTACATAGTGACAGAACTGCCTGTTCAGCCACCAGTTGGACTTTGCTGACGATAGGCTTGCTGTAAACTTTTTTCACGACTATTTTTTCTTCCTTCATCTTTTCCTCCATGCTATTGTAATACACCTATCGATTATACTCGATTTTATCATAATTTAGTGGAATATTAAAAGCTTCCTGACGTAGATGCGCAAGTTCGCAGAGAAAGGGCACCGGCGCTTCCGGATCGCCCAACTCGCTCAGGCCCATCGCCGGGCATTGGGCGCACACTGTGCGCAGCTCGCAACCCACGCAGCCAAACGCCGGACTATGCTCCAATGCAAGCAACTTAGTAATAAAATGATCCCAGCCCTGCTGGAAGCTGCCCTGGCGCAGGTCAAAATTAGGGCTGCGCGCGCTCAGGCACAGGCATAATTTCCCATAGGCATCGATATGGAATGCTTGCCGCCCGGCGCCGCAGGTATACATCTGGCGAGAGTTGATGTCTAAATCCAAATCCTCGGTATAAATTACCGGCCACTCTCTGGCCCGGTCAGGGTCGTGGACCTCAGTCGCCACGATCTGCTCTGGGAGCAGACGGAATTGGGTGGGATAAAGACTGCCATCGATCCCGGCGTTAATCACCGGGTCAAAGCGAAATCTCAAGCCCAGGCTTTCCGAAAACTGCTTCATTTGGATGAGCTCGTGCTGGTTTAGGGTGAGTAACACGCTCTTAAGTTGCAGCGGTAGGTTGCGTGACAGGAGCAACTCAATCCCGCGCATGCAGCGGGCATACGAGCCGGGGATGCCAGTCACGCGTTCGTAGGTGGCCTGGGTGGCGCCGTAGATAGAAATTTCGATTTCAAACGGGCGCCACTCCGCCAGGTGGTTTACGATCGCCTCGGTGAGTAAAGTGCCATTGGTGAAAATGCTGATCAACAAGCCTTTGTGCTTGGCGATGTCATAAATCTGCAAGAAATCCTGGCGTAAGAAAGGCTCTCCGCCGGTCAACAACAGCCACAGGCAGCCGGCGTCGGCGATTTCCGAGAAAATCCGCTGCAGCTCGGACAGGGACAGTTCGTTCTGGCGCGAGCCAGAACGCTGTGATACCGGTATGTAGCAGTGCTCGCAGCGCAGGTTGCAACGCATCGTCACCTCCAGGGTGCCATTGATCGGCACCCGTTGCTGGCTGACCTTGGCGTGCAAACGCTCGCTGAAAGCTCCATAACCCAGATGAATCAGAGAAGGACAGTCCATGCCTGACCTGTAAATACCTATACTTTAATCAATGCGCCAATTTCTACCAGATTCTCCACCAGCTCGAGTAGATCCTGCTCTGCCTGGAGCGGATTAATCTCAAATTCGGTCACGATTTGATGGTGGATATCGGCCAATGTGCGCTGTCCGTCCGCAAGCTCCCAGACCCGCGCGGCAGTTTCGTTCAATGTATAAATGTTCTCCAGGTCGCCGACATTTTTTCGGATTGGCACCAGGATGGTTTCCCCGGCAATCACGCGGGAAACAATGGCGGGATCATGTTGGAAGATTGTGTGCAAGAGATCATTCATGGTGCTAATAATTGAAAAATTCTTATCCTGATACAGGCGAAGGAGTTCATTGAGACTGGCTTGAGGTTCACGAGTTAATCAATGAATTATATCAATGTATTCGTTTTTTATTGAGGGTATTATATACTGTTGTTTGAGACACCGGCCAACTTTGGATCATCCGCTCGGATATATAAAGCTGCTCGCACTGATGGTACGCACCTCAGTGCGAGCAGCTGATTCAGGTGCAAGAACTTAGCGACTGGTTATGGGTACATAGAGCCGATAACCTGTCGGAGTGGCAGAGACCTGCTCTGACCATTGGGCAGGCCCATCCTTATAAACAACCTGGAGTGTATAGGTGTAGAGCTCGCCGTACACCGCGCTCTCATCCAGGAAGCTGTATGTCGCGCCGCGCATCTGACCCGGATATGACGCGGGGATCATGTCAGTATTGAGTTGGATGCCAGCCGCAGCCGGATCGGTCGAGCGATAGATGTTGTAACCCACGATATTGACCTCGCTTGTGGAAGTCCATCCCAAGGAGACCGTTTTCACCTGGGGAGTGGCTGCGAAGGAAGCCAGGTCAACTGCGGTTGGCATGGCATTATCGAACTCGCATATTACCAGTGACCCTGAGCTAACCGAGAGGTTGGTAATGCTAACGGTGCCGGAGCCTGTTCCTACCGATGTGTTAAGTTGATTGGTGCACGCAGAGTATACCAATGCATAGGTACCCTGGTTGGGATTGGTTTCGGTCACACTGAAGGTGGCTGGCAGGAAGCTGAACATCTTTTGTCCGCAGCCCTGGAAGGAAGCTGTGCCCACAATCTGTCCGCCATTGTTGACCTCGAAATTCCACGTATAAGCCGGGTCGTCAGGATTAGCATATTTATACACGCCGATGAAACCGCCGCCTGGAAACGCCGTGCAATCGCTGGGGGCAGAACTGATACTGCCCGAGGGAGTGCTGCAGATATTGAGAAATGATGTCGTGTAGGCCTGCGCGCCAAACAACGTGCGCGGGACTGTGCAATACCCCTGGGCGTCATTGGGGTAAGAGTCTCCCGCCGGGAAGGGATCATCCGCCACCGGGGAAGTAATCGTGCAGGGTATCGTTGGCTGTGGGCTGGCCAGCGTTGCGCCGCTACAGTAGGTAGTCTGGTCATCCCCGGGGCAGGTGTACCACTTAACCAGATTTAACACTGCTGGATTACCCGTGGTGCTGACATACAAACCATAGTTGGCAAAGCCATCGCCGTCGCTGTCGAAGTAGATGCCAACATCCAGGCCACCGTACCCACCGAGTACATCCCAGTCCCACTCCACGCGGAAATTATTTGGATCCGTGACTGTATCGATACACAGCCGGGTCAGGTCTTTCTGTGTGGGTGCGTCGTTGGCGCCGCCAACATCAGCCAGGCAATAGACGGGATTGATCGTGCCGGTGATGGCGGTTATTTCGTTAATCGAGTTGAGGTTAAATAGATGGTTTGGTTGGGTTTGAGCAGCCGCCTGCCCAGGTTGAACAATGGAAGTCGTACTGGCTGCTAAAAGCAGCACCGTAAAGACGGTCATGAGCATCTTCCAGGTTGTATATTTCTTATTTGCCCTCATTTTTTTCTCCTTCAAATCAGGTACTAAAGAAAGTTGCCTGCCTCCCATTTCGGCAGCCTGCGGTCTGATGAGCAACAGATCCATGGCTTTGCGTCACCACCTCACGATGGTTTTGCCAGTATCGAGGGCATAAGATATAAGGTCTGGCTCCGTTTGCCCCTTTGCCGGATTACCTTGCAGATTTGTTAGATTATATCGCGAATTTCCATTAATAGTAGAAATCTTACGTATTTAATAAGTAATCAATATCTCAGTATAGAACGCAGATCCGTTGAGATTGTTACACCAATCCCCTGCTGTAATCATGAATACTATAACAACAGATCTGTGATTTATCTGATCACAGATCCGTTGTTTACCGCGCAGCGACCTGAATAGGCAGTTAATTAACGCCGGAGGATTGGGAGGTACACCTTGAAGTCGCCGGGTGCTTGAATGCTGGCTGTAGTGGGGTCTAGCACTACAGATGTACCGTCTTTCAGGAGCACTTCCAGCCAGTAGGTGTAGGACATACCGGTCTGGACGTCCGTATCGGTGTACGTATACTCTGCACCCGCGAGCTTGCCCTTGAACTTGGCTTCCTCGTAGTAGACTCGCTCGCCAACCGGGGCAGACCCGCGATACAGGTTGAAGCTGAGGATATTCACCTCGCTGGAGGTCTCCCAACTTACCGCGATAGTCTTCTCAACTCCCAGGGCTGAGAATGCGCTTACTTCGACAGCCGTCGGCGTCTCTGAGCTGCAGGTGGAGGTGTTGTTGGCGGTGTTCACATCTGTCGTGGCCATCGAGGCGGTGACGCTGTTGGAAAGTGGGTAAGTGATGCTGTCGTTAGGTGTCACATGGATATCGACTGTCCACTTAGCAGTCGCGTCAACGCTCGTGGCGAGCAACGAGGTAAGCAACTGGCAGGTGACCGTTTGACCAGAAGTTGAGCAGCTTCCTTGATTTACCGTTCCGCTGCTGGTGGTCAATTGAGAGCTATACACCAGGGGAGTGCCTAACACGACGCCGGATGGCAGGGTGTCGGAAATCTTCGCTTGCCGGGCGCTGCCAGGTCCCAGGTTGGTGGTAACAATGCGGTAGTATGGATCGGAGGTGTTGTAATCGGCGCAGGTCTTGACGGGCTTCAGGTCGGCCGTCGGAGCGCTGATCTCTGCCCACAGGCAGGCCTGGTTGTCGACATCTTCTTCGGTGATATATTCTGTAGCAACCGAGGCTGAATTGTATGTCGCATCACAGGCGCCGCCGTTCAACCCCGTTTTTGTGAAGCCCAGGATATTCACCGTGTAATCCCCATCCGGGCAGGTGAAGGTTGGCGAGGTGGTTGGCTGGGTGACCGTGACCTTATCGGGGCAAACGCTGGTGCCTGGATAAACACAGGTTCCCGCCGTGTTGCTGGTTTCATCCAGAACGAAGTGACTGCTAAAGTTAAAGGAGGTGCTGGTCGTACCATCATTGCAGGTGACGGGCACACTCACATTCAGGTCAACCCAATTGAAGGGATTCGAGTTATTACCGCTGTCATCCGTCGCATAGACCTGGTTGTTGTAATGGATAAACTTGCCCAGGTAGAAAGGTGTATTGGCTGATGGTGAAAGCGGACCGTTATTGCCGTCGAAACCAAAGCCGCTCTGTTCTCCAAAGACCGTGTTGGCGCAGCTTCGGCTGTGCCATTGACCATGGTCCATGTATGCGTCCCGTCCATAGCGCACCTGGTTCTCATCAGTGGTCAGGCCGGTCTGAACAGTTACATCCCAGTTACTCGAGTTCGTGGGACTATCTCCGGCTCCCGTGGCCCAACGAGAACACTCGGCCCCACCACCATTGGAGGAGGTCGAGCTGGTTTCGGTGATATTTTCTATGTACCCCCATTTGCCATCGACGTTACCCAAGGTGAACGCATAGGCGATGCCAGCGATCGCCAGCGCAAGGACAACAATTACTACTGCTACAACCATTTTTTTCTTCATGGTTTTACTCCGCTCATACTTGGAAATGGCGCTCTATTCCTTCGCGAGCCTCCGTCTAGCGCCATGTAAGCGGGAGTCCCGCGCGTAATTATTCTTGTCTTGATTTTCCCGGAAAGCTTATATTCTTACCTCCATCACCTTTATTATGCAGTTGCGAAATGTTTTATTCTATTTGTTGGATACGCAATATATATTGCTAAATTCACTCTAACTTTTAATAAATCATACTATATTCACTGGTTAATTTCAATAGTATTTCGTGTATCATATAAATTTGCTAATTTATCCATATGACACAAAAAAATTACGTTCGCGGTTGTGGTGGCGCGTTAAAAAAAACGACAGATATGTGGCCTACTGACCACAAATCTGTCGTTTATCAATTCATCTGACTGATCAGGCGATTTTTAAAGCCTGACCAGTCAGGAGAGCGCTTAGCGCAGGACGGTCGGGAGATATATTCTGAAGGGGGCGGGTGTCTGAATGCTGGCCGTGGTGGGTTCGAGTACCACTGCCGTACCATCTTTCAAGAGCACTTCCAGCCAGTAGGTGTAGGACACGT
>CAYGZL010000037.1:0-5910 GCA_964354345.1 uncultured Anaerolineaceae bacterium | reverse complement strand
CTTCCTGTTCCTCCAGGCGCTGGCGAAACGGGGTTGGACTCGCCTGACCCTGGCGGGTAACCTGTGGC
This sequence comes from uncultured Anaerolineaceae bacterium, assembly GCA_964354345.1. Lineage (GTDB taxonomy): Bacteria > Chloroflexota > Anaerolineae > Anaerolineales > UBA4823 > CAYGZL01. The sequence goes on along the minus strand of CAYGZL010000037.1, from coordinate 5,842 downwards.
TCAGCGGATTGCTTGGGGTGGGCAGCGTGCATTGGTATATGTCTACCCTGGGTTCAGTATGGTTTATCAGCCAGATCTGCACGCTGACCTTCATCCTCCTGGCTGCCTGGATCGCAGTGGCAAAGGGTTCGGCGTGGCTTACGGGCGCCGCTCTGGCGCTGGCGATGCTGGGTCGTCCGAATGTGGCGTTAACCTTTCCTTTCCTGCTGGCGATTGGAATCCGGTTGATCAGCGAAAGCCCTGGCCGGTCAGTACCACCACTGGCGCAAGATATACCAGAGCAGGATTTATCCTTCCTATACAAATTCCGTAATTTATGGGCAATGTGGCGCAATCAACGCATCGTTCAAAAAGGGATCGAATGGGGATTATTAGCCCTGCTCCCGATGGCAATCAGCGCCGCCCTGCTGCTGGGCTACAATTTCGTACGCTTTGATAACGCCCTCGACTTTGGTTACCTGCGCGAGAATGTCGCCCCCGAGCTGGCGAAGGATCTGCATACGTATGGACAGTTCAGCCTGCACTACCTCGGGCGCAATCTGTGGGCGATGCTCTGCGCCCTGCCGGAGTGGAATGAAAAAGCGCACCAGTTCCTGCCGACGATTAACGGCATGAGCCTGTTGCTGACCACCCCGGCTCTGCTGTATGTATTCCGGTCGCCGCGCCGTTCCATCCTGTCTACAGGCGCCTGGCTGGCGTTCGGCATGCTGCTGGTCCCGCTCCTGACTTACTATAACACCGGCTGGTGGCAGTTTGGCTATCGCTTCAGCCTGGACTTCATGACCCCATTGATCATGCTGGTTGCGCTGAGCGCCGGTCAACGAGTGGATTGGAAGCTGGCTTTGTTAATCCTGTTGGGCGTGCTGGTTAACGCCTGGGGCGCCTGGTGGTTCTTGAATCCCAGGTTTTTTGGATAAGCTGGCGGGCTTATAAGGTTTAAGCAGTTGTTGCTAGCCGGCAGCTATCCCGGCAAAACCCTCCAGAATACGCGCCAGGTGACGGGTGCCGTTAATAAAATCTTCTATGCGCATATTCTCGTCCGGCGAGTGGGCACGCGAATCCGCGTAGCCTATGCCCGCGCTGACCACCGGGATGTTTCCCAACGGACCGGCGAAAGCATAGATCGGGCTGCTGCCACCCGCCAGCGGTTCCATCTGGTACGGGCGTTGGTAGATGGCTTCTGCCGTTTCCCTGGTCAACACGATGAAAGGGTCATCCGCGGATGCTTTGTACGGCCACATCATTCCGAGCCGCTTCACCTCCACATCAGCGAAGCCAGAGGTTTGCAGGTACGCGCAGAGCCTGTCGAAGAGAACCTCAGGATCTTGTTCGGGCACCAGGCGGAAATCCAGCTTGACCCGCGCTCGCGCCGGGATGACTGTTTTAATCCCTGGACCCTGGTAACCAGCGTTGATGCCATCAATATTGCAGGTGGGGTTGAACACGGCGCGCATGAGATCCTTGCCGGTCATGCCATTCACGAATTCACTCACGCCGAAAGTCTGGCGCAACCAGGCTTCTCTGTCGGGCGCCTGCTCAATCAGCTCCAGGTCGAGGGCAGAGGGCGGTTTGACTGCCGCGTACCAACCGGGGATCAAGATGCGCTCATCCGGGGCTTTCAAAATTTCCAGGCAACGCAACAGGCGCCAGGCGGCGTTGGGCAGGGCATGCGCGCCGCCGGAGTGGGCATCCATCTTCAGGGTTTGCACGGCCAGCTCCACCGACAGGATGCCGCGTAAACCGAGGGTCATCCCCGGGCTACCTTGGGGATCAATCCCACCCCCCTCCCAGACTGCCGCCTGGCAGGCGAGCAGGCCGGTGTGCTGGCGAACGAACTCTGCCACATGCGGGCTGCCGATCTCTTCTTCCCCTTCCAGGACGAAGATGACGTTGCATGGCAGCAATCCGCCGTGCACCTCGCGGACGGCGTCAACCGCGGCCAGCCGGGCGATGAACTCGCCTTTATCGTCGGAAACGCCGCGGGCGTAGAGCGTTCCGTCGCGCAGGCTGGGTTGGAAGGGGGGCGTCGTCCACAGCTCGAGCGGCTCGGGTGGTTGGACATCGTAGTGGTTATAGAAAAGAAGTGTGCGCGACGAAGCGCCTGCCAGTTGACCAACCACGATCGGGTTGCCAGGCGTTTCGAATAACTGGACGGTGTATCCGTGACGCTGCAGGATTAGCGCTACCAGATTGGCGCATTCGCGCACGCCTTCGCCGCGCGCCGAGACGCTGGGTTGGGCGCAGAGCTCGATGAGCTCCTGTAGGTAGGTTTCATATCGAGACTGAATGATCGAATCGAGCTGGGAGATGAGTATTGTCATGGGTATTCAACCTTGAAAGAATCGGATTTATTTAAGTCGAAATATACATTTTTTAATATGGTCCCCACCTTTTCCAGGGAAGATGGGGGTGTCTTAGATTTTTCCGCTCGTGCTGGGATTAATTTTACCTTAAATTTCTCTTAAATAAATCGGATTCGTAATCGCCAGCATCTCACCCTGCGCACCACGCAGCTCCACCACCACCCAGTCGGCATCCTGGGCAGACATCTGCCATACCGCTTCACCCTGGCATTCGGCAGTCCATTGGCGGTAAAGGCGTCCGTTGACAATCAGGCGCATCTGAGACCGCGGTGGACAATCCGCCCAGGCTAATGTGAACGACGCCCGTTGATGATTGGCGAGCTCAAGCGTGCTGCCAACCGGCCAAACCTGATCCTCACCCGCCTGCGCCTGGAATTTGAGCTGTGGACCGGCGCTCATATACAGGCGACCAGCCAGTAATGCCTCAAGCAAGGCTGGTTCGGACAGTTCCCTCGCGTAAATTATACTAAAACCCGGTCGCGCGGCGTAATCCTGACCGTAATGTGAATCCGAACCAGCTGTGGCGACCAGATGCAGCCCCTGGTTGAGCCAGTCGTACCACAACGCCAGGGCGGCTTCGTTATACCCCTCGCTGCACCAGGGACCGTTCCAAATTTCGATCAGGCGGGCATTGCCGGGCATCATCTCCCCAAAGCGCCAGCTACAGCCCGTGCAACCCGGATCACCCTGCGACTGAGGATGCGAGATGATGAAGATCTGGTTTCTGGCATAGGCATCTTCGGCCAGGCGGACCATGCCCCCATCACCCGGATGGATGCGCCAATCCAGCCACTCGCGCCCGCCCAGACACAAGGCATGTCCCCAGAAGGTGGTCAGCTCGAGACCGCCGGTAGTAAGCAAATCGGGGCAGTTGGCTGCGTCCATCTCAGCCAGTCCACTGATGGTGTTATGATCGGTCAGGAAGATGAAATCCAACCCGGCAGCGCGGGCGGATTGCAGTAAATCGGTCACAGTTCGCCCATCGGCGTCGGAGTGGTCAGTGTGCGTATGCAGGTCGCCGCGGTACCACCCTGAACCCGGCCGTAAAACCCGGCGCCGGGCTGGCGCGAGGCTCAGCGGGGGGGCGGGGTGGCTCAGGCGCTCGGGCTTAATCAAATTGATCTCCAGATCGTATTGAACCACATCTCCCGGCATGACCATGTGCGTGTCGATCTGGATCGTCCATTCACCGGCGTCCAGTGAACCGGGCAGGTAACCCGGCGTAGCCTGATTTTGGCTGATTGATACAAGGTGAGTATCTCCACCCCGGTGACCGGCGCCCCGAAAACCCGCCGGATCAAAGATGGTCAGGGTCAAAAGGTTGTCAATCCCCTGCACGTGGTATGGAGCAAAATGGAAGCGTATTTCAAGCAGACCGATATCGGGTGGGACATGGAAATGGTGGGGGAGGTGGCGCTTACAGTCGCGAGTGGTCAGCATCCCATTAAATCGATAGTGCATAAATACTCATCAGGCCTTTCCCAGGCATAAAAAGTCGCTAAACCGCGCCTGCTCTGCCTCCAGGGCTGACTCGAATCCAGCGTCAGATGGACGACCGTTTATGAAATTAATATCTACGTCCAGCTTACCAACCTTGAGGCGAAGGTTGACCCAACCCACCATCTGATCCCGCCACAGCACGGGCAAAGCGTAATGACCAAAGCGCCGCTGAGCCGGCGGGGTGTAAGCTTCCAGGCGGTAGGGCCAACCCCACAGGTGCTCGAAACGCCGCCGGTTGGAGGCGACCGGGTCGAAGGGTCCCAACCAGCGCACCTCCGCCGGTGCTTCTTGCTCAATCCACTCGCCCACCGGCCAGAGATAGGTGACACCCTGCACAATGGTTTGCTCCAATTGACCAGATTTCAACAGGTTCGGGATGGCCTGCCGGTGTCCATTCAGACTCGGGGCGGAATTGCGCAGGCGGAGTACATATTCCCGTAAGGTAGCCTCGTTGATTGGCATATACAACCGCGCCAGGAGCAGCACCAGGCGATGCAGGCGCTCTTCCGGCGGTAAGTCGCTTTCCGGTGGCGTGGCGGCGTTGTAGGAGATCAAGGTGCCATTCCGTCCGGCTACCCGCAACCAGCCGCGAAAATGGAGCATATCCATGACCCGCGTGGCTGCCCTGGCACGTGTGCCCCAATCGCCGGTCGTGCGCAATTGCCCAAAGCGCTTCTCCAGGTGGCGGTGGTTCGTTGCGCCGTTCTCACGAATGAAATCCAGCACATCGTCCGCCAGGTCCGGGAACTCCTGCTCGACGCGCCAGTCGCCCTGGCGGGGATGCATCCAGGATAAAACCTCCAACGGTAGCACACCGTAAGTGTGCAGATAGTCTTCCGCCAGTTCAAGCTGCGGATATTGCTCTTCCAGGTCGCCGGCGCGATAGCCTGCCACGCGCAGGCGGAGGGTTAAATCCTGAGCGCGCGCCGGGGTGCGCGTGGGATCAATCTGAATGAAGCCGAGCCGTGCAATTGCGTCGTTGAGCGAAGTGGTCGGGAAGAGCGAATGGTTGATCGCCTGGGCGCGCAGACTGGCAAGAGTATAGGACATAAATTAATTCAACCTTTAATCAGGTAGATGATCCCAACGATGACACCAATCACCACCACGATCAGGCGCAGCAGGGCTGGTTTGATCCACCCAGCCACTCGCCCACCTAACATGCCGCCGATCAACGCTCCGCACGCCATAACCAACGCCGCCAGCCAGATCACTTTTCCTGAGAAAACAAAGAGCAGTGCGGCCGCAGTGTTGGCGCTGAAGGAAATAGTCTGCTTTAAGGCGTTGAGTTGGGTCAACGGGTCATCCAGGAGCACCCCGAGCACCGCCAGGATAATCACGCTCAAGCCAGCGCCGAAATACCCGCCGTAAACCGCCGCCAGACCCACACAAAGTATCGCCACGGCGGTCGAGCTGGTTAGAGAACCGCTTTTCCCGCGCTGCCGGTTTATCCAGGCTTTGACTGGCTCCTGCACCGCCAGCAAACCAGACGCCAGCAGGATCAAGAAGGGCACCAACTGGCGAAACAGCTTCTCGCCAGTGTTCAAGAGCAAAATACCGCCGATCAACCCGCCTACTGCCCCAGCCGGGATAAACATCCACAAACGCTGCTTCTGATGACGCAAATCCTTCCATTGGGCGATGATCCCTCCCAGGTAGCCTGGAACGAGCGCCACAGTGTTGGTCACATTGGCCTCCACTGCGGGTAAACCGACTGCCAGCAAGGTGGGAAAGGTAATTAAGGTCCCCCCTCCAGCCAGTGCATTGACGAAACCCGCTCCCATCGCTGCCAGGAGGATGAGAAGATATTGATAACCTTGAAGCATGATTCCGATCCTTTATCAGTGCAAAGAGTCTATCGAGACTTAACTCTTAAATAATCAATGACGGTTGTTCCCTCACCCACTACATCAATCCGTAAGCGATGTGTTCCCGCAGGTAGACCGGTCAGGGTGAAGACCGGGTAGCGGAAACGACCG
>CAYGZL010000036.1:0-46791 GCA_964354345.1 uncultured Anaerolineaceae bacterium | reverse complement strand
GGCAGGTTCACCCCAGGGCCGATGGAGACTTCCAGTATGCGACCGCCCTGCGGATCCAACCGGTCGGTGACCTCCCGCCGCGCTTGTTCTTCACTCATCCCGATATAGGCAAAGGCGATTTTTGAGAAAGCCCGGTATCCCCACGAGAACCAATCATACATTCGGGCAAACGCCTTATTCATCCCAGCCAGCTCTTTGGATTGGATGAAGTGGGCTATACCGTCCACTACCGGGTAATTTTTCTGGCAGGTCGGGCAGTGATACCCGTCTCCCTCTGGAAGAGGGGCAATGATCAGGGTTCCGCGGCAGCCAGGACAGGCAAGCACATCCAGCGCGGTGCGCCGTTGCTTTTGCCAGGCAGTCACCTCATTACGTCCTATACGATAACGCCTGACCAGGACGAAGCTCAATGCCCCAATGGACAGACCAGCCAATAACCTTGAATTTATGTTTTTCTTGTAAGACATATACTTTACCCTATCAGGTCACACCTTTCCAATCACAATCCCGTAGCCCCCAGCGACATTTCGCCTGGCGTTTTTTCCAGTAAAGTAGGCTGCTTTCAGATCATCCACGTTGACATCCTCTACCTGGTGAAAGCCGCGTGTCTTCAAAAATGTCTCGACAGCGCCTTCAACGATTCCAAAGGTCAGTGCTTCACCGGTCAAAAAACGGTAGCGACGCATGTTTTTGATCTCACCCTGCTTCACGCCCTCCAGCACATCGCGGTAGATATAGTCGAATACAACGGCACTGCCCAACCCTGAGTGCTTCACGATGAAAGCCAGGGTAGCATCTACTGCCTGAGGGGTCAGGTACATTGCGACCCCCTGCCAGATAAACAGTGTCTTCAGTTTGGAATCGTATCCCGATTCCAACAGACGTCCTTCCAGAGTCTGGGTGTTGAAATCTATCGCAACATAGCTGACATGTTCAGGGACTTTACCAAAAATCGCTTTTAGCTTTGTTAATTTGTCAGCCTGCGTTGCAGGATGATCCACCTCAAATGTTTTCACCTGTCCTGATAGGTTAAAACGATAAGCGCGTGAGTCGTATCCGGCACCCAGGATGACCAGTTGTTCTAAGCTGTTGTCTAGAAAAATTTTTACCACATCATCAATATACCGCTCGCGCGCCATCAGGAAACCGTTCACACCCGGCCCGCGCCGCTCTGCATATCCGCTTTTAATAAAGAACCCGAGGATAGAATACATCCAGGGAGGAACGAAACGACGAGCATAAGGATCATAACAAATCCGCTCGTCAGCAGGCTTTTCACTCTCCACAGCACGCGCTAATGCGATGCCGGCAGCAGTCAAGCTGGATTGATTTTTACGCATGGTCTACTCGTATCCTTACCAGACTCCCGGAATCTACCGCAATAGATTAATCTTCTTGCACATGCCTCACCCCTTGCTGGAACAACGCGATGATATGCGGGTCATCCACGTAGTAAAAAACTTCTTTTCCATCTCGCCTGGAATTAACAAACCGCATCTGCCGCAGCCCGCGCATGTGATGGGATACTCCTGATTCGGTCACACCGATCATTTTGGCAAGCGATGAGATGTTTGCCTCATGCTCCACAATGACAGAAAGGATTCGCACTCGACTTGTATCGCTGAAAGCCCGAAATAGTTCTGCCACATGGGCAGCGGTATGCTCATCTAAGATTGATGGATTCATATATTCCTTCATTTCGCAAACATTTGAATAGCTATTCAATAGTTTGTAGCATTATATCATGCCAATGTGTAGATACAAAAGGCTTTTGGTCATCTGTTCTGAAAATTGAATATCTTCATCTTTCAGGGTGAGAAGTTGATACTGCGTTCCCTCTCCGCCATCACCGATCGAAAACCAGCAAGTTGCGGACTCCGCCTTCACTTTTGCCGATCGCAGCAGGCATAAGGCAACCCCATACTGCTGAATCGCACCAATTACCGCAAACATGCTCAACGATTCTTCACCAGCGTCAAGTCTGCAGCGGGAGGAGGCTTGCCATTTACGGGCAGACAGGGCGTGGTGATCCAATTCCGGGGTGGGCTACTTGACTGACTTCACCGTCTCTGGTGCGCGGCTGTGGAAAACTTGCTGTCTTGTCCTAATGGACATTGTATAGGCGATCTTCTATGTTGTATGAGAAAATTATCATTTAAGAAGGATGGTCACAGCCTATACAGTCTGGTATAATGGAAAACGACGAATTCCAGATTCGCGTTCGAATGATTGTGCCGCTATTCGAGACAGAATGGCGGCTTTTTTTCTCCGTCGATCCTGGAAAATTTTATAACGACCGTCGTTGTGCTTGAGCAGCAGTAGATGGTCGTACAAATGCAGAGGAGTAGAGTATGGAACCGAAATTGTATGTTGGAAACTTGTCTTATGATACTACCGAGGAAGGCCTGCGGACATTGTTTTCCCAGGCTGGAACCGTTGTATCGGTTGACATGATCAAGGATCGTGATACAGGTCGTATGAAAGGTTTTGCCTTCGTAACGATGAGCAACGATGAAGAGGCGCAAAACGCGATCAAAATGCTGAATGAGAAAACACTGGACAATCGAGCGATCAGGGTAAACCTTGCCCGACCGCGTGAAGAGCAACCGCGACGCAACACATATGGCAGTCGGCGGTAAACCAGTCTGGTAAAATAATCCAACCTATACATCGTTCAGCTCCAGGTAGACCCGTTCTGCCCAAGGGGCTTCTGAAGCTGTTCGATAACCCGTTGAAATCTCGGAGCTATAATCCGAGATTTCTTTATATTCCAATGGATATCAGGAGTATCAACCCGCGTATTAATGGAGCAGATCATGAACAACCAATCTCCTGCGTCTGTTTTGGGAAAAATTGCCTTCTATCAAAATCGGCGCGATGAAGTCCCTAACCAACAATTAGCCAAAGAATTAGCCCAAACCCGCGACGCAGCCGGGATCAAAGAAATCGCCAGCCATCTCTTGGACAAGAATAAAAACATTCAGAGTGATTGCCTGAAAGTACTGTACGAGATAGGTTATATTGCCCCTGATTTAATTGTTGATTATGTTAGCGACTTTCTGAGATTGCTAAATGATAAAAACAACCGCCTGGTCTGGGGAGCAATGATTGGTCTGGCGACGATTGCTGATCGTTGTGCAGATGAAATCTGGTCACAGGTAGACGATGTCATGCGAGCTGTTGAAGGTGGTTCGGTTATCACCACCGTGTGGGGAATTTAGGCACTGGCGAGGGTCGCCGCGACTAACCCCGAACGGCGCGCAGAAATATTTCCCTTCCTGCTCAAACAGATTAAGTCCTGTATTCCCCGAGATGTCCCTCTACACGCCGGTAATATGCTTTGCGCATTGGACGAGAGTGTAATGGCAGATTTCCTCGCAACCCTGGCAGCGCGCCAGCCTGAGCTTACCCTCGCCCAGCAAACCCGGCTGAAAAAAGTACTAAAAGCTTTGGGAGCATAAGTTCTCAGGTGCACTCACCGCGATCGCAGCGGCCATTATTATTTACATCCGTGTATTGGCGGTACTGCCCGGGATAGGAGCAGTGACGGCCTTTTGGACAACTACCAACACAGGCGGATGTGTTATTACTTTGCACGCTGGAACTTTGTTCCGCGGTAGTATTGGTGGAACTGCTTCCATAGATCGTGCTCTGAGTGCTGGTAGTCTTTGTTTCCGGTGTGCCGGTAGAATCGACTACGTTGAGTAAGGCCAGTGCTGTCGCCGCGCCCACAATACCCATCACCTTCAGAAAGTCTCGCCGGTCGCTACCACTCCGAGTAACTGCGGATTGGATGGTAGGCTTTAGCCGTGCTGGAGCCTGTGGCTGGGGGACCATGCGCCCGGTGGTTTTAACAATCCAGCACCAGTGAATGGCGATCTTAAAGAGGACCAGTAGCAGGGTAATGATGGAAATCGTTTCATGAAAGCTGCTCCAGGCAGCTGCATTTGTCAGAGGCAGGGAGAACCAGGTCGAAATCACCAGCCCACTGAACACGATGGTTGCGAACCCGAACAGTAAGGCTGCATCAACCAGGTAATACAGGCGAGCTTTCCAAGTTGTGCTCCCGAAGATCCGCTTACTCACTGCAGCGATCCAGTCCCAATGATCCAGCAGATGATAGAGCGCTAATGCACCACCGACAGCCCCGATCCACTGGTGCAGGGCCACGCCAGTCAAATTTAAAAAGAAGAGCAGGAGGAAGCTGATGAATAAAACCGCATCTAAGATCCACCGATTGTTTGAAGTATTAGCTTTCATTTGCGCACTCCGTTGTGAATAAATGTAACTTTCAATGGGATTTATCGTATCGGAGGGTTGTTCAGGGAATATGTAGAACTTATTTCGAAATAGTAATTATTATGAGGGTTGTCATGCCATCACGCAACAGGCGAGTAAAGTAAGGTAAAATCTAGGGGTTGAAAACCGCAAGAGGATAACCGACATTCCCGATTAGGACTGAGAATAATTCCTGTGCTTACCCCCTTACTGCTACTCTTCATGTTGGCGATGATCCTGGCTAACCTGGGTGGAAATATGTATGGACCTCTGGAAGCGCTTTATTTGCAAGACCTGGGCGCTACCATCGGGCAGATTGGTTTGTTTTATACCCTCTCGCAGATCATCCCACTGTTGCTGCAAATACTGGGTGGTTGGATCTCAGATACACTGGGGCGTTTGCGCGCAATCGCGATCGGCAGCGTAGTTGGCATCTTCGTCTATGTGCCATTGATCCTCGCCACGCATTGGGAGTGGGTGTTGATCGCCTCCGCCTTGAGCGCGGTGACACGCTCGCTGATTGGACCAAGTTTTGATGCTTTCATTGCTGACCACTCTATTCCTGAAAATCGCGCTCGCTTGTTTGGTATCACTCAAACGCTGTTTGGAATTGTCTCTGTCGTGGGGCCAGTGTTAGGTGGCTTTCTGGTTGAAAGGATGAAATTCAAAGGGATGTTGATCGTGGCGGCTGCCTTGTATCTGATTGCCACCTTTATCCGCGTTAGCATGGCGCGAGAGGCGTCAAAAAGGCAAGAAGCCAATCCCACCCGCCTCTCTTTTAACAGCCTGAAAAAAGACCTTGGCGCGATGGCCGCATTAATCCTGGCTGGTGGTCTCTTCACCTGGATCATGATCACCGATGGTGTGCGGGATATTTTCTTCAACATGTCGTTTAGTTTCTTGTCTGTATACATGCGGGATATTGCCAGCCTAACGATCGGTCAGATCGGTATCATGAACAGTATCTTTGGCATTGCAATGATGGCGGTGATGATTCCTGCAGGTTGGTTGGCGGATAAAATTGGTGAGCGTGTCAACATTGCGATATCTTTTCTATTTATAGCGGTCTCCATCGGAATGATGGCGACCTTGCCTCAGGCCAGTCCAGCCTGGATGTATGCAGTGAGCTGGGTGATTGCTGGGATTGGAGTCGGGCTGGCTACCCCTGCTTACCAGTCGCTGATCAGTAAAGCGGTTCCTGGTCGCTTACGCGGGGTTGCCTTCGGCCTGTTCAGCACCAGCCTGGGACTGGTTTCTCTGCCCGCCCCAGCGATTGGGGGATTTTTGTGGGAAAAGATCAGCCCACAGTTTCCCTTTATGCTGACGGCTTTTGCTTCATTGCTGGCGATTATCCCGGTCTGGTTCAAATTTAAAATAAGTGGTGATGTGGAAACCTGAAAATGTGTCTCGTCAGGTTAATTTGTTTGCCTCACTTGCTTGGTAGCTGGCGGAATGGAATTAGTAAAATCATTTCCACTAAAGAAATTCGTAATCCATGCTTATTTTTCCTTTATTAGCCACCAAACGTCTGCTTCTAGACGTATTCAGTTTGGGTATTGCCCAGCAGTATATGAATAGAAATTTATCGTACCGCGTGGGACACACACCGAGGAGACTGGATATGAACTCCATCCTGAGAAATAAGGAGATATGATAATGGAGCAAAAACCTCGTTTTGTTGTAGCTGCCATGCAAGAAGCCCCCTGGTCCGAAATGATCGCACGTTGGCATCATCTCGAGGTTATGGGACTGGATGCAGCAATGCTGGCTGACCACTTCGTCAACTTCGCGCAACCCAAAGCTCCCTGGTTTGAAGCCTGGACTCTGTTATCCGCCCTGGCGACACAGACCAAATCCATAGGTATTGGATTGCTTTCCGCGGTTCCGTGGCGTAATCCGGCTTTTCTGGCCCGCCAGGCAATGACCGTGGATCATATCTCCAATGGTCGCCTGGAACTCGGCCTCGGTGCTGGCGCACCAGGTGCCATTGATATTTCGTATGCCATGACTGGGATACCTGACTGGCCTCCGAAGGAGCGCGTGGATCGTTTCCAGGAAGTGGTTGAGATTGTAGATCAACTCCTGCGCAGCCCAGAGTCTAGTTACGCGGGGATCTATTATCAACTCAAAGGAACGATCATGAATCCTCTGCCGATCCAGAAGCCGCGCCCTCCTTTGATGATTGGCGCGAATGGCCCACGCATGCTAAAAATTGTTGCCAGGTACGCGGATACCTGGAACACTTTTGGTGGCATCGATATCAAATCTCCCACAGAGATGCTGGCGTTAACTCGTGAGCGAAATAAAAAATTGGATGAGTACTGTGCTGAGATTGGCCGCGATCCCAGTACGCTAAGGCGATCTATTCTTATCTATACTCAGGAAGAATACATGAATATGTATTCGAAGCCAGGGGCTTTTGAGGATATTATCAAATCCTATTGGGAGATTGGTATCACCGAATTTATTTTCTTCTACCCGTTTGCGCCAATGATGATGCCCTTGTTTGAACACATTGGTAACGAGGTTATCCCTCGCTTGCGACAAGAGCTCTAATTTTTGTTTGAGGTCCTCATGCAAGTACCTTCTTATTTCCTGCCTAGACCAGAATCCGATTTGACACCTGATGAACAAGCAGCATTCGATAATTTATTCCAGTACTGACGGCATCTGGGTAATTTATTTCGCCATTCTCGATCGCAAGAAGTTCCCTGAGAGGTCGTTGTTCAACTCCTGCCTGCAGGCGCGTTTTACCCCCGATCAACTCAGCGATCCAATCTATTTCTTTTCGATCACTTATTCAGTATTAATTCAAAAGCACTGGTGTGACGGTGCCATCTATATACTACCGTGCCAGTCTTTAAACAAGAAGCAGCTCAGCAGGTGCAGGGCATCGAAATACTATTCCCACATTGGATCAGCCCATTACCCGTCATGCCGGTTGCCAAACTATCGGTTAGCCCGCAAGATTTTCCTTTCCTCGATCAGATCCATGGCCACAATGATGAGAAGCTGGTTCAATTAGCTACGGCTGACCCGAATGGTATGCCCTGGGGAGAAGCACTGGTGAGTTAGTCAAGGATGCTTTGAGCGTAAAATAAACTTGTGAAAGTGGATATGCTACAATTACCTTATGATCGAACTGTCTGATCTGCAGAAGGTGCTTGACCAAACCACCGTGGTTGATATCCCGTCATTGCAAGTCAAAGATGGGGAGATTGCCGCGATCTTCGGCTCGGTTGACAGCGGTAAAGAAGTTTTGTTCCAGATACTCACTGGCAGTGTACACCCAACCAGGGGCAAATTGCTTCTGGCTGGTGTGGATCCGTATCATGACCGGAAGGCTTTTAGCCGAATGGTGGGTGTATTATTCGCGGAAAACACCCTTTATAAACGATTGTCTGTGATCGGAAATTTACTTTTCTACTGTCGCTTATTTCGCTTGCCAAAATCACGCGCCATTGAGGTTCTGGAGCAAGTCGGTCTGGCGGATCAAGCGGTTACCAGTGCGGAAAAGCTCTCCCCGGGTCTTTCCAGAAGGTTGGCTTTGGGACGGGTGGTGCTCAATAATCCTAAGGTGTTGATACTGGTGGACCCATTTGCAGGCTGTGAGCAGGTATCAATCGAGTTAATCAGCCAGATTGTCCGCAAGCAGGCGGAAACCGGCGTGGCTGTGCTGATCTTCAACCAGGATACCACCAATCTGGAGGGTTTGTGTAACAGGGTATATCACCTGGGTAAGGGTCGAATAATCGAGGCGTATAATCCTCGGGAGGAACAGCAGAACAATCGCCCGTTCATGATTCCAGCACGCGTTGAGGATAAAATCGTCCTGGTTGATCCAGCCGAAATTCTGTATGTCTTTGCTCAAGAAGATCACACTTATCTCCAAACCCTGGAAGGACGTTTGCCCACCCGATTCACCCTGACTGAGTTGGAAAAGCGTTTATCGCGCAGCGGGTTCTTCCGTGCCCACCGTGCTTATCTGGTCAACCTGCAGCAGGTCAAAGAGATTGTCCCTTATACCCGCGACAGCTTTAGTCTGCGTTTGAAAGATTCAGACAGAACTGAGATTCCCCTGAGCAAGTCCGCTGAGCGCGAGCTGCGCAATCTATTGGAATACTAGACTTTGTTCATTTGTGCATTTACTATCATCTAATAACGTTTGGAGGAGGGCTATTCACCTCCCAAAATAAGCCATATACAGCCCCTATACGCCGTTTGCCGACTTTTTGTTGCACGGCGTATTTTATTCTGTATACTGATAATTGAATGTTGTCCTGTGAAGTAGAGTGCCAGGTAATTATAGGAGTGATGCGATGAAAGCGATCGAAGTTCAAAATCTTACTCGAGATTATGATGGCCTGCGGGCGGTGGATGGAATCAGCTTCAGCGTGGAGCCCGGAGAGATCTTCGGTTTCCTGGGCCCCAATGGCGCCGGCAAGACCACTACCATCCGCATGCTGACCGGCCAATTGTTGCCCACTTCCGGCAGGGCAAAAGTTGCCGGCTACGATATTGTCACCGAGCGCCAGCAGCTCAAACCCAGGATCGGCGTGGTGTTTGACAGTCAGAATATCTACGAACGCATGTCGGCCCGCGAAAACCTGGTTTTCTATGCCCGTCTCTACCGGATCAAGAGAATCCGCGTGGAAGAGGTGCTGACCCAGGTTGGCATGATCGAGCGCGCTGGGGATAAGGTCCTGAAGTATTCAAACGGTATGAAACAGCGGGTGCTGATCGCCCGTGCGATGCTTCACAAACCAGAAGTACTATTCCTGGACGAACCGACGCGTGGCCTGGACCCGCACATTGCGCGCGACCTGCGGGGAATCGTCGCCAACCTGGCGAAAGATGGCATGACCGTCTTCCTGACCACTCATTACATGGAAGAGGCTGACCAGCTTAGTCACCGAGTGGCATTCCTGGACCAGGGGCACATCGTTGCTCTTGACACTCCCACCCGTTTAAAAGCCGAATACGGCAATGACGAAAAAACCACTCTAGAAGATATCTTTATCCAACTCACAGGAAGTGATTTAAGACGAGGAAGTGAGGCGCTATGAACGCCCTAAAGGAGACTTTGTATATTGCCTGGATCATCGCCACAAAAGACATCCTGGATGCTCTAAAAAACAAGAGTAGCCGGTCCAATATCCTCATCATGATTGTCATGGTAGTGTTTTTCTACTACCTCAGTATCCTGCGTCCCTTTGACAAGGGAGTGAGTGTCGTAATTTGCGATGAAGGCGCTACCAGCCTGGCACTTGACTCGGTCACGCTGAAAGATGGAGCCAAATACTCGTTCCGCAAGACGTCTTCCCTCCAAGAAATGGAGCAGAAGATGGCCAACCAGGACCTGGGGTTGGCGCTCCCGGCGGATTTCGACCAGATGCGGGCCTCCGGTGGTAAACTGACCCTGGATGGTTACATCTTCTGGACCGACCGCATGAAAGTGACCGAACTGGAAGCGAAGTACGGTCAGGCCTTCAGCGAGATCCTCAGCCAACCAGTTCAGGTGGTTATTGGCCAAAATATTATCATCCCGCAAGCAAACGTGGATGGCATGCAATCCACTGTGACCTACCTGATGGTTTATTTTGTCTTCTCGACAGCGCTGCTTTTGATCCCGCACTCGATGCTGGAGGAAAAACAGACTAAGACACTGGATGCGCTGCTGATCTCCCCGGCCAGTCCTGGACAGGTGGTCTTGGGCAAAGCGCTGGCAGGATTTTTCTACATCCTGGTCATCGGTGGACTGGCGATGGCCCTGTTCTCAATGTTTATCGTCCATTGGGGCATGGCGCTGGCTGCCTTCCTGGGATACGCTCTGTTTGCCATCGGGTTGGGGCTGGCGGTCGGTAGTTTCATCAAATCCATGAGACAATTAGGGCTGTGGATGGTGGTACTGGTGCTCTTTCTGGTGGTCCCACCGCTCTTTTATATGGAACCAAACCTGAAAGCCGGTATCCGGACGGTTCTGACCTGGTGCCCAACCTCCGCATTAGCCAGCCTCTTCCGCTACGCTTGTTCCACAGGCGTTACACTCGCACAGATCCTGGCGAACCTTGCAGTTGCCGTTGGTAGTATCGGGATTGTCTTTGGCCTGGTGATCTGGAAAGTGCGACGGTCTACCCGGTAGATGCGACCTCACTGCCTTTGTCGGTTGAGTAATCTGAGATGTCCAAAAAAAACAGACTATCAATTGGCAATATAATTGGTGACAACCTGAACATCATTTGGACGATCGCTGCTAAAGATATCGTCGATGCGCTTAAGAACAGAGTGGTTGTCTCACTTATCCTCCTGTCGAGTATCATCCTGCTCTTTCCCAAGATGCTGCCCTTGATCTTCGAACAATCGCAGACGGTATTACCAGTCTACGATGTAGGCGATTCGACCCTGGTCGCAGAATTAAGAAAAGCCCCCGGCCTCTCAGTGCAAACGCTACGTTCGGAGCAGGAATTGCACTCTGCCCTATGCGGCGCAGTGTACCCATTGATCGGTCTGCGTATCCCGGCGAATTTTAACCAGATTATCGTGACCGGTGGGCAGGTCGAGATCCAGGGGTATGTATGCTGGAGCAAACGACATCAGGTTTCTGAAGTGCAGTCGAAATTCGAAGCGATACTCTCCCAGTCGCTGGGTCAGCCTGTGACCATCCAGATCGATGGGAATATCGTCTACCCACCCACGCAGGGCGTGCTCTTTCTCAGCCTGGCAACTGTGAATTCGGTGCTGATGATCCTGATGATTGGCATTTTCCTGGTGCCGAGTTTGCTCTTCGAGGAAAAAGAGACTAAGACGATGCAGGCCCTGCTGGTCTCTCCGGCCAGCATCGGGCAGGTGGTGATTGGAAAAGCACTGGCGGGATTATTCTACATCCTGGTAACTGCAGTGATTATGTATACCATTTCCTGGGCAGAGGTCATCCACTGGGAAATTGCCATTCTGTTCGTGATCGGTGGTGGGTTTTTCTCGGTGGCGGTGGGGTTGGTGATGGGCAGTTTGTTCGAGAAGCAGCAAGATATGGTCGGGTGGATGACTGCCCTCCTGCTGTTTCTGGTCGGAGCCGTCCTGGTATTAATGCTGGGTATAGAACTGCCCGTCCTGGTCAAGAGCCTGCTCCCCTGGGTGCCCTCCGTCGCCTTGGCCGAGATCTACCGAGCTTCGTTCTCGGAGACCGTTTCCGTCACTCGGGTATGGACGGCCATGGGAACTATCATGGTCGTATCGCTGCTGCTCTATGCGCTTGTTATCTGGAAAGTGCGGCGATCCGATCGATGAGCAACCGCAAGTTATCATGGCTGAAGCGTTTCAGGTGATGGTTGGTTATAGATTCGGCGCGCAAGATCTGTTATAGTTTATCGCGTTGAGACGCGGGTAGCTCCCGGTAACGCCGCCTCCATCTGGCTGTTGAGGAGACCAGGCTTTTGCCAGGAAGAATAGCAGTGTGAAATTAATTATTGGAAAGACCACACCAAAGTTGTAGACCTGTATGTTCTACTCCACGAGAAGATGTAAAGGAGTTGCCAATGAAAGTGACCAGGCATTCTTACCAAAAGGAAGATGATTTCTGGCGCATTCGCAATTTTCTGCGGGAAGTCTTCCTGATTAACGACCGCCGCGAACATTCCTGGCATGTGGCGCGCTTCGATTATTGGCGCTGGCATTTCATCCAGAATTTACAGGTGTGCGATCCGCTGGAAAAGGTGACATCCATCTGGGAAACAACCGGTGGGCAAATAGCGGCGGTACTCAATCCGGTTATTACTGGTGAAGTACGTTTACATGTGCATCCTCATTTCCGCACGTCCCTACTGGAGGACGAGATGCTTGCTCGCGCCGAGGAGCACCTGTTCATTCAGGACGAACAGAATAGACGGCGAATCTACCTTCCGGTGGACTCTGACGATACCCGGCGTCAAGAAATCTTGTCACTCCGTGGTTATGTCAAGCTGGAAGGAAAAAGCAACAAATGGCGTCGGGATTTGGTTACGCCTGTTCCCGATGTGTCAGTTGCACCAGGTTATCTCATCCGCTCGATGGGCGGGATGGACGAACACTCAGCTCGGAGTTGGGCATCCTGGCGTGCTTTCCACGCCGGCGAGCCAGAGAATAATTACGATAAAGATTGGACATGGTACCACAACATCCAATCTGCTCCACTTTATCGCCGCGACCTGGATATCGTCGCCGCTGCTTCGGATGGAAGCATCGCTGCTTTTTGCACGATTTATTACGATGATTACACCCGCAGCGCGGTTTGCGTGCTGGTAGGGACCGCAGTAGAGCATCAGCGGCGCGGACTGGGCAAGGCGGTCATTCTGGAAGGGATGAAGCGGCTTAAGAAGATGGGTTGTACCCGCGTATTCGCTACTGCCTATGACCCACCTGCCCACGCTTTGTACGGCTCGGTTATGGATGATAACGAGATATCTGAAACATGGGCGAAGGATTACCATGAGTATCAAAAACCGGCATTACAACGGTCCTGATGATTACAACCTCGTAGATAATTTTCTCATCGAACACTATCAACCGGATAACCAAGACGGGAATTGGATCGAACCGGCCTGGGAATACATGCACAGTCACTCTCTATTGGATAAATCCTCCCTGGAGAAGATTGGTAGATGGGAAGAGGTCGGGAAGATCGTAGCCGTCGCGCACTATGAGTGGCATTTGGGGGAGGCGTTCTTCCAATTTCACCCCATTTACAGGCATATTCAGGAGGAGCTGCTCGACTATGCTGAAGGTAACCTGTATGGTAGGTCCAAAAAAGATGGAAGAAAATACTTGTACGCGTGTCAATGATAATGATGAAGTATTCTTGTCTCTGGTCAGGGGGCGCGGCTATGAAAAGGATGAGGAAAGTACTCGCCCGATGTATCAGTTTGTGATTCCCGATCCATTTTCCCCTATCACACTACCCGAAGGCTTCCTCCTGATGAGCCTGGTAGATGATTGCGATTGGGTGAAAGTTAATCGTGTCTTGTGGTGTGGGTTCGGACATGCTGGGGAACCACCGGCAGGTGAAGAGGAGCTTGATGATCGGAAAGAGATGTTCGATGCGCCCAGCGCGCGACGCGACTTGAAAATTGTAGTAAAAGCGTCGACTGGGGATTTTGTGTCAATCTGTGGTATTGTGGTACGAGCCAACCCATAAATACGCTTATGTTGAGCCGGTTGCCACCGATCCACAATACAGGAGCATGGGACTGGGGAAGGCAGCCGTGCTGGAGTGAGTGTTGGGTAAAACACCTGGATGAATAGGATGGCGTATAAATTCGAAAATTACGGTTACGGGTACTGAATGTGGGATATCGCTGTGGCGCTGTGCCAGTGGGCGTGGGGATTGATTGGGACGGATGCGTGATGCCTTTCGGGATGAGTATACCAAAGTCCGCACCCTGCCCGAAGCACAGTGGGAGCAATTCGGCCTGTTCGTCGCCACATAGTTCGCCACGATGGTGCTGTGGGCTTCGACCTTTTTCAGGCATGTACCACCACGAGTGACCGAATATGAATCCTGGCGAGATGATAGTGGAAATAAGCTCTTGCGTTATTTTGAACTGGAAACTCGATTTGGTGAGTTATCGAAACAAAAGGCAACAATCCCAATGACAACCTCAGACAATCGCATGATCCATCCTGATGTCAATGAACATCTTTTGCCCATCGCTCAACTTGCTGCAAATGTGTTCACCGGTGGAAAATATGTCGATCAATTTTGCCAAAACTATATCGGCAACAGCCATTACGATTGGAATACTTCCCGCGTGATTCTGGATGGCGATAAAATGATCCATCACTGGGGGGTGTGGGGCTACCCGATGCGGGTTGAATCGATTCAACTCAAGGTGGCGGGGATCGGCGCGGTCGTTACGCATGCAGATTATCGCAAAAAGGGGTTGATGCACCAGGCTGCACAATCCTCTTTCGATGCGATGTTGCAGGATGGCTATGACTTGAGTATCCTGCGAGGCCGGCACTACGTCAAGATGGGGTATGGGCGCGCCTGGAACTATGTCACTTACCGCTTGAAGTTGGAAGAACTCCCAGGATTGGAACTCCACAAATCCTACCAACCTTTAGGTACGGAGCAGATTGGCGAAATGGATGCGCTCTACAACCGGACTCACACTAATTTCACTGGCACGGCCGTCCGACCCACCTACCGAAATCGCCCACTCGATGATATCGGTGTGTACGCCTGGTTTGATGAGCAAGGAAAACTCGAGGGGTATATCCGTGCAATTCCTGCTGATAATGATCACAAAACTCTCCAGTGTTTAGAAGCCGCCGGAGATCCACGACAGGGATTAGCCGTGTTGGGTGATGTCTTCCAAAACGGGGATTACGAAAGCCTGGTGTGCTTCACCCTGCCTCATCAATCTCTATTATTACAATATTTACGAAAGGGGGCATGCATCGTCGAAGATCGCTACTTTGATATTTCGGGCTGGCGTGTACGGACGGTTAACCTGCACATCACATTGAAGAAACTCATTCCTTTACTTGAAAAACGATTAGCACATTCTCAGTTCGCGGGGTGGCAGGGAAACCTGATTGTGGATGGCGGTGAACAAAAGGTAACCGTGGAAATCGAGAAAGGTAAAGTTGAGATAACGAGCGACGGTGTATCCAATAACATCCTGAGTGGTGGTGCAGCTATTGCCCGCTTCTTGATCGGCTCGGACGAACCAGAGGAAATCATCCGCCAGGCGGACATGGATTGCAGCGGTTTGTCCATTCCACTTGCGCGGGTGCTCTTCCCCAGCTTGCATCCGATGATGAGCCATTGGGATGAATATTAAAATAAGAGTAATCTATCATCTTATTGATTATGATGTTCAAGTAATTGATTGGCATTTTTCGTGTGGATACCCCCGATGACGACAGAAACATCCTGCGCGTCACCCTGCTCGAGGGCGGGGGGGGACACCCACGACCATGTCTCCACGGAAATGGTCTGGCTGGTTGCCCTGACCCGCGATATCTAACTGAGTGTCCTAAACCCGTTGCCAGCCAGAAATGGCGCTCTCCCAGTACAGAAATTCTCCCGTTTGGGGAATAAACGTAGTGAAGGCATTGGAGGTGCAGGATTTCATGTCCCTGGTTTTGGCGATGGCAAGATGCATGATGGATTAATATACTCATATGGTGTAAAATTTGCCACTGACTGTTCACCCGATCTTGCTTTTAAGGAAAATCCTATGGACCCTACACAACTTGTTCTAGATGCACCAACTCGGGCTGAAATCGTTCAATGCCTCTCAGAGAATTTAAGCATTACCAGGTTTTCACCGATTTCGCTGAACAAATCAATAATCGTCTTCAGGAGTACTTTGAGGAAGGAGGAAATAATTCATGAGAGGCCCGGTAATTGAAATAAATGATTTTAGCAAATCTTATGGTGATTTTGTAGCGGTGGACTGTATCAATTTCGATGTAAAGCAAGGTGAGATTTTTGGGATGCTCGGTCCTAATGGCGCTGGAAAGACCAGCACGCTGGAATGCCTCGAGGGTCTGCGCGCACCGAGCCGTGGCTCATTACGAGTGGCAGGCATAGATCCAGCCAGAGAGCCTCGCAAACTACGGAATCTGATCGGTGTGCAACTACAATCGGCGGGATTACCAGAGAGTATTACACCCGATGAGGCGATGAAATTCTTTTGCGCCTATCACGAAGTAGCGCCCCGCTTCGACCTGCTGAAGCGGATGGGCCTGGAAGAGAAACGCAACACCCAGTTTTACGAACTCTCCACCGGGCAACAGAGGCGATTGGGATTGGCGTTAGCAGTGGCTCACAACCCCCAGGTACTTTTCTTGGATGAGCCAACCGCTGGCCTGGATGTGGCTTCGCGGGTGGATTTGCATGGATTGATGCGAGATCTGCAAATCAAAGGCACTACTATCATCCTGGCCACACATGATATGGCTGAAGCTGAAGAAATGTCGGACCGGGTAGCAATCCTGCTGAAAGGCAAAATCGTTACGATTGGTACCCCTATGGAAATTACTACCACCGGCGCAGGGCTAACTAAGGTTTCTGTGCGCACACAAAACTCGAGCCTCTCCGTTCCTGGCGTCACATTGCCGGCTGTCAGCCAATATCTGGAAAAAGATGGATACAGCATCTACTTCAGTTCCGAAATCGGCCCTACGGTATCAGCAATTATCGCCTACATCGATGCTCAGGGGGATACACTAATCGACCTGCGCGTGGAGCGCCCATCCCTGGAAGATCGGTTCCTCGAAATAACAAGCATTGGAGTTGCGCAATGAACGCATTTATTCATCACTTCGCTTTTGAGTTTCGAACAGGTATCCGCAATAAACAGTTGCTGTTGATGAACTATCTATTCCCTTTGGGTTTCTACCTGATGATGGGATTGATAATGGCTGAGATCAATCCGTCCTTCCGGGAAAACATCATCCCTGCGATGGTCGTTTTTGGCATATTGTCAGCAATGTTTCTCGGCATACCTGATCCGCTGGTCAATGCTCGTGAAAACGGTGTTTTCCGAAGTTTTAAGATCAATGGCATCCCCTCCAGCTCGATCCTGATCATCCCAGCCATAACAACCATGCTCCATCTGGTAATCGTGACCGCGTTGATTACAATTACCGCTCCCTGGCTTTTTGATGCTCCTTTGCCAGTAAATTGGTTCAACTATGGCATAATTTTTCTCGTGATGGCTTTTGCTTGTGCGGGGATAAGTGTTCTGATCGGAGTAGTCTCCCCAAACTCACGCATGACGGTGCTCTGGTCACAATTAATTTTCGTTCCTTCCATGCTGTTGGGCGGCTTGATGCTTCCTTACAATATGTTGCCGGACATTGCCGGAAAAATCGCTCAGCTCCTACCTGCTACTCAGGCGATGAACGCTTACACCGGATTAGCCATGCAAAAAGTGGCCGATTTTTCTCCATGGGGTTCTGTCCTGGTCTTATTGATCGGTGGAATTCTGGCATTTGGGCTGGCTGCTTATCTTTTTAGTTGGGATAGTCGCAACACAACGCGGCGCGGGAATCCTCTGCTGGCGCTTTTGGTTTTATTGCCGAATGTTATTGGGATAATCTTGTTATCATAATCATTGTTTCGTTTTCAATTTGCCTGGGTACAGGTTCATACAGTGTAGCATATTGTGGAAACTACCTACTGCCCGGTAGCCCTCGCTTTCCAGCACAGAGATCCATTCCACCTGCGTGTCTGTTGCCCATGCTTGAAAGAAACGTTGAATAGTGGTTGGATGGCTGGCTGCGATCTCAAAGAGCGCCCTTAATCCGGCCACAGATCATACCCGATCTCCGCGCGGTGGTGTTGCCTATCCCACCTACAATACCCGCAGGTGCCGATAAGGTGTCCTTCTGTCTTGATTTCGATCCCCCACCATCTAACGGCAGGCATCTTTTCTGGGGTCTGGAGCGGGTGCAGCATTTCCTCGGCTTGTTCTCGAGTTTTAAGTGGTTCCTCATCCCGCATATAGTAGGTAACTACCGAGTCGCCCCATTCCTTGAAGATAAAGTCGGCGTCTCCTATCCGTAAAGCCCTGAGAACCAGACGTACAGTTTCCAATCGCGGGTAGGCGTGGTTGATATCTTCTTTCTCCAATGGGCACTCCTTCCTTCGAACTTCAGGCTAACCATAAAAAGCCAAATGGTGAACGGATTGGTTCGGGCGGGCAACCCGGGTAACGCGAATCAAAGCCAGCCTACTCGGTAATATCGAAACAAGCCAGGGGGCGAGTCCACCCAGGATCTGGGGCAGCAGATTCATACCGACCATGAGAGCGGTCGGAATACCAATGACCGGGCCGGTTGAGTTAAACAGCGTCCCCAGCATCAACGCCAAGGTTAAGTAAAACAGTAACCCCAAACATATCACTCCGGTTGCATAGATAAATGGTAAAGGATTGAAAAAAGTACCCGCCTTCAAGGTAACTTGCAGGTACGCCGCCAGGCTCTGCACCATAATCAGGATGATGAACATCGCCCAACCATGCCCGATGAGCTTGGAGAAGATAAAGGAGCTGCGGCTGACCGGATTGGAAAGCAACCAGGCGGCTGTGCCGGACTTTATCTCGTTCACGATTAACCCCTGGGAGAGCACCATCACGCCGAAGGGGGCATAGAAAGTCTCCAACCTGAGCAAATTCGCAAAGCCGCTACGCCAGCCGTGTTCCGCAACTGGTTGTAGTGTTTTACCGCTCCCCAGGCGCTGCAGCTCGCCGCCTGAAAAACCTCTAATCGGACGGTCAGCCTTATCATCCAGACCCACCAGCTTGAACGTTTCCTCAAGGCGTTGCTCAATTTCGATTTTTGGGCTGCGATAGAAAAAGCGAGCCCGGAAGCGCAGCATCTCCCGGGCGGTCATGTACTCGTAGAAGCGTGGATTCTGCGCCAGGTAGCCAATTTTTCAGCGTACTTCCAGGCTGTCACGAACGATATCGAATCCACACATCGTCCCGCCTCCCATGGTTGGACGCGTCAACCCCAGCAGGAGCTTGATTGTAGTGGTCTTGCCAGCACCATTCGGTCCCAGAAATCCAAAGATAGAATTCCTGGCGACTTTCAAATCGAGTGGTTTGAGGGCGTGTATTTCTCCATAGGACTTGCTCAGCCCGTGTGTATCGATTACCAGGTTAGAGGTATTCAATTCCATCTCTCCTTCCTGCTTTGAATGTTTTTGACGGATTCATGTTAAGCCGTTGCTCAATTGCTTGCAGGTTCTTGTTGAGCTTCACCGAAGCTCTGCATCATTTTCTGTCATATCTCTGGTGATGCGCCGTCTCCTTCTCTCATCTGTGCCATCATATTCGTCATCATTTTGGTCATTATCTGGGACATCATCTTGGGAATAGCTTTCGTGGCAAGTGCCACAACCAGCCCACCCACTATGGCGCCTAGAATGGTTGTCAGAATATACCTTTGGTGATTCGAACTTACGTCACGCATTTGTTTACTCCTTCTGCTCAAGCCTATCTCTTGAAATCATCGGTTTCCTGCTAAAGGTTGCACCTTATCACTATTCTCGCGCTTTACCGACTGGAGGTCAACACCTAAATCAGCCTAGAGAGGATGATCAGGAGTCAATAGATCCTTTACCGTAGCTTAACTCCTTTACGCATCATCTACCTTGCCAACCGGCGCAAGGTAGACGACAAGCTCGTTTTCACTGTCCAGGCCCAGGAATCGATCCAGGTCCTCCTGGCAGTAGGCGGCGATCGCGCAAGTACCGCAGCCGATCGACTCGCAGGTCAGATAGAGATTCTGGCACACGTGTCCTGCATCCAGCAGGATGCCCTTTGCCGCCTGGGTTCCGTAGCGCCATTCTTCCCGATAGGGTACCGCGCTCCAGATAAAGCACACCGCCGCCTGGCCTACAAAGGCTTGATCCATAGCTAGCTTGCCCAGCTTTTCAGACAGGCTCTCTTCAGCAAAGAGATGAACCAGCTTGTGCTCAAAGGGCAGGTAGCGGTACACACCCGGCTCGATTCCGTGTACGCGGTTGATTGCCAGGTAGGTCTCGAAGGGATTTCTTGCCCCACTCGAGGGCACCGTCCTCAGACTACCCTTGCCGCCCATGATCACCTTGCGCACGCCTTGTGTTGCCCACAGCAGGTAGGCCAGCTCCTGGATGGTCAGGCTCTCGTTGGTGTACTTGCGCTGGCTCTTGCGATCGGCGATACATGCAAAGAGGTCAGGTTTGGTCAGGGTGGTCCGGTCCGGCGCAGGTAGGTCGATCAACTGTGCATTGGTGTCGTATGGCTGCTGAGGGGGAGGTATGGGAACTCCTCGCTCCTGGTCAGACCGGATCGGAAAATCGGGCCATGGACCGTTTCTCAGTGCAGCCCGGTTAGCCCGGATCATCTGCCTGTACTGCTCAGCGTAAGCCTCGAGCTGGCGCGTATATTCTGCATCGACTTCTAATATAGCCAAGGCCTGGACGGCGAGTAGGAACACCGCTTCGTGCAGATCGTGAATATCGCCGGGTGTAGTTCTGAGTAAAACAAAGTAAATCCAATTCTCGCGTTGGCTAAAAGCGAATTCCACTACCTTGGGAACTGGCGCTGAGACTTGGCCGCGGTACCAATCCCAGGTTAAGTTGGGACTCTCAACCACACCGGCAAGACCGGGGAGTTCATCGAGTCTTTCCTGGGATACAACCAGGTCTAGGAAATCATCGCGGCTCAAGCCACCCACCCGCTGCTGAACCAGAAGCGTTGGATCGGTCTCAGAGGCACGCCGTAGCTATACACCGGGCTGCACCTCCGCCCAGCCGTCGGGTACCACGCCGCGAATGCCAATGTCTTTATTGGTAAATTGATTATGTTCCATTGCTTATACCTCCATCTGTCCTTATATCGAGTATCCCCTTTTGTGTTATCAATTCATAGGCCAACCATAGGCTAGAGCGATGCTCAGTAATATCTCAAAACGCAGCCAGAAGCCACTGGCGCTGTTGACCATCACCACGGCGCCTTTCCCAATCTGCGGATAGAAACAAATGAGGCTGTGCGAACCCCAGGTATCCCCTGAATGTAAGACACACAACCCTTGACGGGTGCTTTTCAGCGACACTCCCAACCCATCAGCATCGCTGAGTGGGCTATCCAGAATTGCGATTTGGGATGACAGCATCTGCTGTGCCGTTTGCGGTTGGGCATCAATCCCTGCCAAAAGCTAGCTACGCTCCAGGGTTAAGATTATATACTTTTCCATTAGCGACAGCGGTGAACTGCTGATTGACGGTTTGGGCGATGCGGGCAACATTCTTTTCTACCATCAGGGCAACGAACTGCAACTGCAGGGCGTGACTGCCGTGTGGCTGGGGTGGCAGCTCCTCGACGCGTACATCTTCAAGTGGGTGGCGTTCATTGCACCAGGTGCAGCTCAAACTCTTGCCACGCACCCGGTAAGGCTGAGGAGCGACCTGAGCGTCGTGAGAGTGCCATTGTCAGGGCACAGGCGTAACCAATGGTCTCTGTTCTTAATTGCACTGAGAATGGCCGAAATAAATGGGCTAAACCTTCATTTCAGCCATCCCGAAAACGCTCCCGGAAGCGAAAGGACTCGCCGACCCGGGCTATAAAAAAATCGCTCCTCGTTTTTCGGGGAGCGATCATAAAGGCGGCGGACGATATACGCTGGGGGGATTATTTACAGTTGTCGTGAGCCGTTACAGTTGTTATCAGAATGATTAATCATCATCGTCATCATCGTCATCATCGTCGTCGTCGATGTCATCACTGCAGTCGTCATTTTTGCAGTCGTCACTGCAGTCGTCATTACTGCAGTCATCACCGCAGTCATGATCAACCTTGGATGAGTCATCTTCTTTGCTATCAACGATAACAACAGTACCATTTTTATAGGTAAGTGTGTAGGCATCCAATTCGAGACCGGTATTATTGCTTGAGTCATCGATTTGGCCTTTTACGGTGATGGATTGGCCTTTCAAGTCAGCCAGATTGACCAGATGATCATCAACTTCAACCAGGATCTGTCCGGTGCCATCATTGAGCAGGAATTTGTCGTTACCCAGGCTGGCGGCGATACCGGTGATGGTGACAACCTGATGGATATACTGTTTCGGATTGTTTAGCAATTGGGCGATGGTAACACCAGCAACTGGCGTTTCAATCGGTGAAGAGGTGGCTGATGCTGCCACGGGCTGAGCAGAGCTGGCTGACGCTGCCAGGGATTGGTCGGAGTTGACCGATGCTACCAGGGGTCGGTCGGAGCCTGCAGGATATGCCGAAACAGATTCTGGGGTTGAAGAAACCTCAAGTTCTTCCCCACCCCGGAGAATCACCGCCGTGGGAATGCTGTCCCTCGCGGGAAGAGCGTCTGGTGAATTCTGTGCATTTGTTCCTGCCACCAGTGCATTTGGTGAAGACGCCAGAGCAGGAGAGTATTGTCCCATCAATGCGATTCCCAGGTAAACTAAACCTGCGCAGATGACGCTGGAAGTAACTAAGAAAGTAATAATCCTTTTCATCATTTTGTTTATCCTTTCAAGGGTGTGTATAACTAACCTAAGGATAATGGAACAAACTGAAGAGGGGCTGTAAATTTGCTGAACATTTGCTGAATAACAGCGCAGTTTTTTTATGATTGGGAACCCATTTGTTTAAATAATAACCGAAAGCGGGTTCCCTGACCAAGCTCGCTCTCAACTTGAATTTCTCCCCCATGAACCCGCACAATAACCACAACGATTGCCAAACCCAAACCAGAGCCGGGAATCCGACGATTACGCGATTCGTCACTTCGATAGAACCGTTCATATATTTTTGATAATTGATCCGGGGCGATGCCGATGCCTTGATCCTCGATTTTGAAGCAGCAGTAGCCGTTCTGGTTTTCTAAGCTTAATGTAATCTTTTTCCCCACTGGGGTGTAATTTATTGCATTTTCGACAATATTATTTAACGCCCGGCGAAGCATTTCGCGGTCGGCCCAGATAGGGCCAATCTCCCCCGTGGGCCACACCAGTTCGACCTGTTGACCTTGTGCTAATAACAGGGAGCGTTCGTATATTTCTTCTAGAAAGGGAAATGGATGAATTTCTTCTGGGTGAAGGAGAGACGCTACTGCTTCTTCAGGTTGATCGAGACGGGCCAGCAAGAGCAGGTTTTCGACCAGGCTGGTCATCGAATCAACCTCTTTACGCAGTATGGTCAAAATATCAGGAAATTGCTTCAGATCATTCTGATGAAAAGCCTTATCCAATAATTCAACGCTATTCCGAAAAACAGACAACGGTGAACGCAATTCATGGGAGGCGTCGGCTGCAAACCGACGCATGTTTTCTACCAGTTGGGTCTGATTTTGAAAATCCTCGGATATGCGATCGAGCATTTGGTTGTAGGTTATCGCCAATTGGCCCAGTTCATAGATCTCAGGAATTGGAGCGCGTGTCTTAAGATCTCCTTGCCGAACGCGTTCAACCGATTCCATCAGGCTTTTCATTGGACGGGTAATGATCCCCGAAAGGGGGATGGCTAATATTACCGATAGTACCGAGGCAAGGCTTATGATCAGGGTTAACCAATGACGTAAGGCGTTTTGTTGGTCAGTGATACCGGCCATAGGCAGGCTTGCTTCCACGCTACCAAGTAAGTTATTGGTTTGATCGACCACGGCTGCCAGGTAAACAATTCGAGAAGAATTGCCGCTCCCGATCATCTGAATATTGCTCTTACGTGAATCCCGCGCAGCCTGGTGCTCAGTAGCATCGAGCCAGGGGCCCGTGCCAAGGGAAGGTGGAACTGGATTCCCGCTGGCATTTTGGATGAACATGTCAGCGCCTAACACACGCAGGTGCTCACCCAAATTAATCGCCAGGACGGTGAGATCTGTGTCGCTGGCATACTGCTCAACCCCCGTTTGTACAAAATTTATCAGGCGTCTCTGAGCCTCATTGACCAGGTAAGCCTGCTGCAATCGGAAAACCACCAATCCGACCATGACCAGCAAAGGGATCAGGCTTCCAACAAATAAAAGAATGATAAGCGCTCGAAACGAGAGGCTCTTCTTCATCCTTGAACCTCTCGAAGTACATAACCAGCTCCACGCATGGTTTGGATGAGCGGAGGCTGCCCCATTTTTTGGCGGAGGGAACGGATATATTGCTCAACAATATTCGCATCCCCTTGAAAATCATATCCCCATACTTCTTCTAATATTTGTTCTTTCGATAATACCTGGCGGGGGTGGCGCATCAGGTAATTTAATAATTTAAACTCGGTGCTGGTCAATTCAATGGGATGTCGGCCGCGATAGACTTCATGAGTCTTAGGATCCAGACTTAGATCCTGGAATGACAATGTGGTGTCTCCCGGATGGCGGTGACGGAGCCGGGCATGCACCCGCGCGATTAATTCATCGATGTGAAAGGGCTTAACGAGGTAATCGTCCGCGCCAGTCTCCAGCCCATTGACGCGATCCCGAATCGCGTCGCGTGCGGTGATCATGATAATTGGTACATCAGACTGGGAGCGTATCATGCGGCACAACTTAATCCCATCCATCCCAGGTAATAACCAATCCAGGATGATCAGGTCTGGCTTATGTTCCTCAAAAAGCTGCAGACCCGTCAAACCGTTATTGGTGGCAATAACGTGATAATGCTCGTACCGCAGACCAAGCGATACCAACGATTCAATTGCGGGGTCATCCTCTACAATCAGGATTTTCAGATTTCCGTCTTCCTTCGTAGTATTGCTCCTTATCAGTAATTCATGAAAAGATTATCTATCTACTATCATACCCGATGCTGCACACCTACGGTCGGGAGACTCTCTCTCCTGAGTGTGAGATATTTGAAAAAAGTGCCCTCATAATTGCGCGCATCGCATGGAATGAGAGGCTGTCCCGCACAACCTGCCAGTAGGGATGGTGGGCGGATACCGCATCAAACAGCGCCCGGCGTAATCCCGGATCGTTTGCGGCTGCCCGGATCACCACACCCATCAAACCCAGGCGTGAGGCCAACACGGTCAGGTGGCGCATCCCCTGACCGTAGGGTAGGTCGCGGGTGATGTCGCGATTGGCGGCATGATAGGCCTGGAAGGCTGCCCTGGATATTCCCTGAGCCAGAATAACCTGCGCCGCCCGCATCCCGGTTTGAATGGCGGAGGTAATCCCTTTGCCCTTGAAAGCCCTTACCAGCCCGGCCGCATCCCCCACCATTACATACCGATCACCGCTGTAGCGGCGCGCCAGGCCACAGGGGAAGCAGCCCTTGAAATATTGTAAGTCGCCAGGATCGAAGCGCCCCACATTTTCGAAGCAGGGCAGCACCCGGCGCACTTCCGGCGATGCCAGATAGGCGTCCATCAGGTTGGTATCCACAGTTTTCCCGGCAATATTGATCGTCAGGTGATTGCCTTTTGGTGTAACGCCACCAAATTCGATGCGCGACCAGCGGGGCAGAAAGGCGTGAATACGGTTACCGAATTGCAGCATTCCTTCAGGGCCCGGGTGATATTTCGTCACAATTGAATTTAGCGAGGGGGGAGGTTGGTATCCAACTTCGCGCTGGAAAATGACGCCGGTACCCTCATCCATACCAAATGCGCCAATCACTATATCCGCCGACAGAGCCGATTTTTCGGTATAAATGACCACCCGGTCGTTATGAAATTCCAGTCCGGTAAGGCGCGCAGCATGTACTTCGATGCCTCGTTGAACAACCGCATCTAACATATAGGCGTCGAATTGAACCCGCCGCAGTGCTACCGATGGTTCACTCTCACCATCCAGGATAATTTCTTGTTGATTAGCATGCAATACATAGCCGGTAATACTGCATCGGCCCAAATGATGAGGAAATGGTATCCTCAGCTCCCGCTCCATCAGTTCACCGATTGGCGGTGAGAGCACCCCAACGCACTGGTTGTGGTGTTGCTCACCGGCAAATTGCTTCCCTTCGACAATCGTGACTACCACGTTTTTATCCTGAGAACGTGCGCCTTCTCTCAAGGCTATCGCGGTCGCCACACCGCCGGGTCCACCGCCAATCACCACGGCATGACCACCATCGGACAAAGGTCCCAGTCCAGTTTCTTTCCGAGTTTTTTTCATGGTTTAGGGGGCACTTTCCATAATCTCGTTAGCGCTGTCCGGCTGAACGCCAGACGAAAAATCTTCTGATAGGGTTCTTCCCCGGTAAACATGCTCCATAGGATGCGGGTGTAAATTTGTTCGCTGGGTGGTAGATTAACCTCAGCCAGAATGGGTCGTTGCCAGATCGCTAGCAGGTTGGGTGAATGGCGTGTAAAGTCCCATAGGCGGAATAATATTTTTCCATAAATATTGTCCCGCGCAATCTGGCGGCAGGTGGGTCGGTATCCTGCAGCAAAATCCTGGCGAGCAATCCCGCGTTGAACTGCCGTGCTCGCGGCTGCTTGAGCAGTCACAAAGGCTGCGCCAATCCCATCCTTATAGAGCCGGCTTACGGCAGCATCGCCCACAACGACCAGACGATCGGAGTAATATTTCGTTGCGGGCGATACTGCCACGCGCGGCGTGCACCCGCATAGCAAAGGGATCTCAGCGGATAATGACTCCACCAGGTTGTGCGCTTTGAGAAAACTACTCGCCGACCCCGATTTCAAACCGCGCCCTAATAGCGAGATGTTAGCGTAACGTCCCTTGGGGATCATACACCCGAACACCAGACCAGGTGGTTGGTCGAAGTATATATGCACACTGGTATCGTTTGAGCTGTAAGGCCAGACGATCTCATCTTGCGCCATCACCTCTATCTTCGGGGGTCGGTATCCCCAGGCCGGATCGAGTGGCGATCGGCTATTCACTCCCGTAGCCAGCACAACCAGGTCGACTTCGCTGGTTCCGCCTGTCGTAACGATCTGTGGGCGATTCCCCGGTCGGATGGCTTGAACCCGTGCTGGTTGAACGTTGGCGCCCCGTTGGCAAGCCTGGTCCAACAGCCAGGCATCAAAGGATGCCGGGAACGGCGGCTGACCCAGGCGTGGACCGCTTCCCCGATAAACGCTAACAATCCGCCGGTTGGCATCTGGTTTCTGGATGGGCAGATCGATTTGACCCAGGTGCAGGATATAGGTGGATAACTCTGCCTGGATCATCTCGTCTGGAATTTCCAGCCCCAGGTTTTTAAGGCTTTGTACCAGGGTGGAGGATAAAACACCCGCACACTTATTACAGCTATTTGGGCCGGGGCGCTGAAAATCACGCGGCTCAAAGATCTGGATATCCAGGAGGATATTAGCCTGTGTAGCATACGCTAACAGGTGTATCGCGCTTAAGCTCCCCGCAGGCCCGCCGCCCACAATTGCGACCCGGCTACCATTGACAAGTTGCATGGTTGCCTCTAATTATAACGGTTTTCCTCCAGTACTGCCCGAATGCGGCGTACACCCTGACCCACTGCCTCCTGTTTTACGATATGGAACCGACCGAGTTCATTGGTGCGGGAGACATGCGGCCCGCCGCACACCTCCTTCGAGACATCGCCAATCGTATATACCTTGACCATGTCGCCGTATTTTTCACCGAAGAAAGCCATCGCGCCGAATGCCAGGGCCTCATCCAAAGATGTGACCTGCAGAGTGACGGGCAGATCTTGTTGGATGGCCTGGTTAACCAGGTGTTCGATTTCAATAATCTGCTTGTCCGTCAGGCGCTCCGGATAGGAGAAGTCGAAGCGCAGTCGTTCATGAGTAATATTGGAACCCATTTGATGGACTGTCGTACCGAGTACTTGCCGCAACGCAGCATGCAACAGGTGCGTGGCAGTGTGCAGGCGAGTGGTCTGCTCGGCGTGGTCAGCCAGACCGCCGGTATACTTTGCCGTAAAAGCGCGGCGCGACTGCTCGCGATGCGCCTGGTACAGGCGTTCGAAGCCAGCCTCGTCCACCGTCAGGTCATGCTCTTGGGCGATCTCGATGGTGAGGGGCAGGGGAAAGCCATAGGTTTCATACAGGTTGAAAGCATCCGCAGATGATATTTGCCCAATTGGCTGGGAGCGTCCCATTACTTTACTTACCTCACGTAAACCCCGCTCGAGGGTGCGCTTGAATTTAATCTCCTCGCGATCGAGCGCCTCGCTGATGACCGATCGGCGGCGCTCCAACTCGGGGTAGACTGGCGCCAGCGCCTCTACCACTGTCTCGGACAGGCGGGCGCAGAAGTTCTCGCGGATGCCCAATTCATGTGCGTGACGTACCGCCCGGCGTACCATACGCCGCACCACATAGCCGGCTCCGACATTCGAAGGGAAGGCGCCATCAGCGATGGCGAACGCGGTTGAACGCACGTGATCGGCAATCACCCGGAAGGGGAGGGGATTGCTCTCATAAGCGTGACCGGAGAGGGAGGCAATGTGTTCAACCAGCGGGTAGATTGTGTCCACCTTGTAAATATCGTCCAAACCGTGCAGGGCAACCAGGGTGCGCTCGACGCCCATACCGGTGTCCACATTGCGTTGGGGCAGCTTCTCGTAACGACCAATTGCGATCTGGTTGTATTCCATAAAAACATTGTTCCAGATCTCAAACCACTTGCCACAGGAACAGCCGGGTTGACAGCCAGGGTGGTCAGGGCGACCAGTGTCGTAGAACATCTCTGAATCGGGTCCGCATGGACCAGTGATGCCAGCCGGTCCCCACCAGTTATCCGCCTTGGGCAGAAAGAAGATGCGTTCCTGCGGGATGCTGAGGCGCTGCCAGATGGCGGCTGATTCGTCGTCGCGCGGCGCATCCGCGTCGCCCGCGAACACGGTCACCGCCAGGCGAGCCGGGTCAATGGCGAGCACCTCGGTCAGGAACTCGTAGCTCCAGGCTAGCGACTCTTTCTTGAAGTAATCGCCCAGCGACCAGTTACCGAGCATCTCAAAGAATGTCAGGTGCGAGCTATCGCCGATGGCGTCTATATCCACCGTGCGCAGGCATTTCTGGAAGTCCACCAGGCGGCAACCCATCGGATGCGACTCGCCAAGCAGGAACGGCACCAACGGGTGCATCCCGGCGGTTGTGAACAGCACGGTGGGGTCGTTCTCCGGCAGCAGCGGAGCCGACGGGATAAACTGGTGACCGCGTTCCTGAAAGAACTGGATGTACTTACGGCGTAAATCGTTGGCGTTCATCGGATAACTCCTTACTCTTAAATAAAAACGCCCTCAGTATTTGCTGAGGACGAACCATGTCGTGATACCACCTCACTTCACCTGCGCCTTACGGAACAGGTCTCCTCCACCCACCAGCATGGGTGTTGCTCGATAACGGGAGTACCCGGCGGGTTTTACTGGTCGCAGCAGCGGCTTTCTTCTCGCATCTCGAGGGCGGCGAATGTTGCCTGTACAGCGCCGGGATCACACCTAGCCCCGGCTCTCTGAGCTGTCGTACAACGCTTGGTCCCTGTCAATGATTTTAACCAGGAAATCTGGAGATCGATTGTAGTGGATTATAGTTGAAAGTATGTGGGAAGGGAAGGTTTTTATCTCTTTTGATTCTCTTTTGGATACTGCTACAACAATCGGTCAATACTGCGTATAGATATTCGACCTGGTCTGCTTGCTCGTGGTGGAACAAACCCGTATCTCTCGACCAACTGGCAATGAATTAGTCAAGTGGGGTATAAGGAAAAGTGGTAAAACCATCTAGATGGTCAATCGTTCCGGTAGGCACCCGGTGACAGTGCCCACCAGCGTAGAAATTACTTCGGGGGATGCCGATCGCCCGTACTTCACGCGCAGTGTGACGAGTGGGTGGGCAGGCAACGGTGCCACACTGATCGCCGGTGAATATCTTTATGGGTAAGTTCATGCTGATGATCGGTGGTCTGTTCGTTCCCGCAGCGCGAGAAATGGTAGAGATGACTTACGATGATATCATTAGTTGGTTAAAAGAAAATACACGCCCAATCAAATATTAATTGGCTTTTATAACCTCGCATCCCACAGCCCACAAAACGGGTCCACTGGATTAATCCCCTTAAAGGACGATTTGCCCACCAGTTTATCGACCACTGCCTCGATCACGTATTCATTGGACGAATAGCCATTGATGAATGTCTTGACCATCGGTACATCCTGCAAGTGGTAAGGATTGTCCACCGAAACGAACAGGGTGGGGATCTCATGCACAAACTTGGGCACATCCACGCCCATTGGCTGCGCCCAGTTGATGCGCACAATGGTCTGGTTGCTGGCAGTTTTCAAGCTGGCAAAATACAACACCAGGTCATAGTCTTTCAGCCGTCCCAGCGGGTCGGTCATCAGGCTGCTCGCCCACATGTTGGCTCCAGCCAGTTGCGAGTAATCGAATTTGGTGACGGTAAAACCCTGCGCTTCCAGCCGGCTGATAAATATACCGCTCACGCCGCCGCCTTCATCCATGTATCCACCGGTATCACCGAGCACGTAGACCAAAACACGTTTATGCTTTTCGGGAGACAGGGGTAGGAGCTGCTGGGTGTCTTTGACCAGCGTCACGGCCTTGTCGGCGCATTCTTTGGCCCAGGCGCGATGTTCTGCACAATTTAAAATCGAGAGCGCGCCAGGGTGTGGAACCAGTGTACCTGCATGTTTTCGTTCATGTAGTTTCATGGAGGCTTTGAAGGCCAAGATACGTGTAACGGCTTCATCGAGGCGCTCCGGAGTAATCACACCATCCCGAATGCCTTGCAGCATAAACTCAAAATCCTGCTTGAGGTTCATCGTGAACAGGAAAATATCGCAGCCCGCGGCGATCAAGGCTGGCACCGCCCTGGCGCGCGGCATGGCTGCGGTCATACCCGCCATGGGAGTGGCGTCTGACACAATCAGGCCGTTGAAACCAAGCTGCTCGCGCAGCAGGTCGCAGTTCAACTCCAGCGCCAGTGAGGCCGGCAGGATTTCAGTATCCCGGATGCCGGGACGCAATTGGCGAGAATACTCAGGTAGCATGATGTGCGCCACCATGACGGTCTCAGCCCCGTCTTCAATCATGCCTTTATAGATCATGCCGAAGGAGGCGTCCCAGGCTTCGGTGGACAGGCTGTTGACGCTGGTGACCAGGTGCTGGTCGCGTCCATCCACGCCATCCCCCGGCCAGTGCTTGATAGACACTGCCAGGCCGCATTCCTGGATTCCTTTCATATAGGCGCGCCCCATGCGCAGCACTCGTTGGGGATCGGATCCGTAGGTGCGGGTGTTGGTGATGGGGTTGTTATAGTTGTAATCAATGTCAATCACCGGCGCGAAGGCCCAGTTACAACCCACCGCGCGCCCTTCACGTCCGGCAATCAGTCCCAGGCGATAGGCCATCGTCTCATCGTCTGTGGCGGCAATCTGCAGTTGCGTCCCATAAGCTGTGCCATCGGATGCAATGCCATCACCGCCTTTTTCAAGGTTAGCCGCCAGGAGCAGCGGAATCTCGGCGCTGTCCTGCAACGCCCGGTGCAATCCCTGCACCATGGCTCCTGGGAAGGGGCGTGACATAAATCCGCCGGGTTTTATTCCTGTTTCAGTCAGCTTATGCAACATATCCGCCGGGTCAGGACTGGTTACCACCAGACAAAAGAGCTGTCCGGCCTTGGTGACAGTATCCATGCCTGCCAGGGTTTCCTGCACCCAGGCCATATCTTGTTGCGAAAGATTGAAGGGTTTACGATCGAGATGGAGGGATTTCATGGTTTGAGCCCCGGATTATTGTGTTTAAATTAACTGATTCCTTTAGATGTAATTTTAACACTATATAGGTTATCGGGTCGTTATGAGTAATTTTAGATCCCTTTGCTCCCATCGACCCGAAACGATAACTCTCGCATCAGACGTTGTGGGTATCTCCACAGCAGAGGCCATCATCTTTCATAATTGACATGGCTTGCGCCAGTCGTTGCGAGCGATCTTTGCGAAGCAATCTAAACCTTTGTAATCAATGCGGCTAAAATAAGGTTGTTCATGGAAAGGTAAACAGTCATGCGCCAATATACCTCCGAAAACCTGGTGATTCGTCCTAACCCCTCGCTCGATCATAATTTGATTATTGAAGTGACGCCGGAACTGGCGGGTTGGGAGCACATTCACTTCCAATCCCGCAAGCTGACAGCCGGCGCACAGGGATCGTTTGAGACCGGGAAATATGAGCTGGTCCTGGTAGTGTTAGGCGGTACAGTGGACATCCACTCGAACCGAGGGCAGTGGCAGGGGCTGGGGGAGCGCCCGAATGTCTTTTGCGGTCTACCGTACGCCCTCTACCTGCCGCCCCAAACAGCTTTCTCTGTCCAGGCTGCCAGTGACTGTGAGTTTGCTCTAGCATGGGCAGCGACTGACCAGGCCTATCCGGCACATCTGATCACACCGGCAGAAATCACGGTCGAAATTCGCGGGGGTGATCACGCCACCCGCCAGATCAATCAAATCCTGCCGCCTGGTTTTCCATGCGCACGCCTGGTTGTTGTTGAGGTTTACACGCCGGGCGGCAACTGGTCGAGTTATCCACCCCATAAGCATGATGTACACAAAACCGATCCAGCTGGTAACCTGCTGGAAGCTGATCTGGAGGAGGTCTATTACTACAAGTTCACCCCTCCTGAGGGTTTTGCCTTGCAGCGCATCTACACCGCCGCTGAGTCGCCCTTGCATCGAGCCGGCTACCCGATCGAGGCGACGGTATTGGCGCAGCACAACCATGCCGTGCTGGTCCCGGAGGGCTATCATCCAGTCTCCAGCCCGGTCGGCTATACCACATATTACTTGAATGTCCTGGCGGGTAGCGCGCCGAGTCTGGCAGCTACAGACGATCCGCAGTATGCCTGGATCAAGGATACTTACCAGACGTGTGATCCGCGTTTACCGCTGTACGATGTGTCTGGCGCCAAGGCACTCGTTTGAGTGAAGCTGAAATCCACTCAAACTAAATTAAACTCTATAACCAGATCTGGTCCGGGTTCTCAGTCAAATCCGCCAGGTTGGAGAGAAAACGCGCCGCCGGTCCGCCATCCACGACGCGATGGTCGCAGGTCAGAGCCAAAGTCATCCAGCTGCGCAGGCGGAGCTTTCCTTTATACACCCCGGGAGCCTGGCGGATACGACCAATGCCCAGGATGGCAACCTGCGGTGGGTTGATCAGCGGGGTGAACGAGTCAATTCCCAGCATTCCCAGGTTGCTGAGGGTGAATGTACCGCCGCTGAGGTCATCCGGCGTTAGCTCTCCTGCCTGGGCCTTGGCGACCAGGTTGCTGCGCAGCCGAGTTAACTCAGCGACACCGAATTTATTTGCCTGGCGCAGCACGGGAGCGACCAATCCACGTTCCGTATCGACTGCCACTGCCAGATGTACATGTGTATATAGCTCGATTTGCTCCCCATCGAAGGTAGCGTTGAGTTGCGGATGCTGGATTAACACCCGGCAGACAATGTTGATGAGTAAATCTGTATAGCTCGGGCGGGGTGTCTCTGCAGGTAGCTGCTCTAAAAGACGAGTGCGCAGCTCGACCAGCCGCGTGGCGTCGACTTCACGCAGGTAGGTGACCGGGGCGGTGGTGGTATGGCTCTCCAACATGCGGCGGGCGATGGTGCGGCGTGTCGGGCTGAGCTTCATGGACTGGTGCTCGGGCAGCGGAGTAGGCGCCGCTGGAGGCGCGTCGGGTAGTATATCCGCTGCAACAGGCGTATCCTGCCGAACAGGTGTACCGCCAATCGCAGGCGTCTGTTGCAGAGCCGCCTCAACCGTGGATTTCGAAATTATTCCGGATTTGCCCGGCGTCAGGCTGGTCAGGTCAATCGCGTTAGCCTGGGCGATACGTTGAGCCAGCGGCGTTGCCCGCGGTCTGACCGGTTCATTTTTCAGGTAAGCGACTACGTCTCGCTCGACGATCATGCCCTGCGGACCGCTGCCGTGGATTTTTTCTAACGATAAGCCTTTAGCCTGGATAAGCTGCCGGGCGCGCGGGCTGGCGAATATCCGACCGCTTGGTTGCGACTCACCAGGCTTGACGACCTGATGTGCTTGAGTTGATTCTGGAGCAGGACCAGATGAGGGTTCTGCTGTTGAGATTGGGGCAAGATTTGAACTATCACCCGCTTCCAGGATCTGCCCAATCACGGAACGCACTTTAATTTCGTCGCCCGGCTGGGCCGAGATGCTCCGCAGGATGCCGGTAGCGGTGGCTTCCACATCCAGGTTGGCTTTATCGGTTTCGACGATAAACAAGGTTTCACCCTTCGTCACGGGGTCGCCAACCTGTTTGACCCATTCGACCAGCACCAGGGTGTCCATGGTTTGGCTGAGGGGAGGCACCCGGATATCATGCAACCGTTCCGACGTCATACCGACCTCCTGCTAGAACATGGACAGCGCTACAGCGACGATTTTATCTGCGCTGGGCACATAGGCGCGCTCAAGCACTGGCGCAAACGGCGGCGGTGTATCCGGCGCGGCGACGCGCTTGATTGGCGCATCCAGCCAGACGAAGGCCCGGTCAGCCATGCGTGCGACTACCTCTGCGCCCCAGCCATTGGTCAGGTTGTCTTCTTCGACCACCAGCAACCGGCCAGTCTTTTGGATTGAGCTCAGAATTAATTCCTCGTCCAACGGTACCAGGCTGCGTGGGTCGATCACCTCAACCTGGATGCCCTGTTGCGCCAGGGTCTCAGCCGCAGCCAGGGAGCGGTAGAGCATCAGCAGGTTAGCGACGATCGTGATGTCTTTGCCGGGGCGGCGGATGACTCCTTTGCCGAAAGGAATCGTGTAATCCTCGTCAGGCACTTCGCCCACCGGACTGATGGAGCCTTTTTCGGTGCGCGGGCCTTTTGATCCATAGAGCAGCTTGTGTTCAAAGATCAACACCGGGTTGTCATCCCGCACGGCGCTCTTCAACATCCCCTTGGCGTCGTAAGCAGTGGCTGGGCAAATCACCTTCAAGCCGGGCACATGCGTGAAGAAGGCTTCC
Organism: uncultured Anaerolineaceae bacterium; assembly: GCA_964354345.1. GTDB lineage: Bacteria > Chloroflexota > Anaerolineae > Anaerolineales > UBA4823 > CAYGZL01. The sequence goes on along the minus strand of CAYGZL010000036.1, from coordinate 12,081 downwards.
AGACTTTGGGCGTGTTGTGCGCCGCGTGCGGTCGCGCCGATCGGGGCGCGCATCACCATTGGAACAGAAAGCGTGCCGCCCGACATGTAGCGCAGCTTTGCAGCTTCATTGGCCAGTTGGTCCATGGCGTTGAACAGGAAATCGCCATATTGCACATCGGCGATCGGGCGCAGCCCACCAATAGCTGCGCCGATGGCAATTCCGGCGATAGCGGCTTCGGAGATGGGTGTATCCAGGATGCGCGCGTGGCCGAATTCCTGGGAGAGGCCGAGGGTGACTGTGAACGCGCCGCCAAAACCTCCTTCGATCCCGATATCTTCACCGATACAAAACACGCGCTCGTCGCGTCGCATCTCTTCGCGGATGCCCTGGCGCAGAGCCTCGGCTATGGTCATCATGGTCATCGGTCACTCCTTACAGGCGGACAAGCTGACAGCTTATCCTGCAAAGACATCGGTCAAAACATCGTCTGCAACAGGTTCGGGACTGGCGTCAGCGAAGGCAATCGCTTCCTGGATCTCTGCTTCGACTTCACCTTCTACAGACCGCAGTTGGTCTGCTGAGGCGTAGCCCTGGGAGAGCAAGAACATGCGGAAGTTCACGATCGGGTCCCTGGCTTTCCATTCTTCCTCTTCTTGCCGACTGCGGTAGGTGCGCGGATCTGAGCGAGAATGACCGCACTGCCGGTAGGTCTGGCATTCAATCAGAGTCGCGCCCTCACCCCGCCGGGCGCGTTCGATTGCTTCTTTGGAGGTGTTGTAAACCGCCAACACAGCGTTGCCATCCACCGTGACGCCTGGCAGACCATAGGCTGAGGCACGCTGGGCGATATTATTTATCTTGAAGGCTGTCTTGAAGGGGGTGGAGGCTGCGTATAGATTATTCTCACACACGAAGATCACTGGCAGGTCCCACAGCGCGGCGCAGTTAATCGCCTCGTGCCAGTCGCCTTCATTGGTCGCACCATCGCCAAAATAGCAGACTGCAACCCGGTCGGTTTTGAGCATCTTGTTCGCCAACGCCAGACCGGCTGCAATCGGGGCGTTGCCGCCGACGATGGCGATGGCGGGCAGCATGCCCACTGCCATATCTCCGATGTGCATAGAGCCGCCCTTGCCTTTGCAGGCGCCGGTGGCTTTGCCGAACAGTTCGGCCATGATCAGCCGCGCTGCCACTCCCTTTGCCAGGGCATGACCGTGGGGGCGATGGGTGCTCACCACATAGTCATCTGTACGTAGCAGTGCGCTGACCCCGGCCGCGACCGCTTCCTGACCGATGTACAAATGCAAGGTGGAAGGGATCCGGCCTTGCATGTATAGCTCGTTGGCGGACTCCTCAAACCGGCGGATAAGCACCATGCTGCGATAGAGGCTGACCAACTGAACCGGGGATGGCAGCGGCGTGTTGAAGGAGTCTCGAGAGATTTTGGTTGTATCAGGCATACAGATCCTTTGCTTTGCTCAGGATGACAGATCCTGATCAATCGAGGTTCTTTGGGGCGAAGGCAGGATGAAAATCCTTGCCCGCATAGCCCCAGGCAGTTTGTGGGCGCTTGCGGATGCCCCATTGCTCGATGGCGGCCTTCAACTCCGGTTGAGTCTCAGCGGCTTCGGTCAGGGGGAGGTCATGCAGGGTGGCATCAATCGCCTGCCGCCAGGCCTTGGCGCCGGCGGTATAGCCCAGCTTGTGACCCAGCATACCGCCCCCTGCCGGGATGATCTGGTCAACTCCGAACTCCTCCATCAGCACCGGCACCAGGCCCGGGTACATGCCCGCCGCGGGCATCGGGAAGGTGGGTTTAATATGGTACATCGGAGCGATCATCACCTGGTAGTTGCGGGCTGCCTCCTCCGCTGAAACCATCGGGATGCTGGTCCAGATGCAAGGAGAGAGCATCATATCTGCCCCGCACAGCCGGCACAACTTGGAAAACACCGGAAAGCTGATCATCGGGATCTGGCTGAGCATATGCGAGACATGCAGCAGCACGGGAGCGGTCACTGCTGGATCTTCGGTCAGCAACCGTAGGATTGACGGACTGGCGGAATAAGCCAGCAGCAAGCCAGTCGCGCCCATTTCCACTGCTTTGCGCGCCTTGGAAGTTACTTTATCCACTTCATCGGTGATGCTCAGCATATAGAGCATTTTTTGGCCGGTCTCACGCTCGGCCTTTTCGATGGCTTTCAGCACGGCTTCCAGGCGCTTCTCCCAGGAGGAGTTCGCCAGGTCGCTGAGCATCTCGTCGTCTTTGCAGAGGTCGGCGCCGCCCATTGCAGTCTGGTACACCTGATTGGCAGTCTCTTCGGGCGTCATGCCCATTTTGGGTTTGATGATGTGCAGCACGAGTGGGCGACCGTAAACGCCCAGCCTGTCGCGGATGCCCTGGATGCCGTATTTCGGTCCCTGGAAGCGCTGGACAACCTCTTTGGGAAAATAAACATCCAGTAAACGGACTTTACTCGAGAATGCGAAGGCATTGCCAGCGATGGTCAGAAGCATCATCGGGACATTCAGGTTGGTGTCCCAGGCGTCAATGGGGAAGCCGATCTGCACCACGGCGGCCTTGGTGTGTGGCTTTCCGGTGGGCACTTCGTAATAACCGAGTACTTTGCTGGTGAGCTTCTCGCGCACCGCGCTGGAATCTTCCTTCACCCGCATCCAGCTTGAGGTGGAGCCTTCCAGGGCCATGCGCTGCACCTGACCGAGGTGCTCAATCCACTCCTGGTCGGGTAAAGTGTCTTCCAGGTAGTAGGTGCCGACGATATAGCGGTCGAGGTTAACACTTTCCCACTGGAAATCGAACATATCCGGATCAAAAATACGTTTCATGGGTGGTTTCTCCCGGGAAATAAGAATGCAATAGGATACAAAGGCATAATTATATTATACTGTGCGAAAGAATAGTTCTGTTGAACAGAAAGAGGAGTGAAACCATGGTTAAACCCCGCTTTTCAGCCAATATCAATACCTTCAACGCCGGCGCGGATCGCTATGTCTTATCCGGGTATGGGGAGCGTTTCTCCACCGAGCAACTCATCCAGTTCGCCACGCGCGTCCCTGGCCTGACAGGCGTGGAGTTGGTTGGGATGTGGCATGTCAATGATGAGAATGTCGACCAAATCCGGCGCTGGGTGGGCGACGCTGGCCTACAGGTGACCTGCGTCACCCCGGATATCTGGGCCTCGGCACAATGGGGGAAGGGTTCGTTTGCCGCCAACGATCCGCTCATCCGGCGCGCCGCCATCCAGGAGGTCAAGAAATCCATGGATTGGGCCAGGCAGCTCGACTGCGAGGTGATCGACCTGTGGTTTGGCCAGGATGGCTACGATTATCCCTTCCAGGCGGATTACTGGAATGCCTGGGACCGGCTGATCGAAGGCGTCATCGAGTGCGCCGAACACCAGCCCGCTGTGAAGATCGTGTTGGAATACAAACCGAAGGAACCGCGCACGCATTGCTTCCTGGCGACGGTTGGTAAAACGCTGCTGTTAATTGATAAGGTCAACCGGCCGAACGTCGGGGCGATGATTGATGTAGGGCATGCCCTGATGGGTTATGAAAACACGGCTGAGTCGGCTGCTCTACTCAAATACTTCGGCGACCGGCTGTTCTACATGCACTTCAACGACAACTGGCGTTTGTGGGACGATGACATGACTGTTGGATCGGTTCACACAGTCGAGACCCTCGAGCTGCTGTATTGGTTGGATCGTATGAATTACTGCGGCTGGTATGCCTTGGATATCTTTCCGTACCGGGAGAATGGCGTGCGGGCAGCTATTGAGAGTATCAAATGGCTCCAGGGTTTGCACGATTTATTGGATCGCATGGGTCGTGAGCGCATTGCAGCCGTCATCGCCAGCGGTGACGCCATGGAAGGCACTGCCTTGATACGGGAAGCCCTGTTAGGCAGGTAGTCTATGGCGCAGACATTGAATTTCCTGGCGTTGGATTTGGGCGCGGAAAGCGGGCGGGCGATGCTCGGGCGTTTCGATGGCGAATATCTGGAGCTGACGGAGCAATATCGCTTTCCAAATGGACCGGTGACGGTGCCGGCGCAGGGACAAGCAAGCCGCTTGTCCTACCACTGGGACATCCTGCGTTTATGGGAAAACGTGAAGCAGGGCATCGCGCGTGTCGTTCGTCAGCCCGGTCTGGAGCTGGCCGGCATCGGCCTGGACACCTGGGGCGTGGATTTCGGTCTCTTGGACCGGCGAGGAGCGCTGATCGGTGCGCCGTATCACTACCGCGACAGCCGCAACGATGGCATGCTGGAGGAGGCCTTCCGGCGGATGCCGCGCGCACAGATATTTGAGTTGACCGGCATCCAATTTATGCAGATCAACACACTTTGCCAGCTCTTATCCATGGTCGTCAACCACGATCCGGCGTTGGAGATCGCGCGTACTTTTTTAACCATCCCGGATTTATTAAACTATTGGTTGACCGGTCGGGCGGTATGCGAATTTACCAACACCACTACAACCCAGCTCTATGACCCCCGGCGCCAATCCTGGGCAAAACCCTTGATGGAGGCGATGGGGATACCGGTTGGAATCTTCCCGGAGGTGATTCAACCCGGCACGCTGTTGGGTCCACTCAGCGCCAGCCTGGCGGAAGAGTTGAGCTTTGGGGAAAGAGAGGGGAAAGAAATTTCTGTGGTGGCGCCCGCCACCCACGACACAGGTTCCGCGGTGGCAGCCGTACCGGCATTGGGGAGAGGGTTTGCCTGGATCAGTTCCGGCACCTGGTCGGTCGTGGGCGCTGAGGTCAGTGCGCCGGTGATCAACGCCGCCAGCCTGGCTTACAACTTCACCAACGAGGGCGGCGTGGCGGGCACCTTCCGGCTCTCCAAGAATGTGATGGGCTTGTGGCTGCTGCAAGAATGCCGGCGCGCCTGGCAGGCAGCCGGTGAAGAATTATCCTATACCGAATTGATTGAGCTGGCGCGCGAGGCGGTGCCCTTCCGCTCGTTGATTGATCCAGACGACACCAGCTTCCTCAAGCCAGGGGATATGCCGGCGCGCATCCTGGCTTACTGTAAACAAACCAGTCAACCGCTGCCGGAGAGCCAGGCAGCCATGGTGCGTTGCATCCTGGAGAGCATCGCCTTAAAATACCGGCTGGTTCTCGAGCGCCTGGAGAGCCTGGTCGAACAGCGCCTGGAACCAATCCACATCGTGGGTGGTGGCTCGCAGAACCGCTTGCTATGCCAGATGACCGCCGACGCGACGGGGCGGGTAGTGATCGCCGGTCCGGTGGAGGCGACTGCGCTGGGCAATATTTTACTTCAGGCGATCACTCTCGGCGCGCTTGGCTCCCTGGCTGATGCCAGAGCGGTGGTGCGCCGCTCATCCAACGTGGAAACATTCATGCCCGGACCGGGAGAGGTCTGGGAGGCGGCGTACGCTCAATTGATAAAATATGCGGAAATTCCGGATTCCACACGATAACAACGATCATGCTCAGGTGATAAGCTACATCGAAGAGCAACCGGAGGCGGATTATCAGCACGCGCCTGAGCCGGCGATTGAAGCGTTCCTGGATTTGAAGTATGGCGTACGCATCCATTGGGGATTGTATACCCTGTTGCATCTGCGCGGTGAATCCTGGCCGTTTTTGAGCATGCGCCATCGTAAGCGCCAGGCCTACCAGCAGCTTTACCGGCAATTCAACCCGCAGGGCTTTGACGCCGAGGCATGGATGGCGTTCTTTGCGCGTGCTGGATTGAAATGTTTTGCCATCACCACCAAGCACCATGAGGGCTTTTCACTGTTTGACACGCACACCCGGGTGCGGCAACGTGTCAATTGGACTGCGTCCGGTGGACCGAAGCCAGAGGCTTGCGACCTGGCTTACAGCGTGATGGATACGCCCTTCCAGCGTGACATTATCCAGGAGTTGTGCGACGCGGCGCATCGTTGGGGGATCAAGATAGATTTTTACTTCTCGCATCCGGATTGGTACGACGCTGACTTTCGGCCCTACGGGTTCCATCCTCTGCAAACCCGGCGAGTGTTTGCTTATCCCGATGAGTACGGCCGGCCGGCGTACATCGCCGATATGCGCAGCAGCCGCCATCGTCTGGCCCCTGAGCCGACTGAAGCTGAGACCGAGCGTATGATCCAACGCCACCGCAGCCAACTGACCGAGCTGTTGACCCGCTACGGCAAAATCGACATGCTTTGCCTGGACATCTGGCTGGGTAAGCCGGTCTGGCCGGAGCTGCGCGAAACGGTCAGGCTGTTGCGCTGCCTGCAGCCGGATGTGATGCTGCGCGGGCGGGGTATTGGCAACTATGGCGATTATTACACCCCCGAAGGCTTTGTGCCGGGAGAAAAACCCGAATCAGAAACGCCCTGGATGGTGATCTATCCGTTGGGACGCTCATTCTCCTACGAGCCTCTGGCGCGCTACCATAAAGGAGCGGGGTGGATCATCCGTAACCTGGTGGATAGCTGCGCCAAGGGAGGCAACTTCATGGTCGGGATCGGTCCGGATGAGAACGGCACATTCCATCCAAGGGCCGTGCAGGATTTGGAAACGGTTGGCGCATGGCTGCGCGTGAATGGTGAAGCGATTTATGCCACGCGGCCGTACGAACCCTGGTCAGAAACGCCGCATGAACATGAAAGCCAGCAGGTTTTCTATACCCGTTCAAAGGATGGGCGCTGCGTGTACGCCATCTGCCTGGAGTGGCCGGGGAGCAGCCTGAGTCTGGCTTCAATCCCGCCCCGCCAGGAGTTGCAGGTCAGACTGCTGGGCCTGGAGACGCCCCTGGCGTGGCAGCCGCACGGACAGGGAGTACAGGTGATGTTACCACCGGAGATCCAGGCTTACCAGACGCAACTGGCCGAATATGCATGTGTGTTTAAATATACCTATGAACAATAACACTTTACATCTTCACTTACGCCGCCAACATCTGGCGCAAGATACTCTCGGGCACACCATCTGGCAGGTCGAAACGACCTCTCTGGTTTTGCCAGCCGAGCACGCCTGCTTGCTCCTGTGCGATGTGTGGGACTGCCACTGGTGCCGCGGCGCGGTCGAACGCCTGGCGGTGCTTGTTCCGCAGTACAATGCACTGGTCAATGTGGCGCGTCAGCGGGGGATGCGGGTGATCCATTCACCCTCGGAAACGATGGGTTTTTATGCCGATCATCCCGCCCGGTTGCGGATGGTGAACCTACCTGCCATTTCGCTGCCAGAGCAAAGGCTTCTCCCCGACCCGCCGTTGCCAATCCAGGATGAAGACGGCGGTTGCGACACTGGCGAACGAGACTGGTCCAAGGCCTGGACGCGCCAGCATCCCGGAGTGGAAATTGATCCTCAGTGGGACGGCATCTCTGAGGATATTCACGAAATCTATAGCTTCCTGCAGCAGAATGCGATTGAGCTCGTGATCTTTGCGGGCATCCATACCAACATGTGCGTATTGAACCGTCCGTTTGGTCTCAAAAACCTGGCGCGATTGGGTATACCTGCGGCGTTCGTGCGCGACCTGACCGATGCGATGTACAACCCGGCGCTGCCACCGTATGTTGCCCATGACGAAGGCACCCGGCTGGTGATCGAGTATATTGAAAAGTTTTGGTGTGCCACAATTATAAGCAGCGATCTTACCGCTGAGGATCTTTTAACTGTGTCAGTACCAGAACGCTAAGCACCAGTAATCCAATCGCTAACACAAGCGCCGGGGTAAAGGAGCCATCCTTGCTCTTCAAGGCTTCCATGATATACACGAAGACAACCGAGGCCTGACCAAATAGTTGGATCAATCCATTGGAAGTGCCTTCAGGGGTAGGATGAGTCACCTCCGCCGCATATTGCATCCCGATCGGGCTGGTGCTGACCAGGAAAAATCCTAAAGCAAAGGCTGCGATAAAAAGCACGGGGCTCGATCTGGCAAAGGTCAGACCCAGCAGACCAGGGATGGCTAAGGTGATCCCTAACAGCAGGTAGGGCTGGCGTTTGTGCTGCTTATCCGAGAAGGGTGGGATTACCACTGCGCCGAGGATGCCTCCTACGAGTAGTAACGCGCCCAGGGTGCCCGCATCGTCAGGGGTAAAGCCGCGGGGGCGGATGATGGGTTCAACCCAGGTGGTGACGCCGTTAAAAATCCCCATCCCGATGAAGAAGACAAGTATATACAGCCAGAAGGAGCGGACAGTCACAGCGTGTTTTAATCCATCCAGCATCAAGGCGCGCACTTCCATGCCTGGCGGGCAGGGCGGGGTGTTGGGTTTCTCACGCGCCAAGCGGAGGAATAGCATTGCCGATAGAGCAGCAAGGATGCCGTAAAAGAGTTGCACCGTTGGGATTGGTAGAGCCTTTGTCAGGACAGGTGTCAGTACCATACCCAGGGCGGTACCTGCCAGGCTGGCCAGGGTTACCAGGCCAACGGCGGTGGCGCGTTCGTCGGTCGAAAACCATTGTGCTGGCACTTTGGTCCAGGCGTTGAGCAGGAAGGGTTGGGCGATGGCAATACCAATGGTGAAACATAAAACAAGTACGTAGTCACTCCCAGCTAAACCGCGGGCGATTCCGAATATTCCCATCAGCGCCGCCCCGATGCTTACCGGCAGGCGAAAGCCATAGGTGTCGATCGCCCACGATACAGGAATGGACAACGGGATATAGGCGATCATAAAAGACATGGCCAGGAAGCCGATCTGCAAATCACTAACGCCATAAAACTGCGCGGCGGGTCCGGTGATCGGCGCGTAACCGATCCAGAGTATCTGGATGGTCAGGTTAATGAACATGAATACCGCCAGAACCACCCAACGGTAAGGATAAAGTTGGTAGGAACGATTGCTCATTATTAATCTCCTGCTTAATTTTAGCACGACCCCCTGTTAAATCACAGTCGGTTACAATTTAGGATGTCATCCTGGTAGTGCAGGATATCCATCCATACTTTGAGGACCGAACCTGGCTGCAGGATTTTGGTCAGGTACTGGTGGTGTATTGGGACCCGATCCATCTTGCGCCGGGCTCGAAGAGAACTGGGAGGCGCTATTGATGACGATGGCTTTGTTTCGCCGGGTTGGGATCGAAGTCGCCGGGCGTATGGGATTTATATATCCACTGGACCTGGATCAAGGAGTAACGACTTTTGTTCAGAATATGCGGCGGGTAGACCTTGGGATGACGTCATTCTGCTCAGCCAGATCATCCATAGTGAGGCGGATAAATACTACGTCGAGTCCACTTGCCTGGGCAAATGGCAAACCAGCGGTATTTTGTGGTGGATTCTACTCGATGACTGATCGTAGTTCTCCGTTGTGGTGGATATTTACTTTGGGAAAAAGCGGGCAGTTCAACCACCGTACCCGAATGCGATCTGACCATCTCTGCCAACCCAAACTGGCAGGTCGACTGCACCCGCACCAATGCCAGCGAGTATCGTCTTTACTTCATCGAATGGCCTGTAGGTCGGGTTTCTATACCCGACATCGTAGGCAGGTATTGTTACCCGATACTGTAGGTCAGGTATCCATACCCGACACATCACACAAAACCTTTTGCAACCGGGTCCTGCTCGGCTGACCGCCCTTCGACCTGGAACGCTAACGCGCCTGGCTACCTGAAATCGCCCCTTTGAGGCGCAGCGGGTGGCGATCTATGGTTATTATTGAAGATTGGTGTAGAGTCAGATACAAAAGATAATGTTGAGTTAGAAGTGGTTGATAAGTAGGTATAATATTCATAACAGTTTTCAAGGATTGCTCTGGTCATCCTGGAGCGAGGCAAAGATCATGAAAACTAACATTTTACGGTTCATGGTGATGTTCATCATCCTGGGGATACTTTTACCAGCCGGAAGCGGCGGTGCGAATCGGGCGAATGATCGAGCAGCAGGTCAAATCAATACCCCGACCAATCAATCAATTTTCTTGCCATTCGTAGCGCGCAACGCACAGGTCGTGGTGCCTGTCATTCCAGAAACCACGAACGTTTTAAGCACAGCAACCACTCAATACCTGAGCGGGGTATCGAGTAGCGGTATCTTTACCTTCACACAGACAACCCCTGAGCTTGGCGTTATTACAGCTGGCGAAATTATTGTAGGCGACCCTACCACCGCTGCTCCGAATGGCTTCCTGCGTAAAGTGATTTCTGTGACACCTTCAGGCTCAGGGGTGATCATGGATACCCAACAAGCGACCCTGGAAGAGGCAATGCAGCAAGGCAACCTGCAAATCAGCCGCATGCTGACGCCTGCAGATGTCCAACAGGTTTACCTGGCGGAGGGGGTTCGTGTTCAGGTACAACCTCTGGCATTAGAACAACAGAGCTTCGAACTGGCGATCCAAGGTGTGGTGCTGTATGACCATGACGGCAACTTGGGGACGACCAACGACCAAATAACAGCCAATGGCTCCATCTCTTTCGAACCAGCATTTGATTTCAACTTGATTGTCAAGGATTGGCAGCTTCAACAGCTTTATTTTGTAATGCGCAACAAAGAAACCGCCGAACTCGAGATTCAGGCTGAAGTTGATCTTGCCTCCGTTGAAAAGGAGAAAGAATTGGCGCGTTACTACCTCACTCCTATCGTGGTGATGGTTGGTATTTTGCCGGTTTGGTTAACCCCTGTTTTGACGGTTAACATTGGTGTGGATGGCAGTGTTCATATTGGCGTGACCAGCAGTGTTACACAACAATTATCCTTGACCGGTGGCTTGAAATATCTGAATGGAAATTGGAGTCCGATTGGAGAAGTGAGTAAGCAATTCAACTTCAATCCACCCCAACTCAGTGCCGGATTGGATTTGAAAGGTTATGCGGGAACGCGCCTGGCGTTGTTACTGTATGGGCTGGTGGGTCCGTATGCCGATGTAAATGTCTTCTTGAAGCTTGAAGCTGACATTTTCGAGACACCCTGGTGGAGCTTGTATGGCGGTTTGGAGATGCCAATTGGTGTGCGGTTCGATGTATTCGACCATAAAATTGCTAATTATGAAGATGTCGTATTGTCATATAAAATATTGTTAGCCCAGGCATCTGGAACGATCGGCGGTGAAATGGTACTCGTCCCTGCCGGCACATTCCAGATGGGCTGCGACCCGGCCCACAACGGCGGCTATTCTTGTTATTCCGGCGAGTTGCCCCTGCACACGGTCTACCTGGACGCCTATTCCATCGACAAGTACGAAGTCACCAACGCCCAATATGCGCAGTGCGTTGGGGCTGGAGTTTGCGCTGCCCCGCTTTACAATTCTTCCTACACTCACTCGTCTTACTACAACAACCCGACCTACGCCAACTACCCGGTGATCTACGTCTCGTGGTACAACGCGCGTGACTACTGCCAGTGGGCTGGCAAACGACTGCCAACGGAAGCCGAATGGGAGAAAGCGGCGCGCGGCGCGAGTGACACGCGTACTTATCCCTGGGGTGACCAGCAGCCCAACTGTACCCTGGCTAACCATAATTACTACAATGGATCATCTTATAGCTATTGTGTGGGCGACACTTCGCAGGTGGGCAATTACCCGGCCGGCGTCAGCCCATATGGTGCGCTGGATATGGCGGGTAATGTGTGGGAATGGGTGATTGATTGGTGGCAGAGCGATTATTACAACATCTCTCCTTACAGCAATCCCCCTGGCCCATCCAGTGGGAGTTATAAGGTGTTCCGCGGCGGGAGCTGGTCCGGCAATTGGCTCAGCTTGCGTGTGGCGTACCGCTCCTACTTCTACCCCGACTCTCGTTACTCCTCTGTCGGTTTTCGGTGTGCGGGCTCCCCAGCACCCTGAGTTGCTGGGCTACTGGGTTCTGAACTTCTGACTCTTCCCCCCTGCGGGGGCGAAATTTTTTGAGATTTTATGAAAGAAACCAGTGCCCAATCACCTTTGTTCGTCAAGACTTACGATTTTTTACTGTGGCTGCTTCCCTTGACCCTTAAATTCCCCAAAGCCCAGCGCTTCCTGTTGGCCGAGCGGCTGGGGAAGCTGGCGCTGGATTTTTATGAGATAATCCTGGAGGCTGTCACCCAATCAGCGGAAACGGACCTAAAAATTAGCCAGGCTGACCGGATGCTGGTGAAAATTCGTTTGTATGTGCGCCTGA
>CAYGZL010000035.1:0-8613 GCA_964354345.1 uncultured Anaerolineaceae bacterium | reverse complement strand
CAATTTGTGCGCCTAAATTTCTCAAACATTCCACAAAATCCGGGAATGATTCGGCAATAATTTCAGCGCCATTTATCTGGACTGGTTGGATTGTAGCCAATCCAGCAACTGCCAGCGCCATCGCCAGCCGATGGTCACCATGGGAGGCTGCACTCCCGCCATGAACAGGATATCCACCCTGAATGATAAATCCATCGGGAGCTTCTTGAGCATCCACACCGATTCTACTCAATTCCTGACAGAGCGCACCGATGCGATCCGATTCTTTATAACGCAGTTCTTCAGCCTCGCTCACCATAGTCGGTCCATGTGCGAAAGCTGCGGCAACCGCAAAGACAGGAAATTCATCAATCATGCGGACAACTTGCTCTCCTGCCACCTCGATTCCCTGTAAAACCGAATAACATATCCGCAGGTCCCCGATCGGTTCACCTCCCTGTTCAGTCTGGTGAGTAATGGTTATATCAGCTCCCATGCTGAGCAGCGCGTCGAGTAAACCGGTGCGGGTCGGATTCAAGCCGACGCCCCTCAGCCAAATTTCAGTTCCCGGAACAATTAACCCGGCCACGATCAGAAACGCGGCCGCCGAGAAATCACCCGGTAGCATTATTTGCATCGGATTAAGACGCAAAGGTTGGGGGGGGATCAGCCTGATTTGATAATCATCCTCCCCTTGTTGTACATCCACACCCATACACCGCAACATTCGCTCGGTGTGATCACGTGATGGACCGGGTTCTTCTAAATCAGAAGGCCCTGACGCAGCCAGGGCAGCCAGTAATAAACAAGATTTCACCTGTGCGCTGGCTACCGGTAGGCGGTAATGTAAGGGGTGGAGTGGGAAGATTGATTGTGTCAACTCGAGTGGGGCGCAACCATTCGTTGCCTGGATTATTACACCCATCGCTTTAAGTGGGTCAACAATCCGCCCCATCGGACGGCGACGCAAGCCCTCCGAGCCGTCAATGATCACTGGAACCCCCGCCGCAGCCAAGGCGCCGGTCAACAGGCGCAGTGTCGTTGCCGAATTTCCACAGTCAATCGGTCCAACCGGTTCGTGTAACCTATAAAATCCACGCCCCTCCACCACCAAACGACTTCCGTGTAATTGCCATTTCACGCCCAATTCTCTTATCGCGTTTAGCATTGCCTCGGTCACACCGGATATCAGGAAATTGTCAATCTGACTCTCTCCTTCTGCCAGGGCAGCGAACAGGGCTGCCCGATGTGAAAGCGATTTATCTCCAGGAAGCGTTATTTCTCCATGAAGCGGCTTACCAGGTGATATGACCAATATCATACGTTATTCCTATGGGAGGAGTCGATCTGGTTCTGGTAACGGTCGCGGCCAATAATTAATAATGCCTCTACTGTCTGCCAATCAGAATTTTCCAGGGCAGTAGTAAAAACCTCGAGTTGCTTATCAAAGGTGCGCAGCCTGTCTAAAATAGCCTCAGAGTTCGTTGCCAGGATGTCAATCATCATGGTTAGTGAGCTGCCAGCCAGGCGGGTCGTACTACGCAACCCCGGCCCTACCAGAGGTATGACCTCATCAGGAGTAATGCCTGCCAGGAGATTCGCCAACACATAGGGAAAGTGACTGGTTGCAGCTACCCACCGGTCATGTGTCTCGGCTTCAAGCCATACCGGATAAGCGCCTATTTGCTGAACCAATTCCAAGACGATCCGTCGCGCTCGATCGGATGTACGTTCTAATGGAATTAATACAAAAGGCGCATCATTAAAAAGTCCAGACTCAGCAAAACGTAATGAAGATTTTTCTTTTCCACACAGGGGATGCCCACCGATGGGGTCAAACCGCTCAGGCAAGGCTTGCATGGCAGCCAGAATTTCACGTTTCGTCGAGCCCAAGTCAACGACAATCGGTTGACCTGGATGCCACTCGGGCAATTGCTGTACCAGTTCGATGATTGCACGGACCGGAGCAGCCAGGACAATCAGATCAGCGTCAGCAATTTGACTGTCTGGTGTGATCGCCCCTCCGGCGATGGTTTTTTCATCTAAAGCTAACTGAAGCGTGTCTGGATCAGGATCGAAGCCCCTCAGGTGGGTGCACCGTCCATGTAATGCCTTCGCCAGCGATCCCCCCATCAGCCCCAGGCCGATTATCGCAACCCGGCAATCCGCTAACCGCTGCGGGACAGCTTCCATACGCAATTATCCAATCAACTTGTCTATTCTCGCTGACTGGGTTGGTAAGACTGCGCAGGAACGTACTGGCGCAACAGACCGTCCAACCGCCAGAGCGATCGCCCGGATCTGGTTAACCAACTCCACAAAACGCTCCGGTTTTAATGATTGTCCACCATCAGACAAGGCAATCGCCGGGTTGGGATGTACCTCCACAATCAAGCCATCCGCCCCAGCCGCGATGCCAGCCCGCGCGATAGGGGTTACATACGCCCAATTCCCGGTGCTATGGCTGGGATCCAGGATGACTGGAAGATGGGTCACTGATTTTAGCACCGGGATGGCATTTATATCCGTGGTATTTCGTGTGGCTGTTTCATAGGTACGAATGCCACGCTCACATAACATCACACTCCGACCGCCATGGGAAAGGATATATTCCGCCGACATGAGAAGTTCTTCCACGGTAGCGCTTATCCCTCGTTTCAGGAGTACTGGTCGCTGGGTTTCTCCAACCACATGTAATAGAGAATAGTTTTGCATATTGCGGGCTCCGATTTGGAGCACATCCGCATATTTAATAACCAGGGGCACCTGATCAGTGGACATGACTTCAGTGACAATGGGCATACCGGTGACCTGGCGTGCCTCGGCCAGGAGTTCCAGGCCCTGTTCCCCCAGGCCTTGGAAGGCATAGGGTGAAGATCGTGGTTTATAAGCCCCGCCGCGTAATAAATGCGCGCCTGCCTCATGTACTGCCTGTGCAGTTTCTAATAGCAAGGTACGGTTTTCTACTGAACAAGGTCCCGCGATGATGATAATTTCATCTCCCCCAATTCGTACATCTCCAACAGTAAAAATTGTATTATCTGGCCTGAATTCTCGCGAAGCCAGTTTATACGGTCGGGAAATTGGAACTACCCGGTCCACCCCGGGTAGAAAAAAAAAGGGATCTGGCTCCACAAGACTCCGATCACCGATGGCGCCGATTACGGTTCGTTCTGTTCCAGTTGACAGGTGAGCGCGTAGTCCCAGCGATTCGACCAACTCGACCACACTACCAATCTGTTCCGGAGTTGCATCGGTACGCATGATAATCATCATGGCTGGCTTTTCCTTTCTAAATCAGGTCGCAGGCTGACCGCGTGGCCTAGATATACTGGATGAATTGCTGATTGAGGTAAATCGGTATTCCAATGAATTAAAACCCGGATACAGAATGGTAAGCCTCCCGGTACCGGTATCTCTCGTGCGCAAAGCATGGGAACCTGATTCCAACCCATATCACGCGCTGCAAATGCTGGATATGCGGATTGCAAATCATTCGTGACCGTGAAGATTGCACTGGCGATATCCTTAACCTCCAGAGATGGGTTAGCCAGTAAAATCGCGTGTAATAATTCTTGTGTAGCTAAATAAATGACTTGCGGGTCATCTTGTTGAGCTGTTGTAGCTCCACGCAATCCACGTACAAACATAAACTCGTCCTCCACGATAAATCCCCCAATCGAACCTGTAGAAACCAGGATATTTTTCAAATCGGTTGGCGATGCAATTACCAGCCGGTTCGTAAAGTAGGGAAGAGTTTATCGCGTCAATTCAGATAAGTCAAGGTGGAAATGACAGGTGGAAATGACCATCCTAACGATCGAATAAAATTATTCAAATAGATAACGACTAGCCACCTGACAGTTTCCTCACTAGTAGGTGCATAAGGGAAGTCGAATAAGCCGATCATTGGTGAGGCACCTTTCGATGAAGCGTAGACCAATTTGAAAGATACTCAAATCCCGGCGCTCCTTGCGGTCAATCAAATGGCGCAAACCGGAACGAACCGTACGCGTGCTGATCGAGATGAGCCAGACGTAGGGCAAGGCGACGGCGAGCGTGAGCCGGGACAAGCGCAGGAAATGCCGGAGCATTGTACTCTCGAGAAAGAAGATGGGACTTCGTCTCCTTCCCAACCATCGTACCATCCATTGACTACCTAATTTTGGCGGACTGAGTAGCCCAGTCCGCTGCAGGGGTTGTCAGGCGACGATAAATGCAAGGCTCTGGTTGCCAGGAACTTATTGCATCCTCACCGGCTTGATGTGCGGCTCGATAATTCGTGATTCGGAAGCCAATCTAGAAGCAGCCAGCAGGCAATGCTTGTGGCAATGGCGATAACAACCGCAAAACCTAATAAAACCGGAAACATGTCAGATGGAGACACAAGATCATACAATCCAACCATCCCCCAGGCGAGGCCAGAGACGAGAACCCACCACCACGCGTGCTCTACCCGTTTACGCAATAACCACCATTGCGGTAATGCGACCGTCGTGCCGAGAACAATCATTCCGAGCACGATCCTGACCGTACTGTTGCCAGGGATAAACACCCCGCTGAAGATAAAACCAATCACAAAAGGCATCAACCAACCCAGAAATGTCGCGGCAATCCACCATCCCATGTGGGGTAAATAGCGACGAAGCAGTATGTACTGGATGATACCTGTCAACAAGCCTATGATTGGAAGTAACAGATAGAAGAGTAGGGAATCCCCATCTCCTTGTATCCTGCTCCCCACGATTTCTGTAACCTGGGACATGCTTGCCCAGGCGATATAGTGGGCCACTATGACAGCGATGGCATTCAGTGCAACCCATTTGAAGTAGAAGAACCAGCCGGGCTTTTCATTCGCGATGATCATAAACGTCTCCTTTCGAAACCTGAGATCGTGCCAGTGCTCCTGGATGATCGAGGGCACGAGCCCTGCGATTTCATGAACAACAGCGGAAGGCCACTGCCCACTCTGTTCCGCGCCGTGCAAGCAGCTCAGAATAACCTCCTGAATTTCTGGGTAAAACTCATGACGAAACCTGGATGGGTAGAGCTTCAGCAATGACTCAATAAAGCGCAGGACCAAGCTACGAATATGCCACTCGGAATTGTCCATCTTCACTGCCTTTCGTTCAAGCGTGTGCTTGTGAGGTGAACCATACTTTGCAGGCGTTTGGTTTCAAGCTGAAAAATCTGACGGCCAAGGTCGCTGAGCATATAGAGTTTCCGTTCTCGGCTTTCTTGGTTTGGATTTTCGTCTTCCAACCGCTCGATCCAGCCATCCTCCAGCATGCGCCGGAGCGCTGTATATAAGGTGCCAGCAGCCAGAACGACTCGTCCCGTGCTCATTTCCTCCACTTCCTTGATGATGCCATAACCATGTTTGGGGGTTGTTGCAAGACTAAGAAGTATGAAAAATGAAGTTTCGGTAAGAGGCAAATAATCTTGTGCTTCCATCAGTACTCCTTATATAGTCGGGCTATATATCGCATAACTATATATTAGTTGTTTTTCGGGTAAAAGTCAAGTATGTAATCCATCTAATTGTTATCATTAGTGGAACACTAGCGACCCGACACTTCAACAAAAGAATAGTTGATCTGCAGCACAAATATGTTCCTTTCGTTAATCCCAAACTGTCAGGTGGCTAGGATAACGAAAATGAGTTTATAATATCCATTTGGGTGATTATTCGGTAGCAATTTATCATGGTAAGCATCCCGATTAGCGCTGCGTAAATTTGAGGGAAATATGTATCGTCACAATAATAAACGGAATTGGATCAGCGAAAATTTTATTGAGTTAATTCTGTTATTCCTGTTTGTATTTGGTCTTCTATTGGTAATCAACCCAATCGATATCCGAGATACCTTTTTTTCATGGCTAATAACCGCACTCCTTTGGCTCGGTCAAGTAGCAAAATTAATTGAGTCGTTTTTTCTCTCAATTTCAAGAGCCCGGCTAGTTGGCGGCGTATTGTTGATCGGTGCAATCATAATCCTATATTGGCGCTTACTATATCGGTTAAAGAAATCTCGCCTTTTGTTCAAGGATAAATGCCCACGCTGTGGAAATATCCATCTAAAACGCATCCATCGAAAGTTGTTAGACCGGTTGATCAGTCGCATTTCTAATCTCCACTTATACCGTTATTATTGCTCAAATTGCAAATGGTCCGGTCTGCGTCGCATGCCCCACGCATCATCCTTCTCAGCTCTCCCAGAAGACCAATTTGATTCTGACCCTGATGAGGCTTAAGATCAGGATAATTCTCGAGAACCGCGCATCAAAAGTGGTCTTTAATTTAACCGCTTAATCCCTTTTGTTTTTATCATTCGGAAATTGGACAACCAATCCACCTAAAGTAGGATAGGCATTCATCTTGCCCGGTTAAGATTTATGCTATACTGATTTAAGATGATTTTTTAATCATCCTCTCGAATTGCTAAATATTCTTCTTTCAATGGGAAAAAGAAGGCTACCATGAAACTCTATAAATTCACCATAATTCTTACCATTGTTATGTTGCTTCTGAGTGCATGCCAACCCAAGCGCAGCACGCCCACTCTACAGCCGACACAAGCCACCAGTACTTCTCCAGCCACCGCCACCCGGGCACAAATTATCCCTTCCTTACCGGTACAAAAAGCCACGCCAACGAAAACACCGATACCCGACAGTGGTCTGTTGGTTAAGGACAGCGGTGCTCCTTTACCACCTCAAATAATAGATCGGCAACCAGGTGGCGGACAGGAGTTATCTCTCTCTGGAGAAGTCTCTCTAATCTTTAACCAGGCGATGGATCAAAACACAACTGCATCCGCCTGGCAGATGACAGATGCCGAGGGAGAAGCCGTGACAGGTAATATATCCTGGCCTACGCCTCGGACATTTCGATTTAAACCCAACCAAACCCTTCAGACAGGCTCTCTATACCTGGCCAGTTTAAGTACCCGGGCAACCAGCGCCAAAGGATTGGCTTTGGCGGATCCGTTTCATTTCCAAGTCACCACCGTTGGTGAATTGGAAGTCAGCCTGGTGTTTCCAGCAGACAATAGCAGTGAGATTGATAGCAAAGCTGCGATAACGATCATCTTTAATCGCCCGGTTGTACCCTTGGTTATCGCCGAACAACGCGACCAATTACCTGACCCCCTGGAATTAACCCCCGCGATATCTGGAAATGGTGAATGGATTAATACATCTGTTTTTGCTTTCCGACCCGATCAACAACTAAATACTGGAACAACCTATACTGCCAGGATCAAAGCGGGTTTGGCGGATGCAGGAAATGAAACGCGCTTAGCCCAAGACTATGTCTGGAAGTTCACCACGGCGGCGCCGGGCATTGATGTCCTGATATTAAAAAATGGCACGTACAATCCTGAACCAGATTATCCCAACTTTTTACTTGACGAGGGCTTCAGCATCCGTTTCTTACAACCCATGAATCACACCAGCACTGAAGCCGCTCTCTCTCTGGTTAGCGATAAGGGCGAAGCTGTGCCTCTTGCTACCCAATGGATAGAGAATGACCAGGCACTTGTTATTACTCCTACCCAGCGTCTGGCTTTGGATACGCACTACATATTCCAGTTAGAATCATCGGCACAGGCCTTTGATGGGGGCAACCTGCGCGAAGGTTTAAATTGGCCTTTTTGGACGATCCCACGCCCAGGCATCGAATATACCTCTCCACAAGATGGCTCCGTCCAGAAATATTTCACCCCAGAAATGATGATTAAGTTCCGCTCCCCCATGCGCCTGGATACTGTAATTAAGAATATTCAGGTGATCCCCGCGCCTGGGAAAGAATTTCAGTGGTATTACAACGAATATGATTGGAGCGTATCGGCATTTGGTCTCGCTCCCTCGACGAATTATGAAATCCGTTTATCTCCCGGGATGGAAGATATTTATGGAAATAAGATCACCAAGGGCCAGGCGATCCTTTTTACAACGGCAGCCTATGGCCCTCAGGCTGGCTTACAGATGCCTTATGAGCCCGCCATCTTCCGCTCGGATGGTCCTCAAGAATTCTACGTAACCTACCGCAACACACCCAGTGTTGAAGTAATGCTTTACCGATTAACCAACGAGGAGTTTCTATCGATTATCAGCAATCGCTGGTCTCAGTATGGATACGAACCCCCTTCAGATCGTCTGGTCTGGCAAACGCGCCTTCAAAACGCCGGTAAGCTGAACGAGCTGACTTTGAAAAACTTGACGCCATTCGACAAGAATGGCGCAGCTCTCCAACCAGGTTTTTATTTCTTGGGTTTAAATGCACCGGGCATAGCCCATCAAAATTCACCTTACCTGGATAATCGCTTGATGATTGTCGCCAATTTGAACCTGACATTCAAGAGCACTGGCACCGAGACGCTGATTTGGACAACAAACCTAACCAGTGGGCAGCCAGTATCTAATGTCCCACTGGTTATCTATGATACCGCTGGCAAAGATATTGGACGCGGTGTGACAGACGCCAATGGTGTGTTAAAGCTTGATGTACCTCTACCAGTCGAACCTTACGATAACCGCTTCGTGGTTAGCGATGTCAAAGCTAATCCAGGTTCTACCATACCATTTGGCTTTGCCAGCAGCGAATGGGGCAGTGGGATCAGTCTGTATGAT
>CAYGZL010000034.1:0-16566 GCA_964354345.1 uncultured Anaerolineaceae bacterium | reverse complement strand
ATCTTACGCACGACGTTATCGGCGTTGGAAAAGAAAATCCAACTGGCTGAAATCCAGTCGTCAAAGTCGGTTGAGGAGTTGGAGTTGTTAGCAACTCAGGTTCGAGAATTACATACCCCGCTTGGCTCGATAACCCATTCTCTGGATACTCTCCTTGGAGAAACAGTGGGTGAAGCAGATAATCCGCAAAGACAATTAATCGAACGGGTTAAAATATCCGTGGAAAGGATGGACCGAGCTATTGATGATCTGTTACATTCTATTCTCGTTCAACAGAGTCAGATGAATATTGCTGCCGAACCAATCAACTTGATTGATAATCAACAGGCTGATCTGGATGGTAGGGGCGTTTCTGTTCAGGTTGAGCTGGCAAAAGGATTACCCAGGAGTGACGTCCCATGAGGAATACTCACCAGACCTGGTTGGGTATCCTGACCACGGTGGTTTCCAGCTCCATGGTCCTGGGTAGTATCATGTTATCCCTTGTGGAGGGTGGTTATCGGCTGGCGCCCTCTGTTACAAAGACAAATGTAGCAATCAATGTTTATATAACCCCCACCTTAGCGCCAACCTTAATGAGTGCGCTGGTTGCTTTATCACCAACCCTACATCAATTATCTTCGCCAACCTTGATGGCGACAAACACGCGATCCCCTATTCCTTCCACCTTTCCACCACATACACCGGCATTATGCGTTCCTCCTACAGGTTGGGTGATATATCAGGTTCAAACAGGCGATACGCTGTCTCAAATCAGCCAGGCAGTAGGTGTACTTGTTGCTACTTTACAGCTTGCGAATTGCCTGGGATATTCCTCTTTAATCTGGGCTGGACAGCACCTTTATGTTCCATACCTCCCTCCCCAACCTATGGCTACTATTGCACCGTCACTTACCCCAACTGCCTCGTCTGTTAATACCCTTCCACCAGCAATAAATCCAACTATGCAACCTACCCTGATCCCAACCTGGTCTGGAATACCCACTACGACGCCAACGCAAAACCCTCCGATGATTAACCCTACGGCTACACCTACCCCTACAGCCACCAGCCCATCTATTAATCCTGATACAACAAAGGGTAATCCGTCTTCTACAGTTATTTCTCTTCCTATTGCCACGGCTACTTATGTGCCAGCCAACCATCTTCCTCTAGATAACACCTCGCCACTGACTCTGGTAACTCTTCCTTTGATGATTACTTGAGAAGGCTGGATGGGAAGGAATAGATTGTTATTGCAATGGTTTATTATCGAAAGTTTATTCTGCTGATTATCCTGGTTACCTTATTGCATGGTTGTACCCTAGCAGGAATGACTGGGATCCAGGCATCTAACCCGCAATCAATCGAAAATCGTTCGAGCGCATATCCTATTCCCCAGGATGCAACGCCTACTCCGACGCCATTTCAGCCTCTTTCACCTACGGCTATTTACACGATAACTGGCACCCCTTTACCGACAGCAACTGAAATACCACCGACGCCAACACTGCCGACGGTCTTGGAACGTGCCGCGGTCAGCCCTGAACTGCTACAGCAATCCGGTCAGATCAACATTCTTTTACTGGGTTCAGATCAGCGCCCCTGGGATTCTATGTTTCGAACTGATACGATCGTACTTGCTACCATCAATAATGATCTTGGAACAGTCAACTTAACTTCGTTCCCACGTGATTTGTATGTCAGTATCCCCAATTATGGTCAGGAGCGGATTAACACAGCATTTCAAACCGGTGGGTTTGACCTACTGGCGAAAACATTCGGCCAAAACTTTGGCGTTACCCCTGATTATTATGTTTTGATTAATTTTTCCTCTTTCAAGCGGTTGGTTGACAACCTGGGTGGTTTGGATGTGCAGGTAAGTAAACCTCTGTCTGACTATCGCGATGGATATTATGTGACTATTCCGACTGGTAAGATTCACATGGATGCGGACACAGTATTATGGTATGTCCGCTCTCGCAAGACGACGAATGATTTTTATCGCACTCATCGCCAGCAAGATGTACTCCAGGCATTATTCGACCAGTTACTTTCGCTAGATGCCATTAAGCGTTTCCCAGAATTCTATGCCTTTTATAAAGATGCCGTAACAACCGATCTTGGCTTTACGGACTTACTTACTTTAATCCCGATCGCGATCAAGGTGGCGGATGATCGTTCAAGAATTCATCAATACTATATTGGTCCGCAGCAAGTATATGACTGGATGACTCCAGCAGGAGCGATGGTACTTGTCCCCGTTCCGGAAGCTGTACAAAAGGTCATTCATAAATCTCAAAACTTACCCTGATCTGGAGGCTCCCTCTTAATGGCTCTCACTGGTAAAGGTTATTTTATCTGGCGGATACCAGATTGTGAACAGGGCAACATTAACACAATTGCTGACCTGGCAGTGCAAGCCAACCTGACTCATATTCTGGTAAAAATTGCGAATGGGGTGATCAGTTCAAACGTGGATGCGAAGACTCAGCAAGATTACGTACCACCTTTAGCCCAGGCCTTGAAAGCGCGTAATATTCAGGTCTGGGGTTGGCACTATGTTTATGGCGAAGATCCTGCTCGAGAGGCCAGCAAGGCGATCGAACGCGTTAAAACCTTAAACCTGGATGGCTATGTAATTGATGCCGAGTCTGAGTATAAGGCGCCAGGGAAGTATAGAGCTGCGCGGACCTTTATGTCCGCGTTACGAGTCGGATTACCCGCCACTCCAATCGCTTTAAGTTCATACCGTTATCCCTCTTACCATCCCCAGTTGCCCTGGAAGGATTTTTTAGCGAAGTGTGATCTTGTCATGCCGCAGGTCTATTGGCTCCAGGCCCATAATGCGGGGGACCAGTTAAAGCGCTCCGTCCAGGAATATCAGGCGATGACTCCCTCCCGCCCGATTATCCCGACCGGAGCTGCTTTTAAAGAAGGTAAATGGATGGCAGCATCCGCTGAGGTAGATGATTTCTTGGATGCGGCACTGACCTTAAAATTAGAAGCAGTGAATTTTTGGGAATGGGCGAATACACGGTTTTATTTACCGGATGTGTGGAAGTTGATCGGTAGTTACGACTGGCCAGGCACTTCCGCGACGAAAGATATTGTTCAACAGTATATTGACGCATTGAACACTCATGACCTGGACCAGGTGATGAATTTGTACCATCCCCTGGCGGTTCATGTCGATGCCAAACAAACGATCGCCGGTCCAAAAGCGATCCGAGATTGGTATAGTTCTTTTTTTAGCCAGGTTCTACCCGAAGCTAAGTTTAAACTGGCGAGTTTCAATAGTGGCGGCAATTCCCGTTATTTGAGCTGGACGGCAGATGCGACCAAGCGGCATGTCCAGAATGGCAGCGATACGTTAGGCCTGGCGGAGGGTAAGATTGCTTATCACTACACTTTCTTCACTTTGTCATAAATACCGCGTGGGAGTTCGATCGGGGCGGTCAATCCGGTGATTCGATCGCCAACTTTTACTTCCTGAATCACCTGACCGCGTTGAGTCCGGTTCAATAAAGGCGCTTCATCCAGGCGGATGGATTTGGGAGCAAGCTTATCGAGGTGGATGATGGCGCGGCGTGTCCCGCGTCCCAGCAATATCCCAACGACTTGCACTTTAACCGGTAGTTTCCAGGCTTGTAAACCCATTCCATAGCGCGCTTGTTTAGAGAATTGAGCCGGTGGGACCCGCTTAGCGCTACCATCGGAGGCTAACAGGAAGATATCCCCGGCCTGGTTAAGCAGTTCAATTCCTGCTACTTCGTCGCCCGTTTCCAATTTAATGCCCATCACTCCAGTCGCAACCAGTCCCATCGGGCGGACTTCAGCTTCGTTAAAACGGATCCCCATGCCACGACGGGTTATCATCAAGAGGTCATCTTGACCACTGCTCAGGTATAGCCAGGCCATTTGATCGGTCTCATTAACCTTGACCAGCGTAAAAGTACTGGCGGACGGTCCGGGTAAATCCCTCAAAGCCGATTTCTTGATCATCCCCTGGCGGGTTATCGTCATGACATACCATTTATCCAGCCAGGCATCTTGTGCGCTGTCCTGATTACGACCGCGCGGCGGCAAAGCAAAAATGGTAGCCGGAGATTGGCCTTCTTTTAGAGGTGACACTTTATAAATAAGGTTTCCTAAGTCCGGTTGATCGGTTTCTGTAATAACATGGACTGGAAAAGCGGCAGCCTCACCTTTATCGGTAACGATATATAGCGTATCTCGGGTATTAGATTGTAAGAGCCAATATGGTGCGTTCTTTCCGCTCAAACGGGGCGCCTTGTCTCCCAGGGAGCGTGAGATAAGCCCATCCGTAGTTATTGAGATCCAGGTTAGTTTCTCGGGTGCCAGATCAGTTACTGTGAGCCTCGTTACCAATGGTTGTCCGCCTTTGAGGCGAACGATATGGGTACGCCGGCGATCTGCATAAGCTTCTTTCAAAGCCTGGAGCTCCTGATCTACGAGCTGGCGGAGTTTCCTGGGCGAACTGAGTAAGCCTTCCAGTTCCTTGATCCGGGTTTTTAATTCTTTGTATTCATCTTCTATCTTCTGACGTTCCAGGGCCGCCAACCGGCGAAGAGGCATATCCAGGATGGCCAGCGCCTGAGCCTCGCTGAGGGTATATTTCTTCATTAGCCGTTCTTTAGCAATATCCGCATCCGGGGCTTTGCGTATCAGGGCGATGATCTCATCTAAATTTTTTAATGCGATGCGTAAACCATCCAGGATATGCGCCCGTTGGCGAGCCTTTTCTAGATCGTATTCACTCCTGCGCCGAATGACCTCCAGGCGGTGTTCCAGGTAAATCCGCAGCGCTTGTTTCAGACTCAGCATGCGTGGTTCTCCGTCCACCAGAGCCAGGATGATGATGCTGAATGTTGATTGCATCGGGGTGTTATTAAAAAGCTCCCGTAAAACGGCCTCTGGATCAGCTGTCTTGGTCAGTTCGATCACGATGCGCATACCGTGGCGATCCGATTCATCGCGCAGATCGGCGATGCCTTCCAGGCGACCTCCCCGCACCAGGCTGGCAATCCGTTCGATCAGGGCAGATTTATTGACCATGTAGGGTAATTCGTTAACGATAATCCGGTTTCGCCCGCGTTCCATTTCTTCTAAGTGAGTGCTGGCGCGGACCGTGACCCGACCGCGCCCGGTGCTATAGGCGCCAATCAGACCGTCGCCGTTTTCATCTTGCAGGATGATGCCACCCGTAGGGAAATCGGGTCCCAGGACAAATTTCATTAAATCCTCAATCGACATATCATCCAATTTCTCCCAATTGGCCAGGAGAAAATGGCAGGCATCAACAACCTCTCCAAGATTGTGCGGTGGAATGCTGGTTGCCATACCAACGGCTATCCCGGTGGCGCCATTGACCAACAAATTCGGTAGCGCGGCGGGCAGCACAACCGGTTCTGTAAGAGTGCCATCGAAGTTGGCCTCAAAATTTACCGTATTTTTCTGGATATCTGCCAACATCTGGATTGCCGGTAAGGTTAGACGCGCCTCCGTGTAGCGCATCGCTGCCGGGGGGTCGCCATCAACACTTCCGAAATTCCCTTGTCCATCGACTAACAAATAGCGGGTAGAAAAATCCTGTGCCAGTCGAGCCATCGCCTCGTATACAGCGACATCTCCGTGCGGATGGTATTTTCCCAACACTTCACCGACAATCCGGGCTGATTTTTTATAGGGTGTATCCGGGCGTAAACCCATGTCGTACATGGCATAGAGAATCCGCCGGTGTACAGGTTTTAATCCATCTCTGGCATCCGGGAGAGCGCGCGCCACAATGACACTCATGGCATAATCGAGATACGATTGTTGCATCTCGTCGTTGATATCAATTTTTTGCACCATACCAACTTCCATAATATTCTCCACTGGCATTTATCTTAGATCGTTTGTGCGGAATAATAATAAGTGTAAAGAGATGAAAAGTCAATCCATGCCCGATTCTCCGGGTGACGCTTCCAGAGTTTATATTTTCCTGATATGATCCAACTCGATCTTGTCTCAACCGGTTGTCTGGAGGCATCGTGAATATTCATCCTGTAACTTTAACCGGCCAGGAGGTTCGCCTGGAGCCCTTGTCCCTGGCGCATGTTGCAGACTTATGCCAGGTTGGGTTGGATGAAAATATCTGGCGGTTAATGGTATATGATCTAATCCGGACTGAAGAGCAAATGCAGGATTGGGTTAAAAATGTTCTTCGGAATCAAGCAGAAGGCACCGATTTACCCTTTGCCGTCATTCACCTGGCGAGTGGACGGGCGATTGGTGCCACACGATATATGGATATTCGCCCCCAACATCGCGGTTTGGAGATCGGTGGCACCTGGTATGGGGTCGCCTATCAGCGAACTGCGGTAAATACTGAGTGTAAATACTTGCTGTTGAAATATGCTTTTGAGGTATTAGGCGTGATTCGGGTACAATTTAAAACCGATTTACGCAATGAACCCTCCCAACGGGCGTTGGAACGAATTGGTGCGGTCAAAGAAGGTACTCTTAGAAACCACATGATTCTAGCGGATGGCTATATCCGCCATTCGGTGTATTACAGTATTATCATTCCGGAATGGCCCTCTGTAAAAGCACACCTGGAAGAATTGATGAGGATCTCGTGTTAGCAGGGATTTTCAGCCATATTTACCACGGGTAAGAATGAAAGGTCGTTTACCAATGAAATCAGTCGTGATTATTGGGGCGGGTGGTTTAGGCAGACAAATCCTCGATATTATTGAAGCCTGTAACCAGGAGAAAGCTCAATATGAGATCTTAGGCTTTATAGTGGATCCCCAATTTGGATCGCCAGGCACAATCATCGATGATAAACCCATCCTTGGAGGATTTGATTGGTTGGAAAAACATACGAACGATGTGGCTGTCATTTGTGGGGTTGGGCCCTCTCATCAACGTTATCGCCTGATTAAACGAGCAGATGCCCTCGGATGCCATTATTTTACAATCGTTCATCCGAGCGCGGTCTTATCTCGGCGGGTCAATCTAGGCTATGGGGTTGCGTTAGCGACCGGTTGTATGCTGATGAACCAAATCCAGATCGGGAACCATGTGGTGGTAAACCTGGGCAGTACTATCGGGCATGATGTAAAAATGGAAGATTTTGTTACATTGTCCCTGGGAGTCAATATATCTGGTAATGTCACTTTGGGTACAGGCGCATTTGTTGGAACGGGTGCAAATGTTATCGAAAAAATTACGCTTGGGGATTGGTCAATTATTGGCGCCGGAAGTACGGTCATTAGAAATATTCCAGCCAATACGACTGCGGTCGGCATTCCGGCTGAAGTGATCAAAACCCGGCAAGAGGGGTGGCATTTATTGGAAGACGCTGTTTGAGTTCTAAGTAGTTTTGCCTGACGAAGTGAATGATCTGGCAGATGAGGTTGATCTCATTTGGTCCCACCGCAGTGCCTGTAGGCAGCGATAGGACGCGTTGGGTCAACCACTCAGTCTGGGGAAGGTGCAATCCAGCTTGTGGATAGCGGGATCGGTAGGGTTCCATTTGGTGGCAGCCAGGATAAAAATATCGCCGCGCTAAAATATTTTCTGCTTTCAAGATTTCTTGCAGCTCGTTCCGGTTGACCCCAAATTGTTCTTCGTCAACTTCCAGAATTATATATTGATAGTTATTTCGTTCCTTTTCATTGTAGGTTATCAGGCGAATACCAGGCGTATATTGCAATAAGCTACGGTATTGCTGATAATTTCGAGAGTTTACCTGAATAAACTCGTTTATACTCTCCAGGGAGGTCAATCCCATGGCTGCTGATATTTCACTCATCTTGCCGTTCGTGCCGAGGTGAATGACGCGATCATAACCTGCGAAACCAAAGTTTTTCATCAAATGTACTTTTTCCGCTAACGCATCACTGTTTGTGACAATCGCACCGCCTTCAAAGGTATTAAAAAACTTCGTCGCGTGAAAACTGAACACTTCAGCATCGCCGTATCCGCCAATCATCCGATCTTGATAAGAACAGGCGAATGCGTGGGCTGCATCGAATAACAGACGTAGATGGTGTCGCTCCGCTATTTCAGATAATTGTTCAACAGCGCAAGGTCGCCCCCATACATGGACGCCCATTATCCCGCGGGTGTGGGGCGTGATAAGTTTTTCAACCTGTTCAGGGTCCAGGTTGTGAGTCTGTGGATCAATATCACAAAAGACTGGCGTTATCTCCTGCCACTGCAGAGCATGAGCGGTGGCAATAAAGGTGAAGGAAGGGATGATCACCTCACCAGATAATTCCGCGGCGCGGATGGCAATTTCCAGGCCGACGGTCGCATTACACACCGCAATACAATGTTTGACGCCAAGAAGCTCAGCGACGCGCTGTTCAAACTCTTGCACATAGACACCGTTATTCGTCAGCCAGCGCCGGTCTAGAATATCATTTAAGCGGTTGAACAGGTGTTGGCGATTTCCAATATTTGGACGGCCAACATGTAACGGCTCTCTGAAAGCTGGCGTTCCTCCAAAGATCGCTAAATCATCCAGCGCGGTTTTCATCTTAATTATATTTTTCCTCGGCTTGTTCTCAATCACTTGACGCAAAACCGAAATTCTGGTGGTTCTGTGCGAATATTTCCTGCGCCCGGGCGTAGTCATCCGGGCGGCCAATGTCTAGCCATAGACCGTGCCAGGGAAAAGTTTGTACCTTTTCATTATTTTGTAACAATCCCAGCACCAGGTTGGGGAAATCAAGATATTCATTAGGTTGGATGTAATGGAGCACCTGGGGCTCATATACGTATATTCCCATTGAGACCTGGTAGGTGAATTCCGGTTTTTCAATATAATCAATCACCTGCCCACTTGGATCTGTTTTAAGCACTCCCAGATCAACCTTCACCTGTCGTTGGTAGGAGGCGATGGTTAAGATGGCCCCTGATTGTTTATGAAAATCAATCAATCCCCAAAAGTTTATGTCCGTCAGTAAATCGCCATTCATAACCAGGAAGGTTTCGTTGAGATTGGGGACATTGGCCAAAGAGCCAGCTGTTCCAGTCGGTGTTTCTTCTTCAACGAAAGTCAAGGCAAGTTTATTGTTTAGCCGGTGCTGCGCGAAATAAGCGCGGATTAATTGTGCATTGTGCCCCAATGTCAGCGTAATATCCTGAATGCCTTGGTGTAATAGTTGACGCATCAGGATTTCCACGATGGGCACCTCGCCCAGTGGAACTAGCGGCTTGGGTAACACAGCCGTATACGGGTATAAACGGGTACCCCGCCCGCCAGCTAATATCACTGCACGCATTGGCTTCAAAATCACAAGTTGTACCTCTCTGTTTTGTAATTCGACAGATGATCGCTCAGATACTGAACGGTTTGGATCAGACCCTCTTCCAGCGAAACATGTGGATGCCATCCAAGCAAGCGCTCAGCTTTCGCCGGATTGCACACCAAGAGTTGTACCTCGCTATTACCGGGGCGCTGTCTTTCCGAGGTAACGACCAGCCTGGCCTGGCTGTTCACAATACGCAAGCAGGCCTGCGCCAGATCTCCCATTGAGACTGCTGTGCCCTGACCGAAGTGGATCACCTGACCTGTAACAGGTGTTTCTGTTTCTGCAGCCAGCACGAAAGCCTGGACTGTGTCAGACACATAAGTCAGGTCTCGTTGCGGGTCGAGGTTGCCTACTACAATCGGATCAGCGCCTGTTAAACCCTGGATCAAGATGGCAGGGATGAAAGCTCGGGCGGATTGGCGTGGCCCATAGGTATTGAACGGTCGCAACACTACCACGGGCAGATCGAAAGATCGTTGGTAGGCTTCAGCCAATTTGTCGGCTGCAATCTTGGTGGCTGCATAGGGGCTTTGAGCCTGGAGAGGATGATCTTCGTCAATTGGGGTATAACGCGCGGTTCCATAAACCTCGCTGGTGGAAGTGACAATAACTCGTCTGACTTTTTTAAAACGGGCAGCCTCCAGTATGTTTAACGTCCCCGTAATATTTGTGTGAACATAAGATGCTGGTGCATGATATGAATAGGGAATGCCGACCAAGGCAGCCAGATGGAAAATGGTATCGTCCGGTTGGATCAGCGCTTGCATCTGGCTACGATCAGTCACATCGCCAAGGTGGATGGTCAGGCGTGGGTGATTACGGGCTGAACTATCTTCCAGGTGCCCCCACTTCCCCTGGCTGTTGTAGTGAACCAACGCGGTGACTTGCCAACCTCGCTCGAGCAACGCCTCAACTAAATGGCTGGCGATGAATCCACCCGCGCCAGTAATAAAGGCTCGTTTTTCGAATGGATCAGATTTCATACTCAATCTGCCTTTGTCCATGCCCCACCATGACCGATCGTCCATAGATGCAAACCACAAGCAATGGCCTGCCCTGGGTCGACGATGCCGCGGCCATCAATCAAAATGGGCGTTCGTAAGAGTGATTTCAACCAACCCCAATCCAGTTCCAGGTATGGTTTATGGCGCACCATTAAGATGACTGCATCGCAATCATTGGCTAAAACTTTCAAATCATCATGATATTCCGCAATATACGGATCGTGAATTATCACGTGAGCGCCTTGCAGCCGGAGTAACTCGACCAGCGCCACACTGGGACTGTTGCGAGTATCCCCTGAATCTTCCAGGTAAGCATAGCCAAGCACCAAAATACGCGCTCCGCCCATTGAGCGACCCATCTCAGCCAGAGCCTTTCCCACCAGCTCTGCCATGTGGTGGGGCATACTATCATTGATCGCCCGCGCAGCGGGAATCAGCCGTACCGGCACATTTTGACTGCCGAGATTGGATACCAGCAACCAGGGGTCCTTCGGAATACAATGACCGCCAACTCCTGCGCCAGGCAGGTGCATCTGGCGATAGGGGCTCTTGTTGACCAATGTTCGTACTTGCCAGACATCCCCTCCCACCGCTTCGCATATTAAAGCAACCTCGTTTGCGAAAGCAATTTGTACATCCCGATAGGCGTTCTCGACTGTCTTAACCAGTTCAGCGGTCACGCAATCGGTTACGTCAAGGTCGGCATGGACGATATGCTGGTAGAGGGCGACCATCGTCTCAGCTGTCTCAGGGTTCATGCCTCCGACGACCCGGCTGACATGGCGGAGATTGACCAGCAACTTCCCCGGCATCACACGTTCGGGGCAGTTCCCCAGGTAGAGATCCTGGTTCACTGTTCGTCTACTGCTGGTCTCCAGGAGGGGGCGTACGATCTGATCCATTGTTCCTGGGGCAATCGTCGATTCGATAATCACCAGTACGCCAGGTTGTAAAACTGGACCGAGGGCGAGCAACGCGGCACGTAAGGCCTCGTAGCGGGGGATATGTTGATCGTCGACTGGAGTCTCCACCGCCAGAATGATCACATCCGCGGTGGCTAGCTGTGCATAGTCGGTTGTGACCCGTAGTTGATGGCTGGTTACGGCAGCAGTCAACGCTTCTGCCAGGCCAGGCTCGTTACCATCCATTGGTAATCTACCCTGGTTGATTAATTCCACCCGCTCTGCGCGCAACTCCACACCGCGGACATCGAAACCGGCGCTGGCAAACTCAACCGCGACGCTCAAACCGACATAGCCCATGCCGACCACTGCCAACCGAGCCGTTTTGTCTTGAATGCGCTTACGTAAGTCTGCTAACGAGTTCATTTTTCGGTGCCTGGTGGAAATTCTATCACCCGGTGGGTTCGCCCGGATTCAACCAGCGCCAACGCCAGGCGTAAAGCAGCCAGGCCATCTTGCCCATTGACCGGCACCGGCTTCCCCTCCAGCAGCGATTGAAGAAAGGCCTGTAGCTCAGCTTTCAAAGGTTCATACCGTTGTAAAGCAAAGCGGATCATGCTCCCTTGGCTGACGCCTTTCAGGTTCTGCAGCGCTGGCCACAAGGTTTCGTTAGCCTGCGCATTTTCATAAAAATATAAATCCTGGCTCAGATCATCTACTCTGAAAAGGCCGCGTTCTCCCAATACCCACACCTCACGTACTTTGATTGGGGTTAACCAGTTGATATCAAGCACGCCATTGACGCTATCTGGAAAGCGTAGCAGTCCGAGCAGTAGATCTTCGTGTTCGGTGTGCAGGCGGCGTTCCGTCTCTGCGTAGAGGCGCAGTGGGTCCATGCCAGTCAGGAAGCGCATCAAATCCAAGTCGTGCGGCGCCAGGTCAATCACGACTCCCACATCCCGTACGCGCGCAGGAAAGGGTCCCACTCGCCGGCAGATAATTTCGAAGATGCGACCCAGCTCACCAGATTGGAGCTTTTGCTTCAAGGTTTGGATTGCCGGGTTAAAACGGACAATATGCCCCACCATTAACTGCCGGTCGAGCGCTTGAGCACGGCTAATTATTCGCTGTCCAGATTCCAGGCTGGCCGCGATCGGCTTTTCAACCAGGACATGCGCGCCTGCCTCCAGGGCTGCCAGGGTAACCTCTTCATGCAGGGCGGTTGGCACCGCCACGGTCACGACTTCGGGTTTTTCGGTTTCCAGGAGCTGGTGATAGTCAGCATAGGCGCGGATCCCGTAAGTGACCGCGACACTTTCAGCAATCTGGGAATTGGTATCGGCGACTGCAGTCAGGTGCGCTTGAGGCAGTTCATTGTAAACCCGCACATGGTTTCTACCCATCGAGCCAACGCCAATCACTGCGACTTTTAGCAACCCTGATTTTGCACCGATCATAGAAGACTAACGCTCCATAAATTGATTGACCCTGCTGGTGATTGTTTCCAGGTCAGAAAGCGTAAGCGCAGGATGTACCGGCAACGAAAGCACCTCGGCTGCGGCGCGCTCTGCCTCGGGCAGACTGAGCCGGTATCCCAGTTGATTGACATAGAAGGCTTGTTGGTGAACTGGAACCGGGTAGTAGATCTCCGAACCGATCCCCTGTTCTTGCAGAAATATTCTTAACCCATCGCGTTTTCCGTTTGGAACACGGATGGTATATTGATGAAAAACATGCTGGCAACCCTCGGGTACATATGGGACGATCACACCATGTAAGTGGGTACTCAGAAAAGCGGCATTTGCCTGGCGAGCTTGATTGAAACGTTCCAGTTTCTTGAGTTGTGCCAATCCAATCGCGGCATGGACATCGGACATGCGGTAATTAAAGCCCAGCTCATCGTGGTAATACCGTTTGCGCATACCGTGCTGGCGGATCACCCGGCAGTGTTCAGCCAGGCTGGCATCGTTGGTAGTGATCATTCCACCCTCGGCGGAGGTAATGTTCTTGGTCGGATAAAGCGAGAAAGTCCCTGTACCGAATGAACCCACACAATGGTTGTTGTAAGTGGCGCCGTGACTCTGGCAGGCATCTTCAATGATCGCCAGGTTGTATCGGCCAGCGATCGCCTGGATCGGCGCCATGTCACAGCTTAAACCATATAAATGCACTGGTAGGATCGCCCGCGTGCGATGAGTAATGGCGGCTTCAATTTTCAGCGGGTCAAGATTAAAGGTGCGCGGCTCGATATCGACGAACACCGGGCGTGCCCCAGCATAAAGCACACTGTTCGCTGAAGCGATAAAGGTAAAAGGTGAGGTGATGACCTCATCGCCTGGTCCAATGCCATGCACCAACATTGCGATGTGCAAAGCGGTTGTACCAGAAGAGGTCGCAATCGCATGTTTGACCCCGCACAGTGCTGCGAAGGCTTCCTCAAAGGCTTTTACCCTGGGCCCCTGGGCAAGCATGCCCGACTCCAATACTTCGAGAACAGCTTGTTTTTCTTCATCCCCGATGAGTGGCCTGGCAATCTGGATCATCGCACCAGCTCCCAGTTGCTGGTGGAGATTGAGATGGATTGACCACACTCTGTGCAATGAAGTGCCACACGATCTCCGCAGGCTTTTTCTAACTCCAATCGGGCACCACATGGACAGGCAAAACCCTGCAGCCGGGCTGGATTACCCCAAGCCAGACCATAATCGGGAATGTCGCGGGTGACGACACTGCCGGCGCCAACCATTGCCCAGGCGCCGATGGTAACGCCGCACCGGATGGTTGAGTTAGCGCCTAGCGCTGCGCCGCGCCGGATGAGAGTCGGACTCAACACCCAATCGCCGGCAGCCTTGAGAGAACCATCCGGATTGATGGCGCGCGGTTGAAGATCGTTGGTAAAGCAGACATGGGGACCGACAAAAACGCCATCTTCCAGGGTGACGCCATGGTAGACCGAGACATAATTTTGGATTTTGACATTCTTACCCACCGTTACCCCGGCGTCGATATAAACCCCCTTCCCAAGGATGCAATTTTCTCCAATCCGAGTCTCCTCACGTACCTGAGCATGCTGCCAGATTCTGGTGCCTTCACCGATGATTGCCTGGGGTGAAACCTCTGCGGTTGGATGGATGCGGATTGGCATGAACTTCTCTCGGTATCGGTTAACTATTCAACTGCTGGCGTTCGTAATCAATGACCCGCAGCAGCGTATCATCCAGCGTATAGCGTGGGTGATAACCAATCAATTGTTGAATTTTCTTGATTGCCGGCACACGGCGGCGCATGTCTTCAAATCCCGGCGCATAGGCTTCATCATAAGGCAGGTATTGTATTTCAGATTGGCTGCCCGTGAGTGCAATGATGCGCTGGGCGAGTGCCTGGATGGTTATTTCTTGTGTGCTGCCGATGTTATAGACTTGCCCGATCGCTTCAGAATGCTCTGCCAGTTTGACAACCGCTTCGACTACATCAGCCACGTCGGCAAAACAGCGCGATTGTTGCCCATCACCGTATACCGTTAATGGTTCGTTGCGCAGCGCCTGGCGGACAAAGCGCGGCACAACCATGCCATAGCGACCGGTCTGGCGTGGACCAATGGTGTTAAAAAAGCGCATGATCACCACAGGCAAACCAAATTGATGATAATACGCCAACCCCAAGAACTCATCGATGGCTTTGGAGGTGGCGTAGGCCCAGCGATTGTGGGTGGTTGGTCCGAGCAAGCAGTCATCTTCTTCATGAAAGGGGATGCGTGTACCTTTTCCGTACACCTCCGAAGAGGAGGCCACCAGCACTTTGCATCCGTACCGGTTGGCCGCGGTCAGCACCATCTCACTGCCAATCACATTGGTACGGATGGTATGGACCGGATCTTCGACAATCAGCTTGACGCCTACCGCGGCAGCCAGGTGAATGATCGTATTGGCCTGGCTGGTCAGACGATCCAGCACCTGGGTATTGCAGATCGACTCGCGCACAAATTGGAAGTTGGGTTGTGAGCGTAACGCGATGATATTCTCGAGTCGCCCGGTTGAAAGATCATCGATGGCGACGACCGTATGCCCGGACGCCACCAGGTGTTCACACAGATGGCTGCCAATGAAACCTGCACCGCCGGTAACGAGAATATCTTGTCTCATGGGTTAACTCATCCTGGACTAGCCTTTAATCCAACGGAATGTCTGGAGGCCGGCGTTGAGGGCGCTCTTCAAACCAGCCCATGTATTCATGCTCTTCAGGTAGGTTAACATCGGACGAGGTCGCAGCGCCCATTCCCGGAAGGCGCGGCGTTGCCAGGCGAGCAGCTCTTCGGCTTTCAGATCAGGGTAATCTAATACAGTCGCCTGATCCATGTCGACTTCCTCCCAATTCGTTCCCGGTCGAAACCAACCATTCTCGATGACTTCAAAGAAGAACGGAGTGCCCGGGTACGGCGCGGCGACATGAAAGAGAGCCATGTCGAGGGGCAGGGCTTTTGAAAGAGCGATGGTTTCTCGAATCGATGTCTCGGTTTCGCCGGGCAATCCGATGATAAAGTACCCCCAGTTATCAATGCCCGCTTGTTTGGCCCAGCGTAGCGCTTGTTGGGCCTGCTCCATACGGTAGCCTTTATGGGCATGCTTGAGGATCGCCTCATTTCCACTCTCGATGCCCCAGGCGATTAACTGGCAACCTGCCTTACCCATCAGTTGAAGCATCTCCTGGTCGACGTAATCCACCCGGCTGTTGCATGTCCAGGTGATTTTCACCTGCCCTTCGATCAGGAGTGTGCACAATTTGACGACCTGCTCTCGGTTGACCGTGAATAAATCCGCGTACATTTGCACATGGTGAACGCCCAGCTTCTCTAAGATTTGTATCTCTTCTACAAGCTTCTCTGGTGAGCGTAGACGTACCGAATTTTGATAGCTGACCTGCTTGATGCAGAACTTACAGCCGGCTGGACAGCCACGGCTGGTAACGATGAATGTATACGGGCCTTTAACCATCGGCGCCAGGTAGCGTTTGAGCGGTAACAGGTGGTGCAGAGGGATGGGCAAATCGTCCAGGTTTTTAATAAAAGGTCGATCCCAATTCAGGATAATCTGGCCATTCTGGCGCCAACCTAAACCTTTAATCAAGCCAAATTGAGCGTCGCCCGCCATAGGCGCTTCGACAGGTTGGATGGGTATGACCGGCGCGGCAACTGGTTGAGAAACCTGTTGATTTAGAATGGGTGGGCTAGATTTAGGCGCGCCTAAATTTGTCCAGGCTGGACGCCAGGTCGGGTCTGCTTCGCGCCACATCTTCCACATAAACGAATGGCACTGGGGAGGCTGACCAGTCTGCGCATCGAGTAATTGACCC
>CAYGZL010000033.1:0-5276 GCA_964354345.1 uncultured Anaerolineaceae bacterium | reverse complement strand
CCCCTTCCCCCTATTAATTCACCCCTTTTTCACCCTTTACATAGAACATATGTTCGTTACAATATAGCCAATCATTCCCCGCGCCTACCATACAGGCGCCCACATTCACGGAGACCCTCATGCCCAAAAAGCAGTTCCTCTCTCGCCTCGTCCACCTCACCCGCCAAGACTACTACACCATTCGCCGCCTCGCCGTCGAAAAAGGCCTGGGCGCCAATTTCTCCGCCGCCCTCCGCATCATCATCCGCGAATGGTCTTCTCTCAGAACCAATATTCCTCCGCCTCCAAATCTCCCTCCCTCCTCATTCCCTCCCCAGGACGCCGCTGACAGCTCTTCTTCTGACCGCTTATAGCCAATGACCTACCGCTTCATCTTCCCTCAGTGCCTCAGTGGTTCCAACCTTCAACTTCCAACCTCTTCTGCTTGTGACTGACCGTTTCATCTGCCTGCTCCTTCGCTCTGTTCGTGTCTTTCGTGGACAATCTTTGATGAAAATGATATCCCCTTTCGGGGATTTTTTCCTAGAGACGATGTTCCACGTCGTCACCTTCTTGTGGCGCTCAGCGTCTCATTTCCCCACGCACCTGGGTTGGGTATTCCAGAGAGAAACCATAATACCTGTATTTCGTAGTTTCATCCCAGAATTTCGCAACAGGGTGGGTATCGAAGCACGACGCCTCCTGCCTCGGACATTGCCCGCCTGCAAGCCTGTAGGGCGATCTCAGTTGACTCTATTCGAGCCATTCTACCTGGACGAGCCCAGCAGAAAAGATATTTACCTGAAAGATGTTGTAGAACAAGATCTGTCCCTTATGGCAGCCTGGTCAATTCAGGAGCCAGTTGCACGCGTAAGTGGTAAACTCATTGTAAAAACCAGTGGAAATCTATTTCCGAAAACTGATAGACAACTATCATCGTTCGGAAACGGGAGGTAAGATGGGTCAATCTGTAAAGGACTATTACAACGCCAATGCAGAGCGTGAACAAGAACGGCTTGACATACCGCTATGTAGAATTGAATTTGCCAGCACTTTGTGGCTGATTGATAAATATTTCCCAAAACAAGGACGAGTCTGTGACATTGGCGGTGGTACTGGACGGTACACGATTGAATTACTCCACAAGGGGTATTGGGTAACATTGTTCGACTTATCAGACCAGGAGATACGATTGGCTGACATCCAATTGAAACAGAGGGGATTATTCGCAGAACAGTTAATCACGGGCGACGCACGAGATATGAGCCTGTTAACCTCCGATACATTCGACGCCGCCTTACTGCTGGGACCGATGTATCATGTTGTTGAGCCGAGTGGGCGCGCCAGGGTTTTACATGAACTTAAGCGAATTTTGAAACCAGGCGGCGTGGCAATCATTGCATATTTGAACTCCTGGGGCTTAATCAAAACTGGCGTTACAGATTTCCCTCATTGGTATGAGGATATTTCAGTCTTGAGATCGATGTTGTCAGAACATACATTTACAGGTCAAAGTCTATCTGACTTTACAGAATGTTATTGGTCTACACCCGAAGCGGCTCTCCGTGAAGTAATAGAAGCGGATTTGGAAGTGATAAATTATGCAGGCGCTGAAAGTTTTCTGGGCGGTATGGGTGAATTAATAGAACGGCTTGCCGTTGATAATCCGGAAGCCTATGAGAATATTGTGAAAATGGCTGCAGAAACATGTGAATTAAAGCAATACAGAGATAGCACAGACCATTTACACATTGTCGCAAGAAAAAAGGCGCTTGAGCACCCCAGCCACAGCTAACGCAAACCGTTATCTTTTACCAGCTCAAAATCACCTGCGCGTCCGCCGGGGCGGATTCCCCATGGGTCAGCCAGTTGCAGCTTCCATCCGGTGCCAGTGAGGGGCTGCAGAGCCGGGTATGCCATTACCGCTGCCTTCTGTCACTCGACCGGAGGGCGAATTACTCGTCCGGTTAATTCGTAGTGCTCGAATACCGGAACGTGACGTTCGACCATGTTTTCCAGCCATTGGGGTTCGTGTCGGGCGACCCAGTTGATCTTCCAAAGCAGGCGGCCGATTTGGAACGGTTCGATGCGATCGTCTGGCCAGGCCAGATCGGCTTCGTACCCACGCCGGAATGCTGCCAGCAGTTCTGAGTAGCGCGCTTCATCCGTGGCCTCCAGAAGATCAAGCATGCCCATGGCGATGTCGTGGGCGCGAAACCCCCAAACCGTGTCTTCAAAGTCGAGGGGATGCAGCATGCCCCGGTAGAGCTTTATGTTATCGTGCCACAGGTCGCAGTGAATGACACGCAGGTCGGATCGATCAATCGCCGCGTAAGCCGCCTCCACATGTCGCTGCATGCGATCCAGCAGGTCACGCGGTCGAGAAGGCAGCCTGGACACGCTGTCTGTCTGCCGCGGCAAAGCCGACGATTCTCCGCCGTCTGCGATAAGGTTTTCCTCGCCCCTGGATAGCCAATGATCGAATCGTCGGGTCGTGAATCCGGCGGGAGGAATCCATGAAGCTCCGTGATGATGGAGCCCGGCGAACAACCCACCCATCTTCTCCAGGTTGCGCTCCGTGAGGTAGTGCCCCAGCAGACGACCTGGCACCCAACTCATGAGGGACACGTTCCAGATCTTGGGGATACCAGGTTGACAGATCGGCAGCACATACTCACCAGAGCGCGTCGGTACGATGCTCGGCGCTGGAACAGCAGTGTCGCAGCCAAGTGCGTTAAGCCACAGCGCCTCTGACCGGAGATCCTCGAACGTGCGCCAGCCGGGAGCCGCAAGCCGGAGCATGAAGCGCACTCCAGATGCCGTGGTCACCCGGTAGAGCAGGTTGGTATCAAAGCCATGGTAGGTAATCTCTGGGCTTTTGAGCTCATAGTGGGCCAGGGCTGCAACTGCCAGATCTCGCAACCGACGGAGCCTTCCAGCCGCGGACAGATCGTTGTACGACTTCATGGTCTCACGCGCGCCCTGTAAACGGGGCTCTTCGACCTGCTATCCAGACACGAGCCATCGAGACCGGGGTCGGTTGGATCCAGCACACGGGTGTGCCGCGGAAACCTGTCAGCAGAGCCCAGACAGGCGTAGCAGAAGACACTCGGGGTGACCGGTGCGGGCTGCACCTTGATGGTATGAGCTGCCAGGATGTGGATTAATTACATGCTTCCGGTCCTAAAATAGTTCCGGATGGAATCCTGTAAAGCCGACAGCATCTCATAATACTCATCTTTGCTTCCTGAACTTCTGCTGATGGCTTCTTTCTCAAGGCGCGCCAGCAAATAGACTAGCCAGGACAGCCAGGTGCGCGGATTGGGTGACAGGCGGGATATATCATTGGCGGTATTATCGAGAATTTCGCGAAGTTCGTCCTCATTGCTCATTTCATTTTTTTCCTTTACAAATCGATGGCTTCTACCCTCCCACATTCTATCTGGTGGAATGATGCAGCTTCTGAATGATATTATAATTTATTTCTTTCAGGGAGTCTGTCTCGGCGGAGACCAGGCCGGCTGCTGACCAGGCAGTCCCAGCACCTTGCTCAGGTTGACCGGGTACCAGTACTGCTCCTTGAAACGGTCGGTGGCTTTGGTGAGCCACAACTGCGGCGCGCCATCCGGCGTTTCACGCAGCGTGTAGGCGATGAACGTCCCATCTGGCGACCAGGCCGGCTCGCTTTCGTCAAAATAGCCCACCGTCACGTTGGCGTGTTCCTTCCCGTCGCGATTGATATAGGCGATCGAGCCCTTGGAAGTCTCGTCGCCGTACACATAGGCGATCCACTGGCTGTCCGGCGACCAGCTCGGGCAACCGCTCTCCCCTTTCACGCTGGTGTTTAGCTTGCCTGGAATGAGATTTTCCACCTGCGAGCCGTCCGGGCGCATCAGGTAAAGCGCCTGATCCTGGTTTTTTTCCTTCTTATAGTAGGCGATCAACGTGCCATCCGGCGACCAGGCCGGGCAGTAAGCCGCTTCGGGAAGCTGCGTCTGAGTCAGCAGGCGGTACTCAGAGCCGTCGGCGTTCATCACTGCCAGGTTGCGCGCCCCGCCTTCCGCCAGGCTGGTGTAGATCACCTGTTTACCATCTGGCGACCAGGCCGGCTGCACGCCCACTCCCGGGCTGAGGCGGGTGGTGGAACGATCAGTCAGGTTCATGAGATAGATGCCTCGACCGTTGCCATCCAGGTCGGCGTCGAAAACCAGTCGGGTTCCATCTGGCGAGTAGGCCGGATTTTGGTGGCTGTTGTCCTGGGCAGTCGAAAGTGCCTGCGGCGTCACGTCCCCGCGTCGCACCTCAATCAACTGCTCCCCGCCCCCCACCGGCGCCGAAAATACGATCTGCGGAATAGAGACCTCGATCTGACTCACCCCCGCCGGCATCGGGCTCCAGGCGGGCTGGTAGGAATAGCCGGCATAATAGGTCAGGCGGGTCAGGCCGGTTTTGTCGGGATGAATGAGATAGATATCCCGGTTATCGTTGTTCTCCGGTCCGCGCCGCTCGAAAGCGATCCAGCGCCCATCCGGCGACCAGCTCGGCTCGCGATCATAGCTTTCCAAACCCGTCAGGCGCGTGACCTGCTGACTGGCTACATCGACCAGACCGATGTCCGTATAATCATCACAGTGCCTGCATTTCTTGTTTTCGTCGAACATGACAAAGGCGATGCGCTTGCCATCCGGAGACCACGATACCGCGCTGCCGTAGGCGACATCCGGGACCAGCGTGGCGGATTTACCGCCCTCGGCGCTGATGGTTAATAAATTATGCGTCGCGCCGTCGGGCGTATGCACGTAAGCAATCGTCTTCCCATCGGGCGACCAATCCACGCCGTCGTATCCTCCGGAGGTCGAGGTAATCTGGCGCCGGATGGTCGGGTCGGCCAGGTCGATGATAAAAATGTAGGCGGTGCTCCGACCTGGCAACTGTCCGGTGAAAGCGATCTGTTTCCCATCCGGCGACCAGACCGGGTGGGTGGCATATTCCACCTCCGGCATCATGATCTGGCGCAGGTCGCTGCCATCCAC
Source organism: uncultured Anaerolineaceae bacterium (assembly GCA_964354345.1). Taxonomy (GTDB): domain Bacteria; phylum Chloroflexota; class Anaerolineae; order Anaerolineales; family UBA4823; genus CAYGZL01. Next base: position 264 of record CAYGZL010000033.1, on the reverse strand, counting down.
GTTCATGATGAACAACTGGTGCTTGTCCTCCGCGCTGGCGCGGTCGCTTTCGAAGACGATCAACCTGCCGTCTGGCGACACGTCCGGATGCAGGGAATGCGGTGTGGTGGTGAGGTTTGTGGCGACCGTCAGGCGGCGCACATCGCTGCCATCCGCGTTCATACTGAAAATATCAAAGCCATAGTCGACGTGGCTGGAATAGACAATGCGCGCCTGGGGCGGGGGTTGGTAAGGAAGCGGGGTGGGTTGGATCGTCTCTTTAGT
>CAYGZL010000032.1:0-200478 GCA_964354345.1 uncultured Anaerolineaceae bacterium | reverse complement strand
CGTTTACATCTGTGTGGGATCACACCATTACCTGATAATCAAAAAGTCACAAAAACTTCACTTGGCGCAGAGGCAGTAGTGCCCTGGCAGGCACACCGGAATGGGGTGCGGGCTGCAGCTTCGCTGCGAGAAAATGGTTTCTGCCTATGGGCATTAGAATTGACTGCGGGCGCGGTTCCGATCGGTGAGGCTTTAGACGATATCATCACTCGACCGATTGTATTAGTGGTAGGTAATGAGTTAAGCGGCGTTGACCCGGGCATCCTAGAGCAGTGCGAGAGGATTTTCTATATCCCAATGGTGGGAGTCAAGCGCTCATTTAACGTTGCGATCGCCTTTGGCATTGCTGCTCATACCCTTTTGTCTGGATGAAGTCAGCATCAATCAGGTAGATCGCAACCCGTGGTCAATGGATAACTGGTTTGTCGTGAGTTGTGCTTTATAATTGAGCCGTTTCTACAGGCATCTTACAAGTTAAATTGGTTATTGTTCAAGAATATATGATTTACAATTTTGACCAGATCAAAGATCGGCGGGCGACAGAAAGCGTGAAATGGCGTGCTTATCCTGAGGATGTGCTGCCTCTGTGGGTCGCCGACATGGATTTTCCTTCAGCTCAGCCGGTAATTCGGGTGCTTCAGGAAAGAGTGGTGCATGGTGTGTTTGGATATCCCACTGTAGAGGCTCTGCGGCTACGCCAGCTTGTTGTTGAACGGATGGCTGACCGCTATGCATGGTGTATTAACCCACAGGATGTGCTTTTCCTGCCCGGCGTAATTACAGGCTTTAACCTGGCTTGCCATGCTGTAGCGGTGCCGGATGGCGGTGTTCTGGTGCAAACACCAATCTATACACCAATCCTGAATGCAGCGAAAACAACCGGCTGCCAACCCCAGGAGACGGAATTGGTACTCTGCCTGGATGGCACTTATTCCATCGACATGGACGCTTTTTCAGCCGCGATAACGGATCATACAAAGCTGTTCATATTATGCAATCCACACAACCCGGTTGGGAGAGTCTATCAACCTGGTGAATTGGCACGGCTGGCTCAAATTTGTTTAATGAAAGGGGTCGTTATTTGTGCCGATGAAATTCACTCAGATTTGATTTTCTCTGATCATCGGCATACCCCGATTGCTTCATTAGATCCAGAAATAGCCCAGAATACCATTACTGTGTTGGCGCCCAGTAAAACATTTAACATAGCCGGTTTAAACTGTTCAATCGTGATCGTCCAAAACCCACAGTTAAGAGAGAAATATCTCGCAGCCCAAAAAGGTCTTGTATCCGGTGTCAATCTGATGGGCCTGATAGCAGCTCAGGCAGCCTATGCTGACGGGCAAGAGTGGCTTGATCAGCTCCTGGAATATCTAGAATCCAATCGAGATATCCTATTTGATTTTGTACGGGCAGAACTACCCGGAGTGACGATGACTGCTCCTGAAGGCACCTATCTGGCCTGGTTGGATTGCCGCCAGGCTGGAATCGAGGGGAATCCTTACGAATTTTTCCTCAAAGAGGCCCATGTCGCTCTGAGCGATGGCGAAATTTTCGGGCAGGGAGGCCAGGGGTTTGTTCGCCTTAATTTTGGCTGTCCCCAAGGAATATTGCTCCAGGCTTTGGAGCAGATGAAACAAGCTTTATTGAGTCGTCCTTCATAATTTTCAGGCGGAGAGGTATTTATGCGGTTTACACCAACAGATCATGTTACATTTGCTCCCACCAGTCTGGTAGATTTACTGGAATATCAGGCTTCTATCGCGCCAGAGAAGGATGTGTATGTTTACCTGGAGGACGGGGAGCAACAGGAGGTACGGCTTACCTATGCAGAGCTCAGCCGCCGGGCGCGGGCGATTGGCACCTGGTTACAGAGTCGAGCCATGCCGGGTGAACGCGTGCTCTTGCTCTATCCTCCTGGATTGGATTATATTGCTGCCTTTTTTGGTTGCCTGTATGGTGGCATGGTGGCTGTCCCGGCTTATCCTCCCCGGCTGAATCGTCCCGCGCCGCGTATTCAGATCATCGTGGACGATGCACAAGCGACGATGGCGCTGACTACCACGGCTATCTTTACCGATATTGAGCGCCGTTTCGAACATGCTCCGGATTTACAGGCTGTTCAATGGTTGAATACTGACGAAATACCAACTGGTATTGAATGGCATTTCCAGGATCCAGGCGTCGCCGGTCATACGCTGGCTTTCCTTCAGTATACTTCCGGCTCCACCAGCATGCCCAAAGGGGTGATGGTCAGCCATGGTAATCTACTGCATAACCTCCTGCAAATCCAACATGGTTTTCAACTGGATTCTGATACGCGTGCCTTGATCTGGCTGCCCAGCTACCATGACATGGGACTGATCGGTGGTCTTTTGGAACCCGTCTATGTCGGAGGGACTTCGATCGTGATGTCACCCTTTGCCTTTTTGCAACGACCGGTGCGTTGGTTGCAGGCGATCAGCCGGTACAAGACGAATGTCAGCGGTGGACCGAACTTCGCCTATGATTTATGTTTAGAACGAGTCAAACCCGAGCAGATTGCCGAATTGGATCTAAGTTGTTGGCGTGTGGCATTTAGCGGTGCTGAACCTGTGCGGATGGATACTATGCACCGGTTTGCTGAAGTTTTTGCGTCCTGTGGGTTCCAAAAGAAGGCATTTTATCCTTGTTATGGCCTGGCTGAAGCGACGTTGTTTGTCTCAGGCGGCTGGGGACCCGCTGAGCCACGTTCGATTACTGTCCGGCGAGATGCTTTAGAGTGCGATCGAGTGGAAGAAGCAGTTGTGGGCGAAGAAGGCTCGATTACCTTAGTAAACTGCGGTCAGGCAGGGCCTGACCAGAAAATTGTCATTGTTAACCCTCAGACTCTCACGCATTGTACGCCTGATGAGATTGGCGAAATATGGATCAAGGGACCCAGTGTGGCGGGTGGCTACCGGAACCGTCCGGATGAAACTCGTCAGACTTTTCAAGCTTACCTGACTGATAGCGGTGAAGGTCCTTTCTTGCGCACCGGGGATCTGGGCTTTATGCGCGAGGGCGAATTGTTCGTGACTGGGCGTCTTAAGGATCTCATCATCATCCGCGGCAGCAACCATTATCCACAGGATATCGAGCTGACCGTCGAGAGGTGCCATCCGGCGCTTCAACCTGGTAGCGGAGCGGCATTTTCGATTATGGAAAATGACCTGGAGCAGCTAGTCGTTGTGCAAGAGGTCACGCGTCAGGCGCGCAATTCTGATTTGGAGGGGGTCTTCCGTGCTGTTCGTAATGCGGTTTCGGAAGCCCATGAGTTGCAGCTCTATGCGATTGTCCTGGTACGACCGCTCAGCATCCCAAAGACCTCCAGTGGCAAAATCCAACGGCATGCCTGTAAGGCGGCCTTTTTAGACGGAAGCCTGGAAGTCGTTGGGGAGTGGCGCTCCCGGCAACCCGTTTTGTGACATTTATTTTTTGCAATGTGGCAAGATCCACCCAACGAGCTTATTATTGGCGTTGACCAGGTTGATGTTTGGCGGATTAACCTGCAATTGCCGGCGGAGGGATTGGAACTGTTGTACCGTACACTTTCTCCGGACGAGATTGATCGTTCTGTCCGCTTTCATTTTCAAAAAGACCGGGAACAATTCATTGCTGCACGCGGAGGGTTGCGGGATATCCTGAGCCGATATCTGACTGTCAGCCCCGCGCAGCTTCAATTTAATTACAGTCCCTATGGGAAACCCGCACTGGGCGGAGAGTCCGTGACCTCAGGGTTAAGTTTTAACCTGTCGCATTCTCACCAGTTAGCCCTGGTTGCTGTTACCCGTGGCTGTGCTGTCGGGGTAGATTTAGAGTGGATGCGGTCTGAACTGGCTGATGAGCAGATTGCACGGCGTTTTTTTTCGAAGGTAGAGGTCCAAAGTTTATTGGAGCAGCCTTTGCTGTTGCAAAAGGAAGCCTTTTTTACTTGCTGGACACGCAAGGAAGCCTACATCAAAGCCAGAGGGGAAGGCTTATCGCTTCCTTTAGATCAATTTGATGTGGCTCTCATCCCCGGCGAGCCAGCTCGCTTACTCGCTACTCGTCCAGACCCACACGAGGCTGAACGATGGTCCCTGTTTCATCTCGCTCCGGGTCCCGGTTATGTCGCCGCGCTGGCAGTTGCGGCACAATCCTTGCATCTTAAATACTGGCAATGGAATAAGCGAGCATAACTCCTGCCAGGGTAGTTGCTTGACGCTCGGTTGGGTTTGTGCTAGTATCTCAGCAGGAACAATAGGAGACGATATCCGGCGATCTATCGCTGGTATACGTCGAATGTGTGGAGGCAATTATGATTAAAAGACATCTGCTCATCGCCGTGGTTGTAGGTATGGCCATTCTAATCGGTTTGGCAGCCTGCACGCGCCAAATTTCATCCGCGCCAACCCGACCAGTACCCACCAATGAGATCATGAATGACCTGGTGTTGGTGGCCACGCAGAGTGCGATCGCCAAGGGCCAGCCAGGCGGCGTGTCCGCAACCAGGCCGACAGATGTTCAACCTGCGAACACACCGGAGCAACCCATTACGCCAGGTGAAGCAACCGCTACCTCAGCGCCTGAGGAACCGACTCCTGTCCCCCAGGGTCCGACCGCCACGTTGATTACGGTGCCTTCTGCAACACCGGGAATCCCAACCACCTGGAAAGTTCAGAAAGACGAAACGATTTACTGCCTGGCACGCAGGTTTAATGTCAATCAAAATGAATTAAGCCAATATAGCGGTCTGGGGGGCAGCATTTCCCCTGGAATGACGGTAAAAATCCCCCAGTCGGGCAATCCATTCATAGGCCCACGTGCCCTTATCCCTCATCCTGCGACCTATTCAGTGGATCAGGGAGATACGATTTATTCGATTGCCTGCAAATATGGTGATGTCAGTCCTGATGCCATCGTTTTCGCGAATAGCTTGAAGTCACCTTACACACTGACGCCGGGTCAGAAGCTGCGGATCCCATAATTCGCGTTCACGAGTACATAATAAGCAGCAGATAGTCATGTTTGAGCTGGTAGATTCAGAGCTCGTTTACCAGGGACGGGTGCTCGATGTACGCAGAGATCATGTCCGGATGCCAACTGGTAACCTGGTAAAGTTGGATGTTGTCGTTCACCGACCGGCAGTGACGATCTTGCCAGTCGACGAGCAAGGGCACATCTGGTTTATACACCAGTATCGCCATCCAGCAGGGGTATATTTGATGGAGTTGCCCGCGGGCGTATTGGAGGAAAACGAAGCGCCTGAGTCAGGTGCGCAACGTGAAACCCAGGAAGAGATTGGCATGCTGCCCGGACGCCTGGTGAAAATTGGTGAATTTTTCCTGGCGCCGGGTTATTCGACTGAGTATATGCATGTGTTCCTGGCGATGGAGCTCAAGCCCGACCCACGCCAGCAGGACGAAGACGAATTCCTGAGGATCGAAAAAGTTCCGATTGAGCAAGCCTTCAAGCTGGCAGAAACAGGCCAGATTCGTGATGCCAAATCCCTGGCGGCTTTATTGGTCGCTCGCCCTTATCTGGATATCCCCCATTCTCCTTGAGCGCAAATTAACTGGTATGTGGACGATTGGTAGGTAGAGACTTGGGGCGCCGGCGTGGAGATTGCCGCCGCCGGCTATTTTCTGGGCTGAGCAGCGTGTTCAGCCAGTTGACGGCGTGCGCATCGTATTCTCGCCGACCACAGACATCACAAACCCAGGCTGGAAAGTTTGGTACGGTGACCAACTCCTGGTTTAACCAGGTGAAATAGGTCAGATATTCCAGACGCATGATGCCTGTCTGACACTCGAGACACAAGACGGGATTTTGGAAGGAAAGATCCGGCTTATCTTTAGGCATTCTTTTCACTTGCCAGCAGCAGTCGCTTCTTGTAGAATGCGAATACCAGCACTTGTTCCGAGCCGTGTTGCCCCAGCTCGGATCATCGCCTGAGCATCCGCCAGGTTGCGGATACCGCCCGAAGCCTTAACTTTGACATCCGGCCCTGCAACGCGATACATCAGATCAACATCTTCGACGGTGGCGCCGCCTGGACCGAAACCAGTGGAGGTTTTTACGTAATCAACCCCGGCTGTTTTACAGATCAAGCAGGCCTGGATCTTTTCCAGGCGGCTTAATAGGGCTGTTTCCAAAATAACCTTGACGATCGCCCGTTCATTATGGGCGGTATGCACAACCGCGCTGATCTCATTGAGCACCTGGCCATAGGCAGCGCTCTTTAGCGCGCCAATGCACAAGACCATATCAATTTCAGAGGCTCCCGCATTGAGTGCAAACAATGTTTCGGCAAGTTTATACGTGGGAAGCGTTGCGCCCAAAGGAAAACCGATCACTGTGCACACGGGGATTTTTGTCCCACCAAGCAAGCCGGCTGCCAGGGGGATATAACCCGGGTTGACACACACGCTTGCGAAACGATTTTCTCGGGCTTCCTGGCACAATGTCTTGATTTGATCGATAGTCGCCTCGGCTTTGAGTAAAGTATGATCAATCCAGGAAGCGATCTCAGCCCCTATTGGCGGAGACGGCATGGGAGCCGGGGCTGGCAAAGCCTGAGCATAATCCTGCGCTTGTTCGAGTAATTCGACAAGGATATCCATTGGGAGTTCCCTCTAAGGGGCTGCCTGGACGCTTGTAGTGTGGTTGATAGTTCCCCACTCTTGTGGAGGCCAGTAGACGAGAATGGCTTTTCCAATCACATCATCTTCCGGTAGCGGGCCCCAAGTATGAGAGTCGGAAGAGTTGTTGCGGTTGTCTCCCAGCACAAATAAAGAACCTTCGGGTACCTTCCAGGTGCTATGATAGGCTGGCTGAGCAGCGATATAGGGTTCTTCAATGGGGTTCCCATTTACATACACCTGTCCACCGGTGATACTCACATCATCGCCCGACAGGCCAATCACCCGTTTGATATACTCCTGGGAAGGATCGCGCGGGTAACGAAAGACAACCACGTCACCAATTTTTGGGCTACCCAACTTGTATGCCAATTTATTGACAATGACAAATTCTCCGTTATGCAGGGTGGGTTCCATACTAAAGCCATCCACCCGAATCCGCGCCGATATGGCGTTGATTCCTAAAAACAGCACTGTTGCCAGGATCAAGGTTTCTACGATATCCAGAATGAACCGGAATATCCCAGCATACTTCTTCTCGGGGATTTCGGGTTCTGGAATTATCTCAGTTTGAAGAGTTTCCACTATCGTCTCCTATCTGCGGTAAAGCCAGAAGGATTATAAAACCGCTTAGGAGCAGGGGCAAGGGTCAGATGAGAGTGGACTCATCCAAAAAAGCAATCCAGGCCTCAGCGACGGGATCGCATCACCAGCCGGATAGGGGTTCCCATGAATGGATAAACCTCTCGTAATCGGTTCTCTAAATAGCGCAAATAACTAAAGTGGGCCAATTCTGGCTCATTTACATAAAGCAAGAAGGTGGGTGGGTCACTGCGCACCTGTGTACCATAGTAAATACGTAACTGCCGGCCGGCGTGCGAAGGCGCCGGGTGTTCGTCTTGTGATTTTTGCAACACCTGGTTTAATTGAGAGGTTGAGAGACGAACCAGTCGTTCTTCTTGCACCTGTAAAGCTGTTGGTAGCACCCGCTCCACGCGCTGCCCTGTTTTCGCAGAAATGAACAATACCGGCACATAATCCATAAAATTAAGCTCGTGCCGAATGTGTTGCGTGAAATTATCCATCGTGTAAGAGTCTTTTTCGATGGCGTCCCATTTATTCACGACCACTACTGTGCTTTTCCAGGAGTCCAGGATAAAGCCCGCGATGTGGGTGTCCTGGGCAGTCACACCACTGGTGGCATCAATGACCAACAAGGCTACATCTGCGCGTTCGATGGCGCGCAGTGAGCGTAAAACACTATATTTTTCCACTCCTGGCTCAATTTTTCCGCGTTTGCGGATGCCGGCTGTATCAATTAATGTCAGCGGTATTCCAGCATACTCCATTGGAGTGTCAATGGCATCGCGCGTAGTACCGGGGATAGGGCTGACGATGGCACGCTCCTCACCCAGGATCCGGTTGAGCAAGCTGGATTTTCCTACATTTGGTTTTCCAACGATGGCTATTTTAACCGACTCGTCGGTCTCGTCCTCCTCTACTTTGGGGAATAGCTCGATAAGATCATCTAGCATATCGCCAGTCCCTGTGCCATGCACTGCGGAGATAGGGTAAGGATCTCCCATACCTAACTCGAAAAATTCAACAGCCCGAGCCCTCCTATTCTCACTATCTGCCTTATTGACCACCAATAACACTGGTGGGTAAAGCTTCCCCTCGCGCATGTGCTGGTTACGGCGTAAGATCTGGGCTACTTCGCGATCAGCTGGCGTGATTCCAGCATCGGCGTCGACAATAAAAAGCACCGCATCTGCCTCGCGGATCGCAATTTCGGCTTGAGCACGAATTTGATTAATATAATCCGCCGAACCGACCGACAGGGGCTTTTTTGACCGGCCTGGACTGGTTTCGGTTGGATCAATACCTCCCGTGTCTACGATATCAAAAGCAACGCCTGCCCACTCCGCCTCGGTTACCAGGCGATCGCGAGTCGTGCCAGGAATATCATCGACCACGGCCAGGCGTTCTTCCGCCAGGCGGTTGAATAAAGTGCTTTTACCCACATTCGGGCGCCCGACCAGGGCGACAACAGGTTTTGACATTGAATTACCTTATGGTTTACGGGTTGGTGTAGGCGTGGCCCGAGGGTGTGTTGGTAGGATTGGTGCCCGCGTTGCTGTGGGGGTTTGAGTTGATGTAGCGACCGGCGTCGAGGTAGGCGTTGCTGTGGGGGCTGGCAATATATTGACCTCAATCGTATCGGGTAGCAGTGTTTGCACGCTGACTTTATCTGGCGCCAGGTCAATTACCGGTTTCACCTGGTGTGTCCCTAACTCCAAACCGGTTAAATCAACCACAATCCTGAAGCTGGATTGACTTAAAGTATCCAGAACAGGCAATGGACCGGAGATGATTACATCCAAAGAAACTGGAGAGACAACCGCCTGTAAGCCTGGTGCTAACCCCAAAATTTCAACTGGCAAAGTCATCGTCAGGCTACCTTCAATCGCAGCTACTCCGATTTGGACAAGCACGCTTGGCTCTCGAACCAGGGTGACGCCTTTGGGTAGATTCAGATTCACATTAATTTCTACGTCATCCGTTAAATTGGTCAGGTCGACCGGCATCGTTTCGATATAACCAGGGAGTTCGTTCACAGTGCGGGGATTGGTCGATGAAACCGTGACGGTGGGCGGGGTCACCGTTAAATTAGTCAGGCGATAACCATTGGCAACTTGTCCTTTGGTTTCAACTTTGACAGCCACATTCTTAAAGCCTCCTAATAAGCTGATCGGTTGAGTGATAGTAACTGACCGGGGGAGGACGGTAATATTATTTACTGCTGTACCATTCTTGTCCAGAACTTCTACCAGAACCGAGGCGTTGACTGATTGGCTTGCTCCGGCGATATTGAATTGTGCGCGCACCTGGCCAACTTTCGCAATGGCGGAGGCAGGTCCTGAAATAGTAACTTCACCGGGATCGCTATAAGGGATTTCTTTTTTATAACCGAGTGGAGGATCGCCAGTAATATTTAATTCAACGGGAAACTTATGGGTAGCCTGAGGTTCGAGCACAACACGTATCTCGCTGGGTTCGACCTGACTTACCCGCAGCGGGCTGGCGTTGACCTGTACTTCCACTTTCACCAGGTGTTCCCCGGCACCCAGGCCCGTAAAATCAATCCAGGCTTTGAGTAGACCAGGATTATTGAGCAAATGGTTCCAGATCGACTTAGGCGCATTAATCGTAATCCGGGCTTGATCAGGGATACTGCCCATCAGAACCAGGCTTGAATCTTGTCCGACCACTTCAAGTGGAATGGGTTGATAAGGATTCTCTTCGTTCGGATCTGTGGAAACAACCGCGGTAATCCATACTGCGGCAGCTAAAATAAACGCCAGTAAAAATGTGCTAAAATTCCGAAAAAGCCTCCGAAAGGAAGAGCTCATTTATTGATCCTCCCGCTGCGTTGGCTCCCGCTTGAACAATGTGTTAAGCAGGTTAGTAAGTCCACCGCCGACTGGTGTTGGACGGTAAAAGGCGCGCAGGATATTTTCCAGACGGTCAGCGTCTAATCGACGGATCATCCTGCCTCCGTGTACCACGGTGATTGCGCCAGTTTCCTCAGACACGACTACTGCTACTGCATCGCTTACTTCCGAGATGCCCAACGCTGCCCGGTGGCGTAATCCCATTTTCCGCTCCGGGGTATCGGATAAAACACCACTTGAGGATAAGGGCATTACACAAGCTGCGGCAATCAAACGGTTTCCTGATATGATCACGGCGCCATCATGTAAAGGGGTATTCGGATAAAACACTTGTAAGAGCAACTCTGGCGTTACCTGTGCGTTAAGTTGGACACCCGAGCGAACATAGTCATCCAGGACATCCTGGCGTTGTAACACAATCAAAGCCCCATGCTGCTGGTCTGCAAGGCGGATAGCTGCAGTGACTACGGCGCGGATGGTGTCTTGAACGCCGTGGGTATCTTTATCAACTGGTAAAATGTTACCGGCGCGCCCTAGTCTTTCCAGCGCCCGGCGAATTTCAGGCGCAAATATTACAGGGATCGCCAGAATCAGGGCGGGTAAAGAGGTCTGGATTAACCACGAGAAAGCAGGCAGCCCGGCCAACGAAGTCAATAAACTTATTAACACTAAGAGGAAGAACGCACCCCGCAGAAGCACCATCGCCTGGGTATCGCGAATCAACCTCAATATGGCATAAAAAACAATTGTCACCAGAGCCAGATCGATGATGCTCAACCAGTTCAGGCGTTCGAATATAAACACCAGGTTTGCCAATAGATTGCTGATAATATCAGGCACTTTGCAAACTCCGACTTAACCTTTTTCTGAATGGGGTACGAATTTCTCCCAAGCTGCTTTTACCTGTCTTCGCGTATCCTCGAGTAATCCGGAATTATAAATTACCACATCTGCCAGGGCCACTTTATCCCTCTGAGGTGATTGGGCTTCGATGCGCTGTCTGGCTGTTGCGATATCCATACCCCGGTATTGCGTCAATCTCGCCAATCGGATCTCTATTGGCGTAACCGTAACCCAAACCGAATCGCACCTCTTGTTAAGCCCCGACTCGATCAACTTGATCGCTTCAACTACGATAACATACGGGGCAGCCTGCCGGATTAATTGTGCCACAATTCGAGTCACTTGTGGGTGAATAATCGCCTCCAGACGAGCCAGGGCAGCAGGATCGGAAAATACGATCTGGCCAAGCTGTCTCCGGTTTATCTGGCGGTCTGCGGAAACGATTTGATTGCCAAACTCCCGAATCACGGCGAGATAACCTGGCGCGCCTGGCAACATGGCGCGATGCGCCACGGCGTCTGCATCAATTCCATAGGCGCCCAATTCTTCTAACATTCTCCGAACGCTGCTTTTACCGGTGGCAATATTGCCGGTTAAGCCGATAATATATTTACCTGGCCAGGCGCTCAATTCTCCTCCAGAGGCCTATTGATCTAATGATCGTCCAGCCACTCTGAATTGTAGCCTCAGCAGTGAATAATGTCAAAGGTAGTATATCCTGGTCAGCCAATAATAAAAGCATCCCAGTGAAGGATAGCCTGGGATACTTTACCACAGTGCTGGGAGAGTCAATTAACTGACTTTTAGCCCTGAGAGGCGGGGATCGAGTGCGTCGCGCAGGCCATCACCAATTAAGTTGAAAGATAGCACGGTCACCATAATGGCCAATCCAGGAAAGAAAACTAGATGGGGGGCATTGAATACACTGTTGCGTTCCTCACCGAGCATCAGTCCCCATTCCGGAGTCGGAAATTCCGCCCCTAATCCCAGAAAGCTTAATGCTGCGGCGCTCAAGATAGCGGTGGCGATGCCCAACGTCCCCTGAACGATCAGGGGAGTCAGGGAGTTAGGGAGAATGCGGTTGAACAAGATGCTAAAGTTCGACGCGCCTAAGGCACGTGAAGCCATGACGAAATCCAACTCTTTAACGGATAAGACACTGGCGCGTACCACACGGGCGTAGATGGGGATTTCTATAATAGCTATGGCTAACAAAGCATTAATTAACCCTGGTCCCAATACAGCTACAATGGCGATTGCCAACAACAGGCTGGGGAAAGCCATTAATACGTCCAGGGAGCGCATGATCAGATCGTCCAACCACCCACCGACAAAACCCGCAATGGCTCCCAACAAACCACCGACGATGATGGCAAAGGTGATGGTTGAAATGCCGATTTGCAGAGATAATCGTGCGCCAAAGATAACCCGAGAAAATAAATCGCGGTTGTTGCCATCAATTCCCATTAAATGCTGGGATTTTTCTATGGGGCAACCCAAAAAATGAATACATGGAGTATCACGGCGTTTGACGCCTTTCAAAGGAATGATGGGATCGAAGGGTGCAATTTGTTCGGCGAAAATTGCACAGAGTAAAAGGATTCCCAACAAGAACATGCCTAATTGAGCTGAGCGATGGTGGAGAAAGCGACGCAGCGATTGTGTGGATGGGTTACCGCGCAGTGTGATGGGCTCAGATATTAGTTCGGGCGTGGTGGTTGTAGCAGTCATAGACTATTTAAGCCTGATGCGCGGATCAAGGTAGGCATAGGAGACATCCACAATGAGGTTGGTGAAGACGAAGATCAAAGCGATGACAACGGCAAAGCCCTGCACGACCGGATAATCACGGCTCAAGATCGCCTCAACCATGCGCGAACCGACACCTGGGAGCGAAAAAATCGTTTCAGTCAGAACTGCTCCAGATAGCAACCCGCCTGTTTGAATACCAATAATTGTGACAATTGGGATCAAGGCATTCCGTAGAGCATGGCGCGAGATTACAGTTGAATATTTCAGACCTTTTGCCCGGGCGGTACGGATAAAGTCCTGACCTAACACATCCAACAAGCTCGAGCGTGTCATACGGGCAATCACCGAGAGTGAAATTGTACCGACAGCCAATGCAGGCAAGATCAGGTGTCTCAGTGCGTCTCCGACCAGGGCGAAATTACCGGTTAACAAACCATTTAGAATGGCCGAGTTGGAAGTAAGTTGGAGTAAGAATTTTCCAATGCCAGTAATATCCTGAAGACCCCAAGCCAGATCCAAGGGCACTAAGGACATCCCTGCTGACAATCGGCTGCTGGGTGGCAAGGCTAAAGGTGTACCTTTTAGAAGCAGGGCGAAAACATAGGCTAAAAGAAGACCCAGCCAGAACACCGGCATACTTACCCCAATATTTGCACCGATCATCGTCAGGGTATCAACAATGCTGTTCCGGTTGAGGGCTGAGACGACGCCCAGGAGGACGCCAAAAATCGAAGCAAAGATCATCGCCAGGATGGTCAGTTCGATCGTCATTGGCAAACGTTCGGCGATAATCGTGGTGATTGGTCGTCTGTCTTTAATCGAGGTACCGAAATCGCCTGTAAGCAAGTTTAGGATAAACCTGCCAAACTGCTCCGGCATACTTTTATCCAGGCCATAGCGCTTCATGAATTCATCGCAGGTGGCGGCATTGGCGCGTTCACCCAACATCACATAGCAGGGATTCCCAGGGACCAGGCGCGTGATCGTGAAGGTGACCAGCAATATACCTAGGAGAACCGGGAAAAGCAAAAGCAATCGGCGAACGATAAATTGAATCATAGCGAAAAAGAGTAGATATTAGCCGGATTTTAAGCCGGATGGGGCATCTTTGGATGCCCCATCCGATGTTACTTATAACAAATTACTCAGGGGGTTGGAGTTGGTTCAGGCGGTTGATTGAGAGCCTTAGGTCCGAAGAAGTCCTTGAAGTATTGGAACGCGCCCGAATTACCTTTACGAAGCGGATTCGTGGCATCCCAACCAAGGGCAAAGGTGGTGACAACATCATTCGCGTCCAGTGCAGCACCGTTCGAGAACTTGACACCCTTACGGAGAGTGCAGGTCCATTGGGTGGCATCGCTATTGCCAACACATTTTTCAGCCAGGTCAGGCTTGAGAGATGAAGAACCCCACTCAAAGTCATACAGCTTGCTAAAAACTTGCTTGCAAGCGCGGAAGGAGTTGCCGTCGGTTTCATCAGCGCAATCCAACGAAACCGGCTCGCCGTCCTGGGAGAAAACGAGGGTGCCGTCATCCGGTACCATCTGCGGGAAGTTCTCGTTGTAAGGACCGAGGACAACGTTCTTTACCGAGGCCAGGAAAGCCAGGTTGGTTGTGCCATGCGCCAGGACGATCGTTGGAACATGCTGATCGTACAGCTTGTTGACCTGGTCGTAAAGCTTCTGGCGCTCGACTGGATCGCCAAGTGTAGCAGCCTTTTGAATCAATTCCACGATATCTGGGAAAGCATTCCCGAAACTTTGGCTGGAACCAGTTAAGAAAACATCGTACCAGTTAGTCGCGTCAGGATAGTCTTCACTCCAACCCAGGAAGAAGAGGGTTTTTTTGCCGTCGCGTGTGTCTGGCAGGTAAGCAGCCCATTCTTGCATTTCCAGCTTGATCTTGATGCCAATTTCGGCCAGTTGAGCCTGGACATCTTGGGCGATCTTGGTCGGCTGTGGGAAGTAGGGCCGAGTGCGCTCGGCGTAGGATAAAACATATTCCTGATTGAAGTCAAAGCCAGCATCGGTTAGCATTTGCTTGGCTGTCGCTGCATCGAACTTGGTGCCCTGGTAGCCATCCGTAAAGCCTGGTTTAACACCCGGCGGAACAAACTGAGTCGCGGCGACCGATCCTGGTGCGTAGAAGTTGTCGATAATGCGTTGCTTGTCAATCGCCATGGCGAATGCCTGACGGACTTTCTCGTTATCAAAGGGCGGCTTGGTGTTGTTAACGCCCAGGTAGAGGAAGTTATTGATCTTACGGGGATAAAGCTTCAGGTTTGCATCCGCATTAATCGTGGCAATATCATCCGCGGTAACTTCAGCAACACCACTGATGTTGCCCGCTTGTAGATCGAGCAAACGAGATGCGGCTTCTTTATTCCATTTCAAGATGAAAGTCTTGTTCGCCGGCTTTTCGCCATAATAGTTGGGGTTGGGGACAAAAGTGATATGATCACCACGCACCCATTCCTTGACCATGTAAGGACCTGAGCCGATTGGGTTGTCATTCATCTTGGTTGCATCGCCGCCGATTGATTTAAGGTAATCAGCATCATAAATGTTAAATGCTTCCACAGAAGCAACCTTCGGCAGGAAAGCGGGGTCGGGTTTGCAGAAAGTGAACTTGACGGTGAACTCATCGGTCGATTCGATCGCCTTCAAATTACCGCCATAGTTACAATCTGGCGCCTCAACCTTCATTGTCGTGTAGGTGGGAGCAACGGTAGGCTTGGGCGGTGCGGTTGGTTCAGCGGTTGGTTCAACGGTGGGTTGCTGCGCGCCTGTACCACAGGCGCTCAAAACAATACTCAGAACCATAAAAACCGCTACCAGAAGATATAAAGGTCTGCGGGACATATTTTCTCCTCCAATGGAAATTGTAAATTAGGGTTGATTTGGGATAGTGGATATGGATGTTTAAACTTTATGCAGGTAATCACCTCCGATCTTTAATGTCAGATACTTACGAATTGACGATCTCACCATTATACGTGAGTATTAAAAAATGTCAAAGATATTGACACCCTCTTTGGCCTTTTTAATGTTATTGATATTTGTCTTCTATAAATGATACAATTTGTCTTTATTACTGACACCTGACACTATGCAACTGCAAATAATTCTGTATAATCATGGGTAGTTTACTAACGGAGGCACTCTGTGGCTGATAAAGTATGGGAAGTTATTAAAGTTCAGCATTGTAATCATATCGATAAGGATGTAAGCCTTGAGGCTGAGGTGGTTTATCCAGCAGACATTCTCCCTGACCTGGCTGCCCGAGTTGAGGCGCATCGCTGTTCGAATGCCTTGGAATGCAACCTTGAAGGGAGAGAAAGTTGCGTTTGGGCAGGAACCAACCCGGCGGTTGATCCATTATCTGAAACTGCCTAACAGGGGTTTTATTAAAAAGCCGCCCTTAACAAGGGCTGCTTTTTTAATTACGTATAAATCAGGAAAGTACACCTAGTTTCCGTCCAACATTCGCGAAAGCATCTAATCCGAAATCCAAATCGGCTTGACTGTGAGCAGCGGAGATCATGACCCGGATGCGCGCTTTTCCGCGTGGAACCGTTGGAAAGCCGATTGCCATGGCAAAGACGCCCATTTCGAACAAATCACGACTAAAAGCCTGCGCCAGGGGGGCTTCGCCCAGCATGACAGGCGTGATTGGTGTGACGCTCTTGCCGATATCAAAGCCCAGATTTTTCATTGCGTTTTTATAGTAACGGGTATTTTCCCACAGCCGGTCCACTAACTCAGTCGAATTTTCAAGCAGGTCAAGAGCAGCCAGGCAGGCCGCGGTATCCGGTACTGTCATTGCCGAAGAGAACAGGAAGGGTCGCCCACGCTGACGCAACCATTCTACGATGAGGGGATTACCCGCAACCACTCCGCCGACCACGCCAAAGGCCTTGGATAGCGTACCTATTTCAACATCTACCTTACCGTGCAGACCGAAATGGTCTACGATCCCACGCCCACCTCTGCCTAAGACACCTTCACCGTGGGCGTCGTCAACCATCAGGATGGCTTCATACTGCTGGGATACTTCATAAATCCGATCCAAGGGAGCGATATCGCCATCCATACTAAAAACCCCATCGGTGACGACAACTGCTTTCGGGAACTTACCCCGATTTTCTCGTAATTTAAGGTCCAGGTCGTCTGGGTTGGCGTGGGCGTAACGGATAATTTGCGCGCCTGAGAGCCGGCTGCCATCAATAATGCTGGCATGATTAAGCTCATCGGAAAAAATAGCATCATCCTTCCCGACCAAAACCGGTAATGTTGCCAGGTTGGCCTTGAAGCCGGATTGAAAAGTAATCGTGGCTTCTACTCCTTTAAAAGCTGCGAGCCGTTTTTCGAGTTGCAGGTGTAAATCCATCGTCCCTGCGATTGAACGGACAGCGGCTGGACCCACCCCATATTGCGCGACTGCAGTTTGGACAGCCTGAATCAGATGGGGATGATTGGCTAACCCCAGGTAGTTATTCGAACAGAAATTTAAGGCTCTTTTCCCATCCACTGTCAGCCAGGCGCCTTGAGGCGAGCTCAATGTGCGAATGCGATTGTAAAAACCAGTTTCTCTTAAGTTTTGGAGTTCTGTTTCGATCCATTTCAGCTTATCTGACATCGTTCACCTCGTGTTTCTATTGAGATATGTAGGCGCACACCCAGGCTATTTTCCAGGTTTTGACCTGCGTCCCAAGCCAATCAACCGGCCAAATATTTCGGAGGCGGTGGGTAGTTCGGATTTCGGAGCCATTTCGGCGCTAAGCCAATCGGCTGCCTGGCGTTGACGCCACCATAGATCGCGAACTTCACGCGCTTTTTGTAACCGAAGATCTAAATTCTCGCCATTTTGTTCAGAAATATCATTATGCAATGCCTGCAGCGCAGCGATAGCCAGATCTAGCAGCCGCATGACATTCTGGCGATTGTGCAACGCTGCTGCGCGGAGGGCTTTAGGATCGGTCTGGGTCATGGGATCGCTGACATTGGTATAAGATCGCCCGGCTAATTTTTGCCCTTCGCGCCAGCCGGGTTGCCCGGTGGTGGTAAGGAGTAACGCGGCTGCCATAAGCTGGGGTAACAGATGTATGGCTGCCATTACGCCATCCATCTCGTTCGGATCGGCAAACAGCGGCGCGGCTCCTAAAAAGCGAACAAGGTCGGTGGCCAGTTGGATGGCTTCTGAATTGGAACGGCCTGGCGTCGTTATCGCAATCAAACCATTGTGGAACAGATCTGCATGTGCTGCCTCGATCCCAACCTTAGTCTCGTTGAGATAGGCAGGGTTAATCCCTGGAGTTAATCCCACATAGTAACGACCCTCAGGCAGTAGTTCGTTAACCCAGCCAATGGTCGCCCCTTTAACCGGTGCAGTATCGAGAACTACTGCCCCCTCCTTCAGGTCTTTTACGATCAATGACAGTGTTTCATGTATCTGATCGGCAGGTAAAGCGAGAATGACGACGCTGGCTTCCTCAACCGCCTTATAAAGATTAAACTCGATGTGGTCTACCGCGCCGAGTGATTTACTGCGCCGCGCGATGGTTGGCTCGCGATCATGACCAACCCGTAAGAGTGCGTTTTTTTGATTCGCCAGTGCCAGTCCAATCGATGTGCCAATTTGACCCAATCCGATGATGGTTATTTTAATTGCCATTAGGAAATCCCGGTTTAAAAACGATTATCCAGTGACTGAAGTAGATAAAGAGCATGATTGTCAGCCGCGATCACGGGGGACAGACCGGCTGCAATCTCGGGTGGCTCCTGATGATAAAGGATTAAAGCCACGGTTAAAGCTGAAGCTCCTGCCCGGGCAGCCATTTCCGCTCCCCAAGTAGGATGCTGGACTGCAACCACAAAGGATTTCTTCCAACTGACCGGTTGTCCCTTCCCCCACTCCTTGACACGTTCAGGCAAGAACGCTTCTCCCAGGACAATCAGTACCCTTTCCATAGTTTGCAACGGATAGCGGCTTTTGCCTGCATCGTGTAACAAGGCCGCGACCAGTAAATCTTGGCTGGTTTCCCCGTTTTGGACGAATTGGTGAAACATGGCCAGGCCGTGCGTCTGTTCGCTGGCTTGCATGCGGTAGAATAACGCCAGTAGAGTTGGGGAAAGCACCTTTTGGGCTTCCTGTAAGTCCTCCTGGCTGGGGATGCCTCGGAATACCTGCCAAAATTGGCGAATACGATAGAGAATTCTGGTTAAGCCATAGCTGGCGCTGTAACGAATTCTCACGATTTTCCTATCAGCAACTGAACGAGGAAAGTGAGGGGTGGTCCAAGCACCGTATAAATCAGGTCAATCCCAAAATAGGGCAGAATCATGACCAAAGCGAGTAAAATGATTGGACCATAGGGGCGGATGTTATCTAAAACGCGCGACCAGGCAGGCGGAACAAAATACTCGATCACCTTTTCCCCATCTAGGGGAGCCAGAGGGATCAGATTAAACAGCATCAGGATCAGGTTGATCCAAATAAACCCACCTAAAAATTGAGACAGTGTTGGTAATATCCCTGTACTTGAGCTAAATGCTTCAATGGGGTTGACCAGGCCAACCCGGAACGGAATCGCCGCCAGGCATGCCATCAGCAAATTGGAAAAAGGACCAGCCAGAGATACCCACATCAAAGCTGCCCGAGAGTGACGTTGCAGAGCGTAGGGATTAACCGGAACCGGTTTTGCCCAACCAAAGCCGGCTACTAAT
Source organism: uncultured Anaerolineaceae bacterium (assembly GCA_964354345.1). GTDB lineage: Bacteria > Chloroflexota > Anaerolineae > Anaerolineales > UBA4823 > CAYGZL01. The sequence continues at coordinate 181,062 of CAYGZL010000032.1, read as the reverse complement.
AAAAGCAATGAGCCGATCGGGTCAAGATGAGCAAGGGGATTGAGGGTGAGTCGACCGTTCTGGCGGGGTGTTGTATCGCCGAAGGAATTGGCCGTCCAGGCATGTGCAAATTCGTGAATAGTAAATGATATGATCAGAATAAGAATACGTGAGATCAGAATTGCCGGGCTCAGGTTTAGCATCCATTTATCTCCTGGGAAGAGTATTATACCATCCTGGGTCGGAAGGGATTGCAAATTTGGTTGGCTTCCCTCATGATATAATCCGCGGTATGCTGCCTGAAATACAAATGGATGATATCATCCGGCTTAGGAAACCCCATCCCTGTGGTGGTTTTGAGTGGAAGGTCGTTCGGATGGGAGCCGATATTGGATTAGAGTGTATGCAATGCGGACGAAGGATATTACTTCCGCGCAGAATATTAGCCCGCCGATTAAAGATGATATTGCCAAAAAATGATCATAGAAACCCAAACCCCTAAACGGCCGCATATCTTGTTTCTATTCTCTGCCACAGGGGGCGGACACCGTAGTGCAGCCGAGGCGATTATTGAAGCTGTTCATCTTGAATATGGAGAACAGATAACCACAGAAATGGTGGATATTCTTAAGGATTATGGGCCACCTCCCCTCAACTGGATGCCTGAGCTTTACCCAACGATGGTGCGGGCACCGAGAGCCTGGGCGTTTGGGTTTCATCTCAGTAACGGCAACCGTCAGGTAAAGTTGATCATCGATAGCTTTATACCATATGTGCGGAAAGCTATCTATACCCTGGCAAAGGAACACCCCTCCGATATGATCGTCTCGGTTCACCCACTGGCGAATTGGCCGATCCTTCGTATCCTGGGTAACCAACGTCCTCCGTATATCACCGTGGTCACCGATTTGGTTTCGGTGCATGCGTTCTGGTATTCGCGATTAGTGGACTTGTGCGTGGTTCCAACAGAAATAGCCCGCCAAAAGGCGTTAACTTGTGGGTTGCGACCAGATCAACTTCAAGTAGTTGGATTACCAGTCGCTGATCGTTTTTGTCAACCTCCTGAAAACCGGTTCGACTTGCGCGCGCGCTGGGGATGGCCCCAGGACCGCCCTTTAATTCTCCTGGTTGGAGGTGGAGAGGGGATGGGGCCTTTAGAAAGAACCGCTCGCGCAATCGAGGCTTCTTGTCCTGCGGTGTCATTGGTGATCATAACAGGAAAGAACCAGGTGTTAAAGGAGCGTTTAGAATCTTTATCCTGGTCAATTCCCACCTTTATGTATGGTTTTGTCCGTGAAATGTCTGATTTTATGGGCGCGGCTGATATTCTGGTGACAAAGGCTGGTCCTGGAACAATCAGCGAGGCGTTAATTGCCGGGCTGCCAATTATTTTATATAGCCGGCTGCCGGGTCAGGAAGAGGGAAATGTATCTTATGTTGTTTCTGAAGGAGCTGGCATTTGGGCTCCGCGACCCAGGCAGATTGTGAGTGCTATCAACGATTGGATTGAGCACCCTGAGAAGCGAGCACAGGCAGTCGCGGCCAGCCTTCGTCTGGCCAAACCCCAGGCCTCGCGCCAGATTGCACATATCCTGGCAAAGCGCTTAGGCTTTAATCATGATTAAAATTGCATGTTTATCCTTTCGGGGCGTTAGGAACAGTAGTTTCCTGTTGGTTCTATTATTTGCCCTGGTTGGATGTAATCTGCCTGGTGGGCGAAGCGCACAGAATGCGACATTGAGTGTAACGCAGGCTTACCAGACGGTCAGTGCACGATTAACTCAGGCGATAGCACTATATACTGAGCCACCTCTGTCAACCTCGTCGTTGAATTCTACTGACACAGGTGTACTCATTACTACGCCCTCCCCTTCTGTTGCGGCTGGGATTGCTTCGCAAAGCCCACCAGCAATATCGGTCACCCCGACTGCAATCTGTAACCTGGCTGCGGCGGGCAATCCCATTGATGTAACCATTCCAGACGATATGCAGATAAACCCCGGTCAGGCCTTTACGAAGACCTGGCGTTTACAGAATATTGGCGTGTGTACCTGGAAGAAGGGTTACATGCTTGCCTATTTCTCCGGAGAATTGATGGGCGCACCGGCTAACGTTTCACTTCCCTTTGAGGTAGCGCCCGGACAAACCGTGGATGTCTCCATTGACCTGGTGGCGCCTGTCCCTTCGGGAACTTATCAAGGGAATTGGAAGCTACGCTCAGTAGGGGAAAGCGGTAGCTCCGGTGGGGATTGGTTTGGGATTGGTCCGCAGGGTAATTCACCGTTTTGGGTTCGTATCACGGTACTTGCCTTGTCCACCCAGACAGCCACCCCAGGCACACCGACTCCTTCACCTACGGCTACAGTGTCACCGGTGCTTCAGGTGCGCGGTCCGGCTTCTTTGTCGCCTGGCAATAAACTAGATCTGGATTTAAACCGTGTAGATAACGGTGGGGAGGACCTGTCTTATGAAAAATTGTCCGATGGGCAACACACGCTGATCCCCCTTGGGAATACAATGTATTATATCTTCGGCTCCGATCAGCCCTCGCTAACAGATTGCCGTCAAGGGGTGCTGAGCAACACCCCTCTGGTTGTGGAAAGTCAACCCCAAGGCACTTATCTATGTTATCGAACAGGCATGGGATTACCGGGCTGGATGCTTTTACTCAAGATAAATCCTGATAACGGGGTGTTATCAGCAGAGGTGTTGACCTGGTCTGTTCCTTAGTTCATTCACTTCGCTCAGGATAAGCTTTGGGTACATTGTATCTGGTTGCGACGCCGATTGGGAATCTGGACGATATCAGCGCTCGCTCATTAACGATCTTACGCCAGGTTCGCTTGATTGCTGCAGAAGACACGCGTAAGACGAAACAACTCCTGGCGCATTACCAGATTCAAACGCAACTGACCAGTTATTATGAATACAATAAACTCAGCAAGCTAGAAAAAATTCTGGCAACTTTATCTGAGGGGGATGTTGCCCTGGTGTCTGATGCCGGCACACCGGCGTTAAATGATCCGGGCTACGAATTAGTCCGGGCAGTTTTAAAAGAAGGGTATCCGGTCAGCCCGATTCCGGGCGCTTGCGCACCAATCGCGGCATTAGTCGCTTCGGGGTTACCAACGGATGCTTTTGTATATCTTGGTTATCTACCCCGCCGGGGAGGCGAACGTCGCCGTTTTCTCGAGGGGATTACGGCGCTGCGCTTCACGTTGATTTTTCTCGAAGCACCCCATCGGCTGTGTGATTCATTGAAAGATTTACTGGATGTTTTGGGTGATCGTCCCATAGCTGTGGCGCGTGAACTGACCAAGTTGTATGAGGAAATCTACCGGGGAAATTTGAGTCAGGCCCTCGAGCATTTCACCCAGCAGAGTCCCCGCGGTGAATTTACGCTGGTGGTGGGTGGAAATCCAGGGGATCTAGAGAGCTGGACCGAAAACCAGTTACGGTCGGTGATCTATGAAAGCCTGGCCCAAGGGGATAAGCCAGCGGTTATTGCCAGCCGCCTGGCTATGCAATCTGGCTGGCCGCGGCGTTCTGTTTACCAGTTAGTCATGCGAGTACGCCAATACCCGTCTAAAGGCGAAGAACCATAATCAGGAGTGAATCATGAACCTGGACGACCTTACTCAATTTGCGAATCTTGATAAGAATAACATGCTATCCCACATAGAAGGCTTGCCGGACCAGCTTCAAAGCGCCTGGGAATTGGGATTTACCCAACCTTTACCAGTCTGGTCGGGGATCCGTCATGTTCTGGTCGCTGGAATGGGGGGGTCCGCGATCGGGGCCGACTTATTGGCGGCTTATGCCGGGCTCGTCTGTTCTACGCCGATCATCGTTCATCGCGATTATGGCTTACCGGTCTGGGCACGTGGTCCAGAAACCCTGGTCGTCGCATCTTCCCATTCTGGGAACACTGAAGAGACCCTTTCAGCATTTGAACAGGCGTTGGTTAATCAATGCCGGTGCCTGGTGATTACTACTGGCGGAAAACTGGCTGAATTGGGTGACCGGAATGGGACGCCGGTTTGGCGGTATGTCTATCAAGGACAGCCGCGTGCGGCGGTCGGTTTTTCATTTGGATTGCTGCTAGGGGCTCTGACGCGCCTGAATTTGTTGCCGGATTCATCGCCTGATTTGAGAGAGGCTGTTTTGGAGATGAAAGACCAACAAGCTCAGATCCAACCGGGAGTACCAGCAGCTAAGAATCCGGCCAAGCGCCTGGCAGGGCAACTGGTAGGCAGGTGGGTAACGGTTTTGGGTTCAGGTGTCTTAGCACCAGTGGCTCGGCGGTGGAAGGGGCAAATTAATGAGCTTGCCAAGGCCTGGGCACAGTTCGAAATTATGCCGGAGGCCGATCATAATACCCTGGCTGGGGTTGAGCTTCCGCAGCCGTTGATTGGCCAGATTATGGCTTTGTTCTTAAGGGCGCCCTCGGATTTTCCACGTAACCGCCTGCGAAACGATTTGACGCGGAAAATTTTCATGTTAGAAGGTCTAAACACGGATTTTGTCGATGCCCGGGGTAATTCGCCTCTGGCGCACTTATGGACCTGCCTGCATCTGGGCGATTATGTTGCCTATTTCCTGGCCATGGCTTACGGCGTTGATCCCACGCCAATCTCTGCCATTGAGAGTTTGAAGAACGAGATGCGTGGCGCGGAGTAAGCTTTTAGATCAAAAAATAAAGCGCAGGCTCAAGATAAAACCAAGGAGAATCCCAAGGACACCACCAGCTATTACATCTAGAAGGTAATGAACCCCCATGGCAACGCGTGCCAGAGAGACTAACCCAAACCAGACGAACAAGATCAGTCCCAGGTCGTGTATTCCGACAGCCAGGCAGACCATTGCCAACATGGCTGCTCGGGCGGCGTGTCCAGAAGGGAAAGAGTGCGGGTCAGTCTTGCGGTAGATTTCACCCCAGTCTCCTGTGGGGCGTTGCCGGCGAATTGCGAATTTGATGATGAATACAATGAGCGCCGTAACCACGATGCCTATCGCCAGCTTCGCTTCGAGATTCCTCCACTCCCTTGGTCCGAGCATACCAACCAGGGCGAGGCCAAGTAACCAAAACCAGGAGTCTGCGGAGTGGGCGAATAAAATTGCAAATGTACGGATCGGGCCTGGCTTTTCAGCGATTCGTAAGCGGTGGGTTATCGTATCGTCCCAGAAGATAAGGGTCTGCCAATGGTTATTCATGCTAACGAAACAGTAGTTCCGGCGTAACAGTAGTTCCGGCGTAACAGTAGTTACGAGGTTCCGGCTCGATGCGGAGTAAGTATAACCGGAAGTCAGGGATTCTCCGCGAAATGGTTCCAAGTCGTTTGCTGAATCGGATGGCTGCAGTCAAATGTTATAATCGTCCCCGTTGTTTTAAGGACACGATCTTGTTGTCAGGAGGTAAATCGAATGGAGTTTCCTCGATATGCATATTTTAAGGGTGAGATAGTCGCCTACTCAGATGCCAAAGTAAGCGTGATGACACATGCCCTGAACTATGGCACGGCGGCTTTTGGTGGGTTACGCGGTTATTGGAATAGCGAATATGAGCAGTTATATTTATTTCGACCGCTTGATCATTTCCGCCGGTTTAGAATGTCGGCGAAATTAATATGTATAGAATTAAAACAAACTCCAGAAGACTTACTCCAGATTACTTTAGAGCTGTTAAAGAAAGAGGGCTATCGCCGGGATATTTACATTCGCCCGTTAGCGTTTAAAGCCGATGAAATTATCGGTGTGAAGCTGCATGATCTAAAGGATGAAATTTCTATCGTAGCGGTGCCATTCGATCGCTATGTTCAGAATGATACGAATGCCCATGTCACAGTTTCTTCTTGGCGCCGGGTGGATGATAACACGATCCCAGCGCGCGGAAAGATCGCTGGCGCTTATGCCAACTCAGCATTGGTAAAAACCGATGCAATTCGAGCAGGATTCGATGAGGCTCTGGTATTAACTCAAGAAGGTCATGTCGCGGAGGGCAGCGCGATGAATGTTTTTATGTGGCGTGAAGGTGTCTTAGTAACACCACCGATTACGGAGAATATTCTCGAAGGGATTACCCGCCGAACTGTGATTGAGATCGCCAAACAAGAACTCGGCGTCCTGGTAGTCGAACGCCCAATTGATCGGACTGAAATTTATCTTTGTGATGAGTTCTTTATGACCGGGACGGCTGCTCAGATCACTGCCGTTACCCGGATAGACCATCGTCCAGTAGGGTTGGGTGTAATGGGTCCCTTGACGACCCAACTTCGCCAGACTTTTGATGATATCGTCCATGGTCGCCTGGCACGTTATCGTCATTGGAATGTGTCTGTATATGTTCCGTAAGGTTGGGCTCCTATTTATGAAATCGGCCATACATTCGAAGGTTGCTTGGGAAAGAGCGCCTTCAGTAAAGCGTATACCGTGTCGTTATCCTGCCAACAATCGGGGAAGGCATGGCGCAATTCATCCAGCGAGCGGTAGCTGAAAAGAAGCTGTAAGAAAGTCAGCCCGGGAAATGCCGCATCACCGCTGTGTCCGACTGGAGTGGGTGTCCAATTTTCAATCTGGTTCAGACGGCCATGCTCGAAAATCATCCGCAAACCATTGCTATAGAAAGTAAGCTTTACTTCTCCAGAATGCCCCACCAGAGGAGAGTCTGCCAGGCGTTGTTCGAGTGCTGGGGCGATCTGTTGGAGAAAACCGATCAGGTCAGGAACACGTAGATACCAGGCATAGGGTGTACGGACTTGCGGCAGACCAAATTTCATGACCTCATAAACCGGATGTTCTGCGCCAAACCATAAACCAAAGCTGGTCAATCCCCCCGGGCGGTTATCCTGGGAGGCATACGTCTCACCGGTCGTGACCAGGTAACGAACCACGCAGGGTGTTACTGCTGCCCAGGAGATGCCGGGCTTTAACTCGTATGCCGTTGCCACCTGCATCGGCCCCCAGGTCCAGGCGGGGTGAGCCAGGAAACCCACCCGGGGATCCGAATCACCGGTTGGTGCAGCTTCTATGATACGTAGCTCCACACGATTGACATTTTTAGGGTTTTTTATAGTTAGTTCATATCGCCAGAGATCCTGGTTCCAGATGCATCCAACCGCCCACCGTTTACGACCCTGGTCATACAATTCGCCGATAAAGGGCAGGTCAGCTTCCAGAGCGGGTCGAATCGTGTAAGGCTCCGCTTGCCCTTCACTCAGACGGGGAACATGTCGAAACAGTTGCTCGGTGTTCTTGGAACCCGACCTACCACCACCCAAATCCAGGCACATCTCATAGCCAAAGATGCGGTAATAATACGGAATCCCGGTAATCGCCTGCACTTTTTCACCCCGTTCGGCGCTCCAGCGGTGGATCACTTCAAACTGTGCTCGAATAAGACCGCGGTGGCGATATTCGGGCAACGTGCCTACCAGCTCAGGCCGGCCAACACCGAAGGGGATCCCCGCATACGACCAGGTTTGAGAGATCAGGTTCATCGAAGAAACAATCTCCCCTGTTGCTGCTTTCTCGATGATCGTGAAATCGCCCGGCTGGAAGGTCGGGTGAGGCCGGGTGAGGAGGTCGTGGGACCAGACGCTGACCCTTTCATCGGGGTGATCGGGGCCGAGGTCGCTGTGAATTCGGGCATTGAAAGCAGACAATTTTTCTGCATCAGCCGGTTTGCCGCGCCGCAGGATCAACCCATCACCTATTTCCACCTGGAGTGAATTACCTTCTTGGACTCTGCCGGCTCTTATAAGAGGAATTTGCATTTATGTCTCCGTTGCGGGACAATGTGAAAGAGTAAGTTCAGGATTCCCTGTGCCGGATGTTATGACAAGTCGTGATATGAATAGAACGCTGAATTGTATCACGGCTTAGAATTTTATACTTTGCCGTTGGATCATTGCGGAACGTGATCTAGGAGGTCGGTGATGGTATTCCAAAAGGGAAGCAGTTTAAAGCTGCCCATTTAGGTGGGCCTTCAGGGGGCTGTTTACCAGCTGAGCATCTGGATATACCGATTGATTACGAGTCGCTTTCCTCTCTTGGGGCGATCATGGGATCTGGCGGATTGGTGGTGGCGGATGAAGATACCTGCATGATAAATTTTGCGCGCTACTTCATGAATTTTACCCAACAGGTGTCATGTGGTAAATGTGTCCCCTGCCGGATTGGGACGAAGGCTATGCTGGCAACTTTGGAAGGTATTTGCAGTGGGGAAGGCGAGCCAGGCGATATTGCTTATCTGGAGGAGTTAGCTGTAACTATTAAAGTAGCTCGTTGCGTGGTTTGGGGCAGACAGCGCCTGATCCGGTGTTGACGACGCTGCGTTATATCCGCGGAGAATTTGAAGCCCACATCTGTGAGAAACATTGTCCAGAAAAGGTTTGTAAAGGATTGATTACATATTCGATTCGTTTTTGACCAATTCACGCGTCGCCCATTTCCTTGACCAGGATGTCATTCGAGTCGAGACACCGGTAGCCAATATTGATCCAGCATTGTGCACTGGCTGTGGTCATTGCCATGCATTGAAGCCGGTGCAGACGCGATCAGCATTGATGGCCTGGTTGGTGGTGCAGGTTGTTCGCCTGATATCGTTACCCAGGGCGTTGGGATACCTACGATCGCCTGTTTGCCTCCCGCAGTAAGAGCGCTCCAGGATTACGGTGTGCATCAAAAGGTCAAGCTAATGCCCTGGGTGGCATCCGCAGCCATCTGGACGCGTTCAAAGCTTTGGCGATGGGCGCCGATGCTGTGGGATTTGGCAGCGCTGCCGAAGTGGCGATGGGTTGCCGGGTCTGTTATGCCTGCCAGCGTGGCAACTGCCCCTATGGTATTACCAGCCAGAAGCCCGAATTGCGCGCCCGGCTGGATCCGGTGGAGGTCGGTCACCGGCTGGCAAACTTCATTCATGCTTGTGCGGAAGAAGTCAAAATTCTTACGATGCTATCAGGTCATCGCCGGATCGTAGATCTTACAACTGAAGATTTACGTGCTATGGATTTAAATACTGCTGCTCTCACCGGTCTTAAGTTGGCTGGCTTTGAACGTCAATTGCCATTTTAGGAAACTGCGCTGCACGAAACAGTGCGGACTGGTAGCTCCGAAGTTCCGGCACCCATGGGCGGCAACGGGTATAAGGACGGAAGGATGTAGGACTGTTGTGCTATGAAGCAGCGGTGAGTGCACAGGTTTTTTGACTGAGAGATAGGCTCTTTGAATGGAGGGGAGGATGGCGCTTGAAGAACATGGTCAATTAGATCAAACCCTCGCAGATGAGATGGTCGAGCAGGCTGTCGTCTACTGCGCGAGACGAAAGTTTAACGGCAACCTGGAGCAAACCCGACTGGCATTACGGCAAGGTCGTTGTGACGCGTGTTTGTATGTCTTTAACAGCCTGGTTAGCCAGATCAGTGAGTATCTGGATAACCTGGATAAAACAGTCAAAGCGGTATATGAATTTGAGATCGAGCCGTCTGACTTGCACTCTCAGACTGGCGGAACAGTGCAAAGGGAAGATACGCAGGTGTACCCCACCGACAATTCTGCCATTCCGAGCGCTGCACGGGTCGTAGAAGGTAAAAGAGGTCTTAACCTGGTCGCCTGGGTGGATCGTAAAAGTGCCGCGCTAGGATCTTTGTCCATGACTCTCGAAACAGCTCTGGCAATGAGTCGGAGGAAGCTCAACTGCAAGAACGCTACTCCTGCTTGTTTTACCCTCAGTATTCATATGGCAGATGACCTTGATATCGTCGATCAACGTGGCTGGGGGATGGCTGTTCCACTGCCAGGATCAAGTGCCAATCGTCCACTCCCGTCTACACAATGGGTCGGTTTTCATTCACATCTAGTTTGGACGCGGCCCGACCCGGCACAGCATTATCCACCATCGGCTCTCGTCCGAACCGAAGTAGACCGATCTACCCCGCTCGATCCGGAATTGGCGCCAGAAGAATTACTTATCGCGCAGGCGTTGGCAATTGAAAAAATTCCGCCTGAAGAGCGCGCTCCCTTGGAACACCATCTGCGTGAATTGAAGGTCGTTCTGATCCGCCGTTTGATCAGCGACCAATTGGCCACTATCCATATTGCCAAAGAATGGTTTACCATTGCCGACCTGGCCGAGATTCACCGGCGGAAGATTGGGCTAGGGAAAATCGGAGGTAAGGCGACAGGTATGCTCCTGGCAGCGCGTATCCTTTCCCAGGTGGGCGATGAAGGCCTGCGCGCCTGCGTACGCATCCCTGAGTCATTCTTTATCGGTTCGGATGTGATGTACATCTTCATGGCGATGAATGGCTTGATGCACCGCAATGATCAGAAGTATAAATCCGAAGAACAGATCCGCGCGGAATATCCCCAGATTCAAGAGGAATTTCAGAATGGAGAGTTCCCTCCGGAAGTCCTGATCGAACTACACAAAGTGTTGCACCAGGTTGGTCCATTTCCGGTGATTGTGCGCTCGTCCGGTCAACTCGAAGATAACTTTGGCACATCCTTTGCCGGTAAGTATGATAGCTTTTTTTGTCCTAACCAGGGTAACCCTGTGGACAATTTAAAAGCGCTGGTTAACGCTATTGCTCGGACCTATGCCAGCACCTTGAAACCCGAAGCGTTGTTATACCGGCGCAGTCGCGGTCTGCAAGATTTTGATGAGCGTATGGTGATTCTAATTCAGGTCGTGCAAGGAGAGCAGTTCGGTTCTTATTTCCTGCCTCACGCGGCCGGCGTGGCTTTCAGTCATAACCTTTACCGTTGGGCGCCGCAGATTCGCCGTGAAGATGGTTTTGCCCGCCTGGTGTGGGGTTTAGGAACCCGCGCAGTTGAGCGAGTGGGTAACGACTTCCCTCGATTGGTGGCTTTAAGTCACCCAACCTTGCAGCCGGATGACAATTGTGAGGCTATCCGCCATTACTCCCAACATTATGTTGACCTGATTGACCTGGCAGATAATCAATTTAAAAGTTTACAAATTAATCAAGTGATCAATTCTCGCTATCCACCCTTGCGATACATTGCCCAGCTTGAGCAAGACGGTTATTTTGTAACACCACGCAGTCGGGTACCGGAGACGGAAGTGCCGCGCCTGGCGATTACCTTCGATGAGCTGTTACGGCGCACACCGTTTGCAGCACAGCTTTCTCGCTTGCTACGGTTGCTTGAGGAAAACTACCGGTCGGCAGTGGATGTGGAGTTCACCGTACATATCCCGGACCCTGGTAGTCTCCAACCACAGGTTAAAATTAGCCTCTTACAATGCCGACCACAGAGCCGGATGCAAACTGTACCTGTTGGCTGCCTGCCTAAATATTTACCGGATGAGGACATCGTTTTTGTCTCCCATTTTATTGTCCCGCCCGGGCATCTGGAAGATATCCAATTTGTTCTCTATGTCGTCCCGGATAGATATTTTGCTCTGGCAACCCCTGCGGAGCGCACAGAAGTCGGTCGGATTGTTGCCCGGGTAAACACCGCTTTGTCCAACCGGCCATTCATCTGTCTGGGACCGGGGCGGTGGGGAACCGTTAACCCAGATCTGGGTATCTATGTTAGTTATTCGGACATCTGTAACGCGCAAGCATTGGTAGAACTGGCTGGGAAGGGTATCGGTCCCGCGCCTGAACCATCATTGGGGACACATTTCTTTCAAGACTTGATGGAAGTGCAAATTTATCCGGTAGCAATTTGTCTGGATGATTCTCGCACGGTTTTCAACCAGTCATTCTTTAATGACACACCCAACCATCTTATGGAGTGGGTAGAATGCCGGGATAAGTTTGCTGAAGTGGTACGCCTGGTCGCAGTGGCTGATTTTCACCCCGGGTACCGCATGGAATTAGTAATGGATGATGAAAAAAGCCTGTCAACCGCCTTTCTTGCCACAACGATAAGCAGCAATTGACCATCCGCGAGCGACTGTCAGAGAGAAGACAGCAAAATTTACGCGCCAAATTAGAGATCGGGAATATAGGTGTGCCAGGGCGTGGCTTGTTCGTATGCGAAAGCAGCTTGCAGTATGGCAACCTCATGCCAGGGTCTGGCAATAAGTTGCAGACCGATTGGTACTGAGCCTTGCAGTGGATCAGAATCCTGAGTGGTGAAACCACACGGCAAGGACAAGGCTGGAAGTCCGGTCAGGTTGAAAGGCGCTGTAAAACGGGTCAACAGACGGGCTTGTTCAACCGCATCAGGTCCTTCGATCAACGGTGCAGGAATGGGAGTTGTGGGAGTCAGCAACAGGTCATAATTCTGGAAGAACTGTTCGAACTCTCGTCGCAATACGACCTGAGTGCGTCGCGCCTGGCAATATTCCGTTGAGGTAATTTCTGCGCCGAACAAAAGCCGCCTCCGTACATCTTCTCCAAAGGAGGCCGGTTGGCTTATCAGGCGTTGGTGGTGAAAAGCAGCAGCATCACAGGCAGTCATTTGACCGTTGGCCTGTGCCGCCTCCCAGGCATGCGGGAAGGGAACCTCTTCCACATGCGCCCCTAATTGTCTGAACACCTGCGCAGCAGTATGTACTGCATCAACAACTTGCGGGTCGATGTTGGTGAAGTAATTATCGGCGGCGAGAGCAATTCGCCACCCACGCACACCTTTTTCCAGATGGGACAGGTAATTCTCGATTGGCACATTCAGGCTGGCAGGATCGAGAGAGTCATAACCCGCGATTTCCCCTAACAGGATCGCTACATCGCGCACTTCACGTGCCATCGGCCCGACATGATCCAAATTCCAGCTTAATGGTATCACGCCTCGCAGGCTGACTCGCCCATAAGTAGGTTTTAGACCAACAATTCCACACAAGGAAGCCGGAATGCGGATTGAGCCGCCGGTGTCGCTGCCCAAGGATCCCAGGCACAAATGAGCTGCTAATGCGGCTGCCGAGCCTCCGGACGAACCACCTGGGATGCGTTCCCGATTCCAAGGATTGCGGCAAGGTCCGAAATGGGGGTTGTCATTGGTTACCCCCAGTGCAATCTCGTGCATGTTGAGTTTCCCCAGCATAATTGCGCCGGCTTGTTTAAGCAGACTGACAACTGCAGCATCCTGCATGGCGATGTAATCTTGGAAGAACTTCGAGCCAGCCGTCGTGCGTACACCTGCCGTCTCAAACAAATCCTTCAAGGCCAAGGGAATGCCCAGCAACGGGGGTAGGTTGCCCATGGCTGGAATCCGATCATCAGTGAGCCAGGCTTGCCAGATTGCTTCCGCCTGACCGGCCTGGCTTAATGCCAGCTCAGGCGTTAATGTGAGGTAACAATTTAGTCCTGGATTCAGGCGTTCAATCCGCTCCATGTAGGCCTGGGTCAGCTCTATTGGAGAAAGCGCTCCCAGGTGGATTTGTCTGGCAGCGACGGAAAGGCTTAGGCCAGTGAGTTCCATGGTTAAGACAGCAGTTCTAACAATTCCCGGCGCGCCTGATCTGGATTTTGGAATTGGATCGCGTGTAATCCGAAATCCCTGGCGGCTGTAATATTTTCTTCGGAATCATCTATAAATATAGTCGCCTCAGGGGTTGTTTGCATGCGTTCCATGGTCAGTTGGAAGATACGCGGATCAGGCTTGGCCAACTTGACTTCAGCGGAAATAATAATGGTGTCAAATGCATCGGCGATGAACCAGCGTTGTTCCAGCCAACCACGGAGATCATCCCAGGCGTTGCTCAACAGACCGGTGTGGTAGCGGCGACGTAGCGAGCGGATCCAGGCAACCAGCTCCCAGTCCAGACGATCTCCACCCCAGAAGCCTTCTTGCAGTTCTGACAGTCTCTCCAGCGGCCAGTTGAGTATCTGGCAAACATTTTCCCAATGTTGGCTGGCTGTGATCTTTCCCACCCCGGCTTGCCTGGCGGAAGGGCCGTCATAAATGATCTCGTCTAAGGCTTCATAAGTTAATCCCAAGCGAGCAGCGGTTTGTGCGCGGGGTTGGCGGTCCTCTGTGCGGAATAAAACGCCCCCCAGGTCGAAGATGATGGTGGTGATAATCAAGGGATTTCAATCTCCAGGTTTATTATCGTAAGTAATGATGGCGGTTTGGCGGGCATTGTTTTGTTCCCATTCTTCGCGCAGGATGCCCATGAAAATCATATCCCAGCGTTGACCTTCACGATGAAGATACTGGCGCATGCGCCCTTCATGGATGAAACCGAGTTTCTCGTAGGAGCGAATGGCGCGCGGATTATATTCGAATACATTCAGGGAGACACGCAGTAAGTTTAATTCCAGGAAAGCGTAACGCAGGATAATCCTCATCGCGTCGGTACCATAACCTTTTCCCCACCATTCCCGCTCGCCAAGCCCAATACCAACAAAAGCTTCCCGGTGGGACCAACGGATACCATCCAAAGCAATATCACCGATCAGGTGATCACCGGTCAGGGTATGGATGGCGAACCAAAAGAAATTTGGGGGATCCTTTTCCGGCTGTCGATCCATCAGGTTTCGCATGGCGCGGGCTGATAGTGGGGTAGCTTCACCGCTGTTAAGCAGCCGGACGAACTCGGAATCGCGTGACCAGCGGCTGAAAGCCGGGGCGATTGCCTCTGGATCGGCTGCTACCAATCGAACGAACTCGCCGGTGAATAGATGGGTTTCCATACAAAGCGCCTTCTATAGATCAATTATCCCAGTGCTGCTTGTGAGACCTGCCATTCCGGATACAGGATGCTCATGTAAATGTTATCCCAACGCCGGTTATCCCGTAATACCTTCTGACGCTCGCGGCCTTCTACCGTAAAACCGGCCTTTTCATAGGATCGTAAAGCCCGCGGGTTATATTCAAACACACCGAGTGAGACCCGGAATAAGTTAAGCTCGGTGAAGGCATAACGCAACAGGAGCAGCATGGCGTCTGTGCCATATCCCTTCCCCCAATAATCTCGCTCACCCAGACCTATCCCGACCCAGGCATCCCCGTGTGTCCATTGGAAACCACCCAGGCCAATAAATCCAATCAAGCGGTCCTCTTGTAACGTGTGGATTGGAAAGGTGATCTCTTTATAAGGTTCACTGTCAGAAGATTTTTCGAACCACGCACTGATTTGTTTCGCCGATCGCAAAGTAGCAGGGTCATTGTCTAATAAGCGGAAATATTCCGAATTGCGCGCCCAGCGGGAAAAAGCTTGACCGAGGGTGACCGGTTCCTCCGCAACCAGGCGTACCAGCTTGCCCTGAAACAGATTGGGTTTCATACACCATCTTCCTGGCGTATATCAGAATGCTCAGGCAGATGAGCTTCCCATTCCTGGCGTAAGATGCCCAGAAGAAGGTTATCCCAACGGCGTCCATCGCGTTGCAAAGCCTGGCGCCGCCGTACTTCTTCAATGAATCCACTTTTTTTGAAAAAGCGTAAAGCTGCCTGATTATATTCTGGGACAGACGCAGTCAGGCGATAAAGATTTAGCTCGGTAAAAGAGAAACGCAGCAACAAGCGCAGGATCTCAGAACCATAGCCGTGCCTACGATCTTGAGGTTCGCCAATGCCCAGGCGGATATTCGCAGCGCCATGTGTCCATTCGATCCAGAAGATCTGGGCAAAGCCAATCAGATGGTCGTCTGAACGCATGCGGATCGTGAAGTAAAACTGGTTACGCTCTTCTTGAATGGCTTTCTCGATGGCCTCGTATTTCTTCTTGATCTGAGCTTGAGATAGTGGACGAGCCGGTTCAGGATAGATCATGCGGAGATATTCAGGATCGTTAGTCCACCTGGTTTCAATTTCCGGATCCTTTTCGTGGTCGATCGGTCCCAGGCAAATATTCTCACCGAAGAACAAGGGAGATTGGATAGTCATTTATTTGTCTTCCTCATACAGATCGGTTAATTCTCGCTGATTATTGTAAAGGATGAACAGACGGTACACTTCACCAGATCCATGCAATAGATTGGCCTCTACTTAAGGGCGAGACGCGGAATATAGCCATTGTTGGTATAAGTCCCTCAGCGAACGTCCAGAGGACTGCTCAAAGGCATTGAGCAGATTATCAGGAGTAGCTATCTGATACTGGTAGGTCTGGTAGTAAGACCGCATCGCCTGAAAGAATGCCGTATCGCCGATTTGCTGACGCAAATTAATAAAAAACAGTGCGCCTTTTGAATAAACAATTGTGCTATATAGGCTTGGATCACCGCGGTTTTGGTAATGCGCCAGGGTCTCCGCGATGCGATCATCAATACCCTGGTCAGAAAGCTGATCATAGCGATCTTGCCAGTATTGTATCAGCCCTTGTGCGGCGCTTTTTCCCAGTCCAAATTCGTAATATAGGCTTGATGTATAGGTAGTTAAGGCTTCGTCTTGCCATGGGTGTAAGAAGACATCGTTGCCTACAACGTTATACCACCACTGGTGGGCAACCTCATGTGCAACCGTGACAACAAACGCGGGCTGATCGGGAGTATCGTATAGATCGCTGCTGATCAGGATTACACCAGGGAATTCGACACCCGAAGCATGCTTGAGCGCTGTTTCAACCACATCCAACTCACGATAGGGATAGGCGCCGATTTGTTGGTTATAGATTTGCAGAGATTCCACGGCAATTTCCAAAGCCCGTTTCCCCGCGCTTTGATGTTTAGGGAAATAATACGAATGAATTGTCGTGCCATCCACTGATTGGTGTGACTCCTGTAGCTCTTGACCGACAATCACGATGAAGTCACGCGCCGGCCCACTGATATAACTGCGCTGTTCTGGTTGTTGATCAGGGGGTAAATTTCGCGTCTCCGATATCTCATGATCAACAGCGATTACTTCAATTCCTGTGGTTACAATCTTGGACTCGACGGGCGCGGAGATGTTGACCGTGAAGAAGGCGGTAGTGCTGTAAGTCGAATCACCCATCCAGGAAACTGGATCCAGGCGCCAGCCAGAGGGTTCGTGAACCGCCAGGATCGGATACCAGCCTGAAAGCGTCATAATTTTGTTGGAGACATTGTAAATCCCATAACCGGCGGTTTGGGCGGTGCTACCAAAATTAACCGGGACCACACCGCTGAAATCCATGGCGACCTCGGTTTTTTGCCGAGGTTCAAGAGGGCGCTCCAACGATACCTCCAGGGCTGAGTTACTTACCGAAAGCGTCGAACTGGCAGGCTGACCATCTACGGTCAGGTTAGCGATTGTCATTGAACCATCGCCGAAGCTGTTGTGCCCATTGGGAAGCAGGCGAAAGTAGAGTTGGTTGAGCGCAGTTGTCTCGGTGTTTGTATAGGTTATGTGAGCCTGACCCTGGTAGGTATTATCCAGGATGGTTAAGGTAAGGTTGTAGCGGGGAAAATCAGCGAGAGACCCCAATCTGGTCTGTGCAGCTGGCAACAAGGCAGCGGATTGGTCTGGTTGTTCATCTTCCTGATAAGTTGATGCTGTAAGCCGGATAACATCAGGCGGTTTCAATCCTGCAGGTTTTGTGCAAGCAGATATGATCAATAACACCCCCACCCATCCAATCAGTTTTTGGATGAAGTGCAATGCCAACCAATTTTGAATTGGATTCGCTTTCATTTTTTCACCGGGCTGTACACTGTTCCTGTATAATCCGACAGGTAGATTTCATCCTGCTCGTTTTCGTTAATAGTTGGGTTCCATCCTTATTCAATGGATCATACCACTCACCGGGGACGACCCGGCTCAGAGCGTCAATGTGTTCTTCAACGATGGATGGGGGACAGAGTTTGACGGATAAGTAACATCTCTAATTTCGATTTCGCAGACGTTCTACCTCCAGACAACTAGAGAGGGATAAGTAACTTGTTTACGTTTGTTCTACTAAAATGTTACAGGTTAATAATAAACGAAAACGGGATGGTGGGTTAAGCCATCCCGGGTGTGAGCGAAACGATAGTTTCGTTGAGATGTGATCGCCAGTCACGGCAAACCTACCGTGATCGGAGCTGTTAGCTGCCAGGATGGACCTGAGCGATCACCGCAGCAAACGCCTGCGGATCGCGGACGGCCAGGTCGGCCAATATTTTCCGGTTTAATGCAATCTTATGCTCTTTCAAACTATGGATCAGGCGGCTGTAGGAAATACCATACAGTCGGGCGGCCGCATTTATCCGAGCGATCCATAGTCGACGTAGATCGCGCTTGCGGGAACGCCGGTCGCGGTAAGAATACCACAAGCTCTTGAGCATGGCCTCATTGGCGCGCCGGAACAGTCGACTGCGAGTTCCAAATTGGCCTTTGGTGAGCTTTAATACCTTCTTATGATGTCGATGACGATAAGGACCAGTCTTTACACGAGCCATTCTTTACTCTCCTGCGAACCCCTGGGCGTCGGTAGCGCATATCACTACCTGTTTCACACACCCAACGGCCGCCACAAAATTGGATACCGATCCCCTGCGGGTTCGGAAATGAATACTGCCTGGTGTCTGGTGACACCAGCGCCCGCCTACTGCGGAGCGATCCACTGAATGAACCGCCCCTAGCTGGCTTTCTTGAGATAAGGAGCCAGGCGCTGTACGCGCTTGACGATCCCGCGTCCTTTGACCTGCACCATCTCGGATAGCAGGCGCTTAACACGCTTTGAGGTGCGCCGGCGGAAGTGGCTCTTGCCACCCTTTGTACGCACCAGCAATCCCGTTCCAGTCAGCCGAAAGCGTTTCGCAGTAGCCTTGTGGGTCTTAATTTTATACTTCTCTGTTCTTGGCTTACGTGGCACGCTCAATCTCCTCTCACACGAAATTCCGCGGACAACGACCATCCGCGGATTCTTCACCATGAAACTACTGTTCCACAATGAGTAATCTCAATAAATATAGTGCAGATTACTTTTTCTTCGTTATCTTTCCAGGCGCCAGCACCATTAACATGGTGCGTCCTTCCAAAGCTGGGGGTTGTTCAATTATCGCAATATCGGACAACTCTTCTGCTACTTCCTTCAAATCGTTCAGCGCGATTTCTGGATAGGTTATTTCCCGACCGCGAAAGCGGATACGTACCTTTACCTTCATCCCTTCAGTCAACCAACGCCGGGCATCGCGGACACGCAAATCACGATGATGTTCGTTTGTCTTAGGGCGCAGGCGAATCTCTTTAACCTCAATCTTGGTTTGAGCTCTACGAGCTTCGCGCTCTTTCTTGGTGCGTTCATATATGAATTTTCCAAAGTCCATCACCCGGCAGACTGGTGGTTCAGAGTTGGGGGCAACTTCAACCAGGTCCAGTTCAGCATCACGAGCAATCCGGCGTGCTTCCTCGATTGAGACAACCCCAACATTTTCATTATTAGGGCCGATCAGGCGTACCTCGGGAACGCGGATTGTTTCATTAACACGATAAGTAACTGCGCTGATAACTCACTCCTTTTGATCGAATCGAAAACAATACTTTGCGGTTAGCGTGCGCCATGATACCACAGGATGCGCTAAATCGTCAACCGCTTAACCGAATGCAGTAGCTGAGCAGACAAAATCCGTCTGCTCAGCCTCAATTATACTCGTTTATACACCGTCTTGCAGATCCTGACGCGCCCTGGCTAGAAAAGCAGCCAGATCTATGGGACCGGGATTTTCACCAGAGCGTAAACGTAGCGCGACCTGGTTCTGCACCATTTCCTTATCGCCAACTACCAGCATATAAGGGATTTTCTGGTTCTGGGCATCACGGATTTTGGCGTTCATCCGTTCACTGCGCTCGTCCACTTCCACCCGCAAGCCGGCGGCTTTGAGTTGCTCAGCGACCTGATGGGCATAAGGCAGGTGGCGATCGGCGATTGGGATCAGTACAGCCTGGACAGGCGCCAGCCAGACGGGAAATGCACCCGCGAACTGCTCGATCAGGACGCCCAGGAAGCGTTCGGTCGAACCCGTTACAGCGCGATGTAGCACTACCGGTGTGTGTTCCTGTCCATCTTCACCGATGTAAACCAACCCTAACCGGGCAGGTTGAATGAAGTCTACCTGAATGGTGGAGAGCTGCCATTCTCGCCCGAGAACATCCCTGGCCAGGAAATCAGCTTTCGGACCATAAAAAGCGGCTTCACCGGTGGCTTCGAAATATTCCACCTGGTTCTTGTCCAGAGCAGCACGCAGTGCAGCCTCGGCTTTGATCCATTTTTCCTCATCCTGGACATACTTGCCACCGCTACCGCGCAGCGAGAGACGAACTTTATAATCCGTGAACCGGTAACGCCCGAGAACTTCCCTGATCAAATTGAGAGCCAGGGTGAATTCCTGCTCCACCTGTTCTTCAGTACAGAAGATGTGACAATCATCTTGGGTCACCGCGCGCACCCGGGTCAGGCCGGTTAACTCACCTGTCTTCTCGTAGCGGTACAGTGTGGCAAACTCAGCCAAACGCAACGGCAATTCGCGATAGGAATGTTTGCCCATCTCCTTGTATAGCGTCATGTGGCTTGGACAATTCATCGGTTTTAGTCGATAGGTGATATTTTCATCCACCATCGGCGGGAACATGCCATCTTTGTAGTTTTCGTAATGCCCTGAGCGCCTGAACAGATCTTCTTTGACCATATGACCAGTCCACACGTGCTGGTAACCATAGCGGGTCTGGGTCTCGCGCACGTACATTTCCATCAGGTGGCGCAACATTTCACCTTTCGGAGTGAAGAGTGGCAATCCTGGGCCGATGTCTTCAGAAAAATAGAATAAACCGAGATCTTTGCCCAGGCGGCGATGATCACGCTTGCGCGCTTCTTCCAGACGCCACAGGTATTCTTCCAGCTCTTGGGAGGTCCGCCAGGCCGTGCCGTAGATCCGTTGCAGCATCGGGTTATGCTCATCACCGCGCCAGTAAGCTCCCGCGACGCTCATCAGTTTAATGGCTGCTGGATTGATCTCTGATGTGTTCTCCACATGCGGCCCACGGCACAGGTCGACAAATTCGTCCTGAATATAGATGGATATCTCAGATTTTTCAGTCAACGGATTGCCATATTCATCCAGGCCACCTGTTTCCAGGCCGTCAATTAAATCCAGTTTATAGGGTTGGTCTTGAAAAATTTGGCGCGCTTGCTCAGCAGAGATAACCTGCCTCTGGAAAGGATGGTCGCCCTTGATGATCGCACGCATACGCTCTTCGACCAAATGCAGGTCTTCGGGAGTGAGTGGCCGGGGTAGATCGAAATCGTAATAGAAACCATCTTCAACTGGCGGTCCGATGGTGTACTTGGCCTCTGGGAACATTTCAACCACGGCTTGAGCCATGACATGCGCGGTCGAATGGCGTAAGCGATACAAATCGCTCTTCTCATAGGGTTCTTGTAGTTTTTCAGCCATCTTGCTACTCCTTTCGTGGTCTAGACCTATAGTGTTTCTAAAACCCTAAAGGTCTGGACTAGTTAAAAATGAAAAACTCTCGTCCTACCTGGGGCGAGAGTTTCATCACGCGGTTCCACCCAGATTTTCCAAGGTCCATCCGGTTATTAACATCGGCTGGAAATTTTCCTCGAAAATCTCATTACGACTGATAACGGGGTCAACCGTTTACCTTACTGCAGGATTTGTGCCTGGTTAGGGTTCATGCTCTCGGGTGGTTTTCGCCGTTGTGATCTGAAGGAGACTTTCAGTCGCTGATCTCCTCTCCCTGTCAGTTTCACCATTCGGTTACTCGTCCCGGTCATCGCCTTTATATAATTATACTACAAGTGGGCGGAATAGGGCTCGAACCTACGACCTCTGCTATGTCAAAGCAGTGCTCTAACCAACTGAGCTACCCGCCCGAGAGGATAGGATTATACCTGGACTGCATTGAATCGGCAAGACCTTTTTTTAACAGTCATCTGAAACTGCGCTTATTATTCTGATTGCATACCCCCTGGGGTTTTGATTTTTTCTAAAAAACCGTATAAGGCGGAGGCGACCACCTGAGGCGCCTCCAACATCGTCATATGCCCGGTATCAGAAATGATTTCCAAACACGCATGTGGCAGTTGGTTGGCTAAAAATTCTGAATGGCGCAGGGGAGTCATTCGATCGGCTGAGCCGCAGATTACCAGAACTGGCTGCTGGATTGCAGGTAATCGATCTGTGATATCGAAAGCGTTGCAGGCCAAAAAATCTCGTTGCAGAACTTCAGGTTGGGTCAGGGTCATCTGCCGGGTGACCAGCGCAATCGTGCGGGGATCGGCGCTTCGGCTGAAGGACCAGGCGATGAGAGTGTGGATGGCTTCTGAGAAACGGGTTGGATCGGTGATGGCCTCTAATAAGGCAGGGGCAACTTGTAAGCGGGAGCTAACCCCCACCAACACCAGCCCGCGCACCTGTTCAGGATATTCGCTGGCCAATGTGAGAGCGATAGCGCCACCCATGGAATGTCCGATAAGAATAGCAGGCGCAAGGTTTAGTTGTCTTGCCCAAATACCGATCAATTTAGCATATCCTTGAATGGAGTCAAGGCCAGGGCCCTGGGATTGACCATGTCCTGGCAGGTCCAAAGCATAGGTCTTAAAACCAGTCAAACGACGGATTTGGGGCGGCCAGGAGAGATGAATCCCAGCCGCGCCGTGGATCAATATCACGGGTGGGTTGTTGTAATATGCTCCGGATTCGTAAACATTGTAGAAGATTCCAGATTCGAGATGCATTTGATCCTCAATTTAAAATCAGCCCGGGTGACTGGCAATCAATTGAGCCAGGATGTGTCGCGAGGCGATAACCGCTCGGGCACGATGGCTTAGCTGGTTTTTCTCGACCATTTCTAACTCTGCCATGGTCCGGTCAATATCAGGCAGCCAAAAGATGGGATCATAACCAAATCCATTATGCCCACGTTCATGGGGAATAATTTCTCCTGGACAAACCCCTTCAGCGGTATAGACCTGGCCAGCCGGCGTCGCCAATGCAATCACGCAACGGAAGCGGGCTGTCCAGGGACGGGGGTAGCCTTGGAGCTTTTCGAGTACAAGTTTGCGCCGGTCGGCATCCGTAGCCCCTGGATGGGGAACAAATCGTGCCGAATGCAAACCGGGCAACCCATTCAGGGCATCTACTTCTAATCCAGAATCATCTGCCAGTGTCGCCAACCCTGAGGTCCGCATAAAAGCTACGGCTTTGTGCGCGGCATTCTCGGCGTAAGTTTGCCCATCTTCTACGACCTCTAATTCCAGGCCAAGCTGGTCGGGGGTGATTAACTCAACCCCCAGGCCTTGGAGTAGCGCCTGGATTTCGCGCTGTTTCCCTTTGTTCGTACTGGCTAGCAATAAACGCATGGATTAACCTCCTCCGATCGAAGTATAGTAGCCATATGTTATAATCCGACCGATGTATACACCACGTGATGCACTGAAGCTTAACGTTGGCTTTATTATCCACGAAACTGCCGGTTATAGTCGGGAATTTCCATTTGATTTTCCCGAAATTCACCTGCATCCCGATCTGGATTTACGCAACCTGACTGGCGTTGCCCGGGTAACTCGGACGGCTCAAGGTCTTTTGTTGCAGATGAAATTGAATGCATTTTCAACAGTGGAATGTGGGCGTTGTCTCAAGGATTTTGATCAGTCGTTGAATATTGATTTTACCGAATTGTATGCCTTTACGCCGAACTCCATAACTGATTCAGGTTTGTTGGTGCCTGAGACAGGCAAAATCGATCTGGAGCCACTGGTTCGCGAAGAAATGATTCTGGCTTTTCCAATGAGCCCAATCTGCCAATCAGATTGTAAGGGGCTTTGTCCGATCTGTGGCAACGATTTAAGCGAATCCACCTGTCATCATGATGATGAGGAGATAGAACCTCATCTGAGCGGTTTAGCATTATTACAATAGACCGCGTTTCTCCTTGACAAATTAACCAGGCGGCCTTAAACTAACCTCTATATTTGAGAGGTTATCGAAGATGACTGTTTTCTTCTCCCTGAACCGACGGATGACTCTGCGCTCGATGT
The DNA here is from genome assembly GCA_964354345.1 of uncultured Anaerolineaceae bacterium. Classification (GTDB taxonomy): domain Bacteria; phylum Chloroflexota; class Anaerolineae; order Anaerolineales; family UBA4823; genus CAYGZL01. The sequence continues at coordinate 157,226 of CAYGZL010000032.1, read as the reverse complement.
TAATGCGCAGCATGGGCTAGTCTTAACGCGTCCGTATGGTCAGCTGTCTGTAGGGCGAAGGTAGTTCGATAAGGATTTAAATATCGCCGCGGGCTGTCCACCACAGGACAGCCCGCTTTCTATGGGATGAACTTAGTAAATGGAAGAACTGGAGGTCTATCATGGCAGACAATATCCTGGTTGCAGTGGCCTGGCCGTATGCCAATTCCCTAATTCATGTTGGTAATATCACTGGTTCTTATTTACCGGCGGATATTTTTGCGCGTTATCACCGCCTGGCAGGTAACCGGGTGATCATGGTATCTGGATCGGATGCGCATGGTACGCCTGTAACCGTTCGGGCGGATGTCGAAAAGACAACTGCGCTGGAGGTGTATCAAAAGTACCATGCTGGTTTTTTGGAGCTTTTCCAAAAACTAGGCCTGACATACGATCTATATACCAGCACCCATACCGCAAACCATTTCAAGGTCTCTCAATCAATCTTTCTGGCGCTCCAAAAAAGAGGTTATCTGTATGCCGATCGGCAACAACAATGGTATGCTCCTTCCCAGGGGCGGTTCTTGCCGGATCGTTATGTAGAAGGGACTTGCTATTTTTGCGGTTATCCGAACGCCCGCGGTGACCAGTGTGATGGCTGCGGCAACCTGTTGGATGCAACCTTGTTGGTTCAACCTCGTTCCAAGATGGATGGTTCGACGCCAATATTAAAGGAAACCCAGCATTTCTACCTGGATTTAGGGGCTTTACAAGAGACTGTGATTAATTTTCTCCGCCAGCGAGAAGGCTACTGGAGGCCAAATGTGTTGCGCCAATCGCTGGGGCAAATCCTGGCTGAAGGATTGCACGGTCGACCAATTACGCGCGACCTGGATTGGGGTATCCCTGTTCCGGTGGAGGGCTGGGAGGGTAAATGTCTGTATGTGTGGTTTGAAGCAGTTATTGGCTACCTGTCTGCGGCAATTGAATGGGCACAAATCATCGGTCAGCCGGATGCCTGGGAGCAGTGGTGGTTGAATCCACAGGCGCGGGCATACTATTTTATTGGCAAAGATAACATCCCTTTCCATGCAGTGATTTGGCCAGCCCAACTCGCAGGAGTTGGTGAATGGTTTGGCAGATATTACGATGAACGAGAAGGAACTCATCTGACCCTGCCTTATGATGTGCCAGCCAACGAGTTTTTAAATATGGAAGGCAAGAAAATTTCCGGGAGCCGGAATTGGGGGGTATGGGGGTTGGATTTTCTCTCCCGTTATGATCCAGATCCGTTGCGCTATTACCTGACGATCAATATGCCCGAGAGTAAGGATACCGACTGGGATTGGGACGACTTCGTTCGCCGCAACAATGATGAACTGGTGGCAACCTGGGGAAATCTGGCTAACCGGGTTCTATCGTTCGCCTATCGGACCTGGCAAGGGCAAGTCCCTACACCTGGAGAACTGCGACCTGCCGACAAGGAAATATTGTCTGTGGTTGAAAAGGGTTTCCAAAGTGTTGGCGATCATCTAAGCGCGGTTCGACTGCGAGCTGCTTTAATTGAGGCTTTTCGCCTGGCTGGCGAAGTTAACAAGTATTTGGATAAGGCAGCGCCCTGGTTTGAAATCAAAAGTGATCGTGAAGCTGCGGCAAAGAGTATTTATACCGGATTACGAGCGATCGACTCGCTCAAGATATTGTTGGCGCCGTTCTTGCCATTTACCTCCGAAAGGTTACACACTTACTTCGGATATACCCAGCCCTTGTTCGGGCAACAGTTCGTTGAAACCTATTCTGATGCGCTTGGAGACCATACGGTTTTACGGTACCGCTCAGGGGAGGCAAACGGCGCCTGGCAACCCAGCCAACTCCAGCCCGGACAGGCGCTAAGACAACCTGCGCCGCTGTTCCGTAAGCTAGAACCAGGTGTGGCTGCCGAAGAGAGGGCTCGCTTAGGTACAGCCTGAAACGGATAATTTTCCCGGCCGGTGGGACCTCTCACCGGCTGGTGATTCTAAAAGACCCCTGTCAGATTGCGGATCGCTCCAGGCCAACAGACAATAAATACCAATAGCTCTCTATGGGGGCATAAACGAGTTCGAAGATCCGTTGGCTGGGAATCATGACCAGAATATGGATGGTCTGTCCATCTGACCAACGCCGTCCTGTTGATATCACCGGATATGTTTGGTCTTTCCAGGTAAAGTTTATCGGGGTGATTTGGCCTTGCAGATCAAACCGGACAGTGACTTCAATTTTATCCATGATGGGCTAAAGCCTTCTCAGGTAATCCATCAGTAAGCGTAAAGCTTGTTCCGCGGTTTGGGTTTTGACACTCAAACGATCTCCTGGCCAGAGATAGCACCAGGCTTGTGAGTAGCCTTCAGCATTCAAACCAATCCATGTCTGGCCAACCGGTTTCTCAAGCGTTCCGCCTCCTGGTCCTGCGATACCGCTTACGGACAGACCGATGTCGGCCTCTAGTAGGTGTTGAACTCCGCGTGCCATTTCAAGAGTTGTCTCACGACTGACCGCGCCGTGTTGTGTTAATGTAGCCTGGCTGACTCCTAACAGGTGTATCTTGACGTCATTCGCATAGGCGATTACACCGCCCAGGTAATAATCTGATGATCCGGGGACATTTGTGATGCGATGGCTAATTAGCCCACCCGTGCAGGACTCGGCTGTCGCCAGGTGTAACCCAGCTCGGCGTAATAAATCACCCACAACAATCTCAAGGGTTTTTTGCTCCATGACATGATTATAAAATTGTTTCGGTATCACGGATAGGTAGATATTGAGTCTTCTCCTCTACCACCATCTAATTAATCTTGATAGAATCGATCTGCTATGAAAGCAACGGAACACCTGACGGGTATTTTGGCTACTTTACCGACCAAGCCTGGTTGTTACATCATGAAGGACGCAACAGGCAAAGTTATTTATGTGGGGAAGGCGGTTAATATACGTAACCGGGTGCGTTCGTATTTTCACATCGGTACGTTGAACACAGCTAAAATTTCCCAACTGGCGCGGAAAATCGTGGACATCGAATGGATTGTTGTTGGCTCCGAATTGGAGGCGCTGATCCTGGAGATGAACCTGATTAAAAAGCACCGCCCGCATTACAACGTACGGTTGAAAGACGATAAGCGCTATCCTTATCTAAAGGTTCATTGGGGAGAGTCTTTCCCGAAAATTACTGTTACCCGCCTGGTTGTACAGGATGGCTCACGCTATTACGGACCGTATACGGGTGTCTGGGCAGTCCATCAGACTCTCGATGTGTTACGGCGAATATTCCCTTATCTGTCTTGCGACCGGGAAATTACCGGCAAAGACGAACGCGCCTGCCTGTATTTTGATATTAAGCTGTGCTGTGCACCCTGCATTGGAAAAGTCGATCAGGTGCAATATCGCCAGATGATCGAAGATCTGTGTCATTTCTTGGAGGGGCATACAGAAGAGATCACATCCCGAATGCGGCTTGAGATGGAGCAATCGTCTGAGCAACTACAATTTGAACGCGCTGCTGTAATGCGCGATAAAATCCGTGCCATCGAAAGCGTGGTTGAACGTCAGAAGGTGGTCTTTTCAGCGGATTATGCTGATTCGGATGTGCTGGCCATGGCGCGTTCGAACGGCGAGGCCTGTGTGCAGGTGTTCTTTATCCGCGGTGGAAAACTAATTGGCAGAGATTATTTCTTGTTAGAGGGGGCCGAAGATACACCAGACTCGGCAGTGATGGCTGAGTTCATCAAGCAATTCTATGACCAGTCCTTGACTGTTCCTGCTCAGGTGTTGTTACCGCAAGAAGTCGAAGAAGCGCAGATCATCAAACAGTGGCTCAGTCAGAAGCGCGGCAGCGGTATGGTAGAAATTCTTGTACCGCATCATGGTCAACAGCAAGAGTTGATCCAGATGGCGGCTGATAATGCCTCCGAGACATTGCGTTCTTTGATGGCGCAGTGGGAATCGGACCGCCACCGCCAGGAACAAGCCCTGGCCGAGCTCCAGACTGCGCTTGAATTAGCAAATCCGATTGGTCGGATCGAATGCTATGATATCTCCAATACTCAGGGAACGGCTGCTGTTGGCAGTATGATTGTTTTTGAACAGGGTGTACCGAAAAAGAAGCTTTACCGTCATTTTAATATTCGCAGTGTTTCTGGACCGGATGATTTTGCCAGTATGGAGGAGGTTTTAACGCGGCGCATGAATCGTTGGAAAGCCGCTCAAGAGCAATCCGATTCACCGGGTAAGAAACCGGATGAGGCCTTTGCACGTCTGCCTGACTTGTTGATGGTAGATGGTGGCAAGGGACAATTAGGTCGGGCCGTGGCGGTGTTAGAACGATTTGAGCTGGCTGGTATAGTTCCTGTGGTGGGGTTGGCCAAACAAAACGAAGAGCTTTTCTTGCCCGGGCGACAAAATGCCTTGGTTCTGCCGCGCCATTCCCAGGGTTTATACTTGATTCAGCGGGTGCGTGACGAAGCACATCGCTTCGCCATAACATCCCATCGCAAGTTGCGCACCAAGACTGGCATCGCCTCCCGTTTAGATGGTGTGCCAGGCATCGGACCGGCGCGCCGGAATGTATTGCTAAAGCGCTTTGGCTCGATTGAAGATATAATAGATGCCTCGATCGAGGAGCTGACCGCAGTAACTGGAATTACCGCAAAACTGGCGCAGACGATCAAGGATCATCTAGAGTGAGGTCGTAAGTATGGCAAAAAAATCAACGCGCAGTAAGCGCGATGTCCGTAACATGCGAATTCAACAGTTGCTTTTTATTGCAATCGGTGTGATTGTCATCCTATCGATGATTATCTCGATTGTCGCCAAGTAGATTTCTGCACGGTGTGCAATAAAAAAGGGGAGCTACTCGAAAGACAGTTCCGCTGGGTATGAGCGTCAGGTCATGTTTAACGAGATGGATTGTCTGCAGCCAGGCGTTCCAGCTTGGCGCTGATCTCGCGCCACTGGATTTTTGAAATCCCTAATTTTTGACGGATCTTTGTCCGGTCCGTATCAGACTGCCAATCATGGAGAGCGCATGTCCAACGGCACATGTCGAATGACAGGTGTTTACGCAAACCGGCTTCGTTACTGATATCTTCCAGTAAATATTCCAATCGGCGCGGTGACCAGGGGAAAACCCGATCACTAAGATGATATTGTTTTTGATATTCCTGGTAGGCTTCGATCCAATCAGCAGTCAGGGAGATCTTGCGTTCTTTATAGCGGTGTTGCGGGCTGGCGTAACGGACAAAAAGGATCGCTCCGTTGGGGGCTTCTAAATCGATGTGATTTTGACTGATAGTCAAGCATTCGCCTTTTTTGATTCCGGTGTCGAGCAGCAATTTTAACAACGCATAGGGACGCGTGTCTGGTCGTGTTGCGCGCCGATGTACCAGAGCGGCCTCGATAACGAGTTGATATTCATTGGGCGTCAGCACTTCTTGTAAAGGGCTTATGGCAGTTTTTTGAATAACTTTTTCAGCCGGATCAATCAGGATAACGCCGTTTTGATGTAACCAGCGGAAAAAGGCCTTTAATGAGGTAATCCGACGAGAGAGTGTTTTTGGACTACACGGAACACCCCGTCCACGCTGCATCCATTCCAAAAAATTATTCAGATCGAAGGTGCTTATGTTGCCCAAGGGGCGGTCAGCAGGTAAGTAAGAGGCCAATAAACGTAAATCGGCTGTGAAGGCTTTTACGGTGTAGATCGAATTTCCCTTATCGTCCAAGAAAAAACGCCAGGCGGTAATCGTTGGTATGAGTAGACTTTGGGAGGTGATATGGGCTGAATCAGCGAGAGGACTAGGATCGGGGGACATGTGACCTCCAAGAATTGCGGATAGATTTTTCGTATAGTCTTCTTAAGTTAAGTTTAGCGTATATTCATCAAATTGTCAATTTGACAGGTTTATAATAATGAACTATTTTCAGATATTCGTAAGAGATTTTCCTTGAGGAGGTAAATTTTTCTATGAAGTTACGGCTTATCCTAATCCTGGTTTGCGCTGCGCTCGTTTTGGGCGCGTGCAACACTCCGCCTGCAGCAACGTCCCAGGTAGAATCAACGGCTAATTATCCTGCACCAACCGATATGGTCTACCCTGCCCCGGGAGCGACTCAAGAAAAGCTCAGTCAGCTTTACCCAGAACCAAAAAGCGGCGATGAGGTCGCCTGGGACCATGTTGTAGCGATGATGTATAACGGAGAAGTAACCCAAATCGTTCAATCATCATCCTTGCAACTCACCCTCAGCCTGCGCGATGGACGAACATTAGTCGCCAAGGAGACCACTTATGATGATGTCAAGATTGTCATCCAGAAATGTGGCGATCCATGCAAAGGAATCAAATTAGTCAACCAGTAAGACTACCCTCCAGCCCTAATTCTGGCGCAATGCGCCGCATTGCTTCGATCACGTGGTCAACGTGTTCCCAGAGTTCGACGCCAAACTCCTGGGCTGCCCGGGAGATTTCCTCCCGGTTGGCTCCTGCGGCGAACGCTCGATCTTTCCACTTCTTTTTAACAGAGGCTGCGGTGAGGTCATAGAGGGAACGAGAGGGACGAACCAACGCAACCGCGGTGATTAACCCCGTTATTTCATCGCAAGCGTAGAGCGCCTTTTGCATCCGTGTTTGCCGGGGTATACCGGTATGATCGGCGTGGCTGAGAATCGCTTCGATTATTTCTTCGGGCACTTCTCGCGCTCGTAAGATGGCTGCGCCTGCTTGAGGATGTTGCTCTAATGTGGGGTGGATTTCCCAGTCAAAATCGTGAAGCAGACCAGCCAGGCCCCATGCCTCGCTATCACTGTCAAGGTTTTCGGCATAGAAGCGCATGGCGGCTTCAACGGCCAGCATGTGGCGTATCAGATTCTCGTTCTTGACATATTCCCGTAAGATAATTAAAGCCTGATCACGGTTCATCAGTGGCTGCTTCCTCCTTTAGAAAAATTTTTTGCGGAAATGGCATGAATCGACGCACATCCTGCCCTTCATCGGGGAAAATAGGCTCTAGATCACCCAGCACTGGAACAGGGTGGGAAATATTCACTTCCCACAAGGCCGCCAGAACAGCCGGGATTTCACGCATGTTCCAGTAGAACAATGTGCTTCGCCGGTACCCCGGATCTGCTGTTCCGCTATGTCCGTCAGCCGATACACCCACGGCTGAAACACCGAGTGAGTTGCACAGGTATAGGGCTCGGGGTAGGTGGAAATCCTGCGTTACCAGGATCGCTTCCTTGACACCAAAAACAGCTTTTGCACGGTAGCAGGTATCATAAGTGCGGCGTCCTGCATAATCCAGGACAATCGCGTCTTCCGGGATATTCAGACTCAAGGCAAATTCGCGCATTGCACCCGGTTCGTTGTAGTAAACAAAGCGATTATCACCACTCATTAGCAATTTTTCGACTTTCCCGGTGAAATAGAGTTCGGCCGCTGCAGCTACTCGTTCGCGTAAGATTGGCGTTGGGCTGCCATCACGCCACAAACCTGCTCCAAAGACAATCGCTACACGCTGGGCGGGTACTGCGTTGATCGAGTATGTCTGCCTCCCAGCTTGTACCCTAATGATCAAGCGTGGCCCTAATAAAACCAGGATAGCGATAGAAATCAACGCGGCCAGAATGCGCAGGATCCGCTTCCAAGGAGATTTCAACATGGCAAGATTTTACCACTATCAAATAGCCCGTACGTTTATACACCGGGACAGCGCTAAAAATAATTTCCAAACTCTTGTCTGGATGTAGGCATGAGGTTACAATCACGCAACTATGGATTACGAAAAAGTTTACCAAGAAACCCTTGATTTCTTGTTTAGCTTTATAGATTATAGCCTGACGCGCAATTTCCGTTATGCACCAGAGCATTTCAACCTGCAGCGGATGGTTGAGTTTATGGATGCTCTTGGCCGCCCTGACCAGGCCTATCCGATCATCCATGTCGCTGGAACGAAAGGTAAGGGTTCTACTTCGGCATTGTGCGCCAGTGCATTACAAGCTGCGGGATACCGCGTCGGTTTGTATACCTCTCCGCATTTGCACGATTATGTCGAGCGGATCCAGATCGACCGCCAGTCAATCTCTCATGGCGACTTAGTCAACCTGGTTGAGGAGGTCAAGCCTCTTTTACATGCCAGAACGGAATTGACAACTTTTGAAATTACTACCGCTTTAGCATTCCTGTATTTTGCCCGTCAGAATGTGGATGTAGCAGTGATCGAGGTTGGGTTGGGCGGACGTCTGGATGCTACCAACATTATCATTCCGCAAGTATCGGTGATAACATCATTATCCTATGACCACACGAATATCCTGGGCTCCTCCCTGGCACAAATTGCGGGAGAAAAGGCCGGGATTATAAAATGTGGTGTGCCGGTTATCATGGCGCCGCAGAAAGAAGAGGCGCGCCATGTGATCGAACGCGTGGCGCTTGAACGAGGATCACCTTTAACGGAGGTAGGTCGGGATGTCTTGTATGCCCACGTGTCACATTCATTGACTGGCGGACAGACAATGTTGGTTTGGTCTGCCTCCGATCAGGCTTTAGTGAATGAATATATTGAATCAGGTGGTTTGCAGGAATGGGAACCTACCCGTTTGAACATCCCCTTACTTGGATATCACCAAATTGAGAATGCGGCTACAGCCTATACGACTCTGCAGGTTTGGCGGGCGAGTGGGGGATTGCCGATAAGTGAAAGTGAGATCAAAGACGGTTTTGCTAAGGTTTCATGGCCTGGGAGATTTGAAATCCTTCAGCGTTACCCTCCCGTCGTGATCGACTCGGCCCATAACCGTGATTCGGCCTTGCGATTACGCCTGGCGCTGGATGATTATTTCCCGGGGCAACCAGTGATCCTGGTTTTTGGCGCCTCAGAAGATAAAGACGTAGAAGGGATGTTTGCTGAATTGATGCCACGGGTGAGTCGAGTAGTCGCCACCCGCTCCTACCACCCACGCGCAATGGACCCGGAAATCCTGGTCACCCTGGCTCACCGTTATGGTCGCCCAGCCATGATCGTACCAAAAGTAGAGGACGCATTAGTGCAGGCTATTCAAATGGCGGAGGGTGAAGCAATGGTGTTGGTAACTGGCAGTCTGTTTGTAGCTTCTGGGGCGCGCGAGACTTGGTACAAGAGAGAGTTATGAAAAATAGCGATTGGTATTTTCGTGATGATGAGGACGATTTCGGCGATGCTCTACACCGCCGAACTGAGGAGCTTTATAGTATCCCCGATGCGATGCCAGACGAGGAGGGTTTGATTGAATGTCCGGTTTTACCCTTACGAGATGTGGTTATATTCCCGCATATGGTATCGCCTGTGTTCTTATCTCAAGCAGCGGCTATATTGGCGATTGAAGACGCACAATTGAATGATCAGACGGTGATAGCCTTAACCCAACGGGATCCAGAGCAGGAAGATCCTGGTGTCGAGGATTTTCTGCCGATCGGGGTTGAGATGGCGGTAGGGAGGCTATTGAGCATGCCCGATGACAGTAGCTCTGCCCTGGTCCAGGGCCGGCGACGGGTTGAAGTGGTGGAGGTGGTTCAGGAAGATCCGTATTTGATTGTCAAGGCACGCCCCATCCATGACAACCCGGAGATGGATCGCCAAATAGAAGCCACCATGCGTACCGCCCGTGAGATGTTCCAGAAATGTGTCCAACTCAACCGCAGTTTACCCGAAGAGGCCTATCTCTACGCGCTGAATATAAACGAACCTGGCTGGTTGGCGGATATGATTGCCAGTGCGATTGCACCGCCGCCTCTGGATCGCCTTGAATTATTGCTCGCCCTGGAACCTTTAGCGCGTCTCAAACGGGTAATCAGCCTGTTAGCCAAGGAGGCAGATGTTCTAGAGTTAGAAGACGAGCTTCATACACGTGCTCAGAGTGAAGTGGATCGTACCCAGCGTGAATTCTATTTACGCGAGCGGTTGAAAGCGATCCAGACTGAATTGGGGGAGGGCGATCCCTGGACACGTGAACTATATGAATTGGGACAACGGGTAGAAGCAGCAGGGTTGTCGGAGGAGGTTAAGTATCGAGCCCTCAAGGAAATTGAGCGACTCGGTCAAATGACACCCATGTCGCCAGAAGTTGGCATCTTGCGCACCTATGTTGATTGGATTCTAGATTTACCCTGGTCGAGTAGCTCCACTTCAATTTCAGAGGATAATCTAGATGTGCGCCATGCGGCCAGAATTTTGGAGCGCGATCATTATGGGTTACCCCGCGCAAAAGAGCGCATCCTCGAATATATTGCAGTACGTAGCTTAAAACCCAAGCGCAGTCGCCAACCGATCCTATGCTTTGTCGGACCGCCAGGCACAGGAAAGACTTCTCTGGGTCGTTCGATTGCGGAAGCTCTTGGTCGAAAGTTTGTCCGGCTCTCATTGGGTGGTGTGCGCGATGAGGCCGAAATCCGCGGCCACCGGCGGACATACATCGGCGCGTTACCGGGACGAATATTGCAAACTATGCGCCGGGCGGCCACGGCCAATCCACTTTTCATGTTGGATGAAATCGACAAGCTCGGCCTGGATTTCCGCGGCGACCCGGCTTCTGCCCTGTTAGAGGTGCTCGATCCTGAACAAAATTTCGCCTTTTCGGATCATTACCTGGAATTAGCATATGATTTGTCGAAAGTAATGTTTATTACGACGGCAAATACCACGGGGACAATCCCGCCTGCGTTGTTAGATCGAATGGAAGTAATTGAATTTCCGGGGTATATGGAAGAGGAAAAATTGGAGATCGCTCGGCGTTTCTTGATTCCACGCCAGCTTGATGAAAATGGCTTGGAGCCGGATGAGATCCATTTTGCTGACCAATCGGTTCTGCGGATTGTCCGGGAATATACCTACGAAGCCGGAGTGCGGAACCTCGAGCGGGAAATTGGAAAAATTTGTCGCAAAATTGCGCGGTTAAAAGCCGAGGGGAAACGTTTTTCCAATAACATGATCGCCTCAGCGATCGAGCGTTTTCTGGGTCCACCGCAATTTTACAATCTGGAGGCCGAGCGGCATAACGAAGTAGGTGTTGCTACTGCAGTGGCGTGGACAGAAAACGGCGGTGAGATCATGCCGGTGGAAATTGCGCTTTATGAGGGCAAGGGTAACCTACAAATTACCGGGCAGATTGGGAATGTGATGCAAGAATCGGCTCAGGCCGCCCTCTCTTACCTGAAATCTCGCTCCGTACAACTCAATATTGAACCGAATATCTACGATCAGGTGGATATCCATATTCATATTCCAGAAGGCGCGATTCCTAAAGATGGTCCAAGCGCGGGGATAACCATCTGTACTGCGCTGGTTTCAGCTTTTACCGGTCGGGAGGTATTATGTCAGGTGGGTATGACAGGCGAAATTACCTTGCGAGGTCATGTATTGCCGGTGGGAGGGGTGCGCGAGAAAATCCTGGCAGCGCACCGGGCAGGCTTGAAGACTGTATTGCTGCCAAAACGTAATTTGAAGGATCTTGTTGATGTACCGAAGCGTGCCCGCAGTGAGTTACAAATTATTCCAGTCGAGCACATGGATGAGGTCTTAAATCTGGCGCTGGCAGCGTTGCCTGAGAAATCCAAACCAGTGCGTACGCGCCATAAGGGTGGGACGAAGCCTGGTTCTGAGCGAAGTGAAGGAGCCATTGAAGAAGGCACACCTCCCTCATGAAATTAAGAGCGAATTCGCCTTCTCCTGTTGAACTGGCTGCCCTTCTGGCTCAAGGTATGGGACTGAAGCTGCATTGGTTCCCGGCTGATGTGTCCCCGACACGTCTGGCGGTAGTGATGGCAGGGATGGCAAACACGGAGGGTGGTGTTATTGTATTAGGGATCACCCCGCGCTCAGCTCATTTACAAGGTGTTACAGATGTCCAGAAAGCCCTGGTTAACATATTTCAGGCAGCATTAATAACTGACCCACCTCTGGTGATTCCGGTTCCACAGTCAGCCGAGGTGGATAAAACCAAGATTGTATGGATTACGGTACCAGCAGGTTTACCTTACGTGTACAGTCTGGAGGGACGTTATTGGGGTCGGGAAAAAGCACAGACCAATCCATTGGCGGCGCGACGCCTGCGACAGTTGCTCCTGGAGCGTGGTGTGGTTCAGTTCGAAACACAAACACCCCCAGAAGCTGTTTATGATGATCTTGATCCCCAAAAAGTGGCAGATTATCTCGAAGCTATAAATTTACCGGGGATTGAGCATAGCGAGCAAGCGTTGTATCGGCGGGGCTGTGTAACCAAAGATATTCGGCCCACATACGCAGCCTTGCTACTTTTTAGTCGCCATCCCCAACATTGGTTGCCCAACGCTGCTATCCTGGCAGCTCGCTTTGTGGGGACATCTCTGGCAAACCGTGTCGTAAAAGAAGAAATTACAGGGACATTGCCCGATCAGTTGCGCCAGGCCGAGGCCTTTCTTCAGCAGCATTTACTCCGTGGTATTCAGCGTTCGTCGGGAATGCAGTGCCGTGATGAGTATCCTTTGGAAGCAGTCCGTGAATTGCTGATCAATGCAGTCGCCCACCGAGATTATAATCTCCAGGGAGATACTATCCATCTAAATATTTTCTCAGACCGTCTAGAAATCCAGTCACCGGGTGGTTTACCGGGCCCGGTGACTCTCGATAACTTATTGGAAGCCCGTTTTTCCCGGAATGCAGTGATCATACAGATTTTAGCGGATTTGGGATTTGTGGAACGGTTGGGATTTGGATTGAACCGTGTGGTGACTTTAATGCGCCAGCATGGTTTCCGTCCGCCGCGTTTTGAGGAAACTGCAGGCTCCTTCCGAGTAACATTATTTGCCAGTCAGGAAGCGCCATCGAATGCCGCTGCACCGCTACCTGCGTTGGGCGCGCTGGCGATAAACTCACGTCAGCGTCTGGCCTTGGATTACCTGGGGCGCTACCGACGCATCACCAGCAGAGATTATCAGGAGCTCTGCCCCGGCGTGCATCCGGAGACTTTACGTCGGGACCTTTCTGAATTGGTCAGCCAGGATATCCTGATCAAAGTGGGCGACAAGCGCGCTACCTATTACATTCTTAAAAAATAGCTGCTTCGAGTTTCCATGGTTAAGTAACGACCTGGTAGATGGTTATATCCTGCAACGATTATGCCAGATTTTCCACCTGTTTCTATCATCGTTCCCTGTTTTAACGAGCAGACGACGATTGGTCTGCTGTTAGAGGCGCTTCGCTGCCAGTCATATCCGTCTGCTCGAATGGAGGTCATCATCGCCGATGGAATGTCCACCGACCAGACGCGCCCGGCGATCATGGAGTTTACCGCCAGCCATCCGGAGATCCAGGTGAGAGTGATCGATAATCCGCGTCGAACTATCCCGGCTGGCTTGAATCAGGCGATCGCGGCAGCGGGCGGCGAGATGATTATCCGTATGGACGCCCATGCGGTGCCTGATCCTGAATATGTGATGCGTTGTGTGCAAGATTTACAGGCCGACCTGGGGGATATTGTGGGTGGAGTCTGGGAAATCCGTCCTCGGGGCAGCGGTTGGATTTCGAGAGCGATTGCCGCGGCAGCTGCTCATCCGCTTGGAGTCGGCGATGCACTTTATCGCTACGCCACGCAAGCGCAAAAGGTTGACACGGTTCCCTTTGGCGCATTTCACAAACACTTGCTTGAACGAATACCCTGGCCTGCAGGCGGCTCTGGCCCTTACGACGAATCCTTGCTGACGAATGAGGATTATGAGTTTAATACGCGCGTGCGCCAGTCGGGTGGAAAGGTGTGGCTGGATCCGGCGATCCGGAGCGCTTATTATGCTCGGGCCAGCCTTAAGGAATTAATCCGCCAATATGGACGGTACGGTTTCTGGAAATTCCGTATGTTACGTCGTTATCCTGAGACTTTACGCTGGAGGCAGGCTTTACCCCCCATATTTGTAGTTTGCTTGCTTGTGCTGGGGATGCTGTCCTTGTTCTTCGCAGCAGCGAGAGGATGTTTGGCTTTCATGTCGTTGGCTTATTTATTGGTTATGTTCGGGGCAGGTCTGTGTCTGGCGATCCAGCGGAAGGATGCAAGCCTAACCATCGGTTTGCCGGTTGCCATCGCTGCAATGCATTTAAGTTGGGGTAGCGCCTTTATCTGGAGTCTGGTGAAGGGAATAATCACCAGGCGTTGATTTACTGAAAGGTCATTTCGAGGGAGTAGAGCATCACGATGAAACCATTCCTCTCGGTGGTAATCCCGGCATATAACGAGGCAGCCCGGCTGGCAATAACGCTGCAAGACACGATGGAATTCTATAACCATCAGAATTATTCATTCGAGGTCACTGTCGTTGATGATGGGAGCGTGGATCATACCGCGCAGATCGTTCAGGAAGCAATACAAAAACACCCCGACTTAAATTTGCTCCGGGTGAGTCATGGGGGGAAAGGTCATGCTTGCCGGAATGGCGTGCTGGCCAGCCGAGGAGAATGGGTTTTCCTCTGCGATTCGGATCTCTCAATGCCTATTGCCGAATTTACCAAGTTTTCGGCGCTGTTCGCTCATACAACCCCGATCTTGATTGCCTCGCGTGAAACCCCCGGTGCTCGGCGGATCGGTGAACCGGAATACAGGCATGTGATGGGTCGGGTATTTAATACTCTCGTTCGTTGGCTGGCTGTCGCCGGGTTGCAAGATACCCAATGTGGATTTAAGTGTTTTCGGGCGGATGTAGCCCATCAGTTGTTCCGGGCGCAAACCATACCGGGTTGGGGTTTTGATGTTGAAATATTATTCATCGCGCGGAAATGGGGGTATACGATCCAGGAGGTACCTATCGATTGGTATTACCGTGGCCAGAGTAAAGTAAAACCAGTTCAAGATACTTTCAACATGGTACGCGAACTCTTGAAAATACGCCTGAACGATTTACATGGGATGTATAACCAGCCTTGAATAACGATGTTGGGTTTCGTCCCTGAACCCGACCGGCTGTGTTACGGGCAGCCTTTATTTAAATGTTCCTGAAATGTCTTAGAAAATAAATGCAATCCCGAGCCATCACAGGCTGCCCGGAAGTAAAAATAGGGAGTCTGAGCAGGAAAAGCGACTGCCATGATAGCGTTCAGACTCGGATTAGAAATCGGTCCAGGAGGCAGGCCTTTATTCAGATAAGTATTATAGGGTGAATTTACCTGGAGATCTTCCAGGCTGAGAGGATTTTTCCACCATCCCTTTCTCTCTGGTATATAACCCAGTGCATATTGGACGGTTGGATCAGAGTCAAGCTTCATTCCAGTTGCCAGGCGGTTATAAAAGACAGAGGCAATCATCGGCATTTCTTCTTCAACAATCGCTTCGCGTTGGATAATGGAGGCCAGGGTGACTGCCTCGAAAACGCTTAATCCTTGCTTTTCAAAGCCTTGGGATAGTTCCTCATTGTTCTGCTCTGAGAAACGGACCACCAGACCCTTGAGAAAATCATTAACCCCGATCGATCGAGGGAACTGATACAGATCAGGATATAAGAAACCCTCGAGCGACGCGCCATCTGGGAGATTAATGGTTAGATCAGGTGGCAAATAAGGATGGTAAGCTGCTTGTTGAAACGCCTCGGGTGTAATATCCAACCCCGAGGTGGGTAAAGCAGCGGCGATTTCTTCGATGCGCCAACCTGCTAAAATGCGGAATTTTACATCGGTAGAACTGGCGTTCTGAAATTTTTGGGTTATTTCCAATGGAGTCATGGCCGGGCTGAGATGGTAGTCGCCCGTTTGTAAGGTAGTATCCAGACCAGAATAAACCAGATAGGTCCGCAGCGCCTGGGAGCTCGAAATAAAACCTTCCTGTTCGAGGCGATTGGTGATGGAGAGAGTAGACTCGCCCAATTGAATCGAAAATGAGCGATCTGTTCCGTTGGGTTCATTGGCTTTAGTCAGGTTATCTGACAACAACGTGAGTTGTGCAGACAGGTATACCCGTTGAATTAAGCCCAAGCTGGGGGCAGACGGGCCGAAGGTGGTTTCCGCTTGCTCAGGTAGACGCCAGGCGAACCATCCCAGGACAATCGCGGCCAGGCACAGGATAATCAATAAGATTGGGGATAGTGAAACGAGGAGTGAGAGCAGGCGACGCATTTTGAAGCAAACTCACATATCGCTAGAATAGGGATGAGCGTCCAGGTAGGTTTGTAGAATGTAGGTTGCAGCGAGTTCATCCAGGTGTCCCTTGCGCCTCTTGCGACGGACGCCTAAGGCCAGGCGTGCGTTGCGGGCTGCCCGGGTACTACCGCTTTCGTCCCAAAGCACGACTGGGATCTCGCATTGCTCTCGGATTGCCACTGCTAATCGTTCAGCGCGCCGGCTTTGTGGGGTTGGCTGACCATCCTCATTTAATGCCTCTCCAACAATGATGCAAATCGCTTCGTTTTCCAGTGCCAGGTGAGCGATTCGCGCCGCGTCGAGGGGTCGGGAAATATGTTCGATGATTGTTAGTGGATTGGCAATCAATCCCGTTGGATCACTTAAAGCGATCCCCAGGCGTTTTTCCCCCGGATCAACAGCTAGAATGCGGCGCGGTTGGTGGTTTAGGTTCATTAGACTTTAAATTATGAACTCATGGATGGCTTCAATCACGCGATCCTGGTTTGACTGAGTCAATTGGTTGTGGAAGGGTAAACGTAACAGCCGATCGCTGACATCTTGAGTTACCGTACAGTCGCTGACCTTCCCTCCGAATTTTAAACCCATGTCTGAGAGGTGTAGGGGTAAATAATGAAAAACGCCTTGAATTCCTTTCGACTTCAGGTGCGCGATCAACGCCTGGCGTTTCTCAAGTGAGGGGAGCAGCATGTAAAACATGTGGTAGGGCTGCTCGCAGTAATCCGGCACCACTGGCAGCCGGATCCCATGCCGGGAAGCCCAATCCGCCAAGTTCTGCTGGTAATAATCCCAAATATATTTACGCGTGGTCTGAATGGCTTGGCGGGCTTCAAGCTGCGCATATAAGAACGCTGCCAGAATTTCGGAAGGCAGGTAGCTCGACCCAACGTCGACCCAGGTGTACTTGTCCACTTGACCACGGAAGAAACGGCTGCGATTAGTACCTTTCTCTCGGATGATTTCTGCACGTTCTGAATAGGCAGGATTGTTGATAAGCAGCGCCCCACCTTCACCGCAGGTAAAGTTCTTGGTTTCGTGAAAACTTTGGGTTGCCATGCATCCGAAAGTACCTAAGTAACGCCCTTTATATTTCCCAAACAAGCCATGCGCATTATCCTCTACGATAGGGATTTGATAACCGTTTGCGATTTCGAGAATAGCATCCATTTCGCAGCCGACTCCTGCATAATGCACGGGTAGGATGGCGCGCGTGCGTGATGTAATTAGAGGTTCGAGCTGATTCTCATCCAGGTTAAGGGTGTCTGGCCGGATATCAATAAAGACTGGCCGCGCACCACGCAATACGAAGGCATTCGCAGTCGAGACAAAGGTGAAAGACGGCAGGATGAACTCATCACCAGGTTGGGGATCTAGCAGCAAAATGGCCAGTTCCAGGGCATGGGTGCATGAAGTCGTTAAAAGCACCTTGGGTATGCCCAATTGGTTTTCAAGCAGGGCATGGCATTTTTTCGTGAAGATGCCATCTCCAGAGACATGCTCATTTTCAAAAGCCTGGCGGATATACTCAAACTCTGTGCCGACCAGGGTGGGTTTATTGAAACCGATGGTATATGTATCCATGTTTATTTCATCTGTATCGGATCAGACTGTCGGTTGGTTGATAATATATTGTAGCGCATCCGGCCCGGTCATGAACAATAAATCCAGGATAGATACCTGAGGATCATAGGGGGGGTAAAGTTGGGGATATTGTGGATAATCGTAGACCATATAAGATAAACTGATCCCACTGGCCTGGAATTTCCTTTCTTCAAGATAGTCTCGAGCGGAAGGTCCGCTCAAGTAATGATCCGCGCCGACCAACTTTAAGATAGCGATTAGCCGATCAGTCCTCACCCCTTGGACAGCCAGACTTGAAGAGCGTAAGAAGCGTGTTTTCGTGATCCCAAGTTCACGCGCTAGAGCCATGGTCAGATCAATCGTGAAATCTGCAAGCAGCTCGGCATGACGTTGGTAATAAACCTCAAGTACAGGCGCGTACGTATGAAAATAGGGGGCTTTCCTATAGGCCTGTTGGATAGAAGCCCAATGTTTGCGGTTCCATGGCTGCTGCCAGTTAATTTGGATCTGGTTGATGGGAATGTGTTCGGTGACATTCCCGCTGGATTGGACAGGGATGGTCAGCCATTGGAGGCCCTGGTTGGTTTTGATCCGGTTGCGATTCCGCCAGCCGTGTTTATCGTATTGCACATCATCGTAAAATACAAAGACATCAGCCTGGTAAATCTGGTCGAAATATCCTCGCCAGGGGATGTAAGAGGGCTGAAGAATGACACACTGCATAAGGGTCAGGATTCAGCGTCCGCGGAGGTTTGTACCTCTGGAGATAGTTTCAGATCCTCTTCAACCACATACGGAGGGCGATCCATACTGCGATCAAAGATGCGCGCTAAATATTCGCCGAAGATACCCAGCGCGAAAAGCTGGGTTCCGCTAAATAACGAAACCAGTGATGCCAGGAATGGAAATCCTGGCATACTGCCCACCAGAAAATAGATGGCGACAACGTATAGAAATACCCCAATGCCGAACAGAGTAAAGATGAATCCGACCACACTCGCCAGGCGCAACGGGAAGGTGCTAAAGCCGGTAATGACTACCATAGTGTATTGGACCAGCCGTGAAAGGCTGTAGTTCGATCGCCCAGCCGGCCGAGGATTCTCGTTAACGACCGTTGTGGTGAAACGATGCGTGCCCCATGAAAGTAAAACATCAATTAAGACATTGGGGTTTTGGTAATTTTCGAAGGCGCGGCGAAGCCGGGTGCGCAAGGCGCGGAAGGCTGCAAAGTCGCGCACAGTTTTAACCCCCATTACATAAGCCAGGACGCGCTTGATAATCACCGAGAATAAATTACGCCACCAGGAATGGGGCATTCTTTGAGGAATCCCATACACCACATCATAGCCCTCCGCCAGTTTAGCGAGTAGTTTATAAATTTCTTCTGGGGGATGTTGTAGATCGTCATCCATCGTAACGATGAGATCGAAGCGCGCGCTTCGAATCCCGCACAAGAGGGCGTTATGCTGGCCGTAGTTCCGCATCAAGTTAATCGCCCGGATCCAGGGGTAGATCCTGGTTAATTCCAGAATTATTTCCCAGCTCTTATCCTGGCTGCCATCATTGACCAGGATTAACTCATATTGTGTGACCAGTCCTGGCAACACTTTGGCCAGTCGCGTAGTTAGCTCAGCCAGAGTCTCTGCACTGTTATAAACCGGGACAACTACTGATAAACCGGGGGAAAGTGTGACTACATTCATCGTTTACGGCTCTCCACATCCATAATCTGACCAGAAATTGGAAATATACGTATCTCGCTCAATGCCGGGTGAGGTGTTTTGCTGGATTCGCGTCCAGGTACTGCATAGGATTGGTACCATGGCGGGTACAGAGCCGGCTGTCAATCGCGTCAGGCGCGCTGCCTGTTTCCAGTTTCCCTGGTGGGCATACCCCTCGATGAAAGGTAAAAATTCAATCTCTTGTTTGGCGACCGGGCGTAAACTTTGGCGGGCTGCTTCGTCGCCTAACGCTACGACTGTTGGCCAATCGCTAAACTGCCGGGCCAGGTCTGCTTTTTCGAAATAATAACACCAATTTGAGGTTGTAGATTGGCCAAATATTTCCTGGAAGTTGTGGATGGGCATGTCTGCGGAGGGGATAATTTGACCAACATGTGAAATCGGCACTGCGGTGTTAATTGAGTCGGGCAGACGTGGAATCGAAATTGAAGGCTGATCCAATCCATTGATGGGAGTTTCACCATAGACCGCCGGATCCAGCACCAGGACACAGCCGGGCGGTTCGAAATAAACGACCAGGGATTGGGAAGTCGAGCCATGGTAGGTGATCACACCGTATCGTTTCGTGATCGGCAGGCCATTCTGTAAAGCTGGAAGTTCGTTTCCTAGCTTATCCGGGATGTAAAATAGCTCGTATTCCATGTTGGGATATTGGTAATTTTGAGCGTAAATCCAATTCAGTGGAGCAGCTAGCGAATTTGCACCACTGTAATTAATCGGCAGTGGATTCGTTAAAAGCAATGTACCGCTTTTCAAACCAGGGGCGCGCCATACCAGCTGCTGGAAGAATGTTTCTTGACCAGCATGAGCTTCCCGAAAGGTCTCTGCCACTTTTAATTGCCAGCCCATTGCGAGGCCAGCCATCACACCAATGATGACAATTTTTTGGCGATCAGTTTTAATGAACAATTCGATCAGGCCAACGAGCATGATACTGACAGCCAGCATGAAAGCCAGAGTGAAACGCTCCTGTGAAATATCTAACTCAATCTCCAACCCCGCAAACCAGAACGGCCACCCGGTGATAATTACGGAAAATACCCCAATCATAATTGCCTGGATTGCCCAGCTAGGCGATGGTTTTATTGAAGCTGACGCTTCGAGAGGTTCTTCGTCTTTTCCAACAAATTTAGATAAGTAGAAAATTGTGAGTGCTGCGCCTACCAGGAGGATGACCCATTTAATTACCACGAGAAGCAGGGTAGGCTCGACGGTCCGGACAAAATTCAGGGTTTGTGTCCAGGCAAACAGGCTGACATCGAAGAAGTCCTGGATCACGGTTTGCGCCATGGTCAGGATAGTATTCGAGGGACCGCTGACGAATTGTTGGGCCAGCTTTGGCTGGTAAGTCGGAAACTTAAAAATAAAAATACGCCAGACGAGGAAGAAGATCAAGGCTGCCAGGTAAGGCGCCCAATAGAGCAATGTTTTGGATAAGCGTTGCCAGAGACTACTGATTTTCTCTCCGACTACCACCCATAATAGCAACGGGCGAAAAAATTCTAAACCGAAGAAATACTCGGACGAAAATACGCTCAATAGCGATAGAGACACTCCCAGTATGGTTAAAGGGATGGTCAACCTGGTTTGATTACGCACAACCCATAAAGACAAACCCAAAGCGATCAAAGAGGCTGTAATCAGGAGGTAATTCTGGCTGTAGACAACCGCGACAAAGTGCTCTTGAAAACCAGGGTAGACGAGGAATAACACGGTAATCCAGGCCACTTGTTTTGGACGATTGGGCCAGGCCAGTTTCAATGCCCACCAGACTGACAGCGCGGCTAGCCAGCGGGTGAGTAAGCCAAAGATTTGCCAGCCCACGGCGGAGGTTCCAACCAACTTCGTTGTAAAAATGTATACCAACGCGAGAATTGGGCGTTGGTTTTCGAAAAAAGGGAAGAAAATATTTGCGCCGAAAAAATGCGACAGCCAAATTAAGTACCAGTCATCCTGGTAAAATCCTAACCAGGGGATAAGTAAACCGAAACACAAGATGGATAGCAAGAGTAAGGTAAGTGGAAATGTCCACGAACGAAATTTCAATTTTTCGAGCATGCAAGTTTTTCCTTCATGGCCTTAATCACATCCTGACCCGCCATATCCGCGGGAGCCGATTGTGCAATCTCGTCCCATACTGTGCATAGGAGAGGCCGCACCTTAGCAGACAGACGGTAGGCCTCCAGAGTGATGCGGCGTGCCTCGGTCCACTTACCGGTCATGGCATACCCCTCTATAAAAGGGGCAAATTCGGTGGCATTGATTTCATAATATTTTACCTTCAGGTTTAGCGCTTGATCAGCTAGTGAAGCGACTTGCTTCCAGTCTCGTTGTTGGCGCGCCAGCTCTGCCACTTCGTAGTAGTAGCACCAGCCATGCGTGGGTTCAGAACCAAAAAGCTGACGAACGCGCTGAGCAGCTTCTGTTCCAGAGGCTGTAATCTGCTCCAGGTTGGAAATGGGAATTGCCTGGGAAGTCAACAAGGGGAGTGCTGGCATGTTCAGATCTCGTTGGGGATCGAGGATTCGTAAACAACCATTCTCTGGAAGGTGCATGACCAGAGCTTCAGAAGTCGAGCCAGTATAAGTTACTGAGCGGAAAGGGCGTACGATCGGTAAGCCTTTTTCTAGGGCGGGTAAGATATTCCCAAGTTTATCCTGGATAAAGATGAAATCATAATCCATGGTGGGGTAGTGTGGAAGATCCGCATAGATCCAATTCGTGATCGCACCTAACGACATAGCGCCGGTGTAAGGAAATGGAAAGGAGTTCATTAGCAACAGGGTGCCTTGCTTTAACCCAGGCGCTCGCCAAGCAAGTTGCCAGAATAAAGACGCTTGCTGATTATGGATCTGCCGGAAGGAATTGGCGATCTTGAGGTGAGTAGGTATGGTCAATCCGACGAGAAGTCCGATGATTAAGATCCGTTGGAATGGCGTTCTGATGAGCCATTCCAGGATCCCAATGATAAGTATGCTGACACCCAACATATAGGGAAGAGTAAACCGGTCGTAGGGGATTTCAATCCCAATACTCAGGTTGGTGAACCAGAATGGCCATCCTGAAATCAGCAAAGAAAGCCCTCCGATCAGGATCGCTTGTTTACTCCATGCGGTATTCTGAGAATCATTAAGGATCTCTTTGTTTTCACCGGCGTTGTTTTGTATATCTGTTTTGGCTGGGAGATTGTTCGGATCACCAGGCTTGTCTTGAGTGAGGCGCAAAGAGATGCTTTTTTGCAGGTGTATCAGGTAAAAAACGACCAGACCTGCGCTCCCACAGACCACTAACCAGCGCAGTAGCATGGTCGCGAAACTAAATTCCCCCATCCTGGCGATGTCCAGGGTTTGAAACCAGGCTAACGCAACCGTTTCGTAGGAGTCTTCGATAATCGTTTGAGCTAACCGTTGAATAGTCACCCATGGAGTGGAGCTGATATTCATGGCAAGCTGAGGTTGATAAGTGACATACTGGAAGATGAACAACCGCCATACCAAGAAGATGCCGGTTAGTGCCAGGTAAGGTAACCAGTACTTCAACGCACGCAGCAGTCGTTGCCGGATTAGGGTGTGTTGTTCACCAACGACGAGCCAGATAAAGAGGGGGCGGAACAGCTCCATGCCGAAGAAATATTCTGACGAAAAATCAGCGAACGCTGTCAGGATTAATGCCAACACAGTCAGTCCGGCTGCCCGCCAAATCTTCCCCTGCCTTGCGCTGCGAACGGCATGGATGGTCAGACCTAAAGAGGCGATCATGGCTGCCAGGATCAGGAAATCCTGGCTGTAAAGCACAGACACGTATTGCTGTTTAAAACCGGGGTAGATCGTGAAAAGGAATACGACTCCCAATACTTGTAACGGTTTTTTGGGCCAGAGGGAACGTAGCGTCCACCAGGCAGCCAGAGCAGCCACCCATCTGCCCAGGAGACCGAAGATCTGCCAACCGATGGCAGAATCGCCGATCAGCCATGTGCTGACCATGTAGATGCCTGCCAGGAAAGGGCGCTCTTTAGCAAAAAAATCAATAAATACCTGTGAGCCGAAGGTCCGTGCAAACCAGATGACTACCCAGTCGTCTTGATAAAACCCCAACCAGGGGATTAACCAGCCGAAGGCTCCGATGCAGAGCAATAAAAGTGCACCTGGAACCGACCATACACCAAAATGGAGTTTCTTTAACGCGAGCATAGACTCAAGGGACCTGTCCTGAGAGTAGCGAGGTAGTCATCCTATCTTGGCCGCTTAGCTCGGTGCATTTCAGGCTGGTTCTGATTTCAGCCAGTGAAGCTTGTTGAGCCCCATCCGGTGAGGTGCTTTGGGCAATCCTGCCCCAGGTGGCGCACAACATGCGTTGCATCCGGGTTGATAATTGATAGGCTTGCTGAGTCAATTGTTGGGCCTCCTGCCATTGTCCCAGATGTGCATATCCTTCGATGTAAGGAGTCAATTCAGGCGCGTTCACCTCATACAATCGTTGGTTTAGGTTGAATGCTTGTTCTCCCAGGTTGACTACTTGCGACCAGTCGCCAAGTTGTCGAGCCAGGTCGGCTTTCTCAAAATAATAACACCAGTCGGGTTCTGGCTCACTACCAAAGATCGCAGCTGGTGGTTGGGCAGGTGGATCCGCATCAGGTAAAATCGTGTTCAGGTTCGATAGCGGCAGCATTTCTGCCAGATAATTGGGTTTCTGCGGCAGACGTGCATCCACGACGGGATCAATGATTCTCAGACAAGCCGGGGGATTTACATACACAACCAGCGCCTGAGATGTAGATCCATAAAATGTGAGTGTACGGTAAGGTTGTTCAATGGGCAAGTCTTTTTCTAAACTGGGCAAGCGGAAACCCAGGCGCGATTCAACCACATAAAACAGGTAATCCATTCTTAGACTCAGGCGATCGATCGAACTCGTTCTCTGGATATTCTGAGGATTTTTTGTTTGCGGCTCGTATATCCAGTTCAGAGGCGCGGTCAAGGAGTTGTCGCTAAAATAAGTGAAGGGCAGCTCGGTTGTCAGCAGCACTGTACCTGGCTGTATCCCGGGAGCGCGCCAGGTGATTTGCCAAAACATGGTTTTTTGGGCAGCCCACTCCCTCCGATACAGGTTGCCATTGGTCACATGCAACCCGGTGGCCAGTCCAAGCATAATGCTTAAGAACAGGATCCTCAACCCTGTTTTGGGGATTAATAGTTGTAATAGGCCGGTCAGGAGCAGGCTGGTTCCGAAGATCATCGGCAATGTAAAACGGTCCCAGGGAAAACTTAACCCAATTGGCTGATAAGTGACCCAGAAGGGAATGCCTCCTGCAAATAGCGCCAGCAGACCGATGATGATTGCACTCAGGCTCCAGCTTCGTGCAGCCAAAGCAGTATCACTGCGAGTGGTGTATTTCAAATACAGCAGGCAAAGTACGACACCAATGATTGTCGTAATCCCATACAAGACCGAAGGGATGATACCCAGGCTCAACATCTTCGGGAAATTAAATATTTCGCTCCAGGCGCTAAAACTAGACCGAAAGGTGTCAGTTAATACAGTTGTCAAGAGTGTCACAAAGCCACCCAGTGGATTTTGCACCAGGCGTTCAAAGACCTGTACCTGACCACGTGGACTGATGTGGATCCACAAACGCCAGAACAAAAAAAGAGCGACACTGATGGCGTAGGGGAGTTCATTTAGAAGTGTGCGTTTCAAGCGTTGGCGAAGCGAGTCGCCTTGTTCTGAGAAGACCAGCCAAAGCAGGATTGGTCGGAGCAGCTCCAGGCCGAAGTAATATTCATCGGCGAACATCGCATAAGCTGAAAGAAGCCAGGAGATGATGAACAAAAACCAACTGCTTCTGTTCCGCGACCAACCAGACCCACGCAACAACTTGCGCACCGCCCAAATTTGTAGCGTCAGTGATAGAAAAAATCCGGCCATGATTAACCAATCATGGCTATAAGTCATGGCAATGTGTTGCTGTTTAAAACCAGGATACACCGCGAAGAGCAAGGTTACCCAGGTTGCCTGAGTAATTCGTTCTGGCCAGACTGCCCGAAGCAATCTCCATAAAGCCAGGCAGCTCAACCAGCGCGCCAAAACACCCAGGAGCTGCCACCCCAGGGTAGATTTTCCGATCAACGCAGTCGTCAGCATGAATAGCCAGCCTAAGGCCGGTCGGTCAACCGAAAAGACTTGGGTGAAACCTGCGGGACCCAAACGGTGTAAAAACCAGGCGCCAGGCCAATCATCCCAATAATAACCCAGCCAAGGAATCTGTAAACCGAATGCAAGCAGACATACGAGCAGGAGCATTACGGGTTGCAGCGAATATTTACCGGCGATTTTCGGCAAGAAACTGATCTTGAGTGAAGCGATTTTCATCCTGACCCTGGCGAAAGATCTCAGACTTCCCACAATTTTATTTTAATTTGTTTTCGACCCAACTTGACACACTGTTAAGCGCTGCTTCCAACTGGCGGGCGTCTTTACCGCCAGCCTGGGCTAAAGTCGGTCGTCCACCCCCGCCTCCACCCAAGGGTTGAGCGGCGAACTTCACCAGTTCTCCAGCGTGCAGGCCGCGTTTGACCAGGTCTTCAGTCACAACGGCGATCAAAATCGGTTTCCCGTCGCTGCCAACACTCCCCAACACCGCCACCCCGCTCGGGAAATGCTGACGGAAGCGGTCAGTCATCAGGCGCAAGGTGTCGGCGTCAGCATTGGGAAGTATGCCAGTCAACACAGGCACTCCTGCAATAAGCGGAACAGTATCCAGGGAACGATTAAATTCATAGGTAGCCAGCTCGCGGCGTAGAGTGGCAATCTGCTTGCGTGCTTCGCTAAGCTCCTGCAGAATAATTTCTGTTCGGGCAGGGAGTTCCTCGGGCGGAGCTGCCAGCAAATCGGCGGATCGTTTCAATGCCTGGAATCGGCTCTGGACGAGTTCGTAGGCGCCACGCCCGGTAACGGCTTCGATACGCCGGATGCCCGCCGCGGCGCTACCCTCACTCGTGATCAGTAATATGCCGATATCACCAGTTTCTGGGACATGTGTACCACCGCAAAGTTCGTAAGAGAAGGGATGCTCACCGCCGATGCTAATCGTGCGCACTGTATCGCCATATTTCTCGCCGAAAAGCGCCATAGCGCCTTCGCTCATTGCCTGGTGGAGTGGCTTGACTTGAATTTGCAAAGGATAATTACTCAGGATTGCCCGGTTAACGCCAGCCTGGATGCGTTCTAACTGCTCGGGGGCGACCGCTTGCGGATGAGTGAAGTCGAAACGCAAGTGGTCGGGGGCGACCAGTGAACCTGCCTGCCGGGCATGTTCACCCAGAACTGCGCGCAGCTCGGCATGTAGCAGGTGTGTGCCCGTATGGTTGCGCATGATCTCTTGCCGGCGTGCGACATCCACCTGGGCGACACATAAGTCGCCAACAGCTGGTTGCCCACGATAAACCTCCCCGATATGTACGATGATTCCGGCAGCAGGTTTACGCATGCCGGTCACAGTAATTTCCCAGCTTCTATCGGCTGCCCGAATGGTACCCGTATCCGAGACCTGACCGCCAGATTCCACATAGAAGCAAGTCTCAGCCAGCAAGACTTCCACCTTTTCACCAGTCTGAACCTGGTTAACGAATTGACCATGAGATGAAGCCCCACCACGCACAAAGGCCAATACCTGTCCTTTCACACTCAGCTCCAATCCATGTTGCAGCTCAACTCGGTCGTATAGATGAAAATCGACACCCTCCGCACCTAATAACCCAAGCGCCTGTTGCTCTTGCAGCAATTGCCGGTAAATATCAACGTCGTTGCCTCCTAAAGAGCCAAAAGCTTCACCCGCGCTGGAGGCCAGCCGATGGCGATCCATCGCCTGGCGAAAGCCAGTTTCATCTACATCGAGGTTATGCTCACGGGCGATATCGCGCGTGATTTCCAGGGGGAGGCCGTAAGTCGCGTACAACTCAAAAGCCTGCTCGCCAGGCAGAAATAAAACAACAGAACCATCCTCCTGCATTGTTCTATCGCGTTCACGACTGGCGGTCAGCTTTTCTAATAAGTTCTCTAGCTTGGCAAGGCCACTCTCGACAGTGCGCTGGAAGCGTTCCTCTTCACGGGTCAGGTTGGTCAGGATCGCCGAGCGGTTGCGTGCTAACTCTGGATAAAAACTCCCATAATTTTCGATCCCCTTTTGGGCAACCTGTGCCAGGAAAGGTTGATTCAAGCCTATCTTCATACCAAAACGCGCCGCGCGACGAATAATCATACGGCACACATAGTTACGCCCGACATTGCCTGGAACGACGCCATCGGCGATCAAGAACGCCGCGGCGCGCGCATGATCTGCAATCACTCGATATGGGGTCGGGTTTTCCTGTCGTTCGATGTCACTATGACCGGTTAATTGCTGAACAATATCCATAAGGGGTGCCAGGACATCGGTTTTATAGTTAGAATCGACATTCTGGAGCACAGACACGATCCGCTCGAAGCCCATCCCAGTGTCCACATGCTTGGCAGCCAGTGGTTCCAGAGTGGTTGGGCTCAGGCGATTATATTGGATAAAGACCAGATTCCACAGTTCTAAGAAGCGAGTGCAATCCCCGTTGACGCCGCACACATGCCCGGAGATATCTTGTTGGTTACAAAACTCGATCCCACGATCAATGTGGATTTCTGAGCAGGGTCCACACGGACCGGTCTCTGCCATTTCCC
The DNA here is from genome assembly GCA_964354345.1 of uncultured Anaerolineaceae bacterium. Taxonomy (GTDB): domain Bacteria; phylum Chloroflexota; class Anaerolineae; order Anaerolineales; family UBA4823; genus CAYGZL01. The sequence goes on along the minus strand of CAYGZL010000032.1, from coordinate 129,063 downwards.
AGAAATTGTCCTTTCGCCCAAAAAACAGCACATGGTTTGGATTGAAACCTGGTTGCTGGCGCCAATTAATTGCGGCTTCGTCGTCTCGTTCGATTTTGCCTTTTTCATCTTCAAAGCAGGTCGCGTACAAGCGGTCTTTGGGTAGCCCCCATACCTCAGTGAGTAGTTCCCAGGCCCAGGTAATGGCTTCCTTTTTATAGTAATCGCCAAAGGACCAGTTTCCCAGCATCTCAAAAAAGGTGTGGTGTGTGTCATCCCGACCGACATCCTCCAGGTCGTTATGCTTGCCAGCCACGCGCATACACTTCTGCGAGTTTACTGCCCGTGAATACGGTCGTGTATCAGTGCCCAGGAAGACATCCTTAAATTGCACCATGCCGGCATTGGTAAAGAGAAGTGTCTGATCGCCGCCGGGCACGAGTGAAGATGAGGGTACAAAGGTGTGTCCGCGTTGGATGAAAAAGTCAACGAAATCCTGGCGGATTTTTGCGCCTGTCAGGTTGGATTGCTGCATAAAAACTCCATTCCGATCTACAAGCGGTGTTCTTTTACGTTGTTAATTGGTGATGATCTCGTAAGTCAATTAGTATACCACGCTGAGAAAAGGGACTATGCCATAGAAACTCGGAACTATTGTTCCGCGATATAATCTTTCCGCCTTCAATGGTCCGATTGGCGCCTGGATTCCTGCAGTCTATGGTATGAAATTCTAGGTTTGAATAATGCGAGTCTCATTGCGTTTCTTATATGTTACGGTATTTACTTCTGGCATGGTTGTCCTGGCGATCGAGTTGGCAGCCTCGCGTTTACTGGGCAGTGTCTTTGGCACTTCGAACCTGGTATGGGCCAGTATCATCGGACTGATCCTGATTTACCTGACGGCAGGTTATTTTTTGGGTGGCTGGTGGGCCGATCATTCACCCACTCCGCAAACCATGTACACAATACTGGCTTGGGGTGCATTCACTGCCGGGCTGGTGCCTCTGGTAGCGCAGCCAGTCCTGCGTTGGGCAGCCAACGCGTTTGATCAGCTACAGGTAGGGATTCTGGTTGGTTCATTCGCTGCTGTTATCATTCTCTTAAGCATACCGGTTACTCTTTTAGGTACCATCTCTCCCTTTGCCATCCGGCTGGCGATTACTGATCAGCAAACAGCCGGTCGGGTGTCGGGGAAAATTTATGCCATATCAACTTTAGGCTCATTCATCGGAACCTTTTTACCCGTGCTGGTGACGATTCCAGTGATCGGTACATCGCTAACTTTCGTTAGTTTTAGTGGCCTGTTACTCCTCGTAGCTTTATCAGGATTGTGGATTTCTATGGGTTGGCGTAAGACTATCCGGTGGGTTTGGATGTTGGCGATATTGGTCGTTGCAGCAATTTGGTTGGCAGGCAGGCCGATAAAAGCCTCGACCGGGCAGATTTATGAGAGTGAGTCGGCCTATAACTATATCCAGGTACAGGAAATCGATGGTTACCGGATGCTGCGGCTGAACGAAGGTCAGGGTGTGCATTCGATGTGGCATCCATCGGAGCTTGACTATGCTGGCCCATGGGAACAATTCCTGGCTGCTCCTTTCTTCAATGCACCGCCTTACTATTTGTGGCGCGTGCGTAGCATGGCGATTGTTGGGCTGGCGGCTGGGACCCTGGCACGCCAGGCGACGGCGGTGTATGGGCCACTTCCCATCGATGGTTTTGAGATTGATCCCAAGGTGATCGAGGTGGGCAGAATGTATTTTGGCATGACTCTAGCGAACCTGAATACAATTGTGCAAGATGGGCGTTGGGGTTTAGAAAATAGCCGGAAACAATATACGCTGATCGCGTTGGATGCCTACTGCCCGCCGTATATCCCCTGGCATTTGACCACTCTGGAATTCTTCCAGGTAGTGTATAACCACCTGACGGAAGATGGCGTGGTGGCTGTCAATGTTGGGCGTGCGCCGGATGATCGCCGATTAATTGATGGATTATTTCAAACGATCCGATCAATCTTTCCTTCGGTTTACGTGATGGATGTCCCTGATTCGTTTAACTCGATTCTATATGCCACCCGTCAGGAAACACAGATCGAAAATTTGTACCAGAACTATCTCGAGCTATTAGCCCAGCCCGATACCCACCCCTTATTAATAACTTCCCTGAACCGGTTGATTGTTTACCAGCAGCCAGCGCCTTCCACGGGGGCTGTGTTTACTGATGACCGAGCGTCGATCGAGTGGATTACTAACCGCATGGTTTTGAACTATGTATTCTTTGGAGATATGGAGAAATTGAAATGAAGCCCTCTCTTTATGTGAAAATAGTATCATGGATTATCACGATTCTTGTACCAGCCGCCTTAACCCTCACGGCTGTTCGCTTAATGATGACCCCGCTTTTCCTCCAATTTGAATACAACCTGCCTGGTTTTCCCGCTGACTTGTATGGTTTTACCAAGCAAGATCGTCTGTATTGGTCACGCAACGCTTTAGATTACCTGCTGAACTCAAAGGGTATTGACTTCCTTAAAAACCAACAATTCGAAGATGGATCTCTTGTTTATAACCAGCGTGAACTCCACCATATGTTGGACGTCAAAAATGCCATCCGCGTCGTATTATTTGTGTGGTATATCTCCCTGGCCGGGTTGGTTCTGATTGGCGTATGGGCATGGCGGGCTGGTTGGGTTAAGGAATACCGCAACAGCCTGGCGCGCGGTGGCTGGTTAACGGTATTGTTACTTGTAGCTATCCTGGTGCTTGTGTTGTTTGCTTTTGGCTACTTCTTTGTCGCATTTCACAATGTGTTTTTCCAGCCGGGAACCTGGATGTTCGAGTATACCGACACGTTAATCCGCCTGTTTCCCGAGCGCTTCTGGCGCGACATATTCTTGCTGGTTGGCGCGATATCAATTGGAGGCGGTTTAGTGCTGGCTTACGGTGCGCGGCAGAAGTAAAGCATCAGGTCAATTACACCACCAAATCCAGGTCGTTCCACTCTTCAGGTTTTTCGAGCCACTTTTGGTAGCGCCTCCGCAACCTCGGGCTAAATATTTATATACACCCTTAATTACAGAGATAGTTTGTTTCCCAGGTGAGAGCGTGAAATTATAGGTGGCAGGTCCGGTCAGGTTTAAAGTCAGAATGCCACCGGTATTGTTCTTAATGACTATTTTAACCAAGCCTTTGGTTATGCAGGTTGGCAAGACGAATTTTGCACCGTTTTTCGCGGTAAGGGTACCCCGGTTCTGTTTACCACAAGCTGTATAGGAGTATTGATACAGACCCGGAGAGATATTTGTCTTGGTCTTTCCTGTTTTCAAAGTGAAGGAATAGTACAGCGGCCCCTGAACAGTTATTGTTACCTTTCCGCCTGTTTTGTTTTCAAAGAAGAAGGGGATTGTTGTAGCCGAAGGCGCGAAAGAAGATGGAGAAGATTGGAGGGTTGGCGCCGGGCTCCAGGCAGAGAGCATGAAAGAGAGGATCAAAATTGTGGTTAATAAACCAATTTTTCTCATAAGAGAACCTCCATACTAAATTATTTAGCGCGACCCTGCTTTGCAACCGCTTCTGCAGCACGCTTGACTGCTTCTGGATCCCCCAGATAGAAGCTCTTTACAGGTCGCAGATCAGCGTCTAGTTCATATACCAGAGGGATACCCGTAGGGATGTTTAATTCAACAATCTCAGCGTCTGAAATATTGTCCAGATACTTCACGAGGGCGCGTAAGCTATTGCCGTGCGCAGAAATGAGGACGCGTTGTCCTGACTTCACGGTTGGTGCTATCGAATTATGCCAGTAAGGTAACATGCGCGCAACCGTATCTTTGAGCGATTCGCAAGCCGGCACATCAGTGGGCGTCAAACCTGAATAACGGCGGTCAAAGCGCGGATGGCGTTCGTCATTGTGATCCAGTGCGGGTGGTGGAACATCGTAGCTGCGCCGCCAGAGTTTAACCTGAGCTTCACCATACTTTACGGCCATCTCGGCTTTGTTCAAGCCTTGCAGAGCCCCGTAATGCCGTTCATTCAATTGCCAGGCACGCACGACCGGCAACCATTCCAGATTCATATCTTCCATGACGATCCACATCGTTTTGATCGCCCGCCGGAGTACTGATGTATAGACGAAATCGAAGGTGTAACCGCCCTCCATCAACAATTTTCCTGAGGTGTGAGCTTCTTGCTCTCCGAGTTCTGTCAGACCAACATCTGTCCAACCGGTAAACCGGTTCTCCAAATTCCAGGTGCTTTGCCCATGGCGTAGGAGAACTAAAGTGTATACAGATTGCATAACATTTCCCTTTCAACTCTCCAGGGTGACTGTTCAATGGTTCGAATTTTTAACGAATGGTGATCTTGGTATCAAGATCAAATATATGCATGTTTGCCATGTTAAAGAGAACCTGAACTCTTTGGTTCATCTGGTAACGTGAGCGGGGATCAACCCGGGCGACAAAGTTATGTGTACCACTCTTCAGATAAACAATAATTTCATAGCCCATCAATTCAGTTACGTCTACAATTGCTTCGACCGACTGGGCGATAATCCCTGGCGGAGCAAACTGCGGATCGTGCACATCATCGGGGCGCAAGCCGAAGGTAACTGGCTTACCTTCATAATACATATATCTGTCCAATCGTTCATCAGGTACCTGCACAGAAAAGGTCTCTGTTACGATATAAAGCCTGCCTTCCTGTTTACGCAGCGTGGCCGGAAAGAAGTTCATCGCCGGTGAACCGATAAATTCTGCCACAAACTGGTTATCCGGATTATCATAGAGATTCTGCGGAGTATCAATTTGTTGTAAAAGACCCTTATTCATCACCGCGATACGGGTTGCCATCGTCATGGCTTCAACCTGGTCGTGAGTTACGTAAATGAACGTGGTCTGTAGTTGTTGGTGGAGCTTGCTGATATTGGCGCGGGTTTCGACACGTAGTTTCGCGTCGAGGTTTGAGAGCGGCTCATCGAAAAGGAAAACCTTTGGCTTACGTACAATCGCCCGTCCCACCGCGACACGTTGGCGTTCACCACCTGATAGCTGGCGTGGTTTTCGATCTAATAATTGTTCAATATCCAATATTTTGGCCGCTTCATACACCCGCTCTTTGATTTCAGCCTTTGGGGTTTTACGCAATTTCAAGCCAAAGGCCATGTTGTCATAGACGGACATGTGCGGATAAAGGGCATATGACTGGAAAACCATGGCGATGTCACGATCCTTGGGGGCGATATCATTGACGATATGTTCTTCGATATAAATAGTACCCTCAGTAACCTCCTCCAGACCGGCCAGACAGCGAAGCGCAGTCGTCTTACCACAGCCAGAAGGACCGACCAATACCAGGAATTCTTTGTCAGCGATGGTGATGTCCAGACTATTAACCGCTGTGACATCGGCAAATTTTTTCGTTACATGATCAAATCTTACACTTGCCATTTCGAAGCTCCTTTCTCCAGTTTGCGGGAATATGATGAAGATATTATACCTCTCTTGCCGATTTCTTCACCTCACTTTAGAATGTACTCTATGACTGAAGCAGATATTTCTCCAATCCGTAAACAATACCTGGAAATTAAACGCCAGTACCCGAATGCGATTGTGTTCTTTCGGTTAGGCGATTTCTATGAAACCTTTGACGAAGACGCTGAAACTGCTGCGCGTGAGTTAGATATTGTACTCACCTCGCGCAGTGTTGCTAAAGGTGTGCGTGTACCAATGGCAGGTATCCCTCATCATGCCGCTGAGAACTACCTGGCGCGCTTGATCGAACGCGGTTACCACGTGGCAATCTGTGAGCAAATAGGTGAGCAACCTATCAAAGGTATCTTTCCACGACAGGTGACACGGGTTGTGACGCCTGGAACTGTGGTTGAACCAGGGCTATTACCTGGCGACGCCAATAACTACCTGGCGTGTTTCGTGAGCCAAGACGAACGGGCGGCTGTCGGCTATGTGGATATCACCACTGGCGAGTTTGCTGTGACTGAGATTGAGGGCAGTGATTGGTTTGCCAGCTTACGCGCTGAACTGGCGCGGTTAAAGCCGGCCGAGATTTTATATCCGGATTCGTTATCCTTTAGCGAAAGCCTGCCAGGTCACCTCACTCCATGGCCAGCCTGGCGATTTGAACCTGGGCGTTGCCAGGATATTTTGTTGCGTCATTTCGAAGTCGCCTCATTGGATGGTTTTGGCTTACGAGGGATGTCCTTAGCGATTCGGGTAGCTGGGGCTATCCTACAATACCTTACTGAAACCCAACCAGCGGCGCGCCAATTGCTCGGGCATTTAAGTACCTATGCTCTGTCTGAATTTATGATCCTGGATGCAGCTACCCGGCGCAACCTTGAGTTAACGGAGACCTTGCGTAGTGGGGAGGTGAAGGGTTCGTTATTAGGTGTGCTAGATCATACGGTCACACCGATGGGAAAGCGCTTAATTCGCCAGTGGGTTGGCAAACCATTATTGGATGTGCAGCGCATCCAGGAGAGGCAAGCTGGCGTTGAGTTCTTCTATCAAGAAGGCTTAACACGCGCCGAAGTCAGAGCTGCTTTGAAATCCTTGAGTGACCTGGAGCGGTTAACTAATCGTGTGGTGGGGGGAACGGCTCAACCGCGTGACCTGGTGGGGATCCGCGCAACCCTTAACCGGTTACCAGCTTTGCAGAAACTGCTAATGAATCAGCCTCCGGCATTGCAACCTTTTGTAAAGAATTTTCAATTATGTGAGGCTGAGTTGGCCTTGCTCGAATCTGCCATGAACGATGAACCGCCGGCTACATTGCAGCATGTTGGCGTCATCCGACCTGGCTTTTCGGCTGAACTGGATGGCGTTGTCGAACGATCACGGCATGCGCGGGATTGGATTGCGAACCTGGAAACAGTAGAACGAGATCGTACCGGGATTAAATCTCTCAAAGTTGGGTATAACAAGGTATTCGGATATTACATCGAAATTACCCATTCGAATACGAATCTGGCACCGACCGAATATATTCGGAAACAGACGCTGGTTAATGCAGAACGGTATATCACCCCCGAAATGAAAGAATATGAGACATTAGTTCTCAACGCTGAGGAGCGCATTCGCGAAATTGAAGTGCGCCTGTTTCATGAGGTATGTCATCGTTTAGCTTCTACTGCGCTGCGTTTGTTAGGCACTGCGCGCGTGCTGGCGGAATTGGATGTCCTGGTGTCACTGGCAGAAGCGGCTGTGTTGGGAGGATATATCCGCCCCAAGGTTACCCTAGAGGATGTTTTAGCGATCCGGGAAGGCCGTCATCCGGTGGTCGAGCAGACCCTGATGGGAGAGCGTTTTGTACCGAATGATGTTATTTTTGAGTCAGGTGAGTGGGTGCGCATCATCACCGGGCCCAATATGTCTGGGAAGTCAACCTTGATTCGACAGGTAGCATTGATCGTGCTGATGTCGCAGATCGGCAGTTTTGTTCCGGCAACCTCAGCGCACCTGGGTTTAGTTGATCGCATCTTCACCCGAATGGGCGCACAGGATGAAATTTACGCCGGTCAATCCACCTTTATGGTTGAGATGGTAGAAACTGCCAATATCCTCAACCATGCCACCAGTCGGAGCCTGTTAATTCTGGATGAGATCGGGCGCGGCACCAGTACTTATGATGGTGTTTCAATAGCCTGGGCAGTCGTTGAATATATCCATAACCATCCTAAACTACGCTCCAAAACATTATTTGCTACCCATTATCATGAACTGACTCAACTTGCGGACATCTTGCCTGGGGTGCGTAATTATAACGTGGCGGTTAGTGAAGCCGATGGCAAGGTGGTATTTTTACACAAGATCGTGCCAGGTGGCGCTGATCGTTCGTATGGTATTCATGTTGGGCAACTCGCAGGTTTACCGCGCCCTGTTGTGCAAAGAGCTGGTGAAATATTAAAACAACTTGAAGCATCGTCGGGGAAGGCTGCCCGTCTCAATCCGCACGCCTCTCGCCAGTTAGCCCTCTTTCCGGAGACAAATCCCTGGTTAGATGAACTGAAGGAACTGGATATTAATACCCTTTCGCCAATCGAGGCGCTCAATAAGCTTTACGAGTGGCGTAAGAAATTTCTTGAAGAGAAGTAAAAGAATTTATAACCGCCAGATATTTACCTTATCGGGTTGTATTTCGACTGCCCAATACCCCAGATCGCCAAGCTTATATTCGATATAGAGCAAATCGGTGTCGCGCTTGACCTTAATCAGTTTGATGGGCTGTTTGAACTGAAACGTTAACAGACTCTCGTCCCATTCGCCTTGTTTTTCGGGATCAAAATTCTCCGGGGGTTCTAAAGAGCGCTCGATTTCATGTTCACCTAGCAAGAGGCGTAATATTGCTTCGGGGATATCCACTATCCAGAGCATGCTGGCAGTTGCCTGGTCTTCCAATTCCTGGATCCGCTCATCTTCATTCAGCTCCCATTGGACAGGAGACCAGATCCCCGAGAGATCATCAACATTGATATGTTCGGCGTCAATCATGGCTGGCATTGGGAATATTCTCCGCTTTGTTTAATCGGTTGGCCTGAGGTCGTTCATACATTATCATAAGGGTGTTGGAGTCATTTATGGTGTGGGTGTGGGTGTTATTTCGATTACACTCCCTTGCGGCGCACGTAACTCAAAGTTACTAAATTCCCAGGTGGCTTGATCGCCCTGGTTAGTCAGACTAATTAATAAACCGTTTTGACCTGTCTGCAGGATTGCATCTGAGTAATTGAATAGCAGAGAATTATTGACCAGGACGAAAAACCGGTCGCCTAGAGCAAGCATCGCTAAGGTATTCGTAGTGTCTGTCGCAATTGCAGTGGTTGATGCCCAAGGAACTAATGTTGTCCAACCAGATGAATCGTGACGAAAAAAACCGAAATCTCCCGTTTGAGTGATCTCAAACGCATAATAATTTATTTCCTGATTCAACCGAGATATGATGCCATAGGCGCTATCCTCTGGTCCGCTGATTTTCTTCGCATCGATTGCCATGTAAAAATCACCCGTTAAAGGGATATTGGGGACTGCCCACCAGATAAAACCTTGAATGGCTTGTGCTTCCCAAACAAATTTATTGTTGATGAAGCTCCAACGCGATGTGCCATATTCATCTGCAGCCTCTCCACTCGGCCAACCTTTCTTTTCATCTGCAAATGTATCCGTCAGGACAACCGGCCAGCTTAAGGCAGTGGTAAGTTGATTTTTGAGCGCATTCGCTGCGGCGGTAGCTTGTAAATCGGCTGCGATCTGGGTCCCCCGATTTAAAACGAATTCTTGAGTAGAGATTGCATCTAATGCCAGGCCAGTGGCTTCTGCTTGCCGGGCATAGACATCGCTGGTGCCTTTCAATGTCAAGGCTCGTTGAGTTGCCAGACCTCTGGCGCGAGTAATCTGGACCGTGTATGTGGCCTGGAGATCTCCGGTTGGTACCGAGGTGCAACTACTCCAGGTAAGCAAACTCGCTGTTAATCCGAACCACATAATAAATACACGCAACCTGTCAGTTGAAAGCATATTTATTTTCTAGAACCTGCCCCGATGACCTTGCGGATCAGCATGCTCCCGAGAACCGCACAAACATCGGTCGGTAAGAAATGATGAATGTTTGCATTGAAGAGGACCTGGAATGATGGGGGGAAATCCTCATCACCTTGCCAGCCTACCAGGAAGAGCGATATACGCGGTAGTACCTGGAACCAAAACATGTGATCGCTAATTGGCCTCACCTCTGGCGGTGGAAGGACGCCCCCAGCTGCCGTGGCAGCTTTTTCGAAAGCGCAAAAATCTTTTTGGTATATCCGGCTCAGTTCCAAGCCAGTATAACCTTGAAAAGCCTGATTGTAAAACCGACCATCCGGCAATTCTGAAAAAGAGATCCAATGAGTACTTTCAGCAGTGCCATCTGCCGTGGAGAAATAGTATAGTATCAAAGCCAGTGCAGTAACACCCAATTCCTGACCAGTCTGGCTTTCGTAAGCTTGCCATTCCGGAATGGGGAGAGTGATTTGGTTATTTAAGAAGATAAATTCGAACCGACCCTGGCCTGCTTGTTGAGTCACAAAAAGGGCACCAGTCTGATGGGCTAGCTGACTCGGGGCAATATTCAACAGTCGCTGGCGGAGTTGAGCGATACGCTCGAAGATTTGAGGGGGTTGTTGGTGGAACGAGCGAGTCGGATTCACAAAGTTGTTTTTGTCAATTTACGTAATTCAAGAGGTAGCAATTTGTTCGAGTGCCAAGTCAAGATTCTGGCAGATTTCAACCGGAGGCAAAGGGTGAATGGCTAGCAAGAGCGCCTCCTGAGCTCCATATCCGGTTTGCACCAGGATGGCTTTTGGCACGCCGGCAGCCCAGCCAGCTTGCAAATCAGTCAATTTGTCACCGATCACATAGGATTTGCTTAAATCAATCGAGAGCGCCCGGGCAGCTTGGAATAATAAGCCCGGGCGCGGTTTTCGACAAAAGCAAAGATCCTCTGGTTTGTGTGGACAGACAAAAACTCCATCTATCCTACCCCCTTGCTTTTCAACTTCAGCAATCAAGAGCTGGTTGATTTCATCAACGGTCTGTTTTGAAACCAAACCATGTGCAATACAAGCCTGGTTGGTAACGATTACAAATTTGTAGGGGCAATCTTTCATACGCGCCAATGCTTGCAATACTTGCGGAAGGAATTCAACCTCCTCCCAACTGCGTACGTATCCCAGCCGATTCTCGATCAGCACACCGTCTCTGTCGATGAAAATAGCCGCGCTCACATTGTAATTATACTATTACTTAACCCCGCCAGATATTGTAGGAAAATTCATCCATAAGGATGATATATAAGCGCCTTGGGCAATAAAGCTGCGCAAGGCGCTATTTATTAATCGATTATATGTTAATTTCAATAATTTTGCGTTATCTTCCCGACCGGCTTTTCTGGTTGAGAGTCCGTTCTAAAATCCGTTCCATCTCTGTCTGGCTGCTCTGGGGTTTGCGGGACCTGCCACTTATTACGGGTGCAGGCGCTTTCTCCTTGGAGCGATCCATCGCTTCACGCAAGGCGATCTCCATGGCGGTAGGTATGGGTTTCTCAGCCTCTTCGGTTGGCGTAGGAGCGGGCTTTGGTTGTGGAACCTCTCTAACGATCTTAACCGGAGGCGCAGGCTTTTCTTCCAGGGCTTTCATACTTAGTTTGATTTGTTTCTTCTGCCGATTCACGCTGAGGATTTTGACTTCAACTTCGTCGCCCTCTGTTACCACTTCACTTGGGCTTTTGATGTAACCATGGGTCATCTCGCTGATGTGCACCAGACCAGGCCGTTCAGCACCAATATCTACAAAAGCGCCAAACTTCTCCAGACGGGTGACCTTGCCTTTGACTACCATATCCTTTTCGATCTCTCGCCACTCTAAACCGAGTGGTTTAACCATGGTCAACTCAACGCGTTTCTTCTTCGGGAATACACGGCGTACCCACACCTCAACCGTCTGTCCGACATGGATCACATCTTCAACGCGGTTGACTGGTTCCTGCTGGAGCTGAGAAATGTGTAATACCCCGGGAACATCCAGGCCAATATCTACCACAGCGCCAGCCAGAGTTGTTTTTATTACAGTACCGGTAAACTGCATTTTCCGCTTTAGATCGGCAATGCTATGAACTGTAGGGGTCTCGGGGGTTTCCGGGGTTTCAGCGGCTGCTAAGGTTTCGGTTTCCATAGCGCTTTTCTCCAATCCAACAGAAGATAGTATCTGTGCCATAAACGCTGTTCTGCTTCCTACAGAACCCAGGCGTTGGTGCCATTTATATACGAGGTATGATACGGTAATCGCACTCGCGAAACTGGATTATACCTGCTATTAAATAATATGTCAAAGAAATATTTTATGAGAGAATCAACACAAACTGTGTGTTGAGTGAAATCTTGACGGTTGGTTCTTCCAATGTTAGGATAAAAAACAGATTATTTCCCTCAAGCCTGTTTTAAAATATGGTTCAACCTTAGGTCCGCACCTGCTATGTGGAATAAACAAGGTTGTCTAAAAATAGGTGGGTTTTTAGTGCTCCTGATTGGAGCACTGGTAAGCGCCTCGAGTTACGTACCTTTGATCAAAGAGGTGCCTATTTGTATTGTCCAGGGATCGGGACATGGTTCGCCGTATCAGGGGCAGACTCTGCGCTTGCGGGGAATCATATTCGCTGACCTGGATACGACCTCTCGGCGGGGTTTTTTCATGCAAGCCGAAAATTGCGATGGCGATCCGGCAACGTCAGATGGGATATTCGTTTACCTGGGTACACAGACTGACCGGATTCGGCTGGGGGATTGGGTCGAAGTCACCGGCGTGATCCAGGAATACTACGGTTTGACGAGGAGTGACGCTTCAAATGGGGAAGTAAACATCCTGGCAACTGGCCAACTGTTACCATCCATCACCGAACTAAACCCACCGTTGAATAACGATCAGGCCGCGGTCTATTATGAAATGGTCGAAGGAATGTACGTCGGCTTACTGGATGGATACGTAGTTGGGCCAACCGATCAAGACGATCAAAGTTGGTTGGTGCGGACTGATCTCGACATACCGCGGGTGTTTCAGGACGATCTTGCCGGGACGGGAGAAATATTATGTGTAGACGATGGTGGTCTGTTTGAAATATCTCCTGAAGTAAAGGTTGGGGACCGCGTAAAAGATATCTTGGGCGCCATGGATGTCGTTACTGGAGAGGCGTGCGTCCAATTGCTAAGCGCGCCAAAAGTCATCCAGAGGACAATGACGAGTTTAAGGCAGGATAAGGAGACTCAAGCTGCTTTTCGAATAGCAACATTTAACCTGGCTAATCTATTCGACACTGTGGATGATCCAGTAACCGAGGATACCATACTTACAACGGCGGAATACCATCGGCGCTTACAGAAACTTGCCTTAGCGATCCATGACCGGTTGGAGGAACCCGAAATCCTGGCTATCCAGGAAGCGGAAAACCAAACTGTTCTTAAAGATTTGTTAGCACAGACAGAAATCCAGGCTCATTATCAGTTCCTTTGGGAGAATGGTCCGGATCGGCGCGGCCTGGATCAAGCGCTTCTTTATCGCGCTGAATCTGTTCAGATATTATCTTTTCAGACGCGGCAAGGTTGTACCAGTCTGGTGGATGGCTTAGGCCCGGATGGAAACCTGGATGTTATTCACCCGCAAAATACGCCTACCTGTGATGTAAACGGCGACGGCGTCATTGAGGGCAACCGCTTATTTTCTCGTCCACCTCTATTGGTAGACCTTGAAGTATGCCCAGGTGGTTGTGCCACTCAACCGTCCAATTTACCGGGAGTGGAGATCGAGTTAATCCTAAATCATTGGCAGTCAAAAACGGAGGATACGAAATATGCAGCCTATTCGTTACCGCGACGGGCTGAACAGGCGCGCTTTGTAGCTACCTTGGCGCAAGAAATCCAGGATGCTGCTCCTGGAAAGACGGTGATTGTACTGGGTGACTTAAATGACGAAATTTCCTCTTCGCCTCTCATGCTCCTAACCAGTGTGGGATTTGAGAATTTGTTAGCAGGTGTGGAAAGGTTCCAACGATACACATATATTTATCGAGGTCGTTCGCAGGTAGTGGATCATGTCCTGGTCAAATTGGACCCCCGTTTGTTCCCGAGCAATGTCACGCCTCTGCATTTCAACGCTGATTTCCCAGTTGTTTTTGAAACAGTGAATGACACCCTGTATCGCAGCTCGGATCATGATCCTGTTATCGTTGAGTTTTCGTATTTAGACCAGTTCATTTACCTGCCAATCATGGAGCGATAAAGAAATCAAACTATCAAATTTTCTAAACCTTATGTTACATAAAAAAGGTGTAGGTTTTCGCTCGATTTTACTTGTCATTACCTGGTTGGGCCTCTTGGTAATACCAGCAACCTTGATTGTCTTAGGGCAATCTAGTGGATTAAATTTTCTCCCGGTTGCGCGCCGGGGTTGGCCTCCACCAACGCCTACACCCCTCCCTGGCTGGCTCCTGATTAGCGAAGTACTCTATGATCCGATAGGTAGTGAGCCTGAAGGTGAATGGATCGAAATTTACAATGCTGGCAGATCGCCGGTCGAGTTGGGAGAATACAAGATTGGTGATGCCTGGAACCGTTGGGACAATGAAGGGATGTTTCAATTTCCTCCGGAATCCCGCCTGTTACCCGGGCAGGTCCTTGTAATTGCCAATCGCGCAACGGTATATAAGAACAATTATGGACGATTACCAGATTACGAGCTAAACGAATCCGATCCGTTCGTACCAACCCTGTCCAAGTATACTGCCTGGGCGAACACGGTTGTCAGCCTGGGAAATACTGGGGATGAAGTTTTATTGTTAAATGGGAATGACGAACGCTGGGATGGGGTATCCTGGGGGAACTCAAAATTAGCCTTTGACCCACCAGTGCACAAGGTCTCTGAAGGTCATTCCATTGAACGAAGCCCGGCTTACCGCGATACCGATCGCCCCGAGGATTGGATTGACCAGGCGCAGCCTCAACCAGGTTTTGCAGACTTGAGTACACCGACACCAACAGCATCCGTAACCCTACCACCCACGTTAACGCCAACGGCTTCTAGCACAGCCACCTCAACACCAACCCTGATCCTCTCAGAGACCCCGACGGCTACCGCGACGACCACGCTGACATCTACTCAAACACAATCGATCACGCCTACCTCTACAGATACACCCTCGCCAACTCCAGAAGTAACTCCAGAACCAGCCCATTTACTGATCACCGAGGTCCTTTATGATCCCGTAGGGGCTGAACCTGATGGTGAGTGGATTGAGCTATACAATCCCACGGAGAGCTCAATTGATCTTTCTAATTTCAAAGTCGGTGACGAGGAACAAAAAGGAGGAACAGAAGGGATGCTCCAGTTCCCAAATGGCGTGTCGATCGCGGCGGGTCAGGTGATTGTTATCGCTAATAAAGCCACCGCTTTTTACTCAACTTATGGTTTCAAGCCGGATTACGAGATGAGTGAGAACGATCCAACAGTTCCCAATATGATCAAATACAGTGCCTGGGCAAGCGGTACGGTCGCTCTTAACAACACTGGCGATGATGTGTTAGTTCTGGATGGATCCGATCAAGTTGTGGATGCCTTAAGCTGGGGTACATCCACCTGGGCTTTCGATCCGCCAGCACCGGATGTCGTCGAAGGCCATTCCCTGGCGCGTTCTCCTGCAGGTGTGGACACGGATACGGCTGCCGATTGGATTGATCAGGTAGAACCACAGCCAGGTCAGATAAACTGATTACCCACGAATGGAAATAGTAAACCGCTCCTCGAGGCTGGAGGAGCGGTCTCTACTAGTTCCGATTTTTATTATCGTCTGGGGTTTATGAGGGCTTTCCAGCTACCTGGCGAATTACCATGACAACTTTGCCCTGGATTTGTACGGTGCGCGGATCTTCAATAATAATAGGTGGCATGGTTGGATTGGCTGGTTGCAGCCTCACCTTGCCATTCTCCAGGTAGAAATACTTCAGGGTCGTTTCATCCTTGTCTTTTAACCAAATCGCTACCATTTCGCCGTTGCGGGCTTCCTGAGCCGGTTTCATGATTACGATGTCGCCTTCGTTGATCATGGCATCGATCATGGAGTCTCCCTTGACTTCCAAAGCGAACAAGTCGTTGCTGGCTTTCTCACGACCGGGCAGCAGGCTACTGGCAATCTCAACCATACTTTCAGCGTCAAAGTAAGAGAAATCTGAAGGAGGCACCGGCATGGGAGCGCCAGCCACGATCCGTCCTACGAGTGGAATCTGCAGAACTCCTTCCACTGCCTGGCGTAAATTTTGTGCGGTCTGCTTGAGTGCGGCCACGCCTTTAGCTGCTCCAGCCCTGGCGCTACCAAACACTGGGTTGGTAACCTGCTCGAGGGTTTTCAGGATGCGAATGCCTCTTGAGACTCGATTGTCTCGTTCGATATATCCCAACTCTTTCAGTTGGTCCAGGTAATAATTCACCACGGAAGTGGAAGATATGCCAGCCTGTAGGCCAATCTCACGAATGGAGGGTGGGCGACCCTGTTTGATTTGGTAGGTTTCGAGAACCTCCAGAACTTTCTTCTGTTTTTCACTCAATACTTTACTGCGTCGTCTGGCCATCGCTTACTCTCCTATGGCTTTATAAAACAATTGTTCGATATACCCATAATAACACGAACGTATGTTCGATGTCAAGGGTTTTGTTGTGATCTATTAAACTCATCCACAAGAAATTTCGGGATTATGGGATAATCTGATGACCTTAGCGGATATATAGGAGTTGCTTGTGAAGTTTGATAAGATTTGTGTCTTGGGTTTAGGTTACATCGGCTTGCCAACCGCCAGCACTTTCGCTACCCACGGCCTGCGGGTGGTCGGCGTCGATATCAATCCCCAAGTGGTTGAAATTCTTCGCAATGGGGGTATACATATCCATGAACCCGGACTGCGCAATCTGGTTCAGGCAGCTTTGGATTCGGGCAATCTCTCCATCAGTGAAGCACCTGAACCTGCGGATGCTTTTATCATTGCGGTCCCGACCCCCTTTTATGCGGATAAACGCGCCGATTTAAGCTTTGTGCAGACTGCGGCCGAGTCGATTATTCCGCACCTCCAAACCGGTAATTTGGTGGTTTTAGAGTCAACCTCGCCTCCCTGTACTACACGGGATGTAGTAGCCCCAATCCTGGAACGCTCTGGTCTGAAGGTCGGAGGCGATTTCTATCTGGCGTATACCCCGGAACGTGTATTACCCGGTCAGATCCTTCGAGAGTTAATCGAGAATGCGCGTGTCATTGGAGGGATTGACCGCGCTTCAGCAGAAGCGGGACGCGATTTATACGCCACCTTCGTTCGTAGCCAGATCATCTTGACTGATGCAACCAGTGCTGAGATGATCAAGCTGATGGAAAATACCTACCGAGATGTGAATATTGCGTTAGCCAACGAATTTGCTCGTCTGGCCGAGCGTTTTGGGGTTGATATTTGGGAAGCGATTAGGATCGCAAATCTGCACCCGCGCGTGAAAATATTACGTCCAGGTCCTGGTGTGGGTGGGCATTGTATTGGGGTGGATCCCTGGTTTTTTGTGGAGGCTGCACCGGACCTGACCCCTTTGGTCCGCACAGCTCGCCAGGTCAACGATGAGCAACCTCTCCATGTTGTTCGATTAATCCAAACGGCGTTAAAAAGTAAATTTCCTGAGCAAGATCTGAATGATGCCAGAATTGCTATCTTGGGCCTGGCATATAAACCAGATGTAGATGATCTGCGGGAAAGCCCGGCAATTGTAGTGGCTCATTTATTAGCTGAGGCTGGCGCCCAGGTGCGCGTCTATGAACCTTATAGACCCGATGCCCAACTATCTGGTGTGTTGAGTATGCCCTCCTGGTCGACCGCTATCCATGATGCCCAGTTGATCGTACTGTTGGTGGGGCATGCTTCCCTGTGTCAGTTGAATCCGGATGAGGTAGCCACACAAACCTCGGCACGAGTGCTGGTGGATGCCGTAAATGGATGGCCAGTTCAGAATTGGGAGAAGGCTGGTTTTCAGCTCTTCCGGTTAGGCGTGGATGGGTAACCCCTTTCATTGAAAAAGTAAATTATTTAATGACACTCCACGTTCTATCTATTTTTGGTACCCGACCAGAAGCCGTAAAAATGGCCCCGGTGGTGCAGCGCCTGGCTATTGAGCCAGGTGTTGAAGCGCGAGTTTGCGTGACTGCGCAACATCGCCAGATGTTGGACCAGGTATTGAACCTGTTCCAGATCACCCCGGATATTGATCTAAACTTAATGCGCTCCAACCAGTCCCTGGCTGAGCTTACCGCAGCTGTCTTAACCGATCTGGATCCAGTTCTGGAGAGGTTAAAGCCGGATTGGATTTTGGTCCAGGGCGATACAACAACTGTCATGGCGGCTGCTTTGCTGGGATATTACCGACGTATAAGGGTGGGGCATGTAGAAGCCGGTTTGCGAACAGGGGATAAATGGCAACCATTCCCAGAAGAAATCAACCGTCGAGTCGCTGGGGTGGTGGCAGATTTACATTTTGCGCCCACTTCGTGGTCGCGGGATAATTTATTACGCGAAGGAGTACCAGCAAACCAAGTTATAGTGACCGGAAATCCGGTGATCGATGCGCTGCGATCAGTAGCAAGTTTATCTATTCCAATGGAAATCACTGAGCTATTTGAGCGTCTCGGTTTACCCCGAGGAACAACACCCGAGGTGAATGCCCATGAGCCGCGCTTGATCCTGGTTACAGCTCACCGGCGTGAGAACTTTGGCCAACCATTAGAGCATATCTGCCGGGCTTTGGTCCGCCTGACGGAAATTTACGGCAACCGGTTGAGGGTGGTTTATCCGGTTCACTTGAATCCAAATGTCCAGGAGCCAGTTTATCGGTTGCTGGGTGGTGTACCGAATATTACCCTGCTTCCTCCACTGGATTATTTGCCCATGGTTCATGTTATGAAACGGTCGACACTGGTGTTGACCGATTCGGGTGGCTTGCAGGAGGAAGCCCCCGGGTTGGGGGTGCCCGTTTTGGTATTGCGGCGGGTAACTGAACGACCGGAAGGGGTCGAAGCCGGGACAGTTCGTTTGGTAGGCACTGATATGGAGCAGATTGTAACCGAGACCTGCCGCTTGTTGGACGATCCAACGGCTTACTCAGCCATGGCTAAGGCTGTAAACCCATATGGCGATGGACATGCTGCGCAGCGGATTGTTCAGGCGTTGATCGAAAATTCTTGATCGCCCTCCCTAGTGATTCGTATGGCGCATGATTTTCCTACGTCTCTGGTTTATATGCGACGTTGGCCAGTTGTCGGTCGGTTGGCTTATCTGGTCTTAAAATCGTTAGGGGTTGAAATCCCTCGCTCTGTCCCGATCGGACAAGGATTCGAGCTGGCTCATGGCGGATTTGGTGTGGTCATTCATTCACGATGCGTGATTGGCGATCGGGTCAAAATTTATCCGGGAGTCACCCTGGGTCGCGCCGATATTTATCGTCCTGTTCAGCGATCAAGTTTTGAAGGCATTGTTGTGGAAGATGATGTAATCCTGGCGCCGGGTGCGAAGATTCTGTGCAAAACAGGTGTACTGCGTGTGGGTTGCGGAACGGTTGTCGGTGCGAATGCGGTTCTCTTACAATCTACCGGTGAAAGGGAAATCTGGGCCGGCGTACCGGCGCGCTGCGTCGGCAAGCGGGAAGAGTGAGATGAGTGTAACTCGGATTTGTCTGATCCCGCGCGTATCTGGTGTTGGGGGAATGGTTTCTTTTCGGAATAAGTTCAAGGCTGGGCTGCTCGAACGCGGCATCCATGTGACTGATGACCTGCGTGATCTACCCTATCAGGCGGTTTTGGTGATTGGCGGCACTCGACAAGTGACTGAGCTCTGGCGAGTACGGAGACGAGGTATCCCGATTATCCAGCGCCTAAATGGGATAAATTGGCTGCATAAGGTGCGTAAGTCAGGACAAAAGCCGATCCATCTGCGATTATTCTTACGAGCTGAGTATGGGAACTGGATTCTGGCCTTGATTCGTTCTCGGTTGGCCAGCCGAATTGTATACCAAAGCGAATTTTCGCAGCGGTGGTGGGAGCGGGAGTATGGGAAAACACCCGCGACGAGTTGTATTGTCTATAATGGCGTGGATCTTCAACAATATACACCCGAAGGCCCGCAAGACCGCCCGACGGATCAATGCCGGGTATTGATAGTAGAAGGCAGTCTGATGGGTGGGTATGAGTCTGGTCTGGATGTAGCAATACAGCTTGCGTCAGGTTTATCGGAATGGTTTCAGCAGCAGAGGGGGCAGTCAGAAAATACGCACGTGGAATTGAGCGTAGTCGGCCGTCTGGATCCGAAATTAAAGAATTATTGGAACAGGCGATTAGCAGATTCTGGTCAAAATAACGTCTTGAAGATTAATTGGGTTGGCTCGGTGCCGGGCGAGCAGATTCCGCAAATTGACCGTTCGGCGCACCTGCTCTATTCTGCTGATGTGAACGCTGCCTGCCCCAACTCGGTGATCGAAGCCCTGGCTTGTGGGTTGCCGGTGTTGGCTTTTGATACCGGCGCGCTGCCCGAATTAGTCGGTGCTGAGGCTGGTCGAGTCGTTGCATATGGGGGAGATCCCTGGCGTCTTGATCCTCCGGATGTGAATGGATTGATCGCTGGGGCGGTGGAAATTTATCAGGATCAGGCACAGTTGCGCCAGACCGCACGCAAACGGGCGGAATCTTTATTCAGCCTGGAGCAAATGGTCACCGGTTATCTCGCCGTAATTGATTAATCATTATGGATAGATCAGGAGCTGGATTAGAAAAATTATCCGCACACCACCCTGGAGCAGGGAAGAGGTTGGATTTCCCGGGTAGGCTGGCTGTGCAGCAGCGTGTCTTGCCAGCTTATCGGGTTAGCTTCTTCGAAACCCTGGCCGAGGCGTGCATAGGTGGATTGAGTGTCCTGGCAGGGCAGCCCTTACTAAACGAGAAGATTGCTGTCGGAGACCAGTTGGTAATCGCTCATCTCAAGCTGGTCAGAAATTGGCATTTGTTTCAGCCAGGATCACCCTTCTACCAGTGCTATCAGGAAGGGCTCCTGTCATGGTTGAAAGGCTGGCAACCTGAGGTGCTAATTGTCGAAGCAAATCCGCGTTACCTGAGCACCTCTGCTGCTGTACGCTGGATGCATGCCCAAGAACGTGCCGTGATTGGATGGGGGCTGGGTGCACCAGAAATTAATGGTTTATTGTCATCCATTCACCAGCGTAGTCGGAAACGATTCTTAGACTCACTCGATGGGGTGATTGCCTATAGTCAACGCGGGGCTGAGGAATATTGTCGCCTGGGTGTCCCATCTGGGCGGGTATTTGTAGCACCGAACGCCGTTGCACATCAACCGCGCAATCCTCCTCCAGAACGGGTAATCAAACCCGGAGAGCGACTGACTGTCTTATTTGTTGGTCGCCTCCAGGCGCGTAAGCGGGTGGATAACCTTATCCGAGCCTGTGCAGGTTTACCAGACTCGTTGCAACCGCGTTTGGTTATTGTCGGTGAGGGCCCTGAGCGACCCAGGCTTCATGAATTAGCTGCGGCAATTTACCCCTTCGTGGAGTTGGTAGGCGAGCGGCGTGGGACAGAATTAACTCCATTGTTCGCCTCGGCCGATTTGTTTGTCTTACCTGGTACCGGAGGATTAGCAATCCAGGAAGCTATGTCCTACGGTCTGCCAGTCATCGTGGCGGAAGGCGATGGAACTCAGGATGACTTGATCCGCCCGGAGAATGGCTGGCGCGTTCGAGCAGGAAATCTGGAAGATTTACAGGATGCCCTGCGGGAAGCACTCTCTGATCTTGGACGGTTACGTCGGATGGGAGAGATGGCTTATCGGAGAGTCTTTACTGAATTCAACCTGGAAGCCATGGTGGATGTTTTTATCCAGTCTGCAACGCTATTGAAACATTAGATAATTATGCGCCTTCTTTTCCTGGCTGATGGTCGTTCACCGACCGCGTTGAATTGGATAAACTATTTTGTGGATCGGGGTGATGAAGTTCACCTGGTTTCTTCTTTTCGTTGTAACCCTGACCTGCCTCTGGCTTCATCCCATTTTCTAGATATTGCTTTCAGTCAATTTAAGACCGAAACAACCAGTCGCGCCCAAAGGATACCGTACAGTCATCAGGGTGTTGGGTTTGGAAATGCCACCATGATGCGATTGCGTACCCGGCTAAGGCAATGGTTTGGACCTCTGACTTTCCCTCGAGCATCACGTCAGTTTCACGAGTTGGTTTCACAAATTCAACCCGACCTGGTGCATGCCATGCGCATCCCATATGAGGGTATGGTGGCAGCACTGGGTGACCTCGGTTGCCCTTTGCTCATTTCTGTCTGGGGGAATGACTTCACCTTGCATGCTAAGTCTTCTCCGGTACTCGCTATGTTTACTCGGCAAACAATGAAGCGTGCCGATGCTTTGCACACAGATTGCCGGCGCGACCAGCACCTGGCTTATACCTGGGGCTTTCCAGAGAACCGGCCAACTGTGGTGTTGCCGGGGGGAGGTGGGATACAGCTTGATTTGTTCTACTCTCTTCCGGTGCCGGCTGAAGCTGCGGAGGTAAATCCCCCAGGTTTTCTACCTGCTATAATCAACCCACGCGGATTTCGTGCCTATGTCCGCAATGATACATTCTTCAAAGCGATCCCGTTGGTATTGAAACAACAGCCTGAGGCGCGCTTCATTTGTCCGGCGATGATTGATGAACCACTGGCGCATCGCTGGATTGAAAAGCTAGGGATTTCAGCGAATGTGATCTTATTGCCCCGACAGGATCGTTCACATATGGCTGAACTGTTCCGTCAGGCGCAGGCAGCGGTCTCCCTCACCACTCATGATGGTACACCAAACACATTGCTGGAGGCGATGGCTTGTGGCTGCCTACCCATTGTGAGCGATTTGGATTCTCTGCGGGAGTGGATCACGCCCGGTGTGAACGGCTTAGTCGTTGATCCTGGCGATGCAGACCGACTTGCTGAGGCGATTCTTATGGCCGTAAACCTGCCAGATCTACGCCATCGGGCGTGTGAACTTAATCGAAAGATCATCACGGAGCGCGCCGATTATCAAAAGGTAATGGCCCAGGCAGCAGCGTTTTACCATGATCTATGTTAACCTGTTGGCAAATGCCATATTGGTAAATAAGGACTATTATCACTTGTAGTCTGGCATTGATAATGTAATAATAATCAAACGGAGTTAATAACACAATGATATCCAATCAATGGTATGCAGTTCTGGAATCCAATGAAGTAAAGCCGGGCAAGCCACTGGGCGTTATCCGCATGGGTGAAAAGTTAGTCTTTTGGCGCGATTCCAAGGGGAACCTAAGCTGTTTAAGGGATATTTGCCCTCATCGGGGCGTAGCCTTAAGCACAGGTAAAATCCTGGCTGACCGGCTGCAGTGTCCATTTCATGGTTTTGAATATGCTTCCTCCGGTCAATGTGGCCTGGTCCCAGCCATTGGTCGCAATGCACCTGTTCAAAAGCAAATGATAGCCAAAGGATATCCAACCCACGAAATGCACGGGTTAATTTTTATTTGGTGGGGGACGGATAACCCGAATCCACCTACGCCCCGCTTCTTTGATAATTTGGATGGGATGAATTATGCCACTGCGCGCGATCCCTGGAAGGCACATTATGCGCGCGTGATAGAGAATCAACTCGATGTAGCCCATTTACCTTTTGTGCATTACAACACAATCGGGCGGGGTAACCGTACTCTCGTAGATGGTCCGTTGGCGGAGTGGGACGGTGAAGATAAGTTTTACCTGTATGCATTCAACCGTGTGGATGACGGCACACCCCCGCGTAAACCCGAAGAGCTTAGTCGTCCGGCTGTCCCATTTCACCTGGAGTTTATCTTCCCAAACCTGTGGCAAAATTACATCAGTTCGAATGTACGGGTTTTTGTCGCCTTTGTTCCGGTGGACGATGAAAACACAATCATGTATTTGCGCTTTTACCAGAGCTTCATCAGAACACCGTTCCTGAGGGATTTAGTGACACGCCTGGCGATGCCATTGAATATCTATATTGCTCACCAGGATCGCACAGTAGTCGAAACTCAACTTCCTAAACGTCCTGAGCTACGTATGGGTGAGAAGTTAATCCAGGCTGATCGACCGATTGTCATATACCGGACTCGCCGTCAGGAATTGATCGAGCGCGCTAAGGTAAAGTCAGAAGTATAATCTTATAATACCAGGTGGATTTGTGGAGTTAAACCGTAAAATTGGGATAATATTATTTCTGTTTATCTCAGGGGGCTTGGCAGCCTGTAACTCGGCGGGGAGCGGAAGCAATCCTACAGCTGCTGTAGAGACCTATGTCGGGGCATTGGTAGCACGGGATGCCAATGCCCTGATAAATGCTGCTTGCGCTTCCTGGGAGGCCAACGCTAAACAAGAGTTGGATTCTTTTGCTGCAGTCACGGTTACTTTACAAGATATGCAATGTCAGGAATCTGGTAAAGGCGGCAATATGGTTCTGGTCGGCTGTAAAGGAAAGATTATTGCCAATTATGGGGCAGAAATATTGGAGATAAACCTGGCTGACCGGAAATACGAGGTAATTTTTGAAGGGGGCGAGTGGCGAATATGTGGATATCGTTGATGCGGTACGTCTTTTCACGGGAAAATATCACCGCTTTGCTGTTGTGCCTGATAGTTATCCTTGTGATTGTCTTGACTGCTGACCAGGCGCCGCAGTGGATTTACCAGGGTTTCTAGATCCCTGTGGCGCTACCTCATATCTTATTATTTAGTGTGTTTAGCCTGATTGTTGGCGGGTGGGTCCCGGTCCGTTGGCGCGGCTGGATGATATTAATCAGTAGTGTGGTAGCGCTCTACTGGATGCAGCCCTCAACTCCGCTCCGTAATTGGGATTTCTGGCTTCCAACCCTGTCGGTGATTTTGGTAGTTTGGGTCTGGTTTGTCACGCGCCCCGTTGATCCCGCAGTCCGTAAATTACAAGCCAGTGACTGGGTGGCGATGGCCGTGATTTTAAGCAGTGTCTTGGTGATAGCCACAACACGCTACCTTGGACCGGACTTTTACCTGACGCCCAGTCGTCCTCCGGATATGGTCAGGGTACTCTTGTTGCTGGGATTGGGTGCAGTCTTAGCGTTCGTTACTTACCGATTAGGTGTCCGGAGTTTAGGTCGAATAATCCTGCCCTGGTGTGGGCTGCTTTTCTTCTTGCTGATCTTTATTCTTCTGAAGAACAACCATCTGGCGACGGGGATTAGCGCTGTGATCCGCCAGCTCTCCACTCAACCGGCGGATTTGGCGCAGGCGAGCGATTTATCCTGGTTGGGATTCTCCTACCTGGCTTTCCGCCTGATGCATGTCTTACGGGATTATCAGTCTGGCCGATTACCCCAGGTTAATCTGGGGGAGTTTATCAACTATGCCTTGTTCTTTCCAGCGATCACGGCTGGTCCGATTGACCGGTTGCCACGTTTTATCCAGGACTGGCGCAAGATCAGCTCTGGTACAGGTGCGGTTTCAGTAAGCCAGGTCGATTGGGGGACAATTTTCGAAGGGTGCCGGCGAATTCTGATCGGGATATTCAAAAAATTTGCACTGGCGGATACTTTGGCATTATTTTCGTTGAGCAGTCAAAACGCGCCTCAGGTTAGCCAAGCGCTCTGGATGTGGTTGCTTTTATATGCATATAGCTTGCGTATCTACCTTGATTTCTCGGGTTATACGGATATCGCAATTGGGCTTGGGAAGCTACTTGGCATCCATCTGCCAGAAAATTTTGATCGTCCGTATCTCAAGCAGAATATCACGGCTTTCTGGAACAGTTGGCATATCACTCTGGCTCAATGGTTTCGAGCCTATTTTTTTAACCCACTCACACGCAGCCTGCGTTCGTATCTATCTGAAAAAATGCCAGTGTGGATAATTATCTTGATCAGCCAGGTCAGTACGATGGGATTGATCGGACTCTGGCATGGGATCACCTTGAATTTCCTAATTTGGGGCGCCTGGCATGGGATGGGACTGTTTCTCCATAACTGTTGGGGAGCGTGGGTACGCCCCCATCTGCCGAATTTAAATAACCATCCCTGGCTTCAGCGGTTTGAGCAGGTGATATGTTGGTTTCTAACCTTTAACTTTGTCGTTTTAGGATGGGTATGGTTTGCATTACCCTCGCCGGCTCTGGCGTGGGAAGTTTTACGTAAATTATTCAACCTTTAACTTGTCGCTTTATACTTCTCCAGATCAACCGCGGCAATGTAAGGTAAATTACGACCTTTCTCGTCAATATCTAACCCATAACCCACGACAAAATAATCCGGGATCTGAAAACCGCAATAATCAATCTGGATGGCGACCTTGTGCCGGCTGACTTTGTCTAACAAAGCGCAAACTTTCAAACTATGCGGATTCCGGTCTAACAGTAGTTTACGAACTGTGTGAATAGTGTATCCTGTATCCACAATATCATCAATCAGGATCACATCCCAACCACTAATATTTGCTTTATGATCGGAGTCGATTCGGATAAAACAACTCGACTCGGTACCTGAATATGAGGAGACCGACATGAAGTCCATCGTTAATGGGTGGTGGATTTTACGCATCAAATCGGTGATAAACATCACGCTACCGCGCAAAAGGCCTAAGAGCATTAATTTTTGCGAGTCATGGTAATCCACGGTAATTTTCTGACCCAGGAACGTAACACGCTGCTCAATTTCCTCTTGAGTGATTAATATTTTTCCGATGAAGTTATACGGATACTTATTTTCTTGGCCCATATTTATTTCCTTCATAGGAGTGGGTATCC
Organism: uncultured Anaerolineaceae bacterium; assembly: GCA_964354345.1. GTDB lineage: Bacteria > Chloroflexota > Anaerolineae > Anaerolineales > UBA4823 > CAYGZL01. Next base: position 102,666 of record CAYGZL010000032.1, on the reverse strand, counting down.
TAAGGATTCGGTTTTTATCGTATTTATCGGTTCTAAAGATTAGCTATTACGTTCCAAAATCAAATAGCGACGATATGGTGTAAAGCCAAATTTACTATATAAACCAAGCAAAGAAGTCCAATCAATCACACAACCAGCAACGCCCAATGCTTGCAGGTGTAATAGCGCCTCGTCGATCATAAACGCGCCATATCCTTGTCCGCGTAGATCGTTATCAATCCCAATGCTTCCCAACTGTCCCCAAGGCCTGGGCAGGCGCTGGGGGAAATAACGTTCGAGGGGACGGACGGAATCTGGTAAGGTAATTATACAGAATCCAGCCACCTGGTCTTCTCGCCAGAGCAACAGATAATCGGACAATCGCCCGCCTTCCTTCACATGCTCTTGATATTCGAACAGCCAGCGGTCCGGGAAATTACGCTCCAGGAAATGAAATAACTCTTTCTGCTGGGTGCTCTTCAATGGATGTACTTCAGCGGATGGGTCGGGTGGTGTGTATAGGCGCTGGTAGCTACGCAGGTTATGCGCCATGTCCCATGCATAGGCATTGACATCTGGTCTTTGAAATCCGCGCCGGATGAAAAAGGTATCATCGGTTGTATCTTGCTCCAGCAGAGTGGGCAAGCCGGGTGTAAAGGGGCGCATGCTGCCTCCCAGGTAAATTACCTGACTGCCTTGTTCTTTCAACCATTGACACCCCCAGGTCAGTAACTGGGTGCCGATTCCCTGGCGTTGGGCAGACGGTGCTACAGCGATCGCATCAATCCAACCGATCGGCGGATTGGATGATGAAATGACAGCGCTGGCCAGAATAAAACCGACAGGCTGGTTGGTATGGAAGGCTATCTGCCCGCGTTGCTCGACGCCTGTCGTCGGTCGGGTGTTGTAGGCCACGAAGGCAGGAGTGATAGATAGGTCAGATCCGCAAGCCGCACTCCATAAGTCTGCTGCTGCCCGAAGGTGGGTAGAATCGCCTGAAACGAAGGAAAGAAATGAAATGGTTTCCATATCGGCTGCAATCAGGATTTGGATTGGTCTCATTGGATGTTCCTTGGGATCTGAATTGCAATGGTGGGGTTGCTATCCTTACTTTAGATATCAAAGATCCTGGATGAAAGCGCTTTTTGAGTTTACCATAGTTTGTACCAGCGGCTGTTATAATGGCGCTGTGATTCTGGTTACCGGTGGAACCGGTTTTATCGGCCAGGCTCTGTTGCGCCATTTAGTGGATGCAGGCTACCCGGTCCGGATTCTAATCCGACCTTCTCCCCGGACGCCTGATCTGCCACGCGGTGTTAATGTAGAGGTGGCAGTAAGCAGCCTGATGGATGAACGCGGATTACAAGCCGCAATGCTTGGTATAGATCAGGTATTTCATCTGGTAAGTGGTGAGTGGCGAGGAGCTCGGGCGAACTTAATGGATATTGATATTCTAGGCACCCGGCAGGTAGTCCTGGCAGCCAAGGAGGCTGGAGTCAGTCGTTTTTTCTATCTGAGCCATCTTGGAGCTGACCGCGCTTCAGCCTATCCAGTGCTCAAAGCCAAGGCGATTGCTGAGGAGTTTGTCCGGCGCAGTGGACTTAATTATACGATTGTGCGATCAGCCATTGTTTATGGACCCCAGGATAGCCTGACAACTGGATTAGCCCGCATTCTGGCCGCGTTTCCGTCTTTCTTTCTCATCCCCGGTGATGGACGGGTTTTACTGCAACCAATTTGGGTTGAGGATCTGGCTACTTGTTTGACCTGGGCGCTCGAAGAAATGGGGACGCTAAATCACATGATCGAGGTTGGCGGACCAGAGTATTTGTCATTCCAACAGATTGTCGAATTAGTCATGCAAGCGATGGGCATCCAGCGCCGCCTCGTCCGCGTATCGTTTCCGTATATGCGTGGTCTGACGGTGTTGTTCGAATCGATGTTTCCGGGTTTACCGGTTTCAGTTTATTGGTTGGATTATTTAGCTTCTACTCGTACCTGTTCCTTAGATACTGCACCGCGCGCCTTTGGTTTATTACCGGCTCGAATGTCACAGCGATTAGCTTATTTAACCGGCATTAACTGGCGTGGTTCCTTCTTTCGTCAATTATTTCAACCCCGCTAAATGCGCATTCATTTAGGAGGCTTTCATGTCAGGATGGGTTTTGAAGGTTATTGATCATCCTGAGGCAATGTTTGCCGTGGAGGCTTTGCAGCGGCAAGTGTGGCCTGGGAATGAGACAGAGATTGTTCCAGTGCACATGCTGTTAGCAGCAGTTCATAATGGTGGTTTGGTGATCGGCGCGTATAAAAATGGCTCCTTTACACCTATGATTGCCGCCGATATGAAAGATATCATTGGTTTGGAGTCCACATTTCCGGATCCGTCGGTAGAGTTGTTAGGCTTTGTATATGGTTTTCCTGGCTTATATCTCACTCCGGATGGACCACGTGCCAAGCATTGTTCACATATGCTGGGTGTCCATCCTCACGCACGCAACCAGGGGATTGGATTTGCCCTCAAACGTGCGCAATGGCAATTAGTCCGCCATCAAGGCTTGGATCGCATCACCTGGACTTACGATCCCTTACTCAGCCGCAACGCGCATCTAAATATCACCCGGCTGGGCGCAGTATGTAACACATACCTGCGAAACGAGTATGGAAAATTGCGCGACGCGTTGAATGAGGGCTTGCCGACCGATCGTTTCCAGGTAGATTGGTGGGTGAACACACCACGCGTGGCAAACCGTCTGAGCAAACGGCCGCGCATGCCGCTCGATCTGGCGCATTTCCTCGATGCTGAGGTTAAAATTATCAACCCGACCTGTCTACATCCAAGTGGATTACCATATCCAGCCGAGGATTATTTAATCAATGATGAAAATTTATTGCTGGTCGAGATACCGGATGATTTTCAAGCTCTTCGATCTGTTGACGTTGGATTGGCTATGGCCTGGCGGATGCATAGCCGGTTGCTCTTTGATGATTTATTTGGGCGAGGTTACCTTGTGACCGATTTTGTACACCTGACAGGCGCCTCGGCCAGGAGCTTTTATATTCTCAGCCACGGAGATAGCACGTTATGAAATTAGATCAGATCACCCTTTATCATCTACGGATGCCCTTGCGTACGCCATTTGAAACCTCATTTGGAAGATCTACCAACCGCGAGTGTCTGTTGGTCGAGGCATTTGCCGAGGGAATAGCCGGTTATGGTGAATGTGTAGCCGATCACGAACCAGGATATTCTTATGAGACGACTACAACCGCCTGGCATATACTCAAGGATTTTTTGATTCCAGCCCTTTTAGGCTGGGAACTTCCTGAGGGTCCCGAGGAATCCGTAATTCTCCAGCAGCGCCTGGCATTTGTCCGCGGCCATCCGATGGCAAAGGCTGGCCTGGAGATGGCCTGGTGGGATTTGCTAGGGAAAAGTCGGGGTCAATCGTTGAGCGAAATGTTGGGTGGTGTCCGTGCCTCAGTGGCGGTCGGCGTTTCAGTGGGTATCCAGGAGTCGCCTGCAGCGCTGGTTAAGGTGGTCGCCGGGTATATTGAGCAAGGATATCGACGGATCAAGATCAAGATCAAGCCAGGGCGTGACTTTGCTGAGACCCAGGCTGTTCGAAAGGCATTTTCGGAAATCCGCTTGCAAGTGGATGCCAATTCAGCCTATACACTTCAAACTGCGGAAGTCCTGATACCCTTGGATGGGCTGAACTTGTTACTCATCGAACAACCTCTGGCGGAAGACGATTTATGGGATCATAGCCAGTTGCAGAAGCGGTTTAAAACTGCCATTTGCTTGGATGAGAGCATCCTCTCAGCTCGCCACGCCCGGCAGGCATTAGAAATGGGGGCGTGTAAGGTGATCAATATTAAAGCCGGGCGCGTGGGCGGTTTGAGCCAGGCAGTAGCTATTCATCAAGTGTGTCAGGAAAGGCACGCGCCAGTTTGGTGCGGTGGGATGCTCGAGACGGGAGTAGGTCGGGCAGCCAACCTGGCTTTGGCTTCGCTGCCGAATTTCTTATTGCCGGGCGATATTTCAGCCACGGATCGCTATTATGTCGAAGATATTACCAATCAACGCTTCATTCTCAACCCAGATAGCACAATCGATGTCCCGACCTTGCCTGGTTTAGGGATTCAGATAGATTCCTTAGCGCGGCAGCGCGTCACATTGGCAAGTTTGACGATGAAACACATGGGTTGATCTGATGAGCTTTAAAAGATTGTTCAGGAGTTTGCCGTGCATATTTATGACATCAGCTTAAACATTCACCCGGATATGCCAGTCTGGCCAGGTGATCCACCAGTGATTTTTGAGAGGTTTGAGAAGATCGAAGAAGGGTCGATCGCTAATGTGACACGGATTAGCGTGAGCGCACATTCAGGTACACATGTGGACGCTCCGTATCATTTTTTGGGTGATAGTTTAGCCACTGTTGAAAAATTGTCATTAAAATCGTTAATGGGCCGTGCATATGTCTTACTAATTCCGGATAGTATTGACCTGATTACGGCTGATCTCTTGCAGCGGTTAGAGATCCCACCTCGCACGCGGCGGTTACTATTTAAAACCCGGAATTCAGCTAATTGGGCTAATCAAGAGCAGATTTTCCAGCCTGGTTTCGTGGCGCTCAGCGAAGATGCAGCTCAGAGTCTGGTGGAACGAGGAATTAAACTGGTTGGTGTGGATTACCTCTCTGTGGCGCCATTCGAGGAACCGATTAAAACCCACCAGGTTTTACTCCAGGCCGGGGTAATCGTTGTTGAGGGCTTGGATTTATCCGCCGTATCCCCAGGAAGATATTCTATTTATTGTTTACCGCTTAAGCTGGTGGGGGCGGATGGCGCCCCGGCGCGAGTGATCTTGATTGGTGTTTAACGATCATTCACCGATACCCGAAATCGGCAATGTATATCCACCATCTACCAGGATCACTTGCCCGCGAATCATAGTTGCTGCCGGGCTTGATAAGAAAGCCACCACCTCGGCGACATCATCGGGCGTGACCAGACGACCAGCGGGAGTGTGGGTGATCGCTTTTTCGATCAGGTGCTCATCCTTGCGGATCACATTAAAATGCTTTAATGCATCGGTTAGCACCATCCCAGGCGATACCGCGTTTACGACGATATTCTTCGGCGCCAGCTCCACTGCCAGGTAGCGCACAATGGCCTCCAGGGCGGCTTTACTCGCGCCCATCACGACATAATCTGGTAGAACCCGAATTGATCCTGCGCTGGTTATCGCGACCATGGCTCCCCCGCCACGGTTTTCCATTAAAGGGACAGCCTGTTGGGCCGCAAAGAGAAACGCCCGGGCATTGATATTCAGCGTCCATTCCCAACCTTTAGGTTTCTGTTGCATGGCAGGGCGATTATAAGCAGAAGCCGCGTTGCTCACCAAAATATCAAGCCCCCCAAAATTGCTCTGGATCGCCTCGAATAATTGGTGGATTTCTTCTATTTCACCAAGGTTAGCTTTGACAAGTAAAGCTCGTCGTCCCAGCTTGCGAATATCAGCCGCGGTTGCCTCAGCCGGTGCGCGGTTGCGGAAGAAATTTACAACGATGTCTGCCCCAAGACGAGCAAAATGCAGTGCAATTGCACGACCAATGCCACGCCCAGAGCCGGTCACCAGAACGATTTTATCCTGGAAGTTATAAGGAAATACCATTGCTGCCGGAATCTCGTCTCATAGTTTATCACAACCTGGATCGCAAAACGGGCAGTCAGACTGCCCGTTTTGCTGGTGATGCAGGGTGGAGAAACCCGTTATTCGACGTATATTTCCACGTGTTCGCCGTCTTCTTCGTCTACTACATCAATGATCTTCCCCTCGATGCCAGATCGTAGCGCCTCCCGAACTTCATCCATGTCAATGTCGCCAGTTTCAGGTGCGAAGCGAGCCCCGATGCGAAGTCCCCAGTCGACCAGGCCGAAGGGTAAAGTGACACTGACTTTGGGTCGTCCGGTGGCTGTGTCGGTGACGCGGACTTTGAACCAGCGTGGGGTGCCGGTGGGGCGAGGGGATTCTGGGATGGGCTCGGCTGGGGCAGGTTGAGCGGTTGCCTGCGGAGCCTCGGGTGCTTTGGATGTAGTTGGATCAGCGGGTTGTTCCGGATCGAGAGAAATTTTTACCGGCTGTCCTGCCGAAACCGCGGACAACAAACCAATGCCTTGTTCAGCCGTGATCTTCCCCTCCTCGATCATGCGTAAGATTTTCATTCTTTCGTCTTCCCTTTGGATCGGTGTCTCTGTCATGGCAAAACTCCTTTCTTATTATATAAAGGATTATCGTCGCGGGTTGTGTAAAATCTTGAAGTAGACTTTAATAATTAAGCGATATTATACTGATAAATTTAAAAATGTCAATAGTATAATTGAATATATTAAGGATTCGTTATTAGAAATATTGAAGTTGAATTTAAAAAATACGGGCTGCCCGTCACAATGGAGCAACGTGGCAGCCCGTGTCAAACTTAGAAGGCTGGTTCAGGCACTCATCAGTACAGGGGTGCCATTGTTCTTCGGATTGGGGGTCGGGAAGATACTTTCAAATTCCTCGCGCGAGACAGTTTCCACTTCGAGCAAGCGCTTAGCGACGGCATCGAGTTTATCGCGGTACTGAATAAGGATTTGACGCGCCTTATCGTACGCTTCATTGACTAAACGACGAACTTCGCTGTCAATTTCCTGTGCGACAGCTTCCGAGTAATCGCGTTGCTCAGAAATTTCACGACCCAGGAAGATTAGCTCCTCCTTTTGGCCATATACAAGCGGACCGAGTTGTTCGCTCATTCCCAGTCGGGTCACCATTGCCCGCGCCAGATGAGTAACTCGCTCCAGATCGTTCGACGCTCCTGAAGTAATGTCACTGAAGACTAATTCTTCGGCTGCACGCCCACCCAGTAAACCAACCATCTCGGCAACCAATTTCTTCTTCGGCATCAGGGTGCGGTCTTCTTCTGGCAGCGCTAGAGTGTAACCGCCAGCCATACCCCGCGCAATGATGGATACTTTATGGATTCGGTCCGCCTCAGGCAACGCGTTCATCACCACCGCATGACCAGCTTCATGGTAGGCAATAACTCGTTTTTCATCCTCGCTGATCAAGCGGCTTTTACGTTCTGGACCGGCGATCACCCGTTCGATCGCTTCTTCTAGTTCTGCCTGGCCGATCACTTTCTTGTTCCGGCGGGCAGCGAGAATCGCGGCTTCATTCACCAGATTTTCCAAATCAGCGCCGACGAAGCCTGGTGTTGAGCGGGAAAGCACATTCAGATCCACCTCAGGTGCAAGAGGTTTGCCCTTTGTGTGGACCCGTAAGATGGCCTCCCGACCGCGCATATCAGGACGGTCTAATACCACCCGGCGATCAAACCGACCAGGTCGGAGTAAAGCCGGGTCGAGGATGTCAGGACGATTAGTCGCGGCCATAATAATGACATTCGTATCGGTGTCAAAGCCGTCCATTTCAACCAACATCTGGTTAAGGGTTTGTTCACGCTCATCATGACTACCGCCTAAACCAGCGCCACGTTGGCGACCCACTGCATCGATTTCATCAACGAAGACAATGCAAGGCGAATGACGCTTAGCCTGTTCGAATAGATCGCGGACACGGCTGGCACCGACGCCCACGAACATTTCAACGAATTCTGAACCCGAAATCGAGAAGAACGGAACTCCTGCTTCGCCGGAAACGGCTTTTGCCAACAACGTTTTACCGGTGCCGGGAGGTCCAACCAGTAAAACACCCTTCGGAATCCGTGCGCCTAAAGAGATGAATTTTTCAGGTTCGCGCAAAAATTCGACCACTTCCCTGAGTTCTTCTTTGGCTTCGTCAACACCGGCAACATCCTGAAAGGTTACCGTCGGTTGTTCGCCTGTGGATATTCGTGCTCGGGATTTACCAAAGGAGAGGGCAGCATTATTGCTGCCTTGCGCCTGGCGAAATATAAACCAGAACACCCCGACCATAATCACGAATGGAACAATGTAGCCCAAGATCGTAATAATACTCGGCCAGGGGCTGGGAGCGCGAACTTCGAGCTTGATCTTGTCCGGTGTGAGCTGCTCAGTTGTAACCCCCAGAGCTTTTAGTTGATCGACCAGCGTGGCAGTATTTTCTATGTTGAGGGTTTTCTCCTCTTTGGTAGAACTACTCCCGACAGGTTTGTAGGTTACCTGCAATTTCGTGTCATCTACCACCAATTGTTCAACCTTGCCATCTCGGATATCAGCTGCCACCTGGTTAAAGGAATAAACTACCTGGTCAGCAGCTCTCATCTGAAAGTTGTATATCACCATCACAATGATGGCAATAAAAAGTAGCAAGTAAATCAGCGACGATCTGTTGCGGGTTGGATTCACATTACCTCCAATAACAATATAACCGCAGATATGTCAGTAGATTATACCAATCTCTGATTATGTAAGATAGACTCCCACTACGATTACAGGAGTTTCTAACAACTTTCTAACAAATATTACCCAAATTTAAGGGTGTTTTTTTAAGCATTCGTTTATTGATTATTCCGGTGCCAACGGTCCCAAATAAAGGCATCAATCCGTCTCAACCAACGCAGTAATTTGGATCGTACCCGAGCATACACCTGATAGCGAGGTGATAGCACCCGCCGCATACCGGGGAATGGACCACTCCATTCTACAACTGCCGCGCCCCAGGTCAGTCCGGCGCCGAAACCAACGAATACCAACTTATCACCCGGTCTGATTAAGCCTTGCTGATAAGCTTCACAGGTCGCGATTGGGATAGAAGCCGTGGATGTGTTGCCATAGCGGTCGAGGTTTACGAAACATCGTTCCATCGGGACATTCAATCCACGTGCGGCCGCTTGAATGATGCGCGCATTGGCTTGATGAGGAATAATAAGATGAATATCATCCATAGATAAATTAGCCCGGTCCAGGGCTTCATGGGTTGCCTGCACCATTACGCGCGTGGCAAAGCGAAATACCTCCCGGCCATTCATTTGGATGTAATGCAATCCATCTTGGACGGAGGTAATTGTGGTTGGAATGAAGCTACCTCCGGCTGGTACCGAAAGTAGATCGGCTCCCGAACCATCCGAGCGCATGATTGAAGAAAGGACACCGGCGCGAGTATCAGCAGTTTGTAAAACAAAAGCCCCTGCGCCATCTCCAAAGAGAATGCACGTATTTCGATCTTTCCAATCCACCAGACGGGAGAGCGTTTCGGATCCGATCACCAGAGCGTTTTGGGAGGATCCAGTACGAATGGCAGTCGTTGCCATGGTCAGGGCGTACATAAAACCACTGCATGCGGCTGAGAGGTCGAATGCTCCGGCTTTGGTGGCACCGATGCGATCCTGAACCAGGCAGGCGGTGGCTGGAAAGATATGCTCAGGTGAGGAGGTTGAGACAATTATTAAATCAATTTCATCCGGGCTGAGTTTGGCTATTTCCAAAGCTTGCAAGGCAGCTTCGGTCGCCAGGGAAGCGGTTGTTTCGCCGTTACCAGCAATGTGGCGTTCACGGATGCCAGTGTGGGATTGGATCCATTCGTCGCTGGTGTCCAAGGTTTCAGCCAGATCGTGATTGGTTACCACGCGTTGTGGAACCGCCATACCCCAACCAGTAATATGAGCAAAAGGACTCATCTTACAACTCTTTCATTTCACCAGGATCAATCCCTGGATAAACCCATAAATTATTGAAAACGGCTCAGGATAATCGTGGCATTGTGCCCACCGAAGCCGAAGGAATTGGACATCACATGCCGGGTTAAGAATGGGCGGGGTGTATTGGGTACATAATCGAGATCACATGCTGGATCGGGAGTTTCATAGTTGATCGTGGCCGGCAGTATATTCTCTTCCAGTACTTTAGTACAAATTACCGCTTCCACCGCGCCAGCCGCCCCAAGTAAATGGCCGGTCATGGATTTGGTGGACGAGATTGGAACTTGATAGGCATGTTCGTCAAAAACCGTCTTTATCGCGGCGGTTTCGCTTTTGTCATTGAGCTGGGTGCTCGTGCCGTGAGCGTTAATGTAACTGATATCTACAGGAGATAGACCAGCATGATCCAGCGCGGCACGGATGCATAGGACTGCTCCAGCGCCATTTTCAGCTGGCGCTGAGATATGATAGGCGTCATTGCTAGATCCGTAGCCGGTAAGCTCAGCCAGAATGAGGGCTTGCCGCGTTTGGGCATATTCCAGTGATTCCAGAACCAGGATGGCTGCCCCTTCGCCCATTACAAACCCATCTCGGTGTAAATCAAACGGTCGAGAAGCGCGCTGGGGATCCTCGTTGCGAGTCGAAAGGGCATTCATGACGCCCATGCCAGCCATGGCAATTGGGATGATAGCTGCTTCACTGCCGCCCGCCAGGATTGCATCGGCTTGGCCCCGCCGGATTATCTCGGAGGCTTCACCGATTGCATTAGTTCCGGATGCGCAGGCAGTTACTACCGCCATATTCGGTCCTCGCACCCCCAGGTAGATAGCTACCATACCAGGGCATGAGTCAGCTAACATCATCGGCACCATAAAAGGACTGACTCTCTGGGAGCCGCGTTCCATAAACACTTGGGTTTGCTCGAATAGAGTACCAATCCCACCGATACCTGAACCAATTACCACTCCAATCCGGTCGCGGTTGGCTTCATTGATCTTCAGGTCCGCGTGTTGAACAGCCTGGAGGGCAGCCGCCATAGCAAATTGGGTGTAACGATCCATCCGGCGGGCCTCCCGGCTACCAAAAAGAGTTACGCCATCAAAACCTTTCACTTCCGCTGCAAATTTTGTCTTGAATTCCGTCGTATCGTAATGGGTTATATTATCAATCCCTGATTTGCAATGAAGAAGATTACTCCATAAAGTAGTTACATCATTCCCTAAAGGGCTGATGCATCCCAGACCCGTAATAACAACCCTTTTCCGCATGCTTACCTCCAAACGCCTTTACTAATTGTCATATTAACGACTGACAATGGAACATGAATAGATAACACCAAAACAACGGTTCCGTTTCACGTGCGATCTTTGGCGAATATCGGAGGTAAAGGATGGCATTCCCCACAACCGATGTGGGGATCAAAATCCTGGCGGTGAGTTTTTGTGCAGTAGGCGTGAACTTGTACCTGGCGTTTTAAAAAGGGGAAAGGGCGGATCAGGCCAGGATGCAATACCAGGTTTTCGCAGGCGTTATCTGCAAGGATGTCAGGAACTGGGCAGGTAGAGCATAAATCCCGTTGCCATGGAAGGGGGGTAACTGCCGAGGCCAGCAGCCGACACTCCTCATGGCTGCGGCCCCGATAGTAATCCCCATAAAAAAAGCTGCATTCTTTCCCAGCCGGGGTGCGCATAATCGTTATATCAGGCCCGGGTAACGTAAGAGCCGGTGACGGTATTAACGCGGATCGTGTCGCCAACCTCCACAAAGTTCGGAACGGTCACTTGTAATCCGGTTTCTGTTGTGACTTTCTTCGTTACACCCGTCGCTGTATCGCCGCGCACGGCTACATTTGCCTGCACTACTTTCAAGTCTACTGTCATCGGCATTTCGACATCCAAGGGTTCACCCTGATAGAAGGTTAACTTGACTTCCAGGCTTTCTTTCAAATAACTGGCCGAGTCTCCCAGTATACTGGCCGGGATAGCGGGCTGTTCGAAGGTTTCTAAATCCATAAAATGGTAGAACTCACCATCCGTGTACAGGTATTGAACATTGTGATAGTCTAGGCGTACATCTTGAACACGATCCCCTGATTGGAAAGTCTGTTCCAAATTCGTACCGCTGCGCAGGTTAATCGTCTTTACACGGATCGTAGCATTGCCGCGGCCTGGTTTGTGGTGGTGATAATCCAGCACCCGATAAAGGTTACCGTCTATTTCAAAGGTTACCCCCTTACGTAAATCATTCACATCAATCATAACTTGCCTCTCTTTAATCGAAAAAGGTGGACGACAAAAATAGATGAATCATTCATCGCCCATCCTGGTGTTTAAGTCCGGGCGGAATTATAGCTTGACCACCATGGCGTGGCAAGGGCCAAAAACAGTATTTGAGGGTTCTGTCCTGTGGTAAACTAATGGTTCAATGAAAGAGCTGGGCAATCAATTCCATCTATATCTCGATTCCATGTGCTCCAGGAAGACGATTATCGCTTTTCTCCGGTCAGTGAGTATATTAGCGCTCTGGTTAATAATCATGAGCGGAAATCCCGGCCGAGCTCAAGATAATCCAACTGGTCCCATTTATATCGTCAAGCCAGGCGATTCGTTGTGGGGGATCGCTTCTCGCTTTAATGTTTCGCTAGATGAATTGAAGCGGGTAAACAACATCAAAAATCCGGACTTGTTAACCAGCGGTGATCAGCTGGTAATCCCCGGGTTGCCTGGTGTCGAGGGGATTTTGGTGACTGATACGGTTTCCTATGGAGAAACCCTGCTGAGTTTGAGCAGGCGTTACCAGATAGCCCCGGAGACACTGGTCCGTCTGAACCATCTCACCAGCCCCGATGAAATTTTTACTGGTTCTACCCTGGTTATCCCAGAACAGCAGGGGGTTGTCACTGACACCCAGCGCCTCCAGGTGATGCCAGGTCAGTCCCTTTTAGAATTGGCTGCTGTGAATCGAGTGAATCCATGGCAATTAATTCTTACCAATCGTTTGGAGAACTCAGCAAAAGTAGCCACTGGAGATATCCTATTCCTGTCTTCTAATCAACCCGGTAATGCCATACGGCCGGTTTTAGGCGGTCTACCGCCAGTTGTTCATTCGGTTGATATGGATCTTGCAAATTTTTATCAGGGAAAAGCTGTTGTTTTTCGGGTTAGCGGCGCGCCAGGGTTAAAAATTACTGGTTCGTTAATTGACCACAACCTACATTTTTATGAAGAATCCCCCGGTATTCTCATTGCCATGCAAGGAATCCATGCCATGACTGAGCCGGGGATGTATTCTTTGAGCTTGAACTTGTCTTTACCTGATGGCTCTATGTTCCAATTTTCGCAAGCTGTCCTGGTGAGGGCCACGCAATACCCCTATGATCAACCTCTGACCGTGAAGCCGGAGACGATAGACCCGGCGGTTACGCAGCCTGAGGACAAGCAATGGTCTGCTTTGGCAGCAACCATGACACCCAACAAATTTTGGTCGGGCAGGTTTACTTTCCCCTCCCCGTTGCCAGTGGATTATTGTTTGCGGACCAACGATTGTTGGTCGTCCCGGTATGGAAACCGCAGATCTTATAATGGAAGTTCTTATATATATTTCCATACCGGATTGGATATTGTTGGGAAGTCTGGGACCGATATCTATGCTGCTGCTGATGGCGTGGTGGTATTCTCTGGTCTGTTAACCGTGCGCGGCAACGCCACCATGATCAATCATGGTTGGGGAGTTTACACCGGCTACATGCACCAGTCTGAATTAATGGTGAAACCGGGAGATCTGGTAAAAGCCGGGCAGTTGATTGGCAGGGTAGGCAACACAGGACGAGTCGAAGGCCCGCATCTGCATTGGGAGGTATGGGCGGGTGGTGTTCAAGTCGATCCCTTAGATTGGTTAGAAAGGGTTTACCCTTGAGGTATTCAATGATTAGTCAGTTGGATTGGTCGACGGGGAATCATCCAATAACATCGAATGATCGTTTTCTACATTCTCCGCTAAATTTACATCAGTGTCGAGCGACCCATTATAATAATCATCCAACAGGTTTCTTGCGCGTTCAGCATCATCGGCGGGCACAAATATTTGGACCTCACCCAGTTTCCCGACTGTCACTGGATATACGCTGCCTGCCGCCTCCTGCGATAAAACTACGCTAATATCATGAGCTTCAAAATAACTTTGTATGAGTTTGGCTTGTAAGATCCCGGCGACTTCATCAACGACGATCCATTTATCCTTCGACATATGAATTCCTCAAATATTAACCAGCTAATTTGTACTCAGAAGCATATTTCATTGAATGCCGAGTATAATATCACCTGTTAAAAAAGGCAAATTAGAGACTTGAGGCAGTATATGGTCATGATCGCTTTTTCGCTCAAAGAAGATTACTGGGAAAACTTTGAGCTACAGGACGAAGATGTCGAGTTCCTTTACAATCATTTATTAGAGGCTGAAACCCCTCTTACCTCGCGTGATTTAGTCGCAGCCTTGGTGACAGAGCGGATTCGGAAGGAAAAGCAGGCAATCGAACAACATCGTACTTCGCGGGGCGATTTATATCAACCCCGTAGGATTTATGAACCGGGGCAGAAATTGGTCTTTCCTGCCTTCAGTTGGAAGCAGGGGCAGGTAATTGGTAAGAGGCCAGGTCGGAATCCGGATTTTGGTGATTTCTGGGTGATTCGGATATCCCTGGAAGATGGGCAGATGCATGAACTTGCCTCTGGAATCGAACCTCACATCCTTAACGAACCACCGAAAATCGCTGAGGATGATGCCTCGTTAGATATTCAATCGGTCTTACAAGAATACGGAGATTTCCTGAGTGAAACCTTGGAAGTGGGTTTGAAGGCAAAGCCAGACTTTGTGCGGATTGCGGGAAATTGGTTTCCACGTGCGCTGTTAATTGACATTAACGTCGGTCATTTGAATCTGGCTGAGGCAGTCTTGGATATGGCGGGCGGGGGGCCACTGCCCACTTCAACTCTTTTGGAACAAATCGAGTTGACGCCAGGTGTAAATCCTAAGCTACTTGAATTTTCCGTGGACCTGGCTTTGCAAGAAGATGGCCGTTTTGATGAAGTTGGACCGGCAGGGAAGACCTTGTGGTTCCTACGTCGCCTGGAGCCTCCCCAGGTCCTTGAACCACCAGTTTATCTCCGGTTCTCAGGGATCGAGTATGATCGCTCTTTACTTACGGGTGCGATGTTGAATTTGGAGAGGGATTTAGATGATGAACTCTCGCCTGTCCAATCAAAGCCAGCCAATCTTGATGAAACCGAGTTGCGCATTCTGTTCCCTCATTGGCGTTCGGGTACCCTGCCGCTTTCATCACGGGTCAGACATCTCTTCCCGACAGCCTATGAAGCACCCCACATCCGTTTCACGCTGGTGGATGGAGACACTGGGCAGAACTTTCCAGCCTGGGTTGTTCGTGAGAAACGTTATGTATTCGGTCTGAAGGAATGGTATGCTTCTCATGGTGTTATCCCGGGTAGCATTATCCGGGTGCGTCGCAGTAAAAAACCGGGTGAAGTGATGTTGAAAGCGGATAATCGCCGACCAAGCCGCGAGTGGGTGCGGACAGTCCTGGTTGGTTCGGATAGTGGAATTGTCTTTGCTATGCTTAAGCAACTCGTTTCGGGCGCGTTCGATGAAAGGATGACGATTGCTATCCCGGATCCTTCTGCATTGGATCTGGCCTGGACACATATGCAGAAAGAGCAACTCTCTTTTGACAGGCTGGTATTACACATGGTTCGTGAACTTGCTAAACTGAATCCGCAAAGTCATGTCCATGCCAGTGAGTTGTATGCAGCCCTCAATATCATCCGGCGTTGCCCACCAGGACCGATCCTGACGGTTTTGGCTTCCAAATCCTGGTTTGTTCATGTGGGTGATCTGCATTATCGCCTCCAAGATGTAGATAACCTTTAAGGAGGGCTTTGGTGACTGAGATCAAACGCATTAACCTGGTCAAACCGACACTCGATACCTGTTTCCATATCGATTTTGATTGGTGGCAGAAGAACGATCAGGATTGGCGAGTTTATCTGCGGAATTATCTGTGTGTAGACCACCAGAAAAGTTTCGCCGATATTTCTGCACATGGAGAAGTTGATTGGGTGGACCCCCAGACTGCTGAGGTGCAACGTGTTGATGGTATGCAACACGCCTTAATCACCCATTGTGCCAGGGTGTCAGGATTTATTACACAGCAGACCGCTTTGGTAGATGCAGTGTTTCGCATTTTTCTAGCAAATGGCAATGCACCCCTTACACCAAATCAATTGGCTGAACGATTGGGACGCCCACCGATGATCATATTGAAAACTCTTTCGGGTATGCAGGTTCATAAGGGATTGCGCCCCTGCATTGATTGAATAATAGTCTTGCCCCTATAGCTTAAGGGACAAAGCTGCGGCCTTCTAAGCCGTAGATCCAGGTTCGAATCCTGGTAGGGGCATCAGTTAGAAAGTATTACCAATTACGGGAAGTGAAAAGTGTCCATGCCAGCCTCGCGATGGATTACAGATATACTTGAGATGTTCAGTTGGCTTTTTCCTGAGGGTGAAGCCAATGATGAGGGATTATTTTTGAGAGCCATGGTTCCTCAAACCGATGGGGAAGGGCGTCATTCGGAGGCAGAGGAAGCCCAAAAAACTGTCGATGAAGGGCAAATCCCTGCAGTATTACCAATTTTGCCTCTGCGTGGCCTGGTTGTTTATCCACAAACGGTAGTACCTTTGACCATTGGTCAATCACGGTCAGTGCGTCTGGTGGATGATGTCATGTCAGGTGATGAACGCTTGATCGGCCTGGTTGCCTCGCGAAATCCCGAGTTGGAATCACCTTCTCCAGAAGATTTATATCCAATCGGGACTGTAGCGATGGTGCACCGCCAGTTCCGCGCTCCCGATGGGACGATCCGCCTGGTAATTCAGGGATTGGCGCGCTTTCGTTTAGGGAGATTCTTACAAGTAGATCCTTACCTCAAGGCTGAAGTTATCCTACATCCAGAGATTGTTGAAAGCGGACTTGAACTTGAGGCCATGGCGCGCAATGCTCGTGATCAGTTTGAACATATCGCGGAGATGATTCCATCCATTCCCCGTGAACTGGTTTCTTCGGTAGTTTCGTTAGAGGATCCCCTTCAAATTGTTTACACGATCGCCAACTTCCAACGCATGGAATTGAAGGACGCCCAAGAACTGCTTGATGTAGATTCCACATCTCGTAAGCTGCATATGCTGGTGAGTATCCTGGCTCATGAAGCTGAGGTTTTAGAGATAGGTCAGAAAATTCAGAATGAGGCGCGCTCGGAAATCGAGAAGGTACAGCGCGAATATTTCTTGCGCGAACAGCTAAAAGCCATCCAGCGTGAGCTCGGTGAAGCCGATGAACAAGCCGCTGAAATTGAAGAGTTTCGTAAAAGAATCGACGCCGCAGGATTGTCAGATGAAGCAGATAAGCAAGCGCGGCGGGAGTTGGAACGATTAAGCCGCCTGCCTACCGCCTCTGCTGAATATGGCGTTATTCGTACCTATCTGGATTGGTTGGTTGCTCTTCCCTGGTCCCTGATAACACCTGATAACCTGGATATCGCGCATGCCCGGCAGGTGCTGGATCAGGATCATTATGGCTTACAGGATGTTAAGGAGCGGATCATTGAATTTTTGGCGGTACGGAAACTGCGCCATGACCGTCATGAAGAGTTGAGCCAGTTAGCCCAGGATGATATCCATCGTATTCGCGAAGGAGCGATCCTTTGTTTTGTTGGACCGCCCGGGGTTGGAAAAACCTCATTGGGACGTTCGATCGCCCGAGCGATGGGACGTAAATTCGTCCGCATTTCTTTGGGTGGAATGCGTGATGAAGCGGAAATCCGCGGCCATCGTCGGACATATATTGGTGCCATGCCAGGTCGCATCTTGCAAGCGCTAAGGCGGACCGAGTCGCATAACCCAGTCTTTATGCTCGATGAGGTGGATAAGCTGGTATTTGACTTTCACGGTGATCCAGCCTCTGCTTTACTTGAGGTGCTGGATCCAGAACAAAATGTCGAGTTCCGCGACCATTATCTCGAGGTAGCTTTTGATCTGTCGCAAGTGATGTTTATAACCACAGCCAATTTGCTGGAGCCGATTCCGGCGCCGTTACGCGATCGCATGGAAATAATTGCCCTTTCGGGTTATACCGATGGCGAAAAAATTGCTATCGCTAAAGGTTATTTAATTCCGCGACAACTCCAGGAGAATGGTCTACGGGTGGGAGAAGTTACGTTTAGCGATTCGGCATTACAGCGGATCATCCGTTTCTATACACGAGAAGCTGGTGTGCGAAATTTGGAGCGGGAAATCGGTTCGGTATGCCGTAAGATCGTCACACAAGTGGCTGAAGGCAAGGAAGAAGGGGTTGAAGTGACTCCTGAAAAGGCAACCGAATTTCTTGGACGACCGCATTTCTTCGATGAGGAAATCAGCCAACGTACTCGAGTACCGGGAGTGGCTACAGGACTCGCTTACACCTCCGCTGGGGGTGATGTGCTTTTCATCGAAGCCACCCGGATGCCCGGTGGTAAGGGGTTCCAGGTAACTGGCTCAGTCGGTAATGTGATGCAGGAATCGGCGCATGCTGCATTGTCATTTGTTCGGGCGAAGGCAGAACAGCTTGGCTTGCTGCCTGATTTCTTTGAGAAGACAGATATCCACCTCCACATCCCAGCTGGAGCTACACCCAAGGATGGTCCCTCAGCCGGAGTGACGATGGCTACGGCTCTTGTATCTCTTATTTCCGGCAGACCGGTGCACCCCGAGATCGGAATGACGGGTGAGATAACTTTGCGCGGTCAGGTATTGCCGGTAGGGGGTGTTAAGGAAAAGGTTTTGGCGGCTCATCGCTTTGCCTTAAAGACAGTCATCCTGCCGGCGCGCAACCAGGCTGATCTGGAAGATTTGCCGCAAGAAGTTCGCGAGCAAATGAATTTTATATTTGCTGAAACAGTTGATGATGTTTTGAATGCTGCCCTGGAGCCGGCTTTGATTATGTCTGTCGGTTCCGGGGTGGAGTCTGGGGATAGAGTGTAAAGTGGCAAAAAAAAGACGAGGTACGATGCAATGGTGTGCGATGGATTTTCATCTACACACACCCGCTTCGAATGACTATCAACAACCTGAAACGAATTTATTAGATATTTTGCACCGCGCTGAAGCGCGTGGGCTGGATATAATCGCCTTCACCGATCACAACACAGTGGCGGGTTACCGCCGGATGCAAGAAGAGATCGAACAACTGGAATTATTGGAAAGGTTGAAACGCTTACTGCCCGATGAGCAAGCGCGCCTGGCTGATTACCGCCGTCTGACCGAAAAAATCCTGGTGTTGCCCGGTTTTGAGTTCACTGCAACCTTCGGATTTCATATCCTGGGTATATTTCCGCCTGAAAAGCCGATCCGCGAGATTGAGCATCTCTTGTTGGATTTAAAAATACCTTCTGACCAGTTGGATTTAGGCTCCGCAACTGTTGGCGCCACGAGTGATGTCCTGACTGCTTATCGTTTGATTGATGAGGCAGGCGGATTGGTGATTGCTGCACATGCGAATTCGAGTAATGGTGTCGCCATGCGTGGCTTCGTATTCGGCGGTCAGACCAAGATTGCTTATACCCAGGATCCGCATTTGCACGTTCTGGAGGTGACAGATTTGGAATTGCGCGGTAGTCGCACTACGGCAGCGTTTTTTAATGGCACTAAACCAGAATATCCACGACGGATGCATTGCGTTCAGGGGTCCGACGCTCATCGTTTGACAACTGACCCGGTGCGTAAGAAGAATCTTGGCGTGGGAGATCGCGCGACGGATGTCTTACTGCCTGAGGTGAGTTTTGAGGCGTTGCATGAATTGTTTCAGAGCAATGACTTCGCGCGTGCCCGACCACACCGTTTCACCGCCGAGCCAGCCTATGATTTTATTCGCGCTGCCCAGGAAGAGGGCGCGAATATCGTCCAGGATTTCCATGATGCTATCAGCGTGAG
Organism: uncultured Anaerolineaceae bacterium; assembly: GCA_964354345.1. Taxonomy (GTDB): domain Bacteria; phylum Chloroflexota; class Anaerolineae; order Anaerolineales; family UBA4823; genus CAYGZL01. The sequence goes on along the minus strand of CAYGZL010000032.1, from coordinate 82,976 downwards.
AGGTGGTAAACGTTATGCTATCATCGCCGACGTGTGTGCGTTCGCCAATACCAATGGCGGCACGCTTTACCTGGGCCTGAGCGCTGATCCAAAGAAGCCCGTGGTGGGCGTGTCAGATCCAGAGCAGGCGGTGGCGTTGTTGGAGAAAGAAATTAACAATCGGATCAGCCCTTTACTCCATTGTGCGCTGGATGTCCATGAAGCCGGTGGTAAAAAGGTCATCCGGGTGTTGATCCCGCGCGGAGACGACCCGCCTTATGCAGTGGATGATAATAAAATTTATGTGCGTTCAGAGGCTGAGACTGAATTAGCAGTGCGGGATGAGATTGTTGGTCTGGTATTACGCAGTCAAGGTCGTCGCACTGTCTCCGCCGAGGTGCCCGAGATAGTTTTGCCTGAAGTGGTTCAACAGGTTACTTCTGAAACACTGGTCGCTGCGGAAGAATTTGATGCCGCCCCGCGCACAGGCGTGGAAGTAGTTTCTGTGGAAGAGCGCGACGGAACACGCTATTATGAGATGCGGGATTTACGTAACGGTAATATTGTCAAGAACGTGACACGCAAGTCAGCGCGCCGCCTGTGGCATTATGCGGTGACAACTTACACGGATGCGGCCGATCTCTCACCAGTGGGAGTACAATGGCGGGGAGACTTAGGCATGGTGCGGAGCTATAAACAAGGAAAAAGCATCCGCTATGATCTGGTGCAACGCACGAAACAGGGTTTCCGGTATTACTTTGGTGTGACAGATGACGGTGTCCATGGCCCTTGGCGACAGGTTGTTGGGCAGGATGATGAGTAACTTGCTGGTTCACACCTATTCGATCCGGGATTTTCTATACCCACAAGATTATCCGGCTGTGTATGACTTCTGGCAGCATGTTGGTGCGGGAATCCATCTTCGCCGGTCAGATGAACCAGAAGAGATAAAAATGAAATTGCTCCGTGATCCGGATTTATTTTTGCTGGCAGCGAGAGAAGGTCAAATTATTGGGACAGTCTTAGGCGGTTTCGATGGTCGGCGCGGCATGGTTTACCACCTGGCGGTCGCCCGCGCATATCGCCAGCAGGGCATAGGCGCAGCTTTAATGGCAGAGTTAGAGAACCGTTTCCGTGGCAAGGGATGCATCCGTTGTTATTTACTGGTGACCAAAGACAATCAATCCGCTATCCATTTTTATGAAACGCAGGATTGGAAACGGATGGATTTATATGCATATGGGAAAGACCTGGATTGAGGTCTGAGGCATGTCGGAGGTGCGAGTTGCCATCCTGACTGTATCGGATCGCTCATCTAAGGGTGAACGCCCGGATATTGCGGGGCCGGCATTGGTCGAAATTGTGACGGGACAAAGTTGGCAGGTGGTCCTCACTGCAATCGTTGCCGATGAGATGCAACTCATCCAGGAGATATTGATCCATTGGTGTGATACTGAAAAAATCGATGTTATCCTGACAACTGGTGGAACTGGTTTTAGTCAGCGGGATGTCACCCCTGAAGCAACCCTGGCAGTGCTGGCACGCCAGGCGCCAGGATTGGCGGAAACGATGCGCGCCTCCAGTTTACGCGTGACCCCGCACGCCATGCTTTCGCGGGCAGTGGCTGGCATACGTGGGCGAACACTAATTATTAATTTACCAGGCAGTCCCAAAGGCGCGGTCGAAAACCTGAGGGTTGTCCTGCCGGTGATCCTCCACGCGGTACAATTGTTGCGGGATGATCCAGCAGCAGAAGCTGGACATGCGTCAGGTACATAAACCGCGTGGATCGTTTTTATCCTGACCGAGATAAAATTAACCCCGGGTAACTTTATGGAGTCATTCTTCACAGAAATCTATCCCGATCCGCTTGAACGCTCTGACCACCTGTGGAGAGGCAGGTTTTTTCTGGAGCTACTGGAAACGGTGATTTTGTCGTTGGTGCTTTTTCTAGGAATTAATGCGGTGTCGGCGCGTATTCGGGTCGAATCGATCAGTATGCAGCCAACCTTGTATGAAAACGATTTTGTTTTTGTTAACAAAGTTGCTTATCAATTGGGTTCGCCAAAACGCGGTGATATCGTGGTCTTCCGTTATCCGCGCAATCCAGAGGGTGAACCTTATATCAAACGGGTGATCGGATTACCCGGTGATGAGGTGAACATTACAGGGGGTGTGGTTTATATCAACGGGGCTCCGCTACATGAAACTTATCTCAAGGCTGCGCCAGCTTATTCCGGTACCTGGCGGGTGCCGCAGAACGCATTGTTTGTTCTGGGTGATAACCGGAACAGCTCCTCGGATTCACATAGCTGGGGGATGGTGCCGTACTATTACGTTATCGGTAAAGCCGAGGCTGTTTACCTACCGGTAAAGCATTGGCAAATTCTCAATCAACCAAGCGCTGCCGCGGCTGAACCATAACTTTCACTAATTAAGGTTGGCCTGCAGAATTGAGCGCAGGTTCCGCTACCCAACCTGTGACATTGCTAAGTTTAACCCGCCACCAGTAATTGTCTTTTGCCAGAACGCCATTCAATCTATTGGCATGGTCGATAATCTGGCCTGGCGATCCTGGATTGATCCAGGCCAAGACTGAATAATTCAAACCCGGACCCAAACGAACGGCAGTTTTATTCATACCAACAACCACGACTGCTTCTCCAACCCGGAATGTTGAAGTTTGTTCTTTCGGTAGAACTACAACCATCAACATACCATTGGCTACCGCGCGCTCTTTTTTGGCTGTCTCCAGCCGGCGGTAGAGAGAAGCGACTTCTGACTGACTGGACGCCAGGTCAAAGTGCTGGAGCCCGAGGGTATTCGCCTGTTGGATAATCGGCAGGTAGGTTTCATAGACAATCAGGTCGGCGTTTGGGTTGTTCTTCACTTCACCATTCACTACCATGGTGGAGGAGCCGCCGCCATCCTGGTTGATACCGTAACTGGCGCCAAGTGTGTCGCGAGTGAAAAGGCCTAATTCATACATATTCATACCCACACTGTTTAGCCGATCGCGGCCATCCACCACGACAAAAAAGATGTAATCCTGGTTGAACGCAATGGCTGTGCGCGGGTTGCGGATATTCGCGCCTTCATCGCTAAAGGATTGGATTTCGCTATCTCTAAGAAAATAAAAGCTGCCACCAATACTGGCAAAAGTTTTAGTCCAGTCGAGCGATAATGGTGTGGAACAATTGGATTGATAGTGTTTAATTTCTTGCGAGATGAGGATAGTTTCTCCGCCATGTGCGTTGTTTTTCAATTGATTGGCCGTTTTACCTTTGCCCGATAACACAATATGGTCAAATGGAATTGGGGTGGAGCCTTTATTCACGCGAACTTCGACGATCTGACCACTGACTCCATTAGGCAGCGGTAGGATCAACGTTGGGCGGCTCATCTCCACCAGCACTTCTGTCCCCGAATTATCGGTCAGGGTGGTTGCATCATACTGGGGTGTATAGAGGATCAGTTCGTCCGATTGGCGACTGCGGTTAATATCCGTGATCTCCAGGCTGTTACTAGTTTCGAGGAACTTGACCACCTGTTTACTTTGTACATGCTTAACACATTCGCCGATAAATGCATCCCTTTCCAGGGTCCAGGCAAAACCACTACCGTTCTCAAGATCGTCGAAACGTTTGGCGTACCAACCTGAATAAACCTGCCCGCGCCAGGGAATACCAGTTCCGTAATCGAAGAAATATCCGTTAATCGCAACAACTACCTGATTGCGAGAACCCCAGGCGGTGTTATCGTGAGGAATCACAGCTTCCCCCCAGGTATTCAAGGCCTGATCATAGCGGGCGGACATCCCACTGACAGTTTCCAGACCACCGGAGAGCCGGCCTTGTGCGATGGCGCTTTCCAGTGTGACATTTGGATTATGGCGGTCCAGGCGGGTCACATATACATGGTTAGGATAATCTGGCAGGAAGAACTCCTGGTAATTAATCCCTTCAGCGACCGGTTCCCAATCATTCAAAACCGCCTGGGCGATTGCCTCAGGCGTTGGATCAGCCCAATGGAGGCTCGTGAACACGGTAATTATTAAAAGAAAAACAATCGCTATCCGTAAATATTTGTTCAAGTTCGCACTTTCCTTATTAACTTCAACGCGCATAGAATAGAGCTGGTACTATCAATAACAGAAAACTGACCAGGTTGGCCAGTACTGCTGACCAAAAATTAAGTCGCACTTGATTACGGCGGATTCGACTCAGGATGCTGCCTTCAATCAATATAGCCAGAATCCAGGAAATAATTAAAGCAGTCCAACGTTGCTTAATAATCATAAACAACAGGATTAGCAGTAAACTGGATGGGAAGTTCATTGCCAGGGCACTGATTAACGCTTTCCGAATTGAACCCCAACCCAGAAACTGTAGGACAGTTGCCTCGATCAAAACAAGGATTATGAAAAAAATAATGAGAGTGCCTATAATAAGCGACCACATGGCAACTGGAGTAGATGTAACCTGACTGGATTCGAGAATAGATAATGTTATAAACATGCCGTTTCGAAAACTATTTTACCAGCCAGTATAGATCAAAACTGCCTCCAGCATCCTGTCCGATGGCGATTAATGTATATTCACCATTTTTGTATGCGGTGACCTCGGTCTGGTCTTGCCCAGGTTGGGGTAGAATTTTCTGCCACACAACCTGGGCAGCAGGATCGTGTAATTCCAGGGTTATCCGTCCTTTGTTCAATGCTGCCTGGTAATTTATCCGCATCGTTTGTCCGGCTTCCAGGATGACTGGGCTGGTTTCTTTGCCTGTGAAGGTTTGGAATTTGAAATTCATCCGCCCTGGGGACTTGATACCCACAACACCAATGCGAACTTCGGAAGAGCTACCCTTTTCATTCGAGCCACTTTTGCTGATGCAGGCTGCCAATAAAATTGCCATGTTGAAGATACTGCTTATCAGCACTGCTTTCATAATAAACTGTTTCATAACACCTCCAGAAGTATTATATCTGAGATGAGTCAGGCAACCAATCTCTCTTATCGACAGACTGTGCTTTATTGGGTAAAATCAATTCATTGTAAGCCCGGCATTAAATATCATCGTAGAGAGTAAAAAATGACCTTACCTAACCTTCCAGGTGTTCCCGGCTATAAACCCAAACAATCATTTCCGGTTCCTCGGAAAGCCGCAGTGGTTGTACAACCCCGGACATATCAAGATTTACAAAAAGGAATCAATCTACTTGGTGAAGCAATCCGCCCTACGCTTGGCCCGCTGCCGCGCCTGGTGGTTTTTGAGCGGGTAAAGCGCGACGAAGCCCCGGAATTTCTGGATGACGGGGCGACAATCGCACGTAGAATAATCCAGGTTAAACCACGCGGCTGCGATGTTGGCTTGATGCTTTTCCGCCACGCGCTCTGGAATATGCACGAGGAGGTTGGTGATGGAACTACAACGATGGGGGTGATGTACCAAACGATATTCAATGAAGGGGTACGAGTAATCACTGAGTACGGCTGCAACGCCATGCTGCTGCGTACAGGTCTTGAAAAAGGCCTTCGGGCAGTCCGACAGGCGCTGCGGAGTCAGGCTATTCCCCTTATCGGCAAGGATATTATCAGCCTGGTTGCCCAAGGGATGTGCCAGGGAGATCGAGATCTGGCGGAGATGTTGGGCGAAATCTTTGATATCGTTGGATCGGATGGGTTGATAGTGGTTGAAAAGGGAAATCGCCGGGGACTGGAACGGGAATATGTCGAGGGCACCTATTGGCATCTGAGTGGTTGGTTTTCACGTCTTTTTATTACGGATCCATCTGAGAAGAGTGTCGTGTTTGAAGATGCCGCGCTTCTGATTAGCGATGTGGCTATCACGGAACCTGCTCTGTTGATCCCGGTGCTCGAACGCTGTCTCAAGGCCGGGGTAAAAAAAGTAGTCATTATCACACCTGAAATTTCAGACGGTGCGATTGGCTTGTTGGTACAAAACAACCTGGCAAAGACAGTCGAGACAATGGCAGTTCGTATCCCGCGCTTTTTGGAAATGGATCGCGTCGCCGCAATTGAAGACATCGCCATCCTTACGGGCGGTAGACCAATTTTTAAAGCAGCCGAGACTGACTTTACTGATTTTAAAATCGAGGACCTGGGGTATGCCCGGCGTGCATGGGCGACAGAAAGTCAGTTTGGCGTCTATGGTGGGAAGGGCGACCAACGTAGGATCCGGCAGCGAATAATTGAGGTGCGCGGGCAACTTCAGCAAGCTGAGTTAGAGTCGGAGAAGAAGCAACTCCAGATGCGGATTGGACGCCTTTCTGGCGGCACAGCTATATTGCGCATCGGGGGCTTTACCGAAACAGAGAGTGAGACGCGTAAGGAATTTGCTGAACGGGCTGTATCCGGTCTGCGCAATGCTCTCCTCGAAGGTGTGGTTCCGGGTGGTGGAGCAGCGTTGTTGCAGTGCCAGTCAGTACTCGTTGATTTACCATTTGATCATGAGGATGAGGCACTGGCTTACCGCATCCTGGCGCGTGCGCTTGAAGAACCTATGCGCGTGATTGCGAATAATGCAGGATATTCGGCGGATGTTGTCCTGGATCATGTTGGATCGTCGCCGTCGGGGTATGGTTTTGATGCTCGCTCAGAGCAAATTGTTGATCTGCGAGAACGAGGTATTTTAGACTCGGTGCGCGTTCTCGAAAAAGCACTGGAAGTGGCGGTCAGTGGCGCGGCGATGGCTTTAACAACGGATGTGATCATCCATCATAAGAAGCCGAAAGAGACGATCGAACCGTAATATCCGCAACGGATGCATTTTCAAGATGAGTAAATATCAATCCAATTTAGTGTCCAGGATATCTGGGCCTGAGGGTGGCACAGTCTCGGCGCTGGCCTATGCCCAGGGGCTTGGATTTGCGGGTACAGGCGTAGGCCTTTATCGCTCGAGAGATTGCCACCATTGGGAGCGACTTCCAAATGCGCCGATTAATATTCTCTCTTTGGTAGTTTCTCCTTCATTTTTCAAAGATCACACGCTGTTTGCAGGTACAGTGAATGGAATTTATTTTTCAAAAGACCTGGGTGAATATTGGCAGGCAGCCCAAGTACCCCTGACAGGTTCTGTAATTCTGGCGCTCAGTTATTCACCCCAGGCAACTCATGATGGCATCTTGCTGGCAGGAACTTTGGAAGATGGCATCCTTTATTCAGACTCGCATGGAGAACGCTGGGAAAGTCGAAATTTCGGTTTGTTAGATCAGGCAGTTTACTCGTTAGCATTTTCTCCTGACTTTCTCCAGGATGGAATGGCGTTTGTCGGAAGCGATACCGCTTTATATTACAGCTATAATCACGCCCGTGCCTGGAAAGAACTGTCGTTCCCAGTGGATGCGCCTCCAGTGCTTTCTTTGGCAGTTTCACCGGAATTTGTCTCTGATCAGACACTTTATGCCGGGACTGAGCAACAGGGATTGCTCCGCTCCACTGACCGGGGAAAGAGCTGGCAGAGATTGGCGTTTTCAGCGACCAGTGTGAATAACCTCCTTTTCACGCCTGATGGCGGGTTACTCGCCGCGACCAATGCCGGCTTGTATCAGTCATACGATCAAGGCGAGACCTGGATCTGCCTGGTTGATATACCGAACGCCCTCAGTCTGGCAGCCTCTGGGGATATGAAAATTGCGGGATGGGTTGAACAAGGGATCTGGATAAAAGCGGGCGAATTACGCTGGTTGCCTGTTCGGAGCCTGTCTGCGCGCTCATTTATCAAAGCGATTTTTTCACCCCGGTATACCGAAGATGGTGTGGCATTTTTCATCGAACTTCCAATAGGCCTATGGCGTACCACGGATGGAGGAACAACATGGGATTGTGTCAGCGAATCATTGCCAGGTGAAACGTTCAATGATCTGGCATTTTTATCTCCAGGCGGAAACCTGCAGGAGGTGCTCCTGACAACGTCTCAAGGCATCTGGTGTAGTCAGGATTTAGGAAATACCTGGGAATTATATAAGGAAGGTATTGCGGAGGCGGTTCGGATGTCCCGCAGTGGTCAAATCCTGACTGTTGGCTTTCCTCATCAAGGTATTATTTATCGCAAAGATCAGCACGAATCATGGCAGCAACTACCCGGACCCTGGGAAAAGGGGGGAAAGATCCTGGATTTGGCTGTGACGGATAAAGCATATTTCTATGTGGCTTACCTGGAAGGGATTGGGGAGACGCTTAGTTTTTGGCAGGGCCGACCTGGTGAAATGTCAGAAGCGTTCCGCCTTCCTGCCGGGGATGCGCCGTTTGTGGCGATCTACATTCCCGCTGAGCCTACCGCCGACCGACCGTGGTATGCCAGCCTGAGTGGACAGGTGTGGAAATTCAGTTCTCGCAGGTCGGGATCTAAGTCCCATGTGAGTATCCAGGTTGAACCAGGTCAGAACGAAGAAATTGTGACCCTAACCGGCTTTCAAAAAGTTCGAACGCTTATCCTGTATGCTTGCACTGGAAAGAGCCTGTACCAATCCGTGGATGAAGGTCGTACCTGGTCGGTTATCTATGATTTTGGAAATGATCGCGTCGTCGCCCTGTCGCTGGCGTCTTCGTTTGCGGATGATTCTATCGCCTTTGCGCTTCTTCTAGGCGGTTCTTTGCTTAAGCTCAAGCTTTAAATAAAACTTAACCTTTTAACCCACTGGCCACCATGCCCTGCACAAAGTAACGCTGCAACAGGAAATACACCAGCGCTGGCGGCCAGGTGGCCATAAAGTAGCGGACCATCAGGGCTGGATAATCGCTATGCGCGGCAGCTGACCATACTCGCTGAAGGCTGACTCCTTGAATTTTAAAGCTGATTGGATAATAATGCGGATCGCTGGAAATCGTCAGGCTGGGCCAAAGGTAATCGTTCCAGATATTCAAGAAGGTAATAATGATCAGGGCGACAATAGTTGGTTTGAGCATAGGCCCGTAAACTCGGAAAATTATCGTGAAGAAGCCTGCCCCATCCATTTTGGCAGCGTCTTCGTATTCTTTAGGTAACATATCAAAGGCTTGTTTAAGCAGAAAAATTGCAAAGGGCGGTACCCATCCATAAATAAACAGAACTGGCCAGTCGTCGATGAATCCATGCCCACCGAAAAAAATGTGATTTCCCCCTGCAAAGGGAAACCAGGCCATCATCAAATACATCGGCACGATCATCAGGATCGAGGGCATGACCATGCCAGACAGGAACACCATAAATAACCGATTCTTACCTGGGAAACGCAGCTTCGAAAAAATGTAACCGCCAATAATACCCACCAACACATTTATCGTTACATAAAAAGCTACCCGGATAAATGTAATTACATAACTATCCCAAACAGCCTCGAATCCCCTTCGAAACAAATCAAGATTCACCGTATTCGGGATAGGTAGAATATAGGTTTCCAGGAAACGATCGGGAGTGGTAAAGGAGCCCAGTGCCATAAACAGCACCGGGTAGATCATGATAAAGCTTGAGATGCCCAGAAAAAGATAACAGAGGATCTTAATTGTCAATTGACGTCTTTTCATTTTTTTTATCAAAAAGCTGTGCGTCTTTCATGCAGCCCGCACAGCTTATTAATTTCTTTCTAGATCTACTGGATCAACCTTTCAAACCACTGGCCACCAGCCCTTGCACGAAGTAGCGCTGCAGCAGGAAATAGACCGCTGCCGGTGGCCAGGTAGCCATGAAGGTACGCACCATGAGGGAGGGATAATCTGTCGTGCCAGCCGGTGACCATTTGGTAAGTGAAGTGAAGACATATTGAATTCGATAGGCGATCGGTTGCCAATCCGCATTGCCGCTGATCGTCATGCTGGGCCATAGGTAATCGTTCCATGTTCCCAGGAAACTGACAATGATCAGAGCGACAATCGGCGGCTTGAGCAGCGGCCCATAGACACGGAAAATAATCGTGAACATGCCCGCCCCATCCATCTTGGCGGCGTCTTCGTATTCGGTTGGCAGCATATCGAAGCTCTGTTTGAGCAAAAATATTGCAAAGACCGGCACCCAACCGAAGATGAAGAGCACCGGCCATTGCTGAACGAACCCTTGCCCCCCCTGTCCATAATAATTATTTCCGCCGGCAAAGGGGAACCAGGCCATCATCAGGTACATCGGCACCAGCATCAGGATGCCCGGCATGACCATTCCAGAGAGGAACAGCAAAAACACTCGATTCTTGCCTGGAAAGTGTAGCTTCGAGAAAATGTAACCGCCAATCAATCCGACAATTAAGGTAACGATCGTGTAAAATGCCACTCGATAAAGCGTCACCACGTAGGCTCTCCCAAGACCGACGGCTAAATAGGCCTTAAACAATTCGATATTGAGTGTGTCCGGGATGGGCAGAAAGACGGCTTCCAGGAATTGATTTCTGGTAGTAAAGGCGCCCATCGCCATGAACAGCACCGGGTAAATCATGATGAAACTCGAGACGCCGAGAAAGATGTAGCTGAGAATTTTGACTATCAACCGTCGTCTTTTCATATTCGGGCTCCCATTTCAGGCCTGGTATGCTTTACGGTAATTGTTCAACTGCCACCCGATGAAAACTAACAGCAGGAGGAATAATACCAACGATTGGGCGGTTCCCATCCCCATGTCCAAGGCTGCGAAAGAATCTTGCTGGATGCTGTAGACCAGGGTATAGGTCATGTAGTTCGGACCGCCGGCCGACATAAGTTTCGGCACCTCCCACATCTGCATCGATCCAATGATTCCAGTTACTGAAATAAAGAGAAGCACGGGGGTCATTTGAGGAATGGTGATGTATCGTAAAAGTTGGCCCTCATTAGCGCCATCTATACGGGCAGCGTCGTATAGATTCTCATCGATATTCTGTAAACCGGCCAGGAAGAAGATGACCGTAAAGCCAATCCCCTGCCAGACTGAAAAGAGTACGGTGATTATGGGCGTCCAGAAGGGGTCGCGCAACCAATCCACAGGTTGCACCCCGAATTTTCCCAACACCATATTAACCACTCCCACCGATGAACCCGCAAAGTAGATGGCAAGCAGCAAGGCCACCACGGCTCCGGAGAAGACGGACGGCAGGTACCACATGGTGCGGAAGAAACCTTTCCCTTTGATGCTCTGGTTCATGATCAGGGCGACGAAGAAACCGCCCACGATATTGAGCGATAGAATTGACACTGCGTACAGGAATGTCCGACCGATAACTTTTAGATAGAACCAATTATCGAAATTCGAAAATACCTTGGCGATATTTTTTAAGCCTGCCCACTGGGGCGGTTCGATAATATTCCATCTCATCAGACTCATGCCAACCAAAAAACCCAGTGGCACTAATGTCATGACCAAGAAATAAATTACCATGGGCGTCAGGAAAGTCCAGGCCACAACTGGGTCGCGATGGTGGCGGTACCAACGCCGGAGTCTTTCATACCACGGCAATTTAGCTTCCATGAGTGTGCTCCAACTATCTACCAGTTCAAAGTGAGTGAGTGCTCTGGGCTCACTCACTTTGAATTTGGATTTACTTTATCAAGAACCAGGGTGCATATCTGTTAGCCTGCCCAGCTTTTCGCAAAGGCATGGGGGAAAAGAGCTGAAAGACTCTTTTCCCCATTTGGCTGCTTAAATAATCAAGAGCATTAACCGGATCTGTAATGCATTAACAGCTTATCCGGATTTCGCAACCAGACTCACGAGGGAGGCTTGCAGCGTATCCAGCTCTTTCTGGATCTCTTCGACTTTCATCTTGCCTTTCCAGATCCGCCCATACATATCGTTCCAGGCGGTCCAGATGCGGGAGCCGTTCTTAGGCCAGCCAGGCAGCGCACCGCAGTTGCCGGTCAGCAGGGTCTTCATTGTGACGCGTACGATGTTTTGGGCAATTGGCGTCTTGTAGCCGGCCAGCTTGTCGAACGTGTCGGCCTTCTCCAGCAACGATTTCAACGCTGGGATCCAGATGCCACAGTTGTTGCACAGGAAGTACTGTGCTTCCTCTTGGGTGACGGTTTCCTCGATGAGCGTAATCGCCATGTCGGGATTCTTGCCGCCCTTCAGAGGGGAGTGCATATCATTGCCGATCACGATCGTGGCGGGCTTACCTCCCGGTGGAATCGGGAACTGGATGGCTGTTGCATCAACGTTGCCCTCGCCCACCGAGGTGGCATCGTTGTTCCATCCTGGCTTGACGGCTATCACGCCATCGTTAAACAGCTTGCCTGACCCGGCCTCGCTCTCGGCCTGCAGGATCAGGTTCTCTGTCGAACTCCACATTAATTCGTTGTGGAAGAGCCAGGTTTCGGCTGCTTTCGCGACATTAGCGGATGGGACGCCTACATTATCGCCCAGTGGGCAGCCATTCTGGTTGAACCAATGCAGGATGCGCATGGCCTGACCGTAGCTATCACCTCCCGGGCCGTAGGTGTAGAAGCAAGTGTTGCCATATTTATCGCTTTTGTTGATCTTCGAGATCGCCTGGCAGCCTGCCACCAGCTCTGCCCAGGTGGTCGGAAGCTTATTTCGGTCGAGACCGGCTTTTTCCCACATCGTCAGGTTGATGAACAGTACATCTGCCCCCGAGGATTTCGGAAGCCCATAGGTCTTTCCGGCAACCCTGGCGCCATCGGTCGTGCCTTCGGGGAAGAGCGCTACGACCTTGTCGCTGAGCGGGTTGAACATACCCAATTGCACAAACTCATTCACATAGGCTTCACCGTAGGTGGTGTCTGGGAAGAGACCAGCCGCGGCAGCCATGAGCTGGTTCTGGCGCAAGTCCCAGTCCCAACTGTGAGAGGTGATCTTCATAGACACACCGGGGTGCTTCGCCAGCCAGGGGAGGAACAAGGCGCGCCCCAGGCCTCCGAAGTACCATTGAAGTTTGAACTCCTCGTTGTTGGGATCGGATGTCCATTCCTTGTTGATATCAGGAATGTTCGTGTTAAACCAAACGTCAAGAACAACGGGCGCAGGGGGTTTTGTTGGGAGTGGTGTGGCTGTAACCACTTGTGGGATTATCTTAGTCGTCTCAACGGTTTCTTTAACCGTTACTGGAACAGTTTCCTTAACCGTCACAGGAACGGTTTCCTTGACGATTTCTACTTTTGGCGTCGGTGTAGCGCAAGCCGCCAGAATGGTTGCACTGGTGGCAATTCCGGCCATTTTAACGAAATCTCGCCTCGATATTGATTTCTTCTCCATTTTCAACACTCCTTCGTTTTATAACGAGGATAACGGTAGATCGAGTATGGATTAAATAGTCTATTGGTTATAGGCGTATCTCAGGTATGCGTAGTCACTGGATAACCAACCGGGGTGCGGTTGACTGTGGCCAAGATCATGCTACCTGTGCCTCCCGTGAAAAACACAATAACGATGAGCTGACCTTTTGGCTTGCAGTATAGGGTATTTACTTTTACGAGCTTCACCTTCTTTCTCCTGTGATGGTAAAAAAACGGATCCGCCGATAATCCCCCTTTCCTTCTTGATTACTATTTTATATTATAGTGATGCACTATGTCAATACCCCGCATGTGTTTGTTCGATAACCTGTTGTGAGTAAACTAAAATTCCGATTAGGCCTTGGCAATCCATCTCGTTTTTAGGGGAATCGATGCGCTGTTGGGTGGAGTGATCGGACCAGGGAGACGAAAGTTATGCTCGTAATTCTAGCGTTCAGGCCGAAGCCAAAACCGCACGATTATCCAGGAACCAACGTACCGTATCTAGCAATGTTTGATATATGGGGCGGGGGGTGTAGCCCAGTTCGGTTTTAGCTTTGGCGTGGCTGATATCAGAATTGCTTAATAATGTCTCCAATGAATAGGGTGTTAAGCGCGGTTTGGTCTTACTGAGCCGATAATAGAAAGGTGTAAAACGCACGATAAAGCGTGCAAAATTTATTGGTATTTTAAGTAATCCAGAGCGGATCCCGAGGATTTTTTGGACGTTGCGAATCAGGTTTGCGACAGAAATTCGTTCACCGGAGAGAATGTATCGTTCACCGGCGCGTCCTTTCTTACACGCCAGAAGGTGGCCGGCAGCCACATCCCGCACGTCTACAAAGTCATAAGCCCCATCAATACATAATTGGGGTTGCTTTCTCATCGCCCCCAGGATCACCTGACCCATTTCAGACCGTCGGTAATCATAGGGTCCGATAACGCCAGTGGGACAGACAATAACAGCCTCCAGACCCTGGCGAGCCGCTTGTTGCACAGCCAGGGAAGCTTCTGCTTTGGAGCGATCGTAGGCGCTGATTGCATTTTCCGGATCAAATGGAATCGATTCGTCAATAGTCGTTCCCCAGGGAGCGCGGTGGAGGGCATGAATCGAACTGGTATAGACCAGGCGGCGTATGCCGGCTTGCAATGAGGCGATCAGGATATTGAGCGTTCCCTGGACATTTACCCGTTGGACCCGCTCATCTGAACCCGGCATGATCGATATCATTCCCGCCAGGTGATAAACATCCTGGATGCCATCAAAAGCGTATTGCAGCGATTGCAGATCCAAAACATCACCTTGAACTTTTTCAATATTAAGCCCCTCGATCGAGCGGCAGTCTTCACCCGGCAAGATCAAGGAACGCACCGATTCACCATCCAACAATAGGCGCCGCACCAGAACGTTACCGATATGACCTGTAGCGCCTGTTACTAAAATCATTATCTCTGCCTCCAACTTTCGATTAATAGGTGCAAACCATTTTGAGCTACCTCATCCCAGGATACTCCATTGGGATCCAACATGCCTTGCAGTAAGATGCCCACAGCTAACGAAACGAGCAGACGCGCGGCTAATTCTGGATCAATCGGTGCCAACGAGCCATCCTGGATGCCTTGTTGGATCAGCTCTTTAAAATAATTATTGTAACGCCGGTAAGGTGCGATCAATGCCTGCCAGACGGTTGGATCATGACTGGCTTGCATCCAGAATTCCAGGAACATTGGCAGATGACCGCCGGCTTCCTTGAAAACCTGGCGCATCATGCTAGACATGCGTTGCAAGGCTTCAGCGATATTCGGCGCGCCCTCACGCGCCGCGTTCATCTCCAGGTCTAACCGCCCTAACCAATCCTCTAACAACGCCAGAAAGACAGCTTGCTTGGTGGGGAAATGGTGGTAAAAGGCGCCCTTGCTGATCCCTGCTTCCGCGCATATTTCTGCAACACTGCTGGTCTCGAAGCCGGTTTGGGCAAAAAGCTTTAAAGCAGCTTCTAGAATACGATGGCGGGTTTCTTGGCTACGTTTCTGCTTTGTCATTTGTATATCCATTTCATTATTCATACCGACCGGTCGGTTTTATTTTAGCAAAAAGTGTATAACCTGTCAAGGAGAACCAGTTAAATGAAATATTAGAACTGTTTCAATCTTTCAGGATGGGAATAAACATTCAGCCGATTTTTAAGGACATAGCCGCACAGGGTGATATTCCAGGCTCGGGCTAACTCGACCGATAAGCTGGTGGGCGAAGTACGTGAAGCAATGAGAGGGCAGCCCATCCGGGCGGCCTTGTATATCATCTCTGATGAAATACGTCCGGTTGAAAGAATCAATGAGCCGGCTGGATTGAGCCCTCGTCGCAGACATTCGCCGCGTAGCCGGTCAAGGCTATTATGCCGGCCGATATCTTCTACCACGACCAGCAGGCGCTCACCATCACTGAGTGCAGAGGTGTGCACGCCGCGGGCTCGTGTATACAGGCTTTCTTTATCTTGAAGTTGGGCAATCAACGCGCTCAAACGGTGGGGGTCAACGAGCAGACTGGATTGGATCGGAGGCAGATCAGCGGTCAACTCAGCAAATGTCAATCCACCGCTGCATCCAGAAGTGATGACCTGGCGACGTGGCCGATCCCAGATCGGATGGGAAAGCCAGATATCTGCACACACGCCTGTCTGGCATACAGTAGCGATTTCGACCTCGTTAATTGTATCGATGAAACCTTCATTTGCCAGGAAGCCCAGGACAAGCTGCAACGGGTCGCGCGGGGTGCACATCAAGGTGGCTAGTTCTCGGCCATTGATGTAGATCGTCACAAAGCCTTCGGCGATCACCTCGGCCTCTACCTCCCTAAAGCCATTCTCGTAGATATGATAACTGAGCGAAGCTGTTCCCTCAGGGCTCAAGATCGGTTTGTCAGATTACTCAGGTTTGTGTTTTTCAGCCTGAAGGAGGCGAATACCATTGCGCACCTGGGTTAAAAAGCGATCCAGTTCCATTTCCAGGTGGGTGAGTGTTTCTAAAACGTAATTGTCTGCCTCTCGACGAGTATTTTCGGCTTCAGCGAATGCCTGAGCTTTAATTTGTTCGGCGCGCGCTTGCGCAGCCTGAACGATCGCATCTCGTTCAACAAATTGTTCACTCTTTTCGCGCGCAATCGCGACAGTGCGATTCGATTCTTCCTGAGCCTGGGCGAGGATGCGGTCGCGCTGGGCCTGGACCTGGGCAGCTTTCTTGACTTCTTCAGGAATCGCCACCCGCATCTGGTCTATTAAATCTAACATGCGGTCTTCATCAACGATGACATTATGGGTGAAAGGGAGTGGGCGGCTTTTGTTAAGCAGTTCCTCCAAACGATCAACAAGATGCAGAATGTCCATAGGGTACCTTCCCTGGGTGCGTAGTGCAAACTTTCGAGATTAATTTAAGATTACACGTAAATCGCCTATTAGTCAATCCCAGACCTCCTATAGTTGGTTTGCGGAGGTCGATATGGCGTTAATCCCGTAACGAGGTAGCTGGGACAACAGTTTGGCTTTCGCCTAACTCTTTGAAGCGAGTCTTGAGCAGCTTTTCGACGTGCAGCGGTACCATACTGCTGATGTCCCCTCCGAGCGAGGCAATTTCCCGGACTGTGCTGGAGGAAAGAAATGTATGTTCCTCAGCAGTGATCAACGAAATAACTTCGATCTCGGGCGCCAGGCGGTGATTAGCCAGCGCCATTCGAAACTCGTATTCAAAATCCGAGAAGACACGCAGGCCTCGGACAATCACCTGAGCGCCGACGGCGTGGCAGAAGGTGACTGTCAAGCCGCTATAACCCATAACCTTGAAACGAGGATCGTTATCAAAGGATTGGCGCACCAGATCAATCCGCTGCTGAGGGGTGAATAGCAGTGATTTTAAGGGTTTATCATAGACCGCAATGATCACTTCATCGAACAAACGCGCCGTTCGAATGGCAATGTCAATGTGGCCATAATGGATCGGGTCAAATGTTCCTGGAAAAATAGCACGTACCATGATTAACTAATATCTCCCTTTCCGATGCTCCAAAAGCGCCGCACCGCGGTCAACAGGGGTCGGTTTTCAGGTCGTTCGAACAAAGGATCTTGCTCGAACAGCGCCAGTGCGTGTTTGCGAGCTTTTTCAATCAGGCGCACATCCGTCAGGTTCGCCAGTTGGATTTCAGATAAGCCCGACTGGCGTGTGCCCAAGAATTGTCCTGGTCCACGCTGTACCAGATCTCTCTCGGCCAGGACGAAACCATCATTTGTCTCTTCCATGACTTTCAAGCGCTCATTTTCTAAAGCATCTACAGTGTCAGGGATGAGCAGGCAGTAAGCCTTTTCTGCTCCTCGTCCAACCCGTCCACGTAATTGATGTAACTGCGCCAACCCGAAACGGTTCGCCCCTTCGATTAACATCACCGTTGCGTTGGGTACATCCACACCAACCTCAACGACCGTTGTTGAAATCAGGATATCAAACTGACCGTCCCGAAATTGGGTCATTACGGATTCCTTGTCGTCCGGACGCAAACGACCATGTAACAAGCCAAGGCGCAAGTGGGGGAAGATCTCCTGTTGCAGGCGGGCGTGGGCGGCGACTGCTGCTTTCGCTTCACCAGTTTCCTCTTCGGAACTGTGTTCACCCTCTTCGATCAAGGGGTAAATGATGAACGCTTGCCGGCCTTGTTCGACCTGATGTTGGATGAGCTTGTAAGCGCGTTCTCGCTCGCGAGGAGGCAGGACATGTGTACTCACCGGTAGCCGCCCGGGTGGCATTTCGTCCATGATGCTCAGGTCCAGGTCGCCGTAAACCGTCAGGGCAAGCGAGCGAGGAATGGGTGTGGCGGTCATGACCAGTAAATGTGGATTTCCCCCCTTGGCGCGCAGCATAGCTCGCTGCTGAACCCCGAAGCGATGTTGCTCATCAACGATAATGAGCTGCAAGTTGGAAAATTGCACCGGATCCTCGATCAGGGCATGCGTTCCAATGACCAGTTTAATAGTCCCATCCGCCAATCCGGCGCGAATCTCCCGTTTTACAGTTTCGGGTGTAGCGCCGATCATCAAGCGTATTTCTTCGGGATGAAGCGGTGGTTCAAGCCCGGATTTTAAACCGATTGCCTCGTCTTCACTGTTCTGATCGGTTACGGATGCGACATCTGTAAATTTCTTTTGGGCCAGGAGTTCCACGAAGTTTTTATAGTGCTGTTCAGCCAGGATGCTGGTGGGTGCCATTAGAGCGGCCTGAGCGTTTTGATGGCAGACCAGGTTGCACGCCAGGGCTGCGATCACCGTTTTACCAGAACCAACATCGCCTTGTAAGAGTCGATTCATTGGTCGTCCAAGGGCGAGATCGTGGTAAACATCCTCTAATGCATGCTGCTGGGCGCCCGTCAGCGGGAAAGGCAAGCGGCCCAACTGATTTTGCAACCATTCTGGATCTGCCGTGAAGATGTGGGCGGTGCGTTCTTGCCAGGCGCGCCGTTGGCGCTGGACACCCAACTGCAACAGGAAAATATCATCAAATGCCAGACGCTGTTGGGCGGCGTGCAAATCCTCCCACGAATCGGGAAAATGGATCTGGAGTAAGGCACGCGGGAGATCGAGCAAACCGGCTGATTGGCGTAAACTAACTGGTAGTGGATCCTGGATGCGCGGCGCCCAATACGTGACCACCTGGTTCATCTGTTGTCGCATCCAGCGCTGGGTGATCTGCGCTGTCAAGGGATAGACAGGCACGATGCGATTGGTACTTAATTGTTGTTGCTCGAGTGGTTCCCATTCGGGATTTTCCATCACCGGTCGACCTAAATATTGATCAACTTTCCCTGAGAGGACAATCTGGGTTCCACTATAGAGGCGTTTGGCAAGCCAGGGTTGGTTAAACCAGGTGACTCGTAAAACACCACTACCATCGCCGATTACAGCTTCAAAGAGTTGCGCCTTGCCGCCGCGAATCGGACGTAAATTGCTACTTTGTACAGTACCAATGACGGTGATTTCTTCACCATAAATCAGACGATTGATGGGTTTTAACTGGCTGTAATCATCATACCGGCGTGGGAAGTGGTATAACATATCCCGCAGCGTAATGAGGCCCAGACGGCTTAGCGTTTGGGCGTGGCGTGGTCCGATACCGGTTAACACCGTGATCGAGGCCTCCATGGCTGCTGGTTCACTATTCCAGGGTGGCGAGGCTGCCTGTGGCCCAGACCGGCGTGCCTGTGGCGCAGGGACAGGTCGACCTTCGGATTTCATCGGTTCAGCGAACTCGCTTAATTCATCTTCCTGGTCACTGTGATCCGACTCGAGCGGTCTGGCAATTGGTGGCGTAGGGGGTAACTCAACCAGCTCCGGTTCACCCTTGGCTGTATCAAGCGGCTGGGTAGTTTCCCCCTTTTTCTCCAGGTCTGTGTCCGTCTCAGGACTCCGACTGGGAAGGCCTTCTTCAAAGCGTTTAATCCGGCGCCGCAATCCCTCTAATGTTTCAGCGCGTGAAGTTGTCGATAATTGAGCATAATTTCGTATTCGGCTAACCACTGCCTGGACGATATCATTGGGCAGGTTATCAATGCGCGCCTCAGCTTCCCAACGCTCGAGCATACGTTCCAGGCCACCTAATACAGCATGGTTATCATAGCCACGCTCGGCCTCTAATTTAAAGAACTTTAGTAATTTGTGGAGAGAAGGATATTTTGGATGATTCATCAATGGTATTTTACCAAGGGATGAGGTTAAAGATAGGTTATCAAAGCCATTCCCCAATAATCGGTTGAGTTATGGAAGACTAGCCTTTGATAACTGCTGCGAATCCCAGGCCATTAGGGCCGACATGCGCACCAATGATCGTTGTAATGTTGACGATCAGAGCTGCGATTGCATGATTGGGATCTATGCTGTCCAGGAACTGGCGCGCCTCCACTTCAGCATTGGTGTGCAAGATCGCCAGGCGTTCGAGAAGGCCCATCCTCCGGTACAGATTGGTTAGATAAACGATCCCCTTACGTCGTGTGCGGGTCTCACCCAGGCTGATCACTCTGCCATTCCGCACTTCTACAAACGGTTTGATATTGAGTAGCTCTCCGAGACGGGCGCGCGTCCAGGATACCCTACCGCTACGCCGTACGTATTCCAGGGTATCTAACATAGCCATTACACGCACTCGCTGGCGGACTCTCTCCAATAATTTCAAAACCGCTTCTACGGGAGTGCGATTCTTAACCGCTTCCGCGGCGGCCAGAACTTGAAAACCCAGTCCCAGGGTAACTTGCTGGCTATCAATGACATGTATCCGACCTTCAAAAAAGCTGGCGGCTGTGGTAGCGGCATTGATGATCCCACTCAATAAGCTGGATGCGTGGATCGACAGGATCTGACTGGCTCCTTGTTGAAGCAACGCTTCATAAGTTTCCTGGTAGACACCTTGTGAGGCGGTTGCTGTGGTTGGTGGAGTTTTCATCCGGGGCAGTCGCTGGTAGAACTCTTCACGGCTGATATCCTGTCCATCTACCAGGTTCTGACCATCGATGATTAACACATTCGGTACGACCCGAATCTGGTATTCCTCTACCATTTGGACGGGAATATCCGCCGTGCTATCGGTGACAATTGCGATTGGGTTAACTAACATTGCCTTATTCGATGGCGATAATGAATGGATAGTATGGTTGACAGCCTTCCTGGACTTCTATTTCCTGTTGTGGATATCGATCGCGGATCCGGTCGGCGATTCTGCCAGCCTCTTTTTTCGTGATATTTTGACCAGAAAACAGGGTGATTAACTCAAAATGATCTGCATGAGCCTTTTCGAGCAAATCCAGGCAAGCTTTTTCCACGTCTGTTGCCGATAAGATTAGTTTACCGTTAAGCAAGGCGATCACCTGTCCCTCTTCCACTTGAACGCCGTCAATTTCAACATCGCGAGTGGCAATGGTAATTTCACCGGTTTCAACATCCTCCAGGGCAGCTGTCATTTCTTCAACCACGCTGTCAAAATCTCCATCGGGGATCAAGCGCATCATGGCTGCTAATCCCTGGGGAACAGAGCAGCTTGGAATCACAGCCACTTTTTTAACCGTCAGACTGGCGGTTGTGTTGGCAGTCAGGATAATATTTTTGTTATTCGGCAGGAGGATGATTTTATCGGTCGGTAGATTCTCAAAAGCATGGATAATTTCTTGCGTGCTGGGATTCATAGTTTGCCCACCAGGAACGATGGCGGCGACTCCCAGGCTGCCGAAGACACGCGCGATGCCTGGCCCAGGCGCTACCGCGACAACCGCAATCTGACCTGGTTCAACAGTAACCAGGTGTGGTTCACCCTGACTGCATTTCTCTTCGGCGTCTTGCATTTGGGCTTGTAAATTTTCCATAGCTACTGTGGTGATCCAACCCAATTTCATCGCAAAATCTATCGGCGCATAGCGCTTTTCAGTGGGAACATGAATATGTAGCCGATATAGACCGTCGCCTTCGCCGACCTGAATGGATGTTCCCATCGTTTCAAGTTCGCCGTAAAAGGAAGGCAGGTCCAGTTCTTTGTTAGGGTGAAAATCAATCACCAGCTCATAATCCTGACCTGGCTCGATCGACTCAAGTGTATTGGTCAAATCCATCGCGGCCAGGGGTTGGACAGCAGCCAATGTGGTATCTATGGGCTGGCCAAGCAAGAAACGTAACATACCTTCATAGATGAAAAACAAACCTTTCCCTCCCGAGTCTACCACGCCCGCCTCTTTTAGAACGGGAAGTAATTCAGGAGTATGCTGGACAGATAGATCAGCCGCCTTCACAATCTGATCCAGGAGATCAACCAGGTTGTTTGAGTTTTTATACGCCTGTTCGGCTGCTGCAGCGACATCTTTAGCGACGGTTAAGATCGTCCCCTCCACTGGACGCACAACCCCTTTGTAGGCAGTATCTCTGCCCGCGGCGAGCGCGATCACCAGGCTTTGGGCATCTAAATAATGTATGTTGTCTACTGCCCGTGCAAAACCGCGCCAGAGTTGGGATAAGATTACTCCTGAATTTCCCCGTGCACCCATCAAAGCTCCGTGAGCGACTGCATGAGCCATCTTGCCGAAATTATGTTCTGCCGAGTTTACAATTTCATTAAAAGCTGCTTGCATGGTCAGGACCATGTTTGTGCCAGTATCACCATCTGGCACTGGAAACACATTCAATGAGTTTACCAGCGCCTGGTTTGCCCGCAGCCAGGTTAAACTGGCTTCGACCAGTCGCTTCAACTCTTGTCCATCAATCCGGTTATCCTCGGCAATGTCTTGGCCCTGGATAGGCGGTGGGTCATTTAACATTAAATAAAACTCCTATAATAACGAGTATCCGTGAATCATGACATTTGCTTTATAATGATTTACCATTCAGGCAGACCTTCATCATGAAATTCATGTAATTACTCAATCAGCGTTACTGATGCGTAAGCCTTGGACATGAACATTAATCGTGTTGACTGGCATGCCCAGCGCTTTTTCTACCTGGTACCGCACGCTATTTTTAACACTGTTGGCAACCGACTTAATCCGGGTACCATACTCAATAATCACGTATAAGTCGATATTGATGTTCAGGCCATCGTATTCAACCTGGACGCCATTCGTAGGATCTTTAACCAGGGCCTGGGTCAGGCCTTCGACTAAATTCTTTGATGTCAACCCGACGACGCCATACGATTGGAGAGCGGCATGATAGGCAATGGTTGCGATCGCACGCGGGGCAACATGGATACTACCCAGGGGTGTTGTTTCATCCGTCATAGCATTTCTCGTTTACTTTGTTCAGATCTAGATTAGTTAAGATACACATGTCTCTCAGGAGAATATTGGGTGAATGCATATGACGAGAAAATCCAACAGCTAAACGAGCTTGATATCCATTCACCTTTATGGTAATATTATCCGGTTCTTCTTCAGGGTCAAGTGTTTTGAAGAATTAATCTATTATATAACACGCATGCCACCTCATGTTGGAAAGGATTTTGTCAGATGGCCAAGTGTGCACATTGTGGAAAAGCAACAACTTTTGGACTCAATCGCCCGTGGTCTAAGAAGGCGACGCATCGCACTTTCCGTCCGAATCTCCAAACCATCACTGTGATCGAAGATGGTCGTAAGGTTCGGAAAGTGTTATGTGCCAAGTGCATCCGCACTTTAGTCAAGACTTCCTCATAAGATTGTCTTTACTTTTCCTCACATCGCTGTTAGAAAATCGCGGCTTGAGCCGTGATTTTCGTTTAAATGGGTGGTTTGAGTACATAATAAACCCACAACCAAAAGGGGATGAGTCCGCCTACCGTGATCAATGTCAATAAAGCAAGCAGCCAGGTAACCCAATCGATATTTACTGCACCATCAGCGAGGGCAGGTGTTCTTGTGGGTTTGGTATCGTGTGGATGAGCGGTCTGTGGAGTCTTGCGTGATGGATGATCGACAGGTTGGGGAACCGGGGCAGGCACAGGTGGGACAACGCTGGATGTTACACCTGTGCTGGCCGGTGATTCACTATATGAGGCTATTACAGTATCAGGCGGTGGTGCCTGGGTAATTGTTACCAGGACACGCCCCATTTGATCGGCTGTACGATATCGTGCAGAAGGCTCCTTTGAGAGCACTTTCAGGATGATTTGTTCCAGAGGTGCTGGGATAGCGGGATTCAACTGGCGCGGTGGGATGGGTGGAATATCTCGATGCAGGTGGGCTAATTCTTCAGCAGTTTTGGCTGTGAAAGGAAGTTGTCCGGTGAGTAGCTCGTACATGACCACACCCAGGGAGTAGACATCCGAGGCAGGGGAAGGGGCCAGGCCGCAGGCTTGCTCGGGCGAAAAATATTGTGGTGAACCCCACACCACCTCATTATGCTCGCTGGGGTTGATAGAGGCCAACGCCCGTGCAATGCCGAAGTCGACAACTTTGAGGCGTTTATCCGGAGTGACCAACATGTTTTGTGGCTTGACATCGCAATGGACGATCCCTGCCCGGTGAGCGTAACCGATTCCAGCGCAGCATTGGATGATTAAAGCGACTGCCTCGTCAACCTCGAGCCGATGGCGCGCTTGCAGGATTGACTTAAGATCGAGGCCAGGTACATATTCCATCACGATGAATAGTTGATCGTTGTCCAGACCAAAATCGTGAATTGTTACAATGTTAGGGTGAGAGAGGTTTGCAGCAGCTTTTGCTTCCTGATGGAACCGTTGACGAAATTCCGGGTCTCGCGAGAGATCTTTACGCAATATTTTGATTGCAACAGTTCTTTCCAGCATCCGGTCATACGCGCGGTAAACTATCGCCATACCTCCCGTACCCTGGGGATCTCCAAGTGCATAACGATTGTTTAGGATAACAGTTTCTGACATAATTTGTCTGATTTGAGTGCAGCTACTTTATATTATACCAAGGGGGTAAGAAGTAATCACCCACCAGGTTTAAATTTCGGTTAAAATCTAGCTATTCATGAACCCGAATTTTGAACACGCTTGAGTATTTATCCATATGCGGGTGTATAAATTTTTCCGTTCTGACCCTCTTAATTTATTACTCTTAATCGTACCGGTGGCGGTTCTGGCTCAATTACTCAGCTGGACACCCGTAACTGTATTTGTTTTATCAGCTTTATCTTTGGTCCCACTGGCTCGATATATCGGCGTTTCAACCGAGGTTTTAGCAGCTTATACCGGACCCCGCCTGGGTGGACTGTTGAACGCTACTTTAGGGAACGCTGCTGAATTAATCATTACCATTACCGCCATCCGTGAGGGGTTATTGGACCTGGTCAAAGCTTCGATAACAGGGTCTATCCTGGGGAATATTCTTCTGGTTCTAGGCATGTCCTTGTTCTTAGGCGGACTACGCAACGGCATTCAAAAATTTGACCGGCGCCAGGCCAGTAACAACGCAATCCTGTTAGTTCTGGCAACCCTGGCCATGCTTATCCCCTCCCTGGTGAGTGCATCGATTGGACCAGAAGACAGCCTGAAGGTAGAAGCGCTTAGCCTTGGGACGGCCGGTGTCATGATTTTGTTATATGCATTGGGTATCCTCTACAGTTTCCGGATGCATAACGGACCTTTAGGGGGTGAAGCGGTAGTAGAGACTGCCAACGCCGAACAACCTCTGCCACCCTCCGATCTATCGCGTAGCTATAATCATTCAAACTGGACAGTGCGCACGGCTGTTATTATCCTGCTTCTTTCAACTGTAGGCGTGGCTTACATGAGCGAGCTATTAGTTGGGGCAGTGGAACCTGTTGTGGCCAGCCTGGGGGTTTCAGAATTTTTCTTAGGTATCATCCTTATCCCCATTATTGGTAATGTGGCTGAACACCTGGTGGCAGTACGGGTTGCTATCCGGAATCAGATGGATTTGAGTGTAGAAATAGCTATTTCCTCCAGTCTACAAATTGCCTTGTTTGTGGCACCTGTCCTGGTTTTTATCAGCCTGGTTTTAGGGCATCCATTGCATTTAATATTTAATATATTCGAACTATTGGCGTTAATCGCCGGTGTGATTGTGAGCGCCTTGGTCTCTTCTGATGGTGAATCTAATTGGTTGGAAGGAGCAGAGCTACTAGCCATTTACCTAATCCTGGGATTGGCATTTTTCTTGCTACCATATTAATGATATGAACCGTTTTATGTGGATGCGTGGATTTTTTAATATCTGGGTGATTGGGGGAGCGATTTTATTCGCGGTTGTGTTGTTCGCTGCTGCATTCGCTCTGCTCTGGTTTACCAGGCCAGGTCCATCAGTGGCTGGGCCAGCGACTGCGGTGGTTAATGTGATTCCCGCCCCGACCGATACACCTTCTCCAGAACCGACGATACCATTACCCACCCCAACACCGACACGTCTGGTCCCACCCGCTCCCGCACCGGGCGTGATTACTCTAGATGCCTATGTACAAATAACTGGAACTGGCGGCGATGGGTTACGCTTACGGACAGATCCAGGAGTAGAAAGTGAAGTGCGTTTATTAGGGGCGGAGGATGAGGTTTTTCAGGTCAAGGATGGTCCGCGCGAAAGCGATGGATACACCTGGTGGTATCTGGTTGGATTATATGAAGCTACGCGGCGCGGCTGGGCTGTGGCAAATTACCTGGGGGTCGTGCAACAACCTTGATTGTAAATCGAGTCGATCTCAGCCTGATTAGAGATAGTCGCGCAAGTTATGCTCAACCGCGTAAGCGGCTGCTTCAGCGCGGTTACTCACCCCTAATTTAGAGAGGATGCTACTGACATAGTTACGGACAGTGCCCTCACCCAGGAATAAAGCTTTAGCAATTTCCCGATTCGTTTTGCCTTCGGAAACTAGCAACAGCACATGTTTCTCCTGCTGGGTTAAACCAGAGAAAGCTGAAGCTTCCTCTTCTTTAGCGGCTTTACGGACTTCCTGAAAGATCCGTTGCGTGACGGCAGGATCGAGCAAGGCTTCTCCCCGTCCCACTGCCTCAATTGCCCTGACGAGGTCCTCGCCGCCAATTTGTTTGAGTACGTAACCAGAAGCTCCAGCGCGGATGGCTGAAAACAGCATTTCATCTTCGGCATAGGATGTCAGCATAATAACTTTTGAATTGGGGTATTTATCGGCGATTTCTTCGCAGGCTTCAATCCCGGATCCCCCCGGCAAGCGAATATCCATGACTACGACATCGGGTTTGAGCGCCTCGACCTGTTCGACGGCTTCTCGGGCTGTGCTGGCTTCGGCGACGACTTCGAAGTGGGGGTGTCGCTCAAGCAGTGCTTTTAGACCCAGGCGTACAACTTCGTGGTCATCTACCAATAAAATCCGCTGTTTTGCCACTATATTTCTCTCCTTTGTTAAGCGCATAGCCGATCCCTTGTTGAATGACAAGGCGGTTGAAATTCTTTATTTAGTGGATTTGTCCAATTTGTCCCGGCGAAAATCAACGAAACGGTAGCCGGCGCCGCGCTCGGTCATGATATATTTAGGATTTGCGGGATCCTGTTCCAACTTCTTGCGCAGGTAGTTGATATATAAGCGCACATAATGGGGTTCGTCCCGGTACTCATATCCCCAGACCTTCGCCAACAGTTGGTCGTGAGAGATGACCCACCCTGTATTTTGTACCAGATGGTAGAGTAACCGATATTCTGTCGGACGGAGTTGAACAAGTTTACCGTCCAACCAGACTTCGTGACGATCGAAATCAATCTTAAGATGCTCGTCAACCACAATTAAACCGTGGGTGCCGCCGCTGGTCAGCTCGGTTCGGCGTAAGACAGCCCGTACACGACTGACCAGTTCACGCGGGCTAAATGGTTTGGTAATATAGTCGTCTGCGCCCAATTCTAATCCGCGCACCCGGTCCTCTTCTTCCCCCTTGGCAGTTAACATAATCACCGGAACTGTGCTTACTTCGCGGATAATCCGTAATATTTCAAAGCCATCTAAGTCAGGGAGCATAATGTCCAATAAGATCAAATCTGGCAGGTTGCTGCGGACCCGATTTATGGCCTGGTTACCGGTGAAAGCCTCAACCACCTCAAAGCCATCATGCTCCAGGTTCAACCGGATAAAACGCACCATGCGTTCTTCATCATCTACTACCAGAATCCGCCGGCCTCGGAATCGAGTATCGGTCATCGTTTCTCCTTTGATATGCGTAAACCTTTATCTGCGATTCGTTTATATTTCATTTCACATACGGATCAAGCTGGCAAAGCAACCAGGATGACGGAGATATTGTCTGGTCCTCCAGCCTCGTTTGCTGCCGCGATGAGGTGTTGGCACGCCAGGTCGAGAGTAGATGACTCGCATACCAACCTGACCATCTCGGATTCCTGAACAACACCCCACAAGCCATCTGTGCATAAAAGTAAATAACCGCAGTCGGGCAGCGGGATTACTTTCAAATCAACCTCTAGGGGCTCGCTCTGGCCTAACGCCCGGTATAGAACATTGCGCTGAGGATGAGTTACAGCTTCTTCTTCAGTGATCTGATGGAGTTCGACCAGGCGTTTCACCAACGAATGATCGCGGGTCAAGATTTGTATGGATTTGTCAGGGCTGATCTGATATAAGCGAGTATCACCGACATGCGCAATAATCATCTGCCTGCCCAGGATCAGTACAGCGGTAAGCGTAGTTCCGCCTCCCGGAACATCATGAACGACTGCCTGATGGGCTTCTTTGACCGTGTTTATCAGAAATTCTTTGACTGTATCATCCGTCGGGGTTTGATCTGCATTTTGCCAATTGCTATTAATGGCCTCTTTTATGCGCTTGCTAACCACCTGGATAGCCAGCTGGCTGGCCAGGTCTCCGTGTGCTTGACCACCCATTCCATCTGCAATGACATAGAAACCAATTGGTTCCTGGTAATCATCCCCAGTTTGTGGTGTCCAGGTGAAGAGCGCGTCTTCGTTATGTATCCGTTGCTTACCCACCGATTGCGCAGTGGCTACCCGGAGTGTTTGATAAACTGATTGCTCCCCAGCACCAGGGGCTACTTCGATGATTGTCGATGCCAGTTGCGATGGCGTTTCTTCAAACCGGAGCGTACTGGTGGATGTACCGGGTTTTTGAGCCGCACGACGTTTGAGTAATCGACGAAAAAAATCCGTTATTGCTGACATTGGGATCTGCTCATAAGGATCAATTCTACTCTTGTTAGGTAATTTATTTTAACCAGCAAATATTCAGTCGGGAATAGACTGAGCTGAACAAATTATATCTTATTATGAAATTAAACAGATATGGGGTGAGTCAATGCGACCCACCCCAATAATCCGGGTTTTCATTGCGGAACAATCATTCCGCAGTGTAGTTTCGTTTTATCTTACGCTTTAACGATACACTCGACCGGGCATACCGATACGCACTGCGGCGAGTCGTAATGCCCCTCGCATTCCACGCAGGTGGATAAATTGATAACATAAATCGTGTCGCCCTCACTGATGGACTCGGTCGGGCACTCGGGTACACATGCGCCGCAAGAGATACATTCGTCAGTAATTTTCATTGCCATAACGGTTACTCCTCATCGTAGATATCCTATATAAGTTATTCCACTCGGTCAGGTGTGTCAAATGACAAAGGTCATCTGATTCGCGCCGTTTTGTCATAGTTTTGAGCGAAGGAATCTGATTAGCCTATGCTTGAAAGTCATGGCTTTTGATGCTAAACTAGGATGGAATAATAGTTCCGCCATTATAGTCATCCATTCCCGATATCCCGTAGAGAGACTGATGGATCCACACGCTTTCTTGACCGCCCTGGCACGCTTGTATCCTCCGGATCGTTTATTTGTCGAACATGCCCAACTAGTTCCTTATGAATCCGATGGCCTGACAGCTTATCATACCCGTCCGCTGGCGGTAGTAATACCCGAATACCAGGTGGAGGTAATCGAGACGGTCCTTTTATGCAGCCAGCACAAAGTGCCGTTTGTAGCGCGCGGTAGTGGAACGAGTCTCTCGGGAGGATCGTTGCCAATCCAGGAGGGGATTTTAATTGCACTCAACCGGTTGAACCGTATCCTGCGTCTGGATCCTCTGGAAAGGTTTGCGGTGGTCGAACCGGGGGTGATTAACCAGGAAGTCAGCAAAGCTGCTGCGCCGTATGGGCTGTACTATGCACCAGATCCATCTAGCCAGGCGATCTGCACGATCGGCGGAAATGTTGCCTTTAATTCGGGTGGTGCGCACTGCTTGAAATACGGCATGACCAGCAACCATGTTCTGGGGATCAAGGCTGTCTTGCCGGAGGGGGAAGTGGTGCAGCTGGGAGGCGAGAGTCAGGAGGGGGTCGGTCCTGACCTGGTGGGATTGTTCGTCGGTTCGGAAGGGCTGTTTGGTATTGCACTGGAAATCACGCTACGCTTGATGCCAAAACCCGAGGTATACCGGACGGTTCTGGCAGCTTATTCGACCTTACAAGTCGCAGGAGAAGCAGTTTCCCGTGTGGTAGCCTCTGGTTTGCTACCTGGCGCGCTTGAGATCATGGACCGGCTGGCGATTCAGGCCGCTGAAGCGGCAGTCCACGCCAATTACCCACCTGGCGCAGCCGCCTTATTAATCGTTGAGTTGGAAGGTGATCAGTACCAGGTCGAGGCGGAGTTTGTTCGTCTGATGGATGTACTGCAAGCCTCAGGGGCGGATGAAATTCGGGTCGCGCAAGATGAAATCGAACGCCAGCGGATATGGAAGGGGCGCAAAAGCGCGTTCTCGGCGGTTGGTCGCCTCAGTCCGGATTTTATTGTTCAAGATGGTGTGGTACCGCGCAGTCGCCTGGGAGAAGCGTTGGTGGAAATTGAAATCCTCAGCCAACGCTATGGTCTGCGGGTAGCGAATGTCTTCCATGCGGGTGATGGCAATCTACATCCACTGATCCTTTACGATGGTCGTGAGTCAGATGGTTTGCAACGAGCTGAGCGACTTGCCGGGGAAATCCTGGATCTGTGCCTGCGATATGGAGGCTCGATCACAGGTGAGCATGGTGTGGGGATCGAAAAGCGTAACCATCTGGTTAAAATGTACAATTCAACCACACTGGAAACGATGAGAGCGCTTCGGCGGGCATTGGATCCTGCTGAGTTATCCAATCGTGGAAAGGTGTTTCTGACATCTGAGGCCAATTCGCCGCCTTTCCGGCGGTATAGCGGCCCACATCCGCTAGAACGGGAGGGAGGCTATTCGCGTGAATAGTCTGAACGGGGGAGCCCAATGAATCTCAAACCAACTTCACTAGTGGAGGTTCAAGAAATTATCCGGGAAGCTGCTCGCGTTTCAGAACGGATACGACCCCGCGGCGGTGGTAGCAAACCCGTCCTTTCCAGCCCGATGGGTGGTTTTAGAAGCCTGGATATGACTGGTTTTTCAGGAGTAATCGAGTATGAGCCGGAAGAGTATATCATTACTGCCCAGGCCGGTACTCGCCTGGCAGAAGTCATTCCCTTGTTAGCCCATCACGGTCATTACCTGCCCTTCGATCCACTCCTGACGACCCGCGGCGCGACCTTGGGCGGAACGGTGGCCTCTGGTTTAAGTGGTCCTGGCAGGTTTCATTATGGCGGCGTGCGCGATTTTATCCTGGGAGTCCGTTATATCGATGGCAGTGGGCAGGTGGTGTACGCTGGTGGAAGGGTAGTAAAAAACGCAGCCGGCTTCGATTTACCGAAATTGATGGTGGGTAGCCTGGGGCGGATGGGAGCGTTCGTTGAATTAACCTTTAAGGTATTTCCTAAACCGGAAGCTTATACAACTTTACGCCTGGATTGCACCAACCTCGAAGAAGCTCTTTCGGCAATTCAACGCCTGTTTTCTGCGCATCTCGACCTGGATGCAGTAGATTTGGAACCTGTTCAACTGGGAGCAGTTGTCTGGATCCGCCTGGCTGGATTGGCAAGCGCTTTACCGGCGCGGCTGGAACGTTTACGAAGCTTCCTGGGAACTGGCGAGGTAATTGGTAGCGCCCAGGAAGTTGTACTATGGCATAAGGTACGTGAGCTAGACTGGGTGCCTGCCGGTTGGAATCTGGTCAAAGTGCCATTGACACCGCGGCGTATTCCCGTTTTGGATCGTTGGTTGGAGCAGGGATTCAAAGACCGGACTGTTTTGCGCCGTTATAGTAGCGCGGGTCAGGTAGGTTGGTTGGCTTTCGAAGGGGAGATCAACAGTTTGGATCAATTGCTCGAAAATCAGGGACTGTCTGGGTTAGTAATTCTAGGTGCGCCGGGCAGGATACGACTGGGTGTAGATCCGAGCGCGTCATTTTGTAAGCGCATCAAAGCTGCCCTGGACCCTGGTAGACGGTTTGGCGATTATTAACTGAATTATTATCTGATAAGTGTCAGGGTTCTGTATGCAACATTCCATCGCAGTAGACGACTTATCCCAAACGATTGGACCTCTGGCACATGGGATGGTGCACGCGATTGAGACTTGTGTGCATTGTGGTTTCTGCTTACCGGTCTGTCCGACATATCAGGTGCTTGGTGAAGAGATGGACTCACCACGCGGGCGAATTGTCTTGATGAAGTCTGTTTTGGAAGGTACTTTGACTTACCAGGAGACATTGCCTTACATTGACCGTTGTTTAGGTTGCCTGGCGTGTGTTACGGCCTGCCCTTCGGGGGTGGCTTACAGTGAGTTATTGGCGCCATTCCGCTTAATGGCTCAACAGCGGACTAAGCGCCCACTGGCTGATAAGGTGCGGCGAACCCTGCTCCAGAATACACTTCCCTACCCCGGACGTTTTCTTGCAGCGGCAAAGCTGGGTAACCTGGCGAAGCCGATCAAAGGTTGGCTGCCGGAGAGCTGGCAACGGCTGTTGGCCCTGCTCCCCGATCATCTGTCTCCCATGCGCCCCTTGCCGCCCTTGACACCTGCCATTGGCCTGCGTCGGGCACGCGTGGCGCTTTTGATTGGCTGCGTACAGCAGGCATTGGCGCCGGAGATCAATTGGGTGACCTTACGAGTGCTGGCGATAAACGGTGTTGAGGTTATTATTTCAGCCGGGCAGGGTTGCTGCGGGGCAATATCGATGCATAGCCGTTACCGCGCGCAGGCGCTGCGGCTGGCTCGTCAAAACCTGACTGTTTTTCCCGATGATGTGGATGTGATTCTTACCAATGCCGCGGGTTGTGGTTCTGGGATGAAGAATTACCCGCTACTCTTTGCTGGTCAACCCGATCAGGTCCTGACGGAAAGATTTACCCATCGGGTACAGGATGTGAGCGAGTTTTTGGCAAATCTCGGTTTAATGACGCCACCAGCCCTGGCGCAACCGCTCAAGCTGGCCTATCACGATGCCTGTCATTTATCGAATGTGCAAGGCATTACCGATGCGCCGCGCAAGCTACTCAGCGCTATTCCTAACCTGACTTTGCTGGAAGTATCCGATGGGGGGACTTGTTGTGGTTCAGCCGGGACCTACAACCTGGAGCAGCCTGAGATAGCCAGTGAGTTGGGCAGGCGTAAGGTGCAAAATATCCTTAAAACCGGCGCAGAGGCTGTGGCCGCCGGGAATATTGGCTGCCTTGTGCAAATCCGTAAGTACTTACAGGCTGCAGGTAAACCGCTGCCGGTTTATCACACCATGGAAGTGCTGGATCAGGCTTATGATAACCATCTTCCCCCATGACTGCTGAAATGAAGTTAGTATTTATGTAGATTTTACGAGAAAATAAGTTGCGCCGACTTTTATTTCATCGTTGGGGTGTATGGGGGTTGGCTTGATGATACGTTCGCCGTTGACATATACGCCATTGGTTGAATTCAGATCCGTGATTTGCCAACCGCTGGCAACTGGTTCAAGAATGGCATGCTGGCGTGACAGAAGAGGATCATCTGGTTTGAGATCATTATCTGGGTTGCGTCCAATCGTCAGCCGTTTGACGAGAGGGAATAATCGCCCAGTCGTTTTATCCATCAGGTAGAAATCGGGTGTTGGTCTGGGTGAAGGTGGTGGCAGTGTGACCTGGGCTGGTGCCCCGTTTACAGGTTTGGCACACTGCCCGCAGAAGCGCATCTCTGGCAACAGGGGAGCGCCACAATTAGTGCACATTGGCTGTGGTGGAATGACCACCCGCTGTGAAATAAGAACAGCAGGCGATTCAGATCGTGGGGACGGTTGAGCCGGTTGCTGCTTTTCCGAAGGGGGCAAGGCGTCTGCATTGCCTGCCAACCATTCGGGAACAAAATTCAAAACATCCCTGGATGTAGCCCATATGAAACCAGGCAGGCTTTCTCCCAGGGGGAGGCTGCATTCTATTTCACCCCCTTTGACTTCCAATTGATAACCTGACGGCGATTGCACAACCTCAAAAAGCAAAATTGCCCAATTGTTTTCATCTAATCGCGACCATATCCCGTTATAGAGCGCTCCATGACGATCGCGGGAAACAACCAGACTTTGACTCGCTGCCGGTTCTGTCAGTTTTAGCAACCCGCCATTGCCTGAAGAGGAAGGGTAGTATTTGGCGCTCCAGGAAGTCCCACCTGCTGCATTCGGTGATCCTGTAAAGAGACCGGCTAAGGCTGCTAATCCTTCGATAAATCCTTTGTTAGCCATTGGTATTTCACCCGATTGGATCATTGCCAATGCCTGAAACAATTCATTCAGACATGAGGCGATGCCAGGGGTGATTGGAATCTCTTCACAGCGCATTGTAAATTCAGGTAAGTGTTTCATCTTGCCAATCTTTTCTATCCATGCGGATTGGCGGTCGTCCAATTATTAATAAATATCTGGCGACCGACATAAGGCGTACTCTTGAACCATTTATAACCGTCTTTGGGAGAATAAACCCTACCGGATGCTACTTCACCCGTAGTGGCCGCAGAATAAGCCGCAATGATCGGTCCGAGCAGAGGAATGATGGCAATTAGCGTTCCTCCACCAGTGGCTAATCCGAGGGCAACGACAGGGATTAAGCTAACCGACAACCAGGCGCCTGTTTCTGCACAATAGTATCTTTCCCAGTTATTACTAACCAATTGATCCGGGTCAAAGTAAGCCTGATCCTGCCAATGCTGTTTCCACCAGGGGTCCAGACCGCGCGGGTCATCAGTTGGTTCCATCCCTGAAAGGAAGAGGGCTTCGTAGTTGTGCAATCCGTTTGCAATGACAAAATGTTCAAATTCGATCCCATTCATTTTTGCAATGTCATTTATTTTATCTGGTTGACCCTGCTGATAGTGGCGCCGTTTGATCAACCATTCGGCAATACGATCTCGGAATTCCGAACACACATAATCATGGGCGAATTTCACCTTCTTATCACCTTTAGCATACTTCCATTCATTCCCCGAAAGCATTTCACAAGCATTCCATATCGGTCCCCGCACGAATGGTCGATAAACTGTCAGATCAATCAGGTTACTCAAACCGAGAGACCGGTTTTGCCAGTAAGGGTTGTTGAGCTTGAGTAAATCAGCGCGCTCGAATAAGTCAGCCAGTAAACGCTTGATATTCTCCTTGACATTAACCGATACTTTCACCGGGTCGCTTTCTTGATCACCTGACCGATTGGTTATGCTACAGGATATGATGAAGAGCGCCTCTTGATAATTGCTCCAGGTCAGGTCCCTGTACAATAAATCGACCTGCTCAGATCCATCCGAGCCAGTGATAACAAATGTCTGGTCTTGAAGGTCGCGAGTTACCAGTGAAGGCGCGCTTCCGTTACCGCTTGCAGTAAAAATCGAGCTGGTTTTTACTTTCAAGATGGTGTCGCCTAGCAACTGACTGGTATTGCGATCCAGGAAGACCAGCATCCACACTTCAGAAGTACCACGTTCTTTCCCCGGCACCACCCAGGCGCGTAAATCGGGAAAACGCGGTTTTAATTCCAAATCAAACTTCAAATTACCTGGTAAATAATTCCCTGGCAATAGCCTCGTTGAGTTACCTTCAAGATGTAGAGATAGTATTTCTCTCTCGCCTCCCGCTTTATAAAGGAGTGGTTTTTTTGATTGGACAATCAGTGAACGCTCTTCATCAATTCCTTCTTGATTGGGGTAAGTGTGGAAATTACTATCAGACGCACCTTGTAGGCTGGCTTGATAACTCCACCAGGTTGGGTCAACCTGATCGATCTGATCGGCGTCTCTTGGATCTGACTGATCCGTCCGGCAGCAACCCACAAGGATAGCCATTTGGTCATCACCATCGGCGACAAACTCAACCGATCCCAGAGCCAGGTTTTTGTATTGGCGGCCTCTGATATCGCTTCCGTGGGCAAACAGCTCTAGCTGGGGTCGGAGTCGGTAGGCTACCTGCGCTGTAAAAGGCTTTCCATCTTCTGCTTTGGCTGTTATCTTGACCTGGATGACACCCTGACGCTCCGTTAAATATCGACCGAAATATTGTTCCAATTCAATGCCAGGGAGTAAACGAACCTTGAGAGTATATTGATCCTGAGCGTGAGGATAAAATTCACTTACTTCGAGGACGGGTGGATCAGCTTCAATGGGTGGTTGATTAAATTTATACTTTACCGAGGGAGCAACTGGGGTTTTATTGTCTTCGGATGTATGAAAAAACATGACAATTTCTGCGAAATCCCAGGCTGGGGTATCCAACCGTTTATTGTAAATAACGTCAGCCTGGCTTTTCCCTTGCACCCAGGCGCCTAAGACCTGGTCTGCAAAACCAATGGGCAGACGCGCCTCCAAGCGTTGGGTTCCCTCTACGAATTCAGCCGCCAGGCTGGGATTGCCAGGTTGTAGCGCCATCCCAGGTGGCGGCTGCACAGATGTGACTGGTATCCATACCACACCATTCTTTATAAACGGACCCTGAGCTTGAGGGAGGGGTGTTTGCAGCTTAATTAAGGCGCTGTTTGGTCCTTTGACACTAATGCTAATCCGTTTAGCCAGCACATCTGGTGGAGATTGTGGATCAATTGGTGTAGCAGTCAGTTTTGCTAGTGCCCATACCGCTTCGCCCGGTTTGAGTGCTTTTTGTGATGGATCCCTCCAGGTCAATGCCAGTTCATACAACGGTATGATTCGTACCTGTATTTGTTTCTCGACTTTTTTACCAGCGGCTGAAGCAGTAACCGTCACGGTCAGTTGGGCGCACTCGGTAGGCTTAGGGATAGTAAACACGCAATCGAGAGTTCCTTGCCCTACAGCAGGTGTCGCGACCAAGCCAGCAGCTGATGGAGGCAAAATCACCTGAATGGTGGCTTCTGGCGCAGCCACAGGCACTCCCTCGGGTGTGACGCGCCAGGCCTGGATGGCTAATGATATACTCTCTTTGGGGCGTATTTCCAGATAGTTTTTATTCAACTGTAAGATATATTGGGAAGTTTGTGTCCCCTTTTTTGGACCTTTTTGGCGGTTGGCCGCGATCAAGGCGGCTCCACCGGCTAACATCGCTGCAGCCGAAACCACTGCTCCTATCTCACCGACGACAACCAACCACCCTTGATCTCCTTCGTTGGGTGGAATATTTATGCTTACCTTTCTGGTTTGATTATCAAGGGGACAGATATACTCATAATCCACCGTAGCGGCTTTCCCATCCCAAACCATACTGCTGGTGTTGACGCCGTTATAATACCAGGTTTCCTTCTGGGGTTTCACCGGTTGGTTATTATTATCAACCACGGTGGCCAGTGGGAAGAATGGTTTACCAGGTTCCATTTTATCCGGCAAAGCGAGTGTGGCACGGCAGGCGGTTTTGCCCCACCGATAGAGATACTGCATAGTAACGGTGACATGATCCACTTTGCAGGTTAGATTGAGACGACGTTGTTCTCCATCACTTTGCCCGGTTGGTAAACTCAATGATGCATTGATCTCATTAGTACCTGATCTTTGATCTGTTCCTTGTGGATCGATGTAAACCTGGGTGTAAGCGATGCTATCTCCTTTGTTTGCATTCTGACTGAGGGACTCGGTGTATCCGTCCACAGTGGTCATCATTGGAAAAGGGCCGGTTATGTCAGCACTAACCGATAAATTAAATGGATAACTCTTTCCCGGAATAACGTCGCTTGGTACTGCCCCGTTTTCCCAGTTCCAGGTGCAGACGCCGTAGAGTTGTTGGCTAATTTTCTTTGGTGCGTCTGGGGTAAAGCGGATGTTATATTCGGTATAAACAGCCCCAACTGTGTTGTTTTCGTAGATGGGCGTGTATTCCGACTCTTTTCCATGGAATTTATCTCCTCGCCAGGTATCAAATTGGTCATTACTCACCAATTGCCAGGCGCCAGATTCATCTTGATTGACTGTCTGTGCTGGAAGATCACTAAGCAGGGGGATTGCCAGAACGCGGGCAGGCATGGCCGCATTGGTCAGTACGAGTATCACGCCAATCAGATAAAGAATTAACCGATGGAAAAAAGTGGCTTGGCTAAATCCAGGATAGCGGTTGGTTTTGGATGATTTTCGAACCATATTGCCTCGCCCCATTGAATATCTTCATCTATGTTTATGGGATGTATACAGAAAAGTCATCAAAAAAAGCCAGGGTGTAGTATCCATCCTTCCCCTGATCCTTTCCAGCAATGGCAATCAAACCTACAGCGCCTTGGGTGAGGTTATCATCAGTGACATGCGCAGCGCCAATCCCGTTTACTTGAAGCACAATAAAGGAATCGATACAACTAAAATCGATTGTATCGTAACCATCTTGATCGGTTACAGTATCCGGGAGCGGTTGCCAGGCCGGATCTGTCAGGCTGGTGTAGTTGCCGTTGATCATCTTACCAATCCGGAATTGATCTCCAGAGATCATCGCGCTATAGTAATTTTGCTCATCCTGCATTCTGCAGATAACCCCAAATGCACCCACTCCAGGCAGATTCTGTCGTCCTCTAACTGAGATAACTATATTTTGGATAGGTTTGGCTAAATTATCAGGGGATATGGCAATTAGCAGTTGCTGAGGGGCTTTAATCCCCATTCGATAAGTGCTTGTCTGGAAGTAACCTTTATCAAAAACCTGGTCATGTTGCTCTCCCCAACCACTATTTATATTAGAAAAGGTATCATTGAAGTTATTTTGAGCCGCGCTTGTGACGGTCATCGTAGGTGGGATAGGAGTATCTGTGGCTGCCTGTTTTGCTTCAGTAGCCAGAATAGTGTTTGTTGCCAGGGAGGGTATCGTGGGCGAAGGTATTTGGCTGGGTAGGGTATTTATGAAAATGGTAGGAGTATCGCGGGCGATATTCGGTGGTATGGGGACGACGCTGTTATTCAAAATTCCGCGGCCGGACAAGAAGATCAGCGCGAGCGATAAGATCTCTCCAATCCCACCGCCAATTAATCCAATCAATCCAAGCCAAAACAAAGCACCGCGTTTTGGGGTGGTGTTAATTGTGTCCTCCTGTTAATAATTGATATGCAAAGATTATTTAAATTTTATCATGACCAGCGAGGGCGAATTTATATGTGCTGTCATTAGGACTTGTTTTATTCAACCGTCACCGATTTGGCCAGGTTACGTGGTTGATCCACATCCAGGCCGCGCAGGGCGGCAATGTGATAAGCCAGTAACTGCAAAGGGATGACTGTGATTACGGGGCTGAGTAGCCATGGCGTCTCAGGCACCCATAACACGTGGTCAGCCAGGTTGGCAATTGTTGTATCGCCCTCGGTAGCCACCGCAATGACCATCCCACCGCGCGAGCGAGTCTGTTCCACCTGGCTGAGCATCTTTTCATACCAGGGATCCCGTGGCGCGATGACGACGACGGGCATCTCACGATCAATCAGAGCGATGGGACCATGTTTCATTTCACCAGCCGGATATCCTTCCGCATGGATGTAGGATATCTCCTTCAGTTTGAGTGCCCCTTCATATGCAGTAGGCATATTGATGCCGCGTCCCAGGTACAGGCAATGGCTGGTGTTCATTAACGCCCGGGCTACCTTTTCAACCTCGGCTTCACGGTCAAGGCAGCGTCCGGCCAGGTTGGGAATCAGGCGTAAGTCGGAGATTAATTGCTTGCGGCGGATTTTATCGATCACACCCCGCTGATCAGCCAGCAGGATGGCCAGCATATATTGATCAACCAGCGGGGCTGTATAGGCTTTAGTCGAGGCGACTCCGATTTCTGGACCGCTCTGCATCGAGATATACCCATCAGCAATTCGCATCGCCTGGGAACCAATGACGTTGACGATGGACCACAAGGTTGCGCCTTTGCGCCGGGCTTCCTCCATCGCAGCCAACGTATCGGCAGTCTCTCCAGATTGGCTGATCGCTAGAACGGCTGTATTAACGTCTACGATTGGGTCGCTGTAACGGAATTCCGAAGCAATCTGGAGCTCGGTTGGTACACGAGCAATGTGTTCGATCAGCACTTTACCAACCATCCCGGCGTGGGAGGCGGTGCCGCAAGCGGTGATAAAGATTTTCTGTAGGCGTTGGGCGAACTCACGCGTCAGGTTGAGCTCAGGCAGGCGGATGCCGGAACCATTCTCGAAGTCTACCCGTCCGCCTATCGTATCGGTCAACGAGCGCACCTGCTCATGGATTTCTTTCGCCATGAAATGCCGGTACTCTCCTTTTTCGGCTGAGATTGGATCCCAAGGAATATGGTGTACCTTGTAGCGAACCGGCTTCCCTTCCAGGGTTTGAATCTCCAGTCCATTCTGCCGGATGACTGCCATTTGGCGTGATTCCAGAAAAACCATCTGCCGAGTGTGATCCAGGATCGCAGGCAGGTCTGAGGCGACAAACATCTCTCCCTCGATGCCCCCGCCTTCACCCAGACCGATGGTTACTCCGCCAGCATTGCCGATCCGAGCGGCAACGATTTTATCTGGTTCACGGGACGAGAATACAACGATCCCATGCGCGCCTTTCAAGTGGTTGAAGGCCTGGCGGGCCGCTTCCACTAATCCAGATTCGGACGACAGATAACGTTCGATCAGGTGAACGATAACTTCCGTATCCGTCTCTGACTTGAATACGGCTCCCTCGCAGCACAGTTCATCGCGCAGTTCGAGGAAGTTCTCAACTATGCCATTATGTACAACCACTACCTCACCGGTCATACCTAGATGGGGATGAGCATTGCGAGCACTGGGAGCGCCGTGGGTCGCCCAACGGGTATGGCCGATGCCCAGGTTGCCGTGGACGGGCGACTCATCTACCAATGTGGCCAGACGGGAAAGTTTACCGACATCCCGGCGGACTTCGATTTTGTTATTTTGTAACACGGCCAAGCCAGCCGAGTCATACCCCCGGTATTCCAAACGCCTGAGCCCGTTCAGGATGATTGGGGTAGCGTCACGTGGCCCGATGTAGCCAACGATTCCACACATGGGTTCCCTCCATGAATCTTAAGGTAACAATCGGTTATACCACTCTCCTGGGTATTATCTATCCGGTGACTTGTCTTTGCAGGTAGGAACACTCAACCTCGTCAACCGCTTTGAAACACACTGAAGCCAGGCGATACCACCTGGTAAAGCGGTCCATGCACTGACTTTCTCATAGTTCATTAACCTAAGATTCTAGTCCGCACGCCTCCTGCCCGATTTGTTGCTTGCCAAGTAGGGGAGTATTATACTATGCCCCAGAACGATAATTCTGGAGTATAGAATGCTGTGGTTTGGATATAGCGAAACCATAGTCCAAGGTGAACGGTGAGCCGTTCTGAGCAATTGGTTGGGATTCGATAGCAGGATAAGTCTGGATGGTAAGCAGGATAGTATAATTGATAGCAGCCAGTGGATAACCAGCAATTTCACTCGGAATTGATGATTCACAATCTTCACCAGGAGTCTGTCTTGTCATCACGCCAACCTAATTCTCAACACTGCTTTGTTTGTGGGGTTAACAATCCATTTGGTTTACATCTGAAATTTATTGAAAGCGCGCCAGGCGAGGTAACGGCTGAATATACAGTGCCCGAACAGTATCAGGGGTATCCAGGCGTGGTGCATGGAGGAATTGTTGCTGCGATGTTGGATGAAGTCACTGGTCGGTCGCATATGGGAAGTGATCCACAAAAGCCGCGCTTTATGTTTACTGCCAGGTTAGATGTTCGTTATCGGAAAAACGTTCCAGTCGGACAACCTTTACGGTTGGTCGGTAAAGCTGGTCCAGACCGGGGGCGGATGGCATCGGCCCACGGCGCTATCTTTAGCCAGGATGGAACGCTGCTCGCAGAGGGAGAAGCGGTTTTGGTTGATTTACCACCTGGTATCGTTGATGGGATTGATCTCGAAGCGATTGGTTGGAAAGTCTATGATTCTTGAATATCACCGTCCGGAATCACTTGCTGTTGCACTGGCTTTGTTAGCTCGCACGGAACCGGTCACGGTTCCGATGGGGGGTGGATCGGTGTTGAACCGACCTTCCACTTCCCCACTGGCGGTCGTGGATTTACAGGCGTTAGGCCTGAATACATTACATCGTCGCGGCAATAAGCTTGATATTGGTGCGACGCTTACTTTACAGACATTGTTAACCTGGGGTCGGGGGGAACAGGTTACCTCACCCGAACAACTTTTGCTGTATAAATCGCTCCAAGTTGTTATCGAACGAGAAGCGACCTATAACTTACGCCAGGTAGCCACTGTGGCAGGAACATTGGTGGCAGCAGACGGGCGATCATCCTTTACAGTCGCCATGCTGGCCTTGGATGCAACTATGACCCTCTTATCTGGCGGGGAAGCGATTAGTTCCGATGTATCCCTCGGTGATTTGCTGCCATTGCGGGCGGAGCTCTTACGGGGCAGGTTGATTAGCCAGGTTTCCTTATCGCTAAATTCACGTCTGGCGTTTCATGCGATTGCACGCACACCAGCGGATTGGCCGATTGTGTGCGCTGCCATGGCGACCTGGCCTTCTGGTCGCACTCGCCTTGTCCTGGGAGGTTATGGTGCAATGCCAATCCTGGTTCTGGACGGCACTGTGGCGGATAGCGCCCAACTCGCGGCGGAGAGTGCCTATAGCACGGCTGGTGACGAATGGGCTTCTGCAGAATATCGCCTGGCAGCTGCTGGTACGCTCGTGCAGCGCTGCCTGGCAGATTTGGAGTTGGTATGATCCTCCAGCTCAACATTAATTCTGTTCTGCATAACGTAGAGGTTTCCCCTGGGGATTGCCTGCTAAAAGTTTTACGCAGTCTGGGTTATTTTGGGGTTAAACACGGGTGTGAAACAGGCGAATGTGGCGCGTGCACCGTTTTACTGGATGGCACACCCATGAATTCCTGTATTTTCCTGGCAGCTCAGGCTGAAGGGCATACGATACGCACCATCGAGACACTTGGTCAGCAACCCGTGCAGGGTTGGAAGACAACGGCTGGATTGCACCCCGTGCAACAGGCTTTTGTGGAAAATGGAGCAATCCAATGTGGCTATTGCACGCCGGCAATGATCCTGACGGCATGCGAGTTGTTGGAGCGGAACCCCAATCCTACCGAAGCTGAAGTGCGCGAAGCCCTCTCGGGTGTGCTCTGCCGGTGCACGGGCTACCTGAAGCCGGTGCAGGCGGTATTGCGAGCAGCGGCTGTGATGCGTGGAGAGACCCCAGTCGTCGCCGGAGAGCCAGGTGTCTGGCTTCCATCTGCACCAATACCCGCGGTGGATGGGAGTCACGAGGAGAGTGTCTATGGGTTAAAACCCACCGCTACTGCCAAAGTACTGCCCAAAGTAGTGGTAGCCCCCCATGCTGAAGCCTGGAGCATAGTTGGAAAACCCGAACCAAAGGTGGATGGCATAAAACTCGTTCTGGGCAAGCCAGCCTTTACCGCGGATTTTGAAAAGCGTGGCCTGCTGTATGCGAAAGTTCTCCGCAGTCCAGTAGCACATGCCCGCATCTTGCGGATGGATGTCAGCCGGGCGCGCGCTTTGCCGGGTGTGGCCGCGGTACTCACCTGGCAGGATATTCCGCGCGTGGTTTACTCGACCGCTGGCCAATCGGATCCGATTCCGGGACCTTTGGATACATTCTCCCTGGATCATACCGTGCGTTTTGTTGGTGATCGGGTAGCTTTTGTGGCGGCAGAAACACCCGAGATCGCAGAACAGGCTCTACTGCTGATCGAAGTGGAGTACGAGCAGTTACCAGCTATATTTGACTCTCGAAAAGCCATGCTCCCGGAGTCGCCATGCCTGCATGAAGAGCCTGAATATGTTAATTTCGCCGGGTCAAATCCCTCGCGGAATTTGGCGGCGGAAATCCGGATTGACATTGGCGAGGTTGAGAAAGGTTTTGCTGAAGCCGATTTTATCTGTGAAGATGAATATGTCGTGCCGAAAGTACAGCAGGCGCACATTGAACCCCATGTCGTGATAACCTATTGGGATGAAGATGACCGCCTGGTGATCCGCACCAGCACGCAGGTGCCTTTCCATGCCCGGCGGATATTAGCACCCGTCCTGGGATTGCCGATAAAGCGGATCCGTGTCATTAAACCGCGTATCGGCGGTGGTTTTGGCGGCAAGCAGGAAATTCTGGTTGAAGATATCGCGGCTCATTTGACGATCGCAACTGGAAGGCCTGTATTTTATGAAATGACCAGAGAGGAAGAATTTATTGCCTCTCGTTCTCGTCATCCCATGCGGATCCGCATGAAAACCGGCGTCAAGCGGGATGGTTCCTTGACCGCCAATGCAATGATTGTCCTGGCTGATACTGGGGCTTATGGTTGCCATGCCTTGACCGTGACTGGAAATACCGGGCATAAGGCTATGGCCTTATATGTGGGCGACATTCCCAATATTCGTTTTTATGCGGATATCGTCTACACCAATCACCCGCCCGCTGGGGCGTATCGCGGGTACGGAGTGCCCCAGGGTTATTGGGCAGTTGAGCGGCACATGGAAAAAATCG
This sequence comes from uncultured Anaerolineaceae bacterium, assembly GCA_964354345.1. GTDB lineage: Bacteria > Chloroflexota > Anaerolineae > Anaerolineales > UBA4823 > CAYGZL01. The sequence goes on along the minus strand of CAYGZL010000032.1, from coordinate 38,509 downwards.
CTCGTAAACTTGGCCTGGATCCTTTGGAATTCCGCTTGAAAAATACCTTGCGGGTGGGTCAGGTGCATCCTTTCAGCACCGCCTGGAGCGAAGGTCGGGAGCCGCGGCCCGAAAAGATCGAGACCTGTGGTCTCGAAGAGTGTGTTCGCCAGGGAAAAGCTGCAGTTGGCTGGGATCAGAAGTTTGGAAACCTTGCCTGGCATCAGTGTCAGAACTCTGCCGGGCAAGCCCATCCCTATCTCCGGCGTGGCATTGGTGTGGCTCTGGTTATGCAAGGCACGGCGATCCCTTACCTGGATATGGGTGGCGCCAGTATCAAAATGAATGATGATGGCTCATTTAACCTGCTCATCGGGGCGACTGATCTGGGCACCGGTTCGGATACTGTGCTGGCTCAGATGGCGGCTGAAGTGTTGGGGGTGCAGGTCGAGGACGTGATTGTCTACTCTTCTGATACTGATTTCACACCATTTGACAAAGGCGCCTATGCTTCCAGCACGACTTACATATCTGGCACTGCAGTCGTCCAGGCTGCCTGGCAGGTGGCAGCCCGCATCCGTGAACGGGCGGCGCGCCTGTTTAATGAAATGTTATCGGTGGAAGCTACCCGTGTCCAGCCAGATGAAGTTCGGCTGGCGCAGCGTCGCGCTTATGCTCCCGATGGTCGTTACCTGAACCTGGCTGAAATTGCTACCAATGCTTTGCATCACTCCGACCAGGAGCAGATAATGGCCGTAGCCTCTTTTAAGTCTCCTGTTTCTCCACCCCCCTTCGCAGCCCAGTTCGCCGAAGTGACCGTGGATACTCAAACAGGACAGGTCGTTGTAGAACGGTTGGTGATGGCGGTGGATGGCGGCATGATCGTCAATCCGCTGACTGCCTCCGGGCAAGTTGAAGGCGGCATGACTCAAGCCTTGGGTTATGCAATCTGCGAAGAGATGCGCTATGATGACTTAGGGCGAGCACGTGAGCGGAATCTGGGTGATTATCACATCTTTCAGGCGCATGAAATGCCACAGTTGGAGACAATCTTCGTTGAAACTTTTGAGCCTTCCCATCCGTTTGGGGTAAAAGCGGTGGCTGAAATTCCGATGGATGGGGTGGCGCCCGCGGTTGGGAATGCGGTATTCGATGCCTGTGGCGCGCAGGTGGATGATAACCCAATCTTGCCGGAGAAAGTCTGGCGGGCATTGCGAAATAATCGCTCCGGGCGGAAAAGCAGTTCTGTCGAGGTAGAAGGTTTAAAGGTTACGTAACCGTAATGCGAACCGGACTGGCTAAGTTAATTTGTTTGATCCTTCTCCTGGGAGCTCTCCTCCCTGGTAATCACGTGGCTGCTTCTTTACCGACCGGAAAGGCAACTGTCTGGGTGCAGGAACCCCGTGTGCCGGTGCTGACTTATCATCAGTTCATGAAAGATAATGCAGGCTCTTATTCTACATCCCTGAAAGTTCGCCTGTCCGACTTCCAGGCGCAATTACAAGCCTTATATGACAGTGGTTACAGTCTGGTTTCCATAGAGGACTGGCTGCATGGGAACATGGTCGTGCCAACCGGTCGCCGGCCTTTGATCCTGACGATGGATGATCTTTTCTATAATAATCAAATCACGTTGACGAAAACTGGCAAGCCTGATCCGCAAACAGGGATTGGATTGTTGTGGAGGTTTTCGCAAGAACACCCTGAATTTGGTTTCAATATAGCGTTGTTTGCTGCTCTGGGAGATAAACTGTACGCCAATCCGGATGATCCCAATTGGCAGGATGATTTAGCACGGGCAATTGCCTGGTGTATCGATCACGGTGCGCAGGTCTTTAACCATTTTTATACCCATCCTCGTCTGGACCAGACGAGCACCTCGAATGTGGTATGGGAAGCGAAAATGAATGACCGTTACTTGCGCCAACTACTGAAGCGTATCGAGCGCCAGGATCTAATTCCTCGCTTGGGCAACCTGGTGGCTTTACCCTACGGGATGTGGCCAAGTACGGTTCAAGGCCGCCGGGCTCTGTCGACTTATCTCACACCTGAGAAAGTACCGCTGGAGGGTGTTTTTGAAATTGACTATATTATTCGACCCAAATTCCTGCGCCCGGTTTACTCCCCGAAATTCGATCGCTGGCATATGCCTCGCATCGTCGCGACGCAGTCAGCCATCAATTATCTTGTCGACCATCGGGAAGATTTCCCGGCAGCTCAGGAATGCGATATCGATAGCGCCCCAAGTACGAACCCGAGCCAATATGATTATTTGAATCTTTCGGTTTTGTATACCATCCAAATCGGAAAATGCCCGGCAGGGATGTACACCCTGGATGGTAGATTGATCGATGCACGAAACGAAGGTCCTTAATGACCGCACCAATTTACGTCATAGGTCATGTGAATCCGGACACCGACTCAATTGCAGCGGCGATGGGGTATGCCTGGTTGCTAAAGGAGAGAGATGGCGAGGATTTTATCGCCGCGCGAGCCGGGGCGATCAATCCACAATCCACCTGGGCGCTCAAGTACCTGGGATTAGAACCACCGATGCTGCTTAATGATGCCTCGCCGCGTTTTAACTCAGTTACCCGTCATTTGGATACCACTACCCCCGAACAACCTTTACGGGAAGCCTGGGCGATTGCGGGCCGGACAGGGGGCGTGGCTCCGGTAATCAACGATAATGACGGAAGCGTAGTTCCGGGTGATAAGGCGGGGACGCCATATGGCCTGGTGACTGGTCCAAGCCTGTTCAACTTCCTCAATCAGTTAGTCGGTCCCCACCCGCGCCGCCAGGAGATGCGTATTGCAGAAATTTTAGATATCCCTTGCAAGGAAGCCTGCGATGTAAATGTGCCTCGCTTCCCTGCCAGCGCTCGCATTCGTGATTCGCTTAGCCGTATTTTGCGCGAGGAGGGCGATGAGTTCCTGGTGGTAGATGACACTGGTTTATATCAGGGCGTCTGCCGTCAGCGTGATTTACTTAATCCGCCGCGCCTGCGCTTGATCCTGGTAGATCATAACGAGCCACGCCAGGCCTTGGGCGCATTGGAAGAAGCAGAGTTGATCGAAATCCTCGATCATCATCGCCTGGGCAATCCTTCCACCCACATTCCGATCAGGTTTTCAGTCGACGTGGTGGGCAGCACCAGCACCCTGGTAACAGAGCGAATTGAGGAAGCCGGCTTGAGCACTCCTCCTGCCCTGGCCGGGATATTACTGGCGGGGTTATTGGCGGATACATTGATCCTCACCTCTCCAACCACCACGGAGCGTGACCACCGGGCTGCTGAACGATTAGGACGGTGGGCTTTTATGCGCAGCACTCCGTTGGCAAACGAGAGCATTCGCTCGTTTGGTGAGAAAGTGTTGCGCGCTGGGGCTGGATTATCTGCGCGCGATCCCAAAGAAATTGTCAGCACCGATATAAAAATATACGAGGCAGGCGGGTTCCACTTTGTAATCGCCCAGGTCGAAGTCACCGATCTGCTGCAGTTGGCCGAACATCGCGCAAGCCTGTATACTGCGTTGAACAGCTTGCGCGAACGGCGAGGGTTAGATTTTGCTATGTTAATGGTCACGGATGTGGTACGCGGTTCCAGCCGTTTGATGATGGCCAATGAACCGCCGAAATTAGGAGACTTACCTTACCCATTGCAGACAGACGGGACGCGCCTGGCAGAAGGGATTGTGTCGCGAAAGAAGCAGCTTCTTCCTGTAGTTTTGGGCCTGTTGGAGAATTAGATGATGTCGGTTTATCAAGCGTTGGCAGAACTGGAACGGAGAAACGAAGGGGGGGCGTTTTGCCTGATCGTACGTAGCCAGGGTTCGACGCCTCGCCATACGACCAGCAAGATGCTGGTATATCCGGATGGCTCGATCATCGGCACTGTGGGCGGCGGTGAATTAGAAAACCGAGTAATAGCTGAGGCATTAAGCGCTATTGCAGATGGAAAACCACGGTTAATTGAATATTCCATGGCCGATCCCGAGCGCGGCGATCCAGGCGTTTGCGGCGGTCAGGTGGAGGTGTTTGTGGAACCTGTGCAACCCCGACCGATCCTGGTTGTAATCGGCAGCGGGCATGTGGGTAAAGCTGTAGCCCATCTGGCGCATTGGTTGGGATTCTGGGTCGCGGTCAGCGATGATCGCCCAGGCTTCTGTACTCCCCATGCAGTGCCAGACGCCGACGCTTACTATCCGGTTTCGATGGCAGAACTGCCCCAGCACCTGAAAATCACTTCCTGGACCTACCTGGTGTTAACCACGCGGGGCGTCAATGTGGATATCCAGGGATTGCCGGTTCTATTAGAGACCCCGGCTGCTTATTTTGGTGTTATCGGATCGCGCCGGCGATGGGCGACTGCCCGCAAACAACTTTTGGACAATGGGGTCTCCGAAAGCGCTCTGGCGCGTGTCCGTTCACCGATTGGACTGGAATTGAACGCTGAAACTCCTGAAGAGATCGCGGTGAGTATCCTGGCTGAGATTATCATGCTGCGCCAGGGCGGAGATGGGCAAGCGATGAGTCGTGGGTTTAAATCCACAACTTAACAACCTTGGAGCATCTATGTGGCAAGACTACTTCATCGTAACCAGCGTAAGAGAGGCAATACATTTATTAGCGGAGCGTCGTGAACGGGCACGGATTGTGGCTGGTGCAACCGACTTGATTATTGAGTTGGAGCGCGGCGTCCGCCTCGGCATTGATACTTTGATTGATATCACCCGTGTGCCCGAATTAGATCAAATCGTGTTGGATGAAAATCATGAGCTTCACCTGGGTCCATTAGTTACTCATAACCAGTGCGTAGCTTCCAAGCTGATCGTCGAATATGCTTTCCCCTTAGCCCAGGCCGCCTGGGAAGTGGGTGCACCGCAAATTCGTAACCGGGGCACAGTGGCTGGTAACCTGATCACGGCTTCACCCGCCAATGACACGATTACTCCCTTAGTCGCTCTCAACGCTCGGGTGACTCTTGCCTCGGCGCGCGGGGAACGGGTAGTTCCCCTGGCAGAATTTTATACAGGTGTACGCCGCACGGTGATGCAACCGGATGAAATGCTGGTGGATATTGCATTTCCTGCGTTAAGAAAAGATCAGCGCGGGGTATTTATCAAGCTGGGTTTACGCCGGGCTCAAGCCGTTGCAGTGGTTAACGCAGCGGTTGTTTTAACATTAGGAACTGGGGTAGATGACTCCTTACCGAAGATTGAACAGGCGACGATCACCCTGGGGGCAGTAGCGCCAACGATTATCCGGGCTACTCAAGCGGAAGAGGCTCTCACTGCCCATGAGTTAGACGATACGCGGATCAAACAGGCAGCCGAACTGGCCATGCAAGCAGCCCGACCCATTGACGATGTACGCGGCTCGGCTGAGTATCGCCGGGAGATGGTGCGCGTTTGCGTATCGCGCGCCTTACACAGCCTGGCAAACCACAGCGAACGGATTGATTTCCCCTCTCAGCCTGTGTTCTTATGGGGTAAGTCTCGGCACTCGCTCCGACACCCCGAAGATCAGCTTCACCAACCTGGTACACCGATTACAACCCGTATCAACGGGAAGGAGTACATCTTCGATCATGGCCAGGAAAAGACTCTGCTGAGGTTGCTGCGAGAAGAGGCCGGTCTGATTGGCACGAAGGAAGGTTGTGCGGAAGGGGAATGCGGAGCGTGTACCGTTTTCTTGGATGGTGTAGCCGTGATGAGTTGCCTGGTGCCGGCGGTGCGCGCGCATGGCGCAGAAATTATCACAGTGGAAGGGCTGGACCAGGCAGGCGCTTTGCATCCGGTTCAACAAGCTTTCATCGAGACTGGCGCGGTACAGTGCGGCTACTGCACCCCAGGCTTTCTCATGTCAGCAGCCAAGCTTCTCGAAGAACAAGCCAAACCCACCAAGAAACAAATCCAACAGGCGCTCACAGGCAACTTGTGTCGTTGCACCGGCTATTACAAGATTGTACAAGCCGTTGAACAAGCCGCCCAGATTGCTCATTCAGGGCAGTCCAGGCAATCTGACTCACCGGTAGCTCCGTAGAAGTGTTTATTTATGGAAAGAACCATTCCAAGCACCGCTTCCGAAGAGATTGAGCTATATCAGCGCACGTATTATTCTTTGTTGCGCTCGACAACCGAAGTGCGTATCCGCACTTTGGAAGAAGTGCATGGCGGGATGAAATCCCTCCTGCATCCGGGCGTGCGTGAAGCGCAGCCAGATCTAACGGCTCTGATTTACAGCTTATTACGCCTGCCAGACTGCATGATGCAGGTTCAATTGGTAGTGATGGGGCAGAGTGCGGATGTATTCATCCGAGCCGGCTTTGGTGATGTAACCTGTTGGCAGGAGGTGTCTGCTTCCGCTCGCCGGCGCAGATGCTATTTCGACGGACATAACATCCTGGCCTGCATGATCGCCAGTCGCTCGGACATTGATGACCTGATCCCCCTCTTGACTGCTTTCCAGATTGAATGGAACAAGCTGCACCAAAAATTACGCCGGTTGGCGCCTGCGATTTCTATAGAAAATATTGCTAATTACTTACCAGACTATGCCGAACTGGATCAGTTGTTAGAAACCTCTATGGATGATATTGAGCGTCTGTATGCCATCTGGGGCGACCAATTTGGGAATAACCTGGGCAGGATTGCCGTCGAGTCGCGTAACTTACGTGTCCAATTACTGAGCGGCTCATTGAGCGAGTACAGGCGAGCTACACACCTCTGGTGGGAGAATATCGAGCGAGCCCTTCCGGAGATTACCGAGAGGCCGGTATATTTTATCTCGAGTAATCCCCATAGCCTCAGTAATGTTCTGCTCGGATTCGCTCTGCACCATGCTGAGGAATTGGTTAAGTTCATCCAGCGTCCAGGAAATTCGGGTTTATCAAATGAATGGAATGATATTCAAGCCGGGCGAGCCTCCTCTGGCAAGGAAAATTTCCTGTATTATGTGCTCAAGAAATATCTTAGCACCCAAGAAGGTAATAACCTGGCGCAGCAACTGCCCGAGTATCACCAATCAGGTGGGATGGTTAGTGTACCAAGTTTACGATCCTTTGATGTCGAAGCACAGATCTTCGAGATTGCCCGGATTAATCCAGTTAATTTAGATCCACGCCTGGCGGATACCTTTGACCAGGCCTCCATGGCGAAGAGCTCTGCCTTGATCCTTAATATTGATTATCCACTTGGTATGGCGGCTTACAATATCTTGACCAAGGTATCTGAACATACGGGCAACCTCTTGGGTGTGTATGTGATGGGTAAGGCGGCTTCACTAAATGCAGTGGTTGGCGATGTGATGGTAGTGAATGTTGTGCATGATGAGCATTCGCAAAATACATACCTGTTCCAAAATTGTTTCAGCGCTGCCGATGTCGCACCTTACCTTGTTTTTGGAACTGCGCTGGACAATCAGAAGGCAGTGACGGTAAAAGGCACTTTTTTACAGAACGCGCATTATATGGATGTCTTTTATCGCGAAGGCTATACGGATATTGAAATGGAAGCTGGTCCGTATTTATCAGCAGTTTATGAGATGTTCAGGCCGCAGCGCCATCCAGCCAACGAAATCGTCAATCTCTACGGTTTACCATTCGATCTTGGCATCTTGCACTATGCTTCAGATACCCCGCTAAACAAAGGCAGGAACCTGGGGGCAGGCAGCCTTTCGTATTATGGTATGGACTCCAGTTATGCAACTACGCTGGCGATCTTGCGGCGCATCTTCCAGGTTGAAAGTCTCCGGCTGGCAAGACAGGGTTAAAGGTTGACAAGTTGGCAGGTTGAAAACTGGAAAGATAGAAGGTTTACAGGATACGGCATTGGATCGCAACCGTTAGTGTCACTCATAACGGTACTCCCGGATTATTCAAATCGGCGCAGTCCTTTGGGGTAATAATTCTTTAGAATACCATTGACGCGCTTGCTCCAGCCAAGAGGAAATCCATCCACAGTAATTAAAACCCAACCATCCTGCCCGGGCGAAGGCAGGCTTTCGCCGCGCAGGTATGTAGACGCCTCCCTCGAATGAGCTGCGTAATCCAATCGCTGGTTAGCCAGATCAGCAGCAAATATTGACCGGGTTGGTAAGCCCAGCGCCAGGGCATGGGAGGGCACAAAACGATCTTTTTTGAAGGTCCCTAGCCACCAACCCGGATGGATCGTTTTCAGGTCACCCAGATCGGGCAGGTCTAGGGGTTGTGCATATAAATAAGAACCGACTTGTTTGAGGTGATGATTGGCGTGGAAATCGACACTGCCTGGTTTCAATGCTGACCGGGAAAAAACCTCGAAACTTCGCCAGGCAGGGGCGGGGAGCTCAATCCTATTGCGCCTGGAGTGAAACGCACGTAGGGGCGGACCTGTGTGTCCGCCCCTACCAGTGTGTTCACTGATTCGCTGCAATAAGGCAATGAAATGCCCCTCGGCAGGGGCGATGTGTGGCCATAAACGCACGGTACGCTGCAGCTCGGGCAAGCGTAGCTCATGGGTTACCCAATCCGGTCGACCTGGAGAAAAACCGGTTGTCTGTTTCGGTTCAACCAGCTCGAAATCCGGATGTTGCTGGTTAAATTTTGCGATCACCATTTCGTTCTCGACTATATTAAAGGTGCAGGTAGAATAAGCCAGCCACCCCCCAGGCTTCACCAGCCGGGCGGCCTGCTCGAGAATTTCCTGCTGGCGGATGGCGCAGCCCTGCACCAGCTCAGGCGACCAATCTCGCCGGGCCGCCGCGCTCTTACGAAACATACCTTCACCAGAGCATGGGGCGTCGACCAGCACCCGGTCGAAGAAAGCCCCGAAATGTTCAGCCAATCTCAGCGGAGTTTCATTGGTGATGACCGTGTTGCGCGCCCCCCAGCGTTCCAGGTTTTCAGCCAACTCCCAGACGCGCTGGGGATGGATTTCGTTGGCAACCAGCAAGCCTTCGTTTTGCATCAAAGCCACCAGGTGGGTGGCTTTACCGCCCGGGGCAGCGCTCAGGTCCAGGACATGTTCACCCGGTCGTGGCGCCAGTAACTCGACGGCTGCCATGGCAGAAGGTTCTTGCAAATAGTACAATCCGGCGGCAAGATAAGGATGCTTGCCCGTTTGACCAGAACGAACCAGGCGGAAACCTGTTGGACACCAGGGTACCTGTTCTAATTCAAAACCATGGAGTAATGCCAGAAATTCCTGGGGTGAGAGTTTCAGGGAATTGACACGCAGGCCGGTGGTCAGTGGTCGTTCCAGGCTGGTTTGGAATGCCGGGAATTCATTTCCCAGTAGATGTTCCATTTGAGAAAGAAATTGGTCAGGCTGGGAAGGTTGGCCAGGCATCATGGATTGGCAACCGTTAATGCCTTTCGGTCGTCTGTTCGATCGCCTGATCTAGCACGGCAAAACCCTCTCGCAATTGTTCTTCGGTAATTATAAGGGGAGGGATAATCAGAATTGTGTGCCAGTGGGTGTAGACATACAAGCCGTGATCCAGGCAGTATTTTCGCAAGTTAATCATCTCGGGGCTAGTGCCATCAAAAGGCGCCAGCGGTTCTTTAGTCTGGCGATCACGCACCAGCTCGATGACGCCAAACAAGCCGATCGAGCGCACTTCACCCACGGCAGGGTGCTGTTCACCCAGGTCGGTCAACAGGCGATGCAGCACAGCCCCCATCGTTGCGGCATGCTCGATGAGATGATCTTCTTGGATTACCTGAATGTTGGCAATCGCTGCGGCTAAAGAAATAGGATGGCTGTTATAGGTCAATCCACTCTGGTATACACGGTCCTTGAAAAACTCGGCAATTTCGGGCTTGATTGCCACAGCTCCCAGGGGTGCGTATGCGGAGGTCAAGCCTTTGGCCATGGTCATCAAATCAGGGACAACATCCCAATGTTGCACCGCAAACCATTGACCGGTCCGCCCGAAACCACTCATCACTTCATCGCAGATCAGCAAGATACCATAATGATCACACAAGGCGCGCACGCCTTGCAGGTAACCCTGGGGAGGGATCAGGATGCCATTTGTGCCAGTCACTGGTTCGAGCAGGATGGCAGCAATCGTCTGTGGACCTTCATATTGAATAATTTCTTCCAGGTGATTCAGATAGTCTTGAGAAAATTCCGCCTCAGAGAGATCCGGGTTGGTGCGATGGAATGTTGAGCGATAGCGATAAGGGTCAAGGAAATGAACCACACCTGGCATCAGCAAAGGCTCCCAGGTCAATCGGCGCGGATCGCCGGTTAAGGCCATGGCTCCGGAGGTGGCGCCGTGGTAGGAACGGTAACGGGCCAGGATTTTATGCCGGCCGGTGTAGGCACGCGCGAGTTTGACCGCGTTATCATTTGCGTCTGCCCCTCCCAGGGTAAACAGAAAGCGATTCAGATCTCCCGGGGTAATTTCTGAAAGGAGCTTGCCCAGGAAAGCGCGAGGCTTCGTTGCCATGCCGGGGGCGGCGTAAGGCAGGGTGCGAGCCTGGTCAATGATGGCATTGATCACCCGCTCATCGCCATGACCAATGTTGACGCACATTGTCATTGAGTTAAAATCTAGATAACGTTTGCCGTGGGTATCCCAAAAGTAGACGCCTTTGGCTGATTTGACCGGGATTGGAGTTACCTTTCCCTGTGCTGACCAGGTCCAGAAACTGTGTTCCAGGGCGAGGGGTAGAATATCAGAATCGGGTAGTTCAAACATGGTTAAAGACATGTCTCCTCTTCGTTTTCTCAATCCTAACATAAAAACCGGGGACGATGAGCGTTTTTGACAGGCATAAGCTACTCTGGTATGATTTCCCGCTAATTGACTGTAAAATAATGTAAAGTTATTTCAACTACGTATGGATAAATCGAATCAGAACTCCCGTACAACAGTTATTCCTATCCTCGAAGCGACAGCCGCCGTGTTATTCTGGGGTGGATCCTTCGTGGCAACGAAATACGCCTTGCGAGATGTCTCGCCAATCACAGTTGTGTGGCTGCGTTTTGCGATGGGGGTGGTGATTCTAAGCATCGCTGTCTTTGCTCGGCGGCAGTTTGCCATTCCCCCGGTCAAAGATCTGGCGTATCTCGCATTACTCGGTTTTATTGGTATCACTTTCCACCAATGGCTGCAATCGACTGGTCTGGTCACGGCTCAGGCAACCACCACTGCCTGGATTGTGGCCACCACACCGATTTTTATGGCTTTGCTGGGCTGGTTAGTGTTACGTGAGAAGCTCGGTTGGAAGATAGCATTGGGGATTGGCATTGCAGCGGGGGGGGTATTAATCGTCGTGACAAACGGCGATCTGGCTTCCTTGACGAAAGGTCGTTTTGGTACGCCAGGCGATTTCTTGATTTTATTGAGCGCACTCAACTGGGCGGTATTCTCAGCGCTGTCACGCCGTGGATTGCAGCGCTATCCTGCCACGCGCATGATGGCCTTTGTGATGGCCAGTGGTTGGTTAATTACTTCGATCCTTTTTTTTGCTGGTCCAGGTTTGGGTGAACTCCACCAACTCACCTTGAATGGTTGGCTTGGGGTGGGATTTCTAGGCGTGTTTTGTTCAGGTATCGCCTATATCTTCTGGTATGACGCTTTACAAGCGTTGCCAGTAGCTCAGGCCGGCGCGTTTGTGTACCTGGAACCATTCGTGACGGTAATCGTGGCAGCCGCTCTGCTTGGAGAACCACTGCTTTTGGTTTCATTGGCGGGAGGAGGAGCAATTCTGTTTGGAGTCTGGTTGGTGCAAACTTGAGGGGAGTATAATCCAACCGGTGAAAATGTATCTGACCTTTTTCTCAGGAGCATAATATGGCGGAACAAGATCGGGCTATGATTGGAAAATCTGTTCCTCGCGTAGACGCGTTGAGTAAAGTGACCGGTCAGGCGTTATTTCCCGGGGATATCAACCGGCCGGGCCAGGCATACATGAAAATATTATTTGCAAACCGGCCTCACGCCCTGATCCGGAAGATCGATACAAGTAAAGCCGAGGGTTTGCCAGGTGTAATCGCCGTATTTACGGCGCAGGATGTGCCGGTAAACGAATATGGTTTGATCATGAATGACCAGCCGGTGCTGTGTGGGCCAGGTTCGAGCAAACCGTTTGCTGACCGGGTGCGGTTCATCGGGGATCAGGTCGCATTGGTGGTGGCTGATAGTGAAGTGCTCGCTGCCCAGGGGCGTGATCTGATTGAAGTAGAGTATGAAGATTTACCCGTAGTCACAGATGTTGAGACAGCAATGCAAGATGGCGCTCCCCTCTTGCATCCTGATCGCGGCACAAATATTTTTTGTCATTATCGGATTCGGAAGGGGGATGTAGAAAGCGCTTTTTCCCAGGCAGAGGTCATCGTTGAAGGGGAGTATCACACCCCAGCCCAAGAACACGCTTTTTTGCAACCGGAAGCGGGATTAGGATATATTGATGAAGCGGGACGCGTGACCATAGTTGTCGGTGGGCAATGGACGCACGAAGATCAAGAGCAAATTGCCCACGCCCTAAATCTACCCCTTGAACAGGTTCGGGTAATTTACCCGGCGATCGGTGGTGCATTTGGCGGGCGGGAAGATATGTCCGTACAAATTGTCCTGGCGCTGGTGGTCTGGCGGTTGCACCAGCGCGGCATGGATCGGCCGGTGAAAATCATCTGGTCGCGTGAGGAATCCATCATCGGGCATCACAAACGGCATCCCTCCCTGATCCGCACCCGCTGGGGCGCCACCCGCGCCGGGAAAGTGATCGCTGCTGAAGTCGAGGTGATCGCCGATGGCGGCGGGTATGCTTACACCTCAACCAAGGTGCTTGGCAACACCACATTGATGTGCACCGGGCCGTATGAAATTCCGAATGTCAAAGTTGATTCATACGCAGTGTATACGAATAACATGGTAACTGGGGCGTTCCGGGGCTTTGGTGGGCCACAGGGTGCCTTTGCCGCAGAGACACAAATGAACCGGCTGGCTGAAGTTCTGGATATCGATCCAGTGGAAATCCGACTGCGCAATATCCTGCGCGACGGATCGTTGTTATCGGTCGGCACACCGTTGCCCAAGGGAGTCAGCTTGCCGCAAGTGGTTGAGCAGTGTGCACGTCGCGCTGGCTGGCAGGAGACACCTGAAGGCTGGGTTCGGCCCGCGGTACCGGCCTCCGCCAAATCCCATCTGAAGCGCGGCCTGGGTATGGCTGCGTCTTTTAAGAATGTGGGTTTCTCTTTTGGTGCGCCTGAACAATGTACCGCGACGGTTGAACTGCATGGCGACGAGGAGATCGAAAAGGTGATCGTTCATCACGCCGCTGCTGAAGTCGGACAAGGCAGCCACACCGTGATCGCGCAAATGGCAGCGGAAGCAGCGGGTGTGCCGGTAGAAAAAGTACAATTAATCACGGCTGACACCGCCTATACCGAAAATTCGGGCAGCGTTTCGGCCAGCCGGATGACCTTTATGGCAGGCAATTCTATAAAAGGGGCTGTCGCCGCAGCTTTGGAAAAGTGGCAGGCTGAGGAGCGTCCCGCAATTGCGTCATACACCTATCGACCGCCGCGCACCACCCCTTATGATTTACAAACAGGTAAATCTGAACCGAATTTCGCCTACGGCTACGTGGCTCAGACAGTGGAAGTCGAAGTTGATATAGAAACCGGTCAGGTGCATATTCTAAAGGTGGTTTCGGTGAATGATGTCGGACGGGCAGTTAATCCCCAGCAAGTCGAGGGTCAGATTGAGGGTGGGGTTGTGCAGGCGACCGGATACGCGATTTTAGAGAATTTCGTCCAAAAGGATGGGTATGTACAGACCCAGCACCTGTCAACCTACCTGATCCCGACTGTTTTAGATGTGCCGGATCAGGTTGAATCGGTTATCCTGGAATATGCCGATCCAATCGGCCCGTGGGGAGCGCGTGGGATGGCGGAGATGCCTTTTTTACCGCTGGCTCCTGCGGTGATCGCCGCGGTTCACGATGCAACCGGAGTATGGTTTTCTGAGTTCCCACTGACCCCTGAACGAGTGCTGCGCGGTCTCGGTAAGATTCCTGGTGGATGCCAGCAGACAACGGTGAACGTGCCGCGTTGAAGGTTTCGTTAACGGTTACGCCCGTGGATTTATCAGCCGCTATTCATCTGGTAGGTGATACGCTCGGTAAGGTGATTGCTGAGTTGGAATCGCCAGCTGCGTTTGAATTGGAGGAGCGCATCCGCATGTATACCAAGGCGCGCCGGGCAGGTGACGCAGAAAGCGACCAAAGGTTAGCGGATGAAGTGGCCATGCTCAATCTGAGAGGTTGGAGGAGAACCCAATGGCGGCTTTGATCTTAATCCGAGGGGCGGGAGATTTGGCCAGTGGCGTGGCTTTACGCCTGTATCGCTGTGGATTGCGTGTGATTCTCACCGAGTTGCCCCAACCGCGCCTCGTTCGCCGTCTGGCAGCTTTTGGCGAGGCGGTGTATCGCGGCCAATTCAGTTTAGAGGGCGTCAATGCCAGGGCAGTTAACGACCCTACAGATACATTAACCATTCTGATGACTCTTTCGAAAGGGCTGGTGCCAGTGCTGGTAGATCCCTCAGGTGAATCAATCTCGGCTCTGCATCCGACAGTCGTGGTGGACGCCCGTATGCTTAAGGAGTCAGTGCCGCTTGATCCTCGGATCGTACCGCTTCTGCTTGGGCTGGGGCCTGGGTTCGAGGCTGGGATCAACTGCCACGCGGCGATTGAAACCAACCGTGGCCATTATCTCGGTCGTGTTATCTGGCAGGGAAAACCACAGTTGAACACCGGCGTCCCGGATGCGGTGGGGGAGCGGCGCGCAGAGCGCGTTTTGCAGGCGCCTGCGGAGGGTATCTTTCGCCCGTTGGTTGAAATCGGTGATCATGTGGAGGCGGGTCAGACTGTAGCTGAAGTGGAGGGGATGCCAATCCAGGCGGTATTTCCTGGAGTCTTAAGGGGTATCCTACATGCTGACCTCCCGGTACAACCCGGTTGGAAGGTTGGCGATGTTGACCCGCGCGACGAGCCTCGTTATTGTTCTCTGGTTTCCGATAAATCCCTGGCAGTCGGGGGAGGTGTTTTGGAAGCGATCCTGTCGCGTGCTGAGTTACGCCGGCGGTTATGGGAATGAAGCTGGCGCAGTCATTGCGGTTAACCTGTACTACCCGTCTGGCGGTGGTGGGCGCGGGAGGAAAAACGACCGCATTATTTCAGGTCGCACGGGAGTTGCTTGAAATGAAGGGTGTGAGCCAGGCAACAGTGTTTGTCACCGCTACGACCCACCTGGCGGTCGAGCAGCTTAAATTGGCTGATGTGGTCCAGATCGTACATGGTCCGCAAGATGTTGCTTTGGTTCTCAACTCACAGATACCGACAGGTAATATCTCTGGAGGCGTGGTTCTCTGGATTGGTCCCGAAGGGGATGACCACCGCATGACTGGCCTGGATGAGGCGACTTTGGTGCAAGTACGCCGGCTGGCTGATCAGTATGGGATTCCTTTGCTGATCGAGGCCGATGGCTCACGCTGCCGCCCCTTGAAGGCTCCGGCTGATTATGAACCGGTGATACCGGCCTGGGTGGATACTGTGATCGTTGTGGTCGGGTTGGCTGGGATAGACCAACCACTCAATGAAGAATGGGTCCATCGCTCCGAGCGTTTTGCAAAATTAAGTGGGCTGCTGATTGGGGCAGCAATTACGCCAGAAGCAGTGGTCAAAGTGTTGACGCATCCATCAGGCGGGTTGAAAGGTATACCTGCGCAAGCTCGCCGGATAGCGCTGCTCAATCAGGCTGACACACTGCGAAACGATAGTTTCGTCGAGAAACTTGCCCTGGCTGGACGCCTGGCGGGGATGTTGGTTGGACAGTATCATGCGGTGCTGGTCTGTGGGCTAAAAACCTCTGCCACTGTTCCGGACGGTGGCGTTTGGGCAGTCTATCAACCGGTCGCGGGGATTGTCCTGGCAGCGGGTTCATCCCAGCGCTTCGGTCAACCCAAGCAGCTTCTCCAATGGCATGGCAGATCGTTTGTTGAGCATGCCGCCCGGACGGCCTTGGAGGCGGGTCTCTCGCCGGTGGTGGTAGTCAGTGGAGCTTACCACACAGAAGTTGAATCGGTTTTAGGTGGATTACCCGTGCAGATTGCCTATAACTCGGAGTGGGCCAGTGGTCAAAGCTCTTCGTTGGTCGCTGGACTGAAGGCAGTTGGACCGGAAGTGGGGGCGGCAGTATTTCTTTTGGTTGACCAACCATGTGTGTCAGCCAATCTTATTCGCAGCCTGGTGCAGACACACGCCCAGACATTAGCGCCTGTAGTGGCGCCGCTTGTCGGTGATCGCCGCGCCAATCCTGTCCTGTTCGACTGGACAACCTTCTCAGATCTACTGAGTTTGCAGGGCGACACAGGTGGGCGGGCGATCTTCGCCAGGCACCGGGTTACCTGGCTGCCATGGCACGATGCCAGCATCCTGTTGGATATTGATACCCTCGAAGATTACCAGAAGCTGCAAATTCGCAATACAGACCGGGATTTATGTCAGTAAACGATCAAAAGGTCGCGGTGATTGTTTTAGCGGCAGGCTTATCCCGGCGCATGGGTCGCCCGAAGATGGTTTTGCCCTGGGGAAAGACGGTGGTGATTGCCCAGGTAGTGCATGTCATGCTTATGGCGGGTGTGTTTGAGATCGTCGTTGTTACCGGAGGCGCACGAGAATCAACCGAAGCTGCGCTAAAGGACTTGCCTGTCCGCCTGGTGTTTAATCCACGTTATGAAACCGATGAAATGATCTATTCTCTGCAAACCGGCCTGGGGGCTCTGACTCGCGCCGCGCAGGCTACCCTGGTTGCATTGGGTGACCAACCCCGAATCGAGCTAAGTGTTGTGCGTGCAATCCTAACAGCTTTTCAAGAGACAGACGCGCAACTGGTGGTGCCAAGCTACCAAATGCGGCGTGGGCATCCCTGGTTGGTTGCCAGGCCCCTATGGCCAGCGCTTTTATCCTTGCAGCCTCCGGAAACCATTCGCACCTTCTTTCAACAAGAGCGGCGATCGATCCATTTTGTATCCGTCGAGACAGACTCGGTCGTGCAAGATTTGGATACGCCCGAGGATTATGAACAACAACGGCCTGATATCAGTCCGATGGGATCTGCGGATGCGGGATTTCCACCTGACGAAATTCCAGTAAACACCGATTTGCATGGTTGATTAAAATTGGTTAAAATTGATTAAACCTATGAATGTTATCCGTGCTTTCATCGCTATCTCGTTGCCGGAGGAAATCCGGCGGAACCTGGAGCGGGTCTTGCAGGAATTTCGTCAGCGGCTACCCCGCGCGCCTGTCCGGTGGGCACCAGCAAACAATATCCACCTGACGCTGAAGTTTCTAGGGGATGTTGTGCTACAAAATCTGGAGATTCTGAAGAAGGTTTTAAGAGCCGAAGCGTATAAAATTTCAGGCTTTGAAGTCCGGATTGGCGGAAGCGGGGCTTTCCCGTCGGCGAACCGGCCGCGGGTGATCTGGGTGGGCGTAGAAGCGCCGGCGGAGTTAATCGCACTCCAGCAGGGCATTGAGGTCGAGACTGGACGCCTCGGGTATGCCCGTGAGGAGCGTCCCTTCTCGCCTCACCTTACTCTTGGGCGGGTTGATCGAAACGCCACACCATTGGAAGCTCGACAGATCCGTGATGCATTAGTCAGTTACCCCGTTAGGGATCTTGGGCTCGCACAAATCCGCGAGGTGCACCTGTTTCGCAGTGATCTCAGACCGGGGGGTTCGATCTACACTCAATTATTCACGGCAAAATTTTGCCACCTGGAGGTGAATTCTGGAAACACTTGAAATTGCACGTGCTATTGTAAACTCCATCGAAGATAAAAAGGGGGAAAACATTCTGCTGTTGGATATTCGGGAAATATCTGATTTTACTGATTACTTCGTCATCTGTTCCGGCACCAGCGATCGGATGCTGCAAGCCCTGGCTGATCATGTGATCGAATCGGTGCGGGAGCAATACCAGCTTAAAGGGAAAATTGAAGGAGTGTCCCAGGAGGGCTGGCTGCTCATTGATTATGGCGATGTGATCGTGCACTTGTTTTCCCCCGACCGTCGTAATTACTACCGCCTGGAAGATCTCTGGGCAAAGGGAAAAGTTGTTTTGAGGTTGGTTTAATTATCGCTTGAATGCGTTATCCAGCCTGTGCGGGGTACAGGTTGGGATTCTTAAAGACCACCAGAGCCAGGATGACAGCATGTTCGTAAAGTTGCGCCCGGTCGATGATATTGCCGGTCAGCAGACCGATCGCGCCGTTTTCCTGCTTCGAGTTGGACTTCTGAAAGACGATATCATCCGCTTCGCCTAACTCCTTGCCAGCCCGAATCAGGTCAGCGACTGCCGGCGGTAAAAAGAATGTCCCGGTGCGGGCTTTGCCTTCCAGCTCGTTCGAATGGATGAAAATCCAGGCGAAAGCGCAGAGTTCGTGACCTTGTTCGGCGATTCCGCCTTCGATGCCAACCCAATAATCAGCGCCGGGTACTCGCAAGGCCGCGCCGCGCGACCGATTACAGGCGCCAGCCAGAGTTTCATCGCTGGATAAAGGCTGATCTCGGACGCCTGATGGCACTGAGACGGTTTGAATGGTGAATTGATCCTCCGGGAACATCCTGTGGAAGCCATTTTGGATAGCCTTTACTTTAACCGGGTTTTGTGAAGCCACAACGATTATTTTCATCGCTATTTACATGACATGTTAAAAAGATGACCTGATCACACTACAGCGTGCCTTTGTACATACCCCCATCAACGGTTAGCATGACACCCGTGATATACGCTGCGGCTGGTGAGACCAAGAAAACTGCAGCATTGGCAAACTCCTCAGGCGTCCCCATGCGTCTGAAGACACTGTCTCGGGCTTGTACGCGGATTTCCTCCTCCAGCGTTGTCCCATTCGCTTGTGCTCGGTAGCTGAGCAGCTCATAGATGCGTTCTGTCTTGGTCCAGGCCGGTAAGATAGAGTTGAAACGTATGCCCTCCCCACCCAGCTCCAACGCCAGGGTTTTGGTAAGACCTACCGTGGCGGCGCGGACGCTGTTTGAGAGCACCAGGTCAGGAATAGGCTGCTTGACGGAGTAAGAGGTAATGGTCAGGACACTCGGGTGAACCGACTTGCGTAAATAAGGCAAGGCAGCTCGGATCAGGCGCACGTGGCTGATCAGATTCAAGTCAATGGCTTTCTGCCAGGCGAGATCATCGAAGCTCTCAAACTTGCCTGCCGGGGGACCGCCAGTGTTGGTGACCAGGAGGTCAAGACCAGCCAGTTTACCTGCCGCTTGAGCGATTAGTTGCTCTGGAAAGCATGGGTCTGTGACATCGCCTGGCAGGCAAACCATTGGACAGCCAGTCTCTTGCTCAATCCGCCCGGCGGCGGCGGCCAACTTCACCGCATCCCGGCTGTTTATCACGACCTGCACGCCCTCTTTGGCCAATCCGAGTGCGACTGCGAAACCTAACCCTCGGCTGGCTCCTGTGACCAGGGCACGCATCCCTTTTAACTTGAGATCCATACCAATACTCCTATTTTATTAAATAACCTGCAATACACCCCGCCTAGAAGTTTCAAGTAATTAGTTCAATCTGGTCATTAACCACCGCGACATCGGGCCAGGAAGTTTCTACCCAATGCACCACTTTCGATAAAACTCGCTGAGTGTGGGCTGCGTCATTGCTGATCAACGCACAACCGATGGTTGCCTCTTGCCAGGCATCCAGGTGATCCATTTCAGCCACAGAGATATTGAATTCCCGGTGCAGCCGGACGATCAAGGGTTTCAACCGGCTACGTTTTTCCTTTAGAGAAGTGCAACCGGCAATTTGGAGGTGTAACATTAATACGCCGAGTGACATTGTAATGTAATCTTTTGAGATTGAAGATTGTAGGAAAAGGAATACTGTTATGTTCGCTGGGTCCAGTCAGGATTAGCGTATTTTTCCTCGACCAGTTGATTGGCGCGGTCCAGTTCAGTCTGGACCGGGAGTTCATGGGAGAATTCGATGTTCAGCGTTTCTGCGAAGGCCTGAGCGAATGCCTGCGCCGCAGTGCCCCAGGCGAGTGGTTGACCGAGAACAATTTCAGCGGTGGTCGCCCGGTTGCTAAGCCGCTGAGCTGCTCTGGCGCGCTCTGCATCACTGGAGAAGGCTAAAGCCTGTGTGATCCGGGTCAGGTCGCCGGTCAGAGGCAGTGAACCATGTTGCAGCACGCCCTCTTTACGGCGCGCCTGGGCGCTGCCGATGAGTTTCTTTCCAGACGAGGTGATCTCGTAATGGGAAGGAACTTCAAAGCAAACCGGATTTTGGTTTGCAGGGGTTGGTCGGTTGCCAGAGGTTGGTTGCCCGGCTTTGGGTAGTGCCTCGGCGGGGATCATCAGCAGGTGCAGGGCGTTGAGCAACGCCTCGGAGAGATTGTGATAGCTTTCCAACACGCTCCCTGCCAGGCGGGGGTCGCTTGCCGGGCCGACGACGGAATAAGTCAGTTCGTCGATGTGCAAGATGGCGCGCCCACCTGTCGGGCGACGGACCAGCTCCCAGCCGAATGACTGCAACCGGTCTAGATCAACGTCCCCCACACGCTGCGCATAGCCTAATGAAAGACAGGCAGGCTCCCAGGCATACAGGCGCAGGGTTGGCGGGGAGGCGTCCTTTTCGATGGCTTCCAGGATCGCCTCATCCAACGCCATGTTCCAGGCTCCGTGTGTGGGTGGTGTATGCATCAATCGCCAGTGGGTGCGAGGGTATATCATCATTTCTACTTAAGGATTGGGGTAAGGGTTATATTCCGTCTCTGTGACGATTGGGTAAGCGCTTTCAGGGGTGGGTGTCGCAGTAGGAGTTGGTGTAAGACCGGTGGGCGTGCCCATGACGGCAGGGACTGTCGGCGTCGTGATAATTCCCTGAGTACCCCCAACGAGTTTAAAGCGCGCCATGATGGTATATGGGCTCTTCACATAATCCCACCAGAGTTTCAGATAAGCGTCCACTGCGCCGCGCTCATCACCGGCCATTTCGCTGGATAGACCCAGGAAGTAATAATACGCGTCGCAGTTATAGGTGTTTTCACATAACAGACCTGGCGTGTCCTGCAATAATAGCAGTTTTTCATGGATATCGGCTGCGCTAATCCCTGAGAGCAGCGCTTCTCGAAGACTGGTGACCGCTTCCTGAAAGCGATCTGGGTACAGGCGCGGCAGGTCGGGGATGGTCAGGTAAGGCGCTGCTGTTTGTGGATCGCGTTGCAAACGGATCGGAATCTGATTGTCCACCAATACCACTGGAGGCGCCTGGGTTTCGTCCAGGTAAGTGAAGCCCGGTTTATCCGAATCGATCGTCCCGACGAGCAGGGCGGTATCGCCCTGGGGAGATCCAGCCAGGATCCATAGCTCGAGCTTTTCGAA
Source organism: uncultured Anaerolineaceae bacterium (assembly GCA_964354345.1). Lineage (GTDB taxonomy): Bacteria > Chloroflexota > Anaerolineae > Anaerolineales > UBA4823 > CAYGZL01. The sequence continues at coordinate 17,118 of CAYGZL010000032.1, read as the reverse complement.
AGGATGGTATTGGACGGTGAACCAACGTTCTTTCTGTCCATCGCGGTCGAAATCGAAGTAGCCTGAGGCGCGCAGGGTGATGCCAGCTTGCCAAAGGAAAGTCAGCCCGTCCATCTTGGCAGACTTCAGGCGGGTATTAATCAGGTACGTGATCGCCTGATCCGGAGGACAGTCAGCGCTCTCAAGACAGGCCCGGTAGATGTCCTCCGATTTTTGGTAGTTTTGCCGGAATTGGCTGGCAAGCGTCCTCCACGGGCCGTCAGGCAGAATTGGCTTCTGAATGACCTCTTCCAGGATTTGCCTGGCCCCAGACACATCCCCGGTTAAGGCGCGGTAGATACCCAGCCGGTAGCGCCACGTATCGCTGGCCTGGAGCAGGAATTTCGGATCCAGATCGCTCTGAGACTTTTCCAGTCCGGGTAGCAATTGTTCCAGGATCGAGGCCGCGGCTGCAGCTCCCCAGGTGTGCAGTGCATGATCAAGCAGTGGTTCGCACAAACTCAAGTTTGACTGGGGTGGTTGCGCTGTAAACAGGATTGTTATTCGCTGAAAATATTCGCCATTCCACTGGTATTCTCGCTGGATCGTGATCGGGCAAGCCGGATAAACCGTGGTGTGGAAAGTCAGGTGGTTTTCGCCCGCGGAGCTTTGGCTGATTCCCCAATAATTGGTAAAGTCAACGCCCACCTCGAAATCGGATTCGCTGGATCGGAAGAGTAGCTGGCGCGCCGGAGCTTCTGCCAGGCTAAACACACGCGGCGGATCTGCGATCAGGCTCCCATCCGCGGAACTGCTCTTGTGGGGTGTGTAATCGAAGATGGCGACATCGAGGAGCTTATCTCCGTTTAGATCGGTCACCAGCGAATTGAAGGACGGGGGGTGAATAAAGTCAAACTGGCTGGTCAAAACCTCGACTTTGTAAATGCTGGTTGTCTCGCTCAACCAGATAAAGGCGCTGCCTGCACCGCGCACTTCCAGGATTCGGCTATTCAGGACGCCGGGAGTTTCACCGAGATCATCTACATAAAGTGATAAGCGGGGCTCTTTGGTGTGAAACCAGCTCTCCAGATTATCTGGCTGGACTTCGTCCTGATTTAAGGCTTGTCTTATTAAATTAGCATATGCCTGACCGGCTTGTGAGTCTCCAGTGCGCGCCAGATTGTAGGCCAGACCCCATTGCCAGGCGTTGGCTTGGGTCGCATCAGGGTAGCGTACCAGAGCCTCGCGTTGCGCGATGATCGCATAGGAAAATGCTGCGGTATATATTCGTAAATCTTGTTCCAGACCTTGCTTGAGCAAGGAATTCGGGTAGGCGTTCAGGTATTGGATCAGTTGATCTGCCTGATCGGCGTTCCATTTTATTAATTGATATTCTTTACCGGTTACTGGTCTGGCAGCAATCAACGGAATTGGTCCGGTTGGCGTCGGCATGACGGTCGGTGTGCCAGTCTTAGTACGAGTCGGGGTCAGGGAGGGGGTTACGGTGAAACGCAGCGTGCGGCTGGGGGTTGGTGTGAGTGAAATGGTGGGGGTTAGGGAGGGAGTGATGGTTGGGCGCAGTGTGGGTATGTTGATCGAAGTAGCTTTTTCACCCGAATGGGACAGGATTGGATACCCGGCGATCAACAAGATGAGTGCCAGGATGACGATGCTTAATATAATCAGGTTCGTCAGCAGAAACTGCGTCCGCTTTATTCCAGCGTTCTGCTGATCGGGCGAAGGTTCAGGTGTCATGGCGAAACAGGGGTTCCGATGTTTCGTAGCGTAAAAGGCATCTCAGGAATATCCTGCGAACCGGTCTCATCCAACTGCGTCCATCTCTGCTGAGGCTTGAGTCTCTAGCTCGGGTGAAATTGGTAGTAATGGCGGCAAGACGGACCAGCGGGGCAGTTGGGCTCGCCGTGCCAGGAGCGCCTTCAAAAGCGGCGGTGCTGGTGGAAAGCGGTCCATGAGCGCCCGGTACTGGCTCAGACGCGCTTGAATGGATGCGACCTGATCCAGGTTGCCAGACTGATGAGCGTCCCAGATCTGGCGCAGCTCGGGCGAGAACAGATTGGCCAGGGCAGTGATGCAGCCTGCTGCGGCATGCTGTAGTGCGTGGCTGAAGAGCCCATCGTTGCCATTAAATACAACCAGGTCTGATCCAAAACGCTCAGCTAGCTGGCGGGCATACTCGGCGTCGCTGGACGAATCTTTCAGACCGATGAACTGTTTGGGAAAGGCGTCCTTGAGGCGCGCCAGTAAATCCAGCGAGAACCCAATGCCAGTTATTGAGGGGATATGATAAGCCAGCAGCACGCCATCAGGAGGTACAGCGCGCTGGATTACTTCCCTAAACCAGGCAAACAAGCCGTCATCACTCACTTTTTTATAATAGTAGGGAGGCAGAATCACCACACCATCCACGCCCAGGTCAAAAGCAGCCCGGGTTAACCTGCAGGTGTCCTCCAGGCCAGGCATGCCAGTGCCCAGGAGCAGGTGAAAGTCGGGACGCATCTTCTTCCAGGAGAGCGCCTGGCGCAGCAGACTGATGCGTTCAGAGGATGCAAAGGAAGGTCCTTCGCCAGTCGTGCCGAAAAGTAAAGCACCATGGCAGCCCCGGTTGGCTAAAAAGTCAAGAAAAAGGGGCAGGTCATCCAAAGCCAGACTAAGATCTGGTCGTAGGGGTGTGACCGCCGCAGCATAGACGCCTGCCAGGCGGTGTGAATAAAGGTGAAGTTGGGGATATTCAGCTTGCATGGTTTGATCTAAGATCCTGTTCTTATGAACCAGCGGAATCCAGGCGCGCCATTTCGTCAGGAATCAAGCTGATCTCCAGAGCCTGGAGATTTTCACTGAGTTGTGCCTGGGTGCTGGCTGCGATGAGTGGTAGCACAAACGGCTGGCTGTGGAGCATCCAGGCCAGGATGATTTGGTTAACGGTAACGCCCTTCTCCTGGGCTACCGTATGGAGTTCTCTCAGGCGCTGGTCGCTGTCCGCGCTGGCATATTGGGCTGGGATGGCGCGTTCGGCGCGCGTGTACGCCCCACTCAACAAGGCGGAGTAGGCCAGCAGGGTGATCGGACGGTGGCGGCAGTAATCGAATAAATCGGGATTAGCAGCTACTTGCGGATCGAAACTTGCGCCGGATTTTGGGCGCAGGTATGTGTGGCGCTGTTGAATACAGCAGTATTCACTCCAACCGTGGGTTTGGCTGACCCAATGAGCGTCTTCCAATCGCCAGGCCAGGAAGTTACTGGCGCCAAGGTAACGGACTTTACCGGTCTGCACCAAGCGGTTGAAGGCTTCGAGTGCCTCTTCTTGGGGTGTCAGATAATCATCGCAGTGGGCATAATACAGATCGATCGTTTCAATCCCCATCCGTTGCAGGCTTTTGTTACATTCCTGTTCGATCAGTTGCGCAGTCAAGCCACGCTTCACACCTGGGTAGCCAAAACCTACCTTGGAAGCGACGAATACCTGGGAACGGTTCTGGCGGGCGCGCATCCAACGACCTAACAGGGACTCGCTTTCACCGCCAAGAAAGCCTCCCACCCAGTGGGAGTAGATATTTGCAGTGTCGATGAAGGTACCGCCGGCTTCTGTATATGCGTTGAGCAGAGCCAGCGAGGTAGTCTCATCGTTGTGTGTGCCAAAGTACATCGCGCCCAGGCATAAAGCGCTTACCTCAATTCCGGTATTACCCAGTGGAACGGTTTTCATTGGATTATTCCTCGTTACTCAGAGCGTATTAAGCCCCAAGGTTTGTTAAAGGTTTCTTAGATCAATTCAATGACCATACCTTCATTCGAGCGCAACAACAACTGATCTAATGAGACTTCACCTTCACGATCCAACTCTGTCGAAACTTGAATAGATCCACGACCAAAAGCACGCAGGTTCAATGTCATGGGTTGCTTTGAAAAGTTCAAAGCCACCAGCATCTTCTGATCGTTGCTTTCCCTGAGGTAGATATAACTTCCCTCGGGTGCGCTTTCCACCGGGCGATAACTACCAGCATGCAAGGCAGGCAATGCGCGACGCAGCTTCAGCAAGCAGCGGTAAAGCGAGAGGACTGAGCGTGGATCGTTTAACTGGCGTTGAACGTTCACGATGCCAAAATCCGGGTTCAATGGTAGCCATAATTGGGTGGTTTGAGGGGAGGAAAAACCCGCGTTGGGCGAATCGTCCCAGGGCATCGGCGTACGGCAACCGTCGCGACCCTTGCCTGGCACCCGCCGGCCATACGGATCTTGTTGTTTCTCAGCCGGGATGTCGAGATTGGTCATACCCAATTCATCGCCCTGGTAGAGAGTCGGCGTGCCGCGCAGGGTAAGGAGTAGCATGGCGGCCAGGCGCACCTGATCCTGGCCATAACGGCTGGCCAGGCGTGGCTCATCATGGTTGCCCAGCACGTAATTCGGCCAGGCGCCCGGAGGAAGGGCGGTTTCCAGGCTGTCCACTACCCCTCTTAGCGCGGACGGATTCCAGGGAGCTCGCATCAGCGTGAAATTGAAGGGCATGTGCAGCTCATCGAGATTCTTCCCGTAATATGCAACCCATTCCTGCCAATCAGCGATATGGATTTCACCGACGGAATAGCGCGGTGCAATCTGGCTGTACGCGTCCAACAAGGCGCGGAAATCACGATACACCTGGTGGACATCCGGGTGACCCATATCGTGAAGATGGATTTGGGTAGGATATTCACCACCGAGGAAATTAGTTTTGCTCAGATCGGGATTGGGCGGGTTATTACGTAAATCGGGATCTTTCATGATAAAGTGAGCCACGTCGATCCTGAAGCCATCCACGCCGCGCTCCAACCAAAAGCGGATCACCCCCAACATCGCTGTCTTCACTTCCGGGTTGCGCCAGTTCAGGTCAGGTTGCTCCTTGAGGAAAGTGTGAAGATAATATTGGCGGGTTTTGGCGTCCCATTCCCAGGCGATTCCGCCAAACAAGCTCAGCCAGTTGTTCGGTGGACAGCCATCGGGTTTGGCGTCGCGCCAGAAATACCAGTCTCGTTTCGGGTTATCCCGGGTAACCCGCGATTCGAAGAACCAGGGATGCTGGTCGGAGGTATGGTTGGGCACGAAGTCAATGATGATGCGAATGTTCCTGCGATGCGCCTCGGCGATCAACTGGTCAAAATCAACCAGGTTGCCAAAGCGTGGATCAACACCGGTGTAGTCGGAGACATCGTAACCGAAGTCGGCCATCGGAGAAGGATAGAACGGAGAAAGCCAGATCGCATCGATGCCCAAGATATCGCTTAAATAATCCATGCGCTGCAGGATACCTGCAATATCACCAACACCATCGCCGTTACTGTCTTGATAACTGCGGGGGTAGATTTGATAGATAACGCCAGTTTGCCACCATAAATCCATAACTACGAGTTCCATCCTTTCATTTCGTTTCAAACGAAATTTTTGTAGCAAGTTTATTATAGCCGAGAAAATGCACTGAATCGAGCTGGTCGGATATTTGTCATTGTTCGATTAAGGCGAATGTCCCATTGACAAAAAGATTGGTTTGTTGTACGATCTTACTGTTAGAAGTGAAAGAAAATTATGGTTTGAGAATAACTGTGCTTATTAACATAAACATATTTTTAGTCCCATTTTTTTGATAGCAATAAACCGAAGTTCCCATTGGGCAGGCGAATTTCTTGAATGTGCCTGTTGTGACAGTATTGATAGGAGGTGATTGAATGGATTAATTGGAGTCGATAAATCTCTAATAACGCCTGATGAAACAAATTTGTTTCCAATTTACTACCCATTTTCCATTAAGGAGAAGCTATGAGAAAGACATACCTAATTTTTTCCGCACTGATCATCCTGGTGATGGTGTTGACCAGTTGCGGTACGGCAGCGACGCCGACTACGGCAGTCAAACCGACTGAAGTTCCTGTTAAGCCAACTGATACGACAGTGGCAATTGTGGCGCCGACTGAGGCACCGAAAGAAGCTACCAAGCCAGTCGCACCTACCACACCCCCCGCACTGACTTACAAAGAAGCTCCAGATTTGGCTGCCCAGGTAGCAGCTGGTACACTGCCTTCAGTTGACAAACGCTTGCCGGATAAGCCGCTCGTGACCAAGCCAGTCGAGAGCGTCGGGAAGTATGGCGGCACTATCTTTACCGCTTCCTGGTGGCCAGAAGTCGGTAACGTTCAACTCTATTTCGCTACCGAAGCACCGCTTAAGTGGAAAGCTGACCTGACTGGTTATGAACCAGCCTTGATCGAATCCTATGAGTGGTCTGCGGATGGCAAGACCTTCACCATGCACCTGCGCAAGGGCTTGAAATGGTCGGATGGCGAGCCATACACCAGCGCCGACTGGAAATTCTACTGGGAAGACCTGGCCAATGATACTGAGCAGAAGGTTTATTCCATTCCAGCCTACCTGCGTAATACCGATGGCACGCCGATCACCATGGAGTTCCCCGATGCATACACTGTAGTTTGGAAATCAACGGATCGCGCCCTGTGGGTCGATCCCTTCTTCCTGGCGCAGGGCTATTGGGAATTCGCGGGTCCCAAGATGAAACCGGCGCACTACCTGAAGCAGTTCCACCCCAAGTACACCGCGGGCAAGACCTGGGATGACATGGTCAAGGCTGACAAGTGGTGGCAGACACCGGGTTATCCTTGCCTCTTCGCCTGGTGCAATAGCAAGATTTCAGAGGATGGCAACAACTACACCTTCACGCGCAACCCCTACTACTGGCGGGTCGACACGGAAGGCAACCAGCTTCCATACATCGATGCCATCCAGGTTGAAATCGTATCGGATGAGCAGGTGCGTATCCTGAACTGCAAGCAAGGCCGGTACGACACGGCTTTCCGCATTTGCGGCGGTCCGAACGAGCTCGCGCTGCTGGATGAGAGCGCTCAGGCTGGCAACTACAAGCGGTTGCAGGGCTGGATGAATGGCGCCGGCGCCTGGCCGGGCTACATGGTCAACCAGTACTATGTTGAAGGCGGCAAGAACTACACGGATGACACTCCCGAACACGCCAAGGAAATCCGCGATTTGCTGCGGGATAAGAACTTCCGTACGGCGCTGTCCATCGGCTTCAGCCGCCAGCGCATTATTGACGTCGCCTGGGGCGGCATCGGTGAGCCGAAGCAAGCCTCGATCAGCCCACAGTCCTGGCACTTTGCCGGTGCAACGGGCCAGGAGTGGTACAAGAAGTGGTCAGTTCTGGCTGCTACCGAAGATGACGCCCAGGCCAACAAACTGTTGGATGATCTGGGCATGAAGGTTGGCGCAGATGGCTTCCGCGCTTTGCCCAGCGGCAAACCCTTTGTGATGACCATAGATGTCACCGACTGGGGCGGCAGCCTCAAAGTGCAGGTCGACGCTGCGGCGGAAATGAAGAACGAATGGGAGACGAAGCTAAAGATCGCCGTCGAAGTCAAGAACCTGCAAGGTCAACCGGACGTGGACAGCCGCACCAATGAAGGCTACTTCATGCTGCGCGGCGCACACATTTCTGAAATTGATATCCTGACCTACCCCGACTGGATGTTCCCGGTCGTCAACCGCTACTATTTCCCGCTCGAAGGTCGCTGGTTTGCCAAGGGTGGTGATGTTTGCGTACCTCCTGCGGACAAGCCGTATGACTGCGGTGTGAAGCCTGCGGCAGGCAGCCCGGCTGAGAAGCTGCAGGCGCTGTACCGCAAGGCAATGGCGACTGGCACTATCGAGGAACGCCACAAAGTCGTTTGGGAAGCGATCCAGGTGATTCTCGATGAAGGTCCCTTCATTATCGGCGTGGCGGGCGACCAGCCCATGCCGATTTACGTCAAGAATTACATGAAGAACATTCCCGACTTCGGCGTGGTCGGCCCGTGGGCGCCAGCAACCCCCGGCAACACCATTGCTGCACAGTGGTGGATGGACAAGTAACCCTGATTAGGTAAAGGATGGCGGATGGGGATTTTCTCCCGTCCGCCATCCTCATTAAGGGGTTATGGAGTGTATATTACCAGAAAATCACGAAAACTATTCAGTATGGCTTACCAATGAAACCTATTGAATATCGAATAAACCAGTTATTCGGGGGGATACAAGAAAAGGTCGGTCGGATTCAGTGCCTTATTTCGGGAAAGATTCCGAAGGAGACGAAAAATGGTTAATTATATTATCCGACGTTTGCTTTATACGGCTGTTTTGACAATTGTTGTTTCCTTTCTGAGCTTTGTGATGATGAAGCTCCCTCCTGGGGATTTTCTGACTCAAAAAATGCAACAGCTTCAGGCGCGTGGCGACCGCAGCGCCGAAGTGCGTATGGAAGAATACCGGATCCGCTATGGTCTGGATAAACCGTTTCTCTGGCAATATGGCAACTGGGTGATCCACTTCGTCCAGGGCGATTTTGGGGAGTCTTTCGAGTATGAGCGCCCGGTTAAAGATGTCTTGGGCGAGCGTGTGACGATGACGGTGATCCTTTCGTTGGCCACTCTGGTAGTCGTCTGGGGAATAGCGATCCCCTTGGGGGTTTACTCCGCTATTAACCAATATTCTGTTGGCGATCAAGTTGTGTCCGTAATCAGTTTCATTGGCCTGGGGATGCCGGGTTTTCTTTTCGCCTTATTAGTTTTATACGTGGCGATTGTCGTGTTTAACAAAGAGGTCACAGGATTGTTTTCCAAGGATTTTGTCGATGTTCCCTGGTCGTGGGGACGATTTGTTGACCTGCTAAATCATCTCTGGATCCCGGCGATTATCAGCGCGGTGACAGGCGCGGGAGGGTTGATCCGCATCATGCGCGGCAACCTGCTGGAAACAATGGGACAGCCGTTCGTTGAGGCGGCACGGGCGCGAGGCTTGAAGAACCGGACGGTGATCTGGAAACATGCCGTGCGGATCGCCATTAACCCCTTAATCACCATCCTGGGTTCGTCGTTGAATGGTATTTTTGTAGGCAATGCCCTGGTTTCAATCGTGTTAAACTTACCTACGGTCGGTCCAGTCTTTGTAGAGGCCTTGCGGCGGTTGGATATATATATGGCCGGCACCTGCCTGGTGATCCTGGCTTTACTGCTCCAGGTCGGCAACCTGCTGGCTGATTTGACCCTGGCGTGGGTTGACCCGCGCATCCGGCTCGAATAAGGGAATGGGAGGTGTGATTATGGCAAAGAAAGAAGCTCAACAGAAACCCCTTAGCCAGAGCTATTATGCGCTGGTGTGGTGGAAGTTTAAAAAGAATAAGATTGCGATTGTTGGAGGCCTGGTCCTGATTATCTTCTATGTTTCGTTTGTGTTGCTCCCCGAATTCATCGCGCCTTACCCGTTGGAGGCGCGCTCGGATAACACTGAGGCAGCGCCCCAAAAAATCCGCTTTGTGGATGCCAACGGACAATTCCATCTCCGACCGTTTGTCTACGGTCTGGACAAGAAGATCGATACGGTTAAGCGCACCCGCTCTTTTGTGGAAAATCCAGAGCGGATTTATCCGATCAGGTTTTTCATCTCCAGTGGAGAATACAAGTTTCTTGGTCTCATCCCGACCACCATCCACCTGTTCGGTGTGGAGACCAGTCAGGATCCTACTGCATCCATCTATATCGTGGGCACGGACGCGTTAGGGCGCGATTATTTCTCGCGCATCCTTTATGGTGGTCGCCTGTCGCTGGTAGTTGGCCTGATCGGTCAGATCCTCACTTTGATCTTCGGCAGTGTGATCGGCGCCATCTCGGGTTATTACGGCGGTGCGGTTGACATGATTTTACAGCGTACCACCGAGCTGCTGGGGGCATTTCCCGATATCCCGCTCTTCCTCGCCTTGTCCGCTGCGATCCCAGGTTGGTGGTCGCCGATTGCAGTTTATTTCATGCTGACGATCATCCTCTCATTCCTGCAATGGGGCGGTCTGGCGCGCCAGTTACGTGGCATGATCCTCTCGTTACGTGAGCGCGAGTATGTCCTGGCTGCGCGCAGCGCTGGCGCCAACGATTCCCGGATTATGTTCCGCCACTTGTTGCCTGGCACAGTCAGCCATATTGTCGTGATGGCCACATTGGCCATCCCGGGGATGATCCTGTCCGAGACGGCCTTGAGCTGGCTGGGTTTAGGTCTGCGCCCGCCATTGACCAGTTGGGGCGTTCTTTTGCAGGATGGCGGTACTGTACGCGCCATTCGCTTCGTACCGTGGGAGTTATCGGTGGTTATACCGATTATCATCACGGTGTGGGCATTCAACCTGCTGGGCGATGGATTGCGTGATGCCCTGGATCCCTATGGCGGGCGTTAGGAGGTTGGTAAAATGAGCGACTTAAAAGATGTTCTTGTTGAAGTTAATGACCTGCGGGTTGAGTTTAATGTGCGGGCCGGGATCATCAAGGCTGTGGATGGTCTCACCTTTGACATTCATGTTGGCGAGACAATCGGTGTGATCGGGGAGAGTGGTTGTGGTAAGTCGATGACTGCCCGGGCGATCATGCAAATGATCCCCAAGCCGGGTAAGATCACGAATGGTGAAGTGTTGTATTACCGTCGTCCGCGCGGCGACGGAAGTACCGCCTCAGAAAAGGTGGATATAGTCAACATTACCAAACTTCACCCAGACGGCGATGTAATCCGTGAGATTCGCGGGGGTGAGATCGGGATGATCTTCCAGGAGCCGATGAGCTCGTTGACGCCAGTTTATACAGCCGGAAGCCATATTAACGAAGCGGTTACTTTGCATCGTCTGATACCGGTCAAGAAGGTGGGGGATCAGATTGGCGAAACCATCCAGGCTCATCAAAAGCTATCCAAGCAAGAAACGCGCGAGATCGCCATCGAAATGTTGCATAAGGTGGGCATTCCTAAGCCTGAGGAGCGTGTTGACAACTACCCGCACCAGTTGAGCGGAGGGCAACGCCAGCGGGTGATGGTAGCTATTGCCCTCTCCTGCCAACCGAGAATGCTGATCGCTGATGAACCGACGACCGCCCTGGATGTCTCGATCGAAGCGCAAATCCTCGATCTGATGCGCGGTCTTCAAGAGACAGTCGACATGGCCATCATGTTCATCACCCACAACCTGGGAGTAATCGCTGAGATGGCGAAGGAAATTGTGGTGATGTACATGGGTAAACAGGTGGAACGAGCCAATGTGGTCAAGCTCTTCTACGAATCAAGACATCCCTACACCCGGGCGTTGCTCAAATCGATCCCGCATGTGGGCAAGAAGACTGGTGAACGACTGGCGACCATCGAAGGTATGGTGCCAGATCCCTTCAACCTGCCGCCGGGGTGTGTCTTCCATCCTCGCTGCCCGTCCTTCATGCCGGGCAAATGCGACAAGATTGAGCCTACCTGGAAACAAGTGGCAGAAGATCATTGGGTGAGATGCCTGCTGTATGAGGAGGTGTGAGCATGACGGACCAGGTGAATACAAACACTGCACAAGCAAATACAGCTATGGGTGACGACATCCTGTTGGATGTGCGCGGATTGAAAAAATACTTCCCCATCCAGAAAGGCCTGATGCGCCGGGTGGTGGGGTATGTAAAAGCGGTCGATGATATCTCCTTCTTCGTCCGCGAAGGGGAAACCCTGGGATTGGTGGGTGAAAGCGGCTGCGGTAAGACGACGGCTGGTCGGACAATCATCCGTTTGTACGAGCCAACCGGTGGCCAGGTTTCCTTCAAATCCCGGATGTTCACCCCGGATGGGTCGCCTAAGATGATTAACTTGCTGGAAATGGATCGTAAGCAAATGAAACCGATTCAGCAAGAAATTTCGATGGTCTTCCAGGATCCGGTCAACTCGCTCAATCCCCGTATGACCGTGTCAGACATTGTCGCTGAGCCGATGGTGATCCATGGCAAGTACGTCGGGCGCGAGAGTGAGGAGATCATCGTTCGTTTGTTGGAGCGGGTAGGTTTGCGATCTGATCATCTACGGCGCTACCCGCACGAATTCTCGGGTGGGCAGCGCCAGCGTATCGGCATCGCTCGGGCACTCTCCTTGAACCCGCGCCTGGTCATCTGCGATGAGCCTGTCTCCGCTCTGGATGTGTCCATCCAGGCGCAGACCTTGAACCTGTTGGAGGACTTGCAGAAAGACTTCAATCTGTCGTATATCTTCGTGGCGCATGACCTGAGCGTGGTGCAGCACATATCTGACCGTGTGGCGGTTATGTATGTCGGTAAAATCGCTGAGATGGCTGGTGCTGAAGAGTTGTACACCTATCCACTGCATCCCTACACCGAGGCGTTGATGTCGGCGGTGCCGAAAGCAGATCCGTTGTATAAATTCGACCGCATCGTCATGCAGGGCGATGTCGCTGATCCGTCCAATCCACCGCCGGGCTGCTATTTCCACCCGCGCTGCAATTATGTAGTCGATAAGTGTAAAACCGATCTACCGGAGTTCCGCGAGTTGCGCCCTGACCACTTTGTTGCCTGTCACCGGGCAGAAGAGTTGAAGCTGCGCGGAGTGTAAATGCGATTGGAGGTTCGATGGATCCGAAAGCGATTAGCACTACGATCCTTTCCCGGGTATTTGCTTTTATCTTATGGGCGATTACCCTGGTGATTGGATTATTGGATATCTATTTCGGTTACAATATATTTCTCTCCATTTATGCCCATTTTTCGACTGTAGCCGCGCCGGCGACCGCGATCGGTTACTTGTTACTGCTGATCCTTGGATTGCTCTTCATGGCGTTCGTGATCTTCTCGACTGAGTTCCATTTGAAACATGTAGGCAAGCCAGAGTCGTGGAATCTGTTCTACCGGTCACTCGTCATCGAGTTGGCAATTCCCTTCCTGGCGTATTTCATGTAAAGGAGAATGTAGATGGCCACCATAAAAGTCATCGCAGAATTTATAAAAAAAGTTCCCCTGTTTCAGGGATTGAACCAACGCCAGCGTGAGCATTTGGCGAAACGGTTTGTTGAACGGTCATATCCCGCTGGCGCGGCGATCGTCACTCAGGGTCAGGGAGGGGAGGGATTTTTTATCATCGAGACGGGTAAGGCCGATGTCTATCGCCAACGCATGGATGGCGAGCGGAACCTGATGAATGCCTTTGGGCCAACCGATTTCTTTGGCGAGCTGGCGCTTCTGGATGAAGGCCTGCGCACAGCTTCGGTAATTACCACTGAACCGACAACCTGCTTAATCCTCACGCGCTGGGATTTTTTGAGTGAGCTCAAGCTCGACGCTGAGATGGCGGTTGTGATCCTGGAGGAACTGGCCAAGCGGTTCCGCCTGGCGTTGGAAACCCTGTAATATCCTGCTATAAGCGCAATTCCGCTTTATAATTAAGGCGTCTCTTCTTCAGGGACGCCTTAATTAATTTGACATCGTTATGGAATATGAAATGCCAAAATTGTCATTATAAGAATCCAGTCGGGATGCGGTTTTGTGGTCATTGCGGAACAGCCCTGGCGCAGAACTGTCCCAACTGCCAGTTTTTAAACCCCCTGGCTTTCTTATACTGCGGGATGTGTGGTTTCCAGTTTACCGCACCGCCTGTTTTTCCAACCTCTGCTAGCTCTGGTACGCCATTACCTTTTCCTACACTCCCGACGCCGGTTGAGATCGAAAAAAAGCCAGTCGCACCAGCCCTCAGGGTAATATCTCATCCGGGAACAACTTTGCCATTTTCGCCAAACTATCCCACGCAGCCGGTGTATACGATCGGTCCTTTAGCTGGTGAGCGCCGGGTAGCCACCGCCATCCTGGCCGATGTACGTAGCTCAACGGATATGATGGAGCAAATTGGCACGGAAGCCTGGGTCGAGATGATGAATCACATCTTTCAAATTTTGGAAGGCGAGATTGATCATTGGGGTGGGCAGGTGGACCAGTTTCGGGGAGATGGATTGGTGGCTTTCTTTGGCGCGAAAACCGCACATGAAGATGATCCAGAACGGGCGATCCTGGCCTCGCTATCGATGCAGGAGAAGGTTAAGGCCTATGCGACCGACCTGGCCAAACGTCAACCGCTTGATCTAAAATTGAGGGTTGGGGTGAATACGGGTGAATTGATTGTGGCGACGGTGGGCGACAAGAGTAGCTACCAGGAAGATACTGCTATGGGAGAGGCGGTTGCCCTTGCGGCGCGCATGGAACAATCGGCGCAGCCAGGTACCGTGTTGGTAAGTGAGTACACATACCGGTTGACAGAGGCAAAATTCCAGTGGGAACCCTTAGGGGAAATTCCAGCCAAAGGCATCAGCCATCCGGTGAAGATTTATCGTCCCCTCGCCCCGCAGCGAGATGCTGAAACGATTTCCACCCGGCAGACCAGTGTATATTCTATTTCTCTGGCGGGGCGAACGGTTCAATTCCAGAGCCTGAAGCAGGCTATTGGAGGGCTGGCCAGCGGTCGCGGCGGGATCGTCGTACTGACCGGCGATAAAGGGATTGGAAAGACCTTTTTAATTACGCAAGTTCAACACGAGTTGGTCCGGCAGGGTGAATTAATAATTAATCTCACCGGAATGGACCAGGTTGGGCTTGGATCAAGTCAGTACCAAATCCAACCGGGTGGAATTACTTGGATCCGCAGTGTGTGCCGTTCGTATGACCAGAATTGGCCGTACACAATGTGGCAAAATTTATTACATAACTGGTTAGGTGTTCCTCATCCAGAGGAATCGGGCGAAGTAGAGCGAGTCTTGTTACAGCAACGTTGTGAGAAATTATGGGGTGACCAGGCGGAGCGATTTTACCCCTATCTCGGAGCCATGCTTGCTATACCTTTAGATGAAGTAGCAGCTCAGAAGGTGCGTTATTTAACCGCTGAAGGTTTACGGAGGCAGATTTTCTCTGCGGTACGGGCTTGGGTGGAAGCTTTGGCTGCGAACGGTCCAATTATCCTGGCATTTAGTGATGTGCATTGGGTGGATACAACCTCTCTCGAACTTCTGCGGTATTGTTTATCTGTGTGCGATACCCATGCCATCCTTTGGTTATTAGTCTTTCGTCCGGACCGGACATCGCCTGTGTGGGGTTTTCGCCATTTTCTTGAGACAGAATACCCCCACCGGTTAACTCTAATAGATTTACCCCCCTTAAATGAGCAGGAAAGTAGACTGATGATCCAACAAATTATCGGACCGCAGGTGCTTTCGAGTGAAACCAGCTCATTAGTCATCCAAAAAGCTGAGGGGAATCCATATTATATAGATGAGTTACTCCGCTCTTTGATTGCTCAGGGTGTTCTGGTTCAAGATCCTACGGGTGTCTGGTATGAGACACGCCAGGTGACCTCGTTAGATTTACCAGATAGTTTACAAAGCCTGTTACTGGCGCGGGTCGATCGTTTATTCCCTGAAGACAGACGAATTCTTCAAATAGCCGCGGTGATCGGCACTGTCTTTTGGCGGAATTTATTGCCTCCCCTGGTCGGTGATACCGCCAACCTTCCGGCTGTGCTTAATAATTTACAAAAAGCCCAATTTATAATCGAGCGTGCCCAGGTGCCAATCCTGGGGATGGAGTATGCTTTCAGCTCCTCCTTAATCCGTGAGGTTGCCTATGAAAGCCTGTTAAACGCCCAACGCAGGATGTATCACATGCAGGTGGCGGAGGAACTGGAGGAATTGTATGGAGTGGATGCGTCAGAACAGCAGGGAGGGCTGATCGCCTATCATTATCGCCATGCGGGTAATCAAAACCGTGAGCTTTATTACACCTTGCAGGCAGCTGAACAGGCGATGATAGTATATGCGAATTCAGAGGCGTTGACTTTGTTTACCCGGGCTCTTGAGTTGCTGGATAAAATGGAAGCCGATGTTACTGATAAGGACCGGTTGTATGCCATTCATACCCAGCGGTTTGATGTCTATGTTGGTCGCAGCCGGATGTATTATATGATCGGAGATACTGAAGCTGGCGATGCGGATGCAATGGCTTTATTACCCCTGGCTGAAGAGATGCCCGACGATCCAGTCTGGATGATTGACGCGTTACTGAATCATCCAAAAGTGCGTTATCTCGGAAACCGTGTGGATTTGCCCGAAGGCCTGGCCAAGACAGAGCAGGCATTAACCATCGCTCGGAAAATTGGCGACCGCCGGCGAGAGCTGTACTGCCTGGCCGCGTTGGGGAATATCTATGTAACCCAGGGGGATACTCGCTGGCATGAAATTGGTGATCAAGTGCTGGCGATGGCGCGTGAACTTGGCGATGAGCAGCTTGAGGCAGAAGTTTTACTCGGAATCGGTTCTGCCTATGGAATGGATAACCTGGATCTGAGCATGAAGTATCTGCAAGCGGCTGTGCCGATTTGTGAAAAGCTTAATGATAAAGGGATTGAGTTGCGCTTATTGCGAATGCTTGGCGAGCAGTATGAACGTAAGGGGGATTATTATTGCCAATTAGTTGATTTCGATATGAAGCGCTTGAGAATTTCTCGTGAAATTGGGGATCGCTTTTCGGAAGGTTATTCTTTGATGTATTGTGGTCAGCAACAGAGCCTCTACTTAGGCGATTATGAATCCGGTCTGGCGCTTTTACAAGAAGCTCTGTTGTATTGGGAAAACATTACCGACCGGCTTTTCCCGCTCTTACGGATTGTCCAGGTGCAGGCAGCTCTTGGGCAATATGGAGAAGCGCAAAAATACCTGGGTATGGCGCAACCGGTGGGTGAACGGATATCCAACAGCCTGGGTAGAGCCGGTTTGTATCTCGTCACGATGATCTTCTATAACATGCTGGGTGATGAGACCTACCTACGTAAAATACCCGCACAGGCCTCCCTGGTGGAAACCATGGTGGCAGGGAAAGAGGTGTCGCGCCAGTACGAAATGTGCGCAGCCTGTGAATCATCGGCTGCTTATCTAAGTCTGGCGAATTTATTGGTTAATCGGGCAGACTCAACAGAGGAATATCGTACCTGTCTTCAACGAGCAGATGTACTCTCGCAAAAAGCGCTTGGAATTTACCAGCAATTTGGCTTTATCCAAATAATTGAATGTACGACTGAAGAAATCCTGTTCCGCCGTAGCCAGGCATTGGCTGCCCTTGGCCAGGTGGATCAATCAGCCGATTTTCTTGAGCAAGCCTATCAAGAGATGATGCGAAAATACAACCTGATTCCTACCGAAAGCCCTTACCGTAAAACTTACCTGGAACAGATTGTGTTGCATCGTCAGATAAAAATCGCTTACGATCA
>CAYGZL010000031.1:0-33112 GCA_964354345.1 uncultured Anaerolineaceae bacterium | reverse complement strand
ATTCTATGCGCTGTTCCAGGTTGCGCGTCCCGCATTTACTGCATTCGCGCGTCTGGAAGCAGCCGGCCTCAACCTTCAGTTCGTCGAACATCGTCGTCTGGATCGCCGCGCCCTGAGCCACACAGTGCATCGGGTTGACTTCAGATCGGATAACTTTCTCCCCGAAGCGATTACTCAGCATTTCCTGTACCAGCGGTACTCGCGTCGATCCACCAACCCGCAAGATTGCCTTCACTTCATTATCCGTGATACGCGCCAACCGCATTGCCTGGTCTACTAAGTCCAGTGAATGGTTCACCAAGGGTTGAATCATGCGGTTGAACTCCTCGCGCTGTAGCTCACACTCCAGGTCTACCAGTCGGCCATTGGCGCGGATCAGACCTGGGATAAGGATCTGTGCTCTCGGTACTCGTCCAAGCTTGATTTTTACTGCTTCCGCTTCAGCTTTGAGCTGCCATCCCACCTCGTTCTTCTGCTGGCGTGGTAGCCCACGCACATCCACCCGGTGCTGGATACGGATTTGCTCGATCAGCCACTCCACAATCTTGTTATCGAAATCGTCACCGCCCAGATGCATATCGCCTATCTTGCCCACATCCTCGAACACTCCCGCGCCCAGCGACATCACCGTCACATCGAAAGTGCCCCCACCCAGGTCATACACCAGGATCGTCTTTGGATCGTCATTGTCACTCTCAAAGCCATATGCCAGCGCCGCCGCTGTCGGCTCAGGAATGATGCGCAGCACCTCCAAACCCGCCAGCTGCCCGGCCTGGCGGGTCGCCTCGCGCTCGCGCACCCCAAAGTATGCGGGCACTGTGATCACCGCATGTGTCACCTGCTCATCCATCGCAACTTCGGCGCTCTTTTTAAGCGACTCCAGGATAAACGCTGAGACTTCCTGCGGCGTGTATCGCCTTTCGTTTAACTCGACCTCCACGCCCCCATCTTCCGCCTCGACTACCTGGTAAGGTACGCGGGCTTTATCTACCTGTACCGCAGAATCGGCATAATTGCGCCCCATGAACCGCTTGATTGAGTAGATCGTCGTTTCTGGGTTCCTGCCCCCCATCTGTCGCGCAAGCTTCCCTACTAAAGGTTCATTATTCTCCGGAAAATGCACCACTGAGGGCGTCAATGGCTCATTATCCTGATTATCCAGAACTTTAGCTTCTTTTTTACGCATATGGGCTACCACTGAATTGGTTGTACCTAAGTCAATTCCGACTGCCTTTGACATAGCATTATCCTCCTTGGGGTTTTATTGAAATAATCACACGAACTGGTCTTAAGACTTTAGATTGCCAGGTATATCCGCGGCTTTCAACGGAAATTATGGTATCGGCGGCCAGATCCTCGCGCACCTGCCGGTCACTCACATCACTGTAGGTAGGATCAAAAGGTTGACCAGGTGAAACAGGTATCGGTTCGATATCTACCTCTTCTAACACCTGGAATAATTTGTTGCGCACACTATTTATATGGGAAAACATCTCACTGGATGATTCTAATTGTTTCATCAAACGATCCAGGCTGTCTGCAACACTTAATAATTTTAAGTAAAAAGCGCGTTGCTCTTTATAATGCTCCTTCTGGTTGTCATCCAATGAGGACTGTAAATCGGAACGTTCCTGGATCACAACACCTGGTGAGGGTCGCACGGCATCAACCCAAATATCATAGATTGAAGGGGAGGGATGTTTGGTGATAAATTTCTGGAAGAACTCCTGGGGTTTGTCAGGTAGTTGACCGGTCTTAGGCTCCTCCAACGCTTCTACCACTTGAAAAGCCTGGGGAGAGGTCGGGGTTTCATCGGTAGGTTCGCTCATGCACCATTCCTTTATTTATCGAAATTAACCGCCAACAAATCGCTGCGTGGGTCATCGAAATTAGTCAGGGGACTCAATACAATATTTTGCAGCTCCACCTGCTCTACCGGCTCCTGGATCCAAAAGGTCAAACCAGAACAGTCAACCTTATCCATCTTGGCCTGCGGCGGCGCAGTATTGGTCTTGGCGAGTTCGTCCAGATCGCCCGTGTCAGATAAAGTGCTGACCAGGAAAGCATCCACCTGGACGCGATCCGGGTATCCCAACCGATGAGCCGCATCGGTTACGTCTTTGACTGCTGCGGCTCCTTGCCCTCTGCGGTGCACCAGCACCCTGGCGCGTTGCCTCTGCACATCGGCCTGGCTGGCGTTCGGGGTAAGCACACCAATCGTGGGGATGTCAGGTTCTGAGAGGCGATCGTAGGGCGTACGAGCATAGGGATTTTTTACCGCCAGCAGGTTGACCAGGGAATTGACGCTCCCATGGTTGTTGCGTACGCTGCCGTCTGCCTGAGGATCTGGAAGATACTCCCTGCCGTCTACCAGGTAGAGATATTCATAGGAGCGACCATCATCCAGCTCCAGGCGGGCGCTCCACCGATCGCCCTGGCGAGTCATTGGCGCAGCCGTTGTATTCCAGTTATTAAAACTACCCACCAGGTGCGCCTGCCGTGCATTCGGCCGGCCTTCTAAGGTGAAGGTAACCACTACTTTGCCATGATTGAAGCGTCTTTTTTGGATCATCAGCAGTCTCCAGTAAATTTCAATAGCAGTTAAGCATGGTTTTTGCGCGCCGGACCTGTTCCAGGTTCTCCTGAACCGTTCGATTGGATGGATCCAGCTGTTTGGCTTGCTCGCATAAACGCTCGGCTTGCTTTAACTGCTCACAAGCTGAATAACGATTATACTGGACGTTTTGAGCCGCCTTGTTGAATAGATCAACCGCCATGCTATTTAATGCCTTGGCGTGCACCTCGCGCAGATCGCGCATTTGCTTTTGAATCGTCGGGTGGTTGGGTCCGGCCACCTTATCTGCATCAGCAAACATTGTCTCAGCCCGGCCAAAAATCGTTACAATCCGGTCCACATCAGGTGAACCCGCCAGTTCCTTTTCAATATATTTCGTCGTCCGGCTGACCACCAGGTCGGCGTAACGATCCTTGAGTAACCGGTTACCAGGCGATTGCGCCAGCGCCTGGCGTAACACCTGTTCGATTTGATCGTCCTTTCCCTCCAACTCTCTGATTCGGTTCAGCACCACTTTACCAATATACTCCTGGCACTGCTCTTCGGTGGCGCCGTATTGTTTGGCTCGTTTCGCCAGATCCAGGGCTTCTTTCCAACCGGTTTGAGGCAGGGTCTGCGATTTATCGAGCAACGCCTGGGCAATCATGGCGCGCGCGGCCGGATCTTTTGGATTAGCTTTCAAATACTCTTCCAGGGCAGCGATCGCCTCATCCAACTGGCCTTCATTCAGGAACACCCGTCCCAGTCCAATCGCTGAAAGGGCATCCAGCAAATCCTTGGCTGGCTTGTAAGACGAGTCGAGCTTGAGCGCCTCCTGGGCCAGGCTTTTGACTTTATCTTTCATCCCCAGGCGATCCCACATCAGTGGTCCGCAGACCACCGGTAAAACCGGCTTCTTGCCTCGCCCGGTCAGAAAATCGCGGGTGTCGTGTAGCGAACGAGCCGTTGCCAGCTCGAGCGTCCACAAGCCACGCAGCCGACGATGGCTGCGCGCTATATCGACTTGACCCGCCTGCGTATAGAGCTGGACATATTGCTGGTGCACTTCGCGAATGTTCTCCTTGATCGTTTGCCGGCGCATCTTATCCAACTCTTCTGATGCAATGGGCTTATCATCAATCGCATAGACCGCCTGGCGCGCCGTCGCCCACTTGCGCCAATACTCATCAGCCTCAATCACCACTCCCCAGTTGGCAATCGCCAGCTTCCAGGCCGCCTCACTGGCCTGAAAATCAGCCTTTTCTTGAAGCTCAATCGCCTGGCGATGCGCCAACATCGCTATCAGGTGCGCCAGGTCGCCGCGAGCCGGTTCCTTGGACTGTCTTTCCTCTAAAACAGGGATCACCCGATCCAGGTGGTCGATCGATAAACCTTGCATGACGGACATCGCGTCGATTGATAACTGGTAACGCTGTAAAGTTGAGTTCGCCGGATCGATTTCCACGGCCTCTCTGAGCAGGCCTAACGCCTTTTCCCAGGCTTTCTCCTTGACTTGTTGAGCGGCCAGGAAGAGCAGCAAGCCAACTCCCTGGCTGCGCGCCTCCTTGTTTTGAGGTTCCAGCTTTATGGCTGTACGATATTCGACCCTGGCCTGGTCATACTGTCCTTTGGACAGATAAGCATTGCCCAGAATGACGTGCGCCTGAGCGTCTTTTGAGTTTTTGACCACCTGGCGCGCCCGTTCAATTTGGTTATTTTGAATCAAAACACTCACCGCCAGGCGAGTATTCCCAGAGGAAATGAGTACGGCTGGATTGTCTGATTGTGGTTGCATCGCCCTCACCATGGTTTCTTTAATATCCCAGGTCAGCCAGAAGGCCGGCCGCCTGGCTCCATTCCTGCTGCTCGGCCAGGCTGGCCGCTAACGCCCAGGTGCTTTGAGTTTGCAAATCGCCGGCGCTGTTTTTACGAGCCTGGTCCAATCGCTTGACTGCCCCATCCAGGTCACCATTAAGCAGGCAAGCCAATCCATAGTTATATAACAGCACCGGATCCGCGCCATTCTGAGCTTCTAACCTTTTCATCCCCTGGATGCCTGCGGCCAGGTCGTGTTCCTGAAGTAATTTATGAACGACCAGGCTATCGCACAGGTAAGAATCAGCCCCCAATTCCTTTGCTCGAGTCAGGAAGCGGCCTGTTTCAGCTTTCGTTTTACCGAAATAAGCGGCCAGCAGGTACATCTGCGCCAGGCCCTGGCGTGTCAAGTCATCGGAGGCGTAGGCCTGGTAAAAATTCTCCCAGGCCTGGGCGGCCTGCACAAACTCAGCGTTGCGATAATAACCGCAGCCAATCAGGTACCACAAGCGCGTAATATTCGAAGCCAGCCGGCGGTCATCCGGGTAGCGTTTCGCCAGCAGCTCCCAGTCTGCCTTGGCGCCGGCCAGATCGTTACAATCGATCTTCGCCAGACCCGAGTAATACAGGATCCGGTCGCTATTTTCGCCAGCCTCACGGGCTTTTTGCAACATTTCGAGGGCTTCTTTGGCTTTTCCTTTGCGATATAGAATTACACCCAACAGTCCAAAAGCCTTTGCAACCCGGTAGGCTCTCTCGGCCAGGTCAAAATTATCCTGCAGTTCAGCCGCCAGGCCCAATACATATTGGACCTGCCCTTGCTCGCGTTGTTCCTGGTTGAGCTTATCAATCGCTTTCTGGGCCGCATCCGCCCGATCACTGGCCAGCAGCGCACGCGCCATGGCCACCGTCGCTTCCAGGGCAACCTCCGGGCTACGCACAGCGGTTTCATAATATCGGATGGCTTCCGGGATACTGTGACCGCGCAGTAAGAGATGACCGATTTGGAGATAGGTTTTCGGCGCCAGGCTAGAATCCAATTTACTGGCTTTATCGAACCAGGCTCGCGCTTCCTGATAGTTGGCCGGGTCAACCGTGGAGCCCAACCAGGCCAGGGCGCAACCCAGGTAATAACAGGCGGGAGCGCTGTCTGGTTTCTTGTCCAGGTACCGGCGGAGTAAATCCGCCGCTTTTTTATATTCCCCTAACCCCAGATGGGCACGCCCGAGTGGTAGCAACCCTTCTGGCAGTTCTTGCACCAAAGGCGATAATAAAACGGTTGCCTCAGCGAATTCCTTGGTCTCCGCCAGACAAGTCCCCAACCTGACCTGAACCGCCGGGTCAACCGGTTTAACTGTCGCAGCCTTTCGATAATGAGGCAGTGCCTCCGCATAATCAGCCAGGTCAAACAGTAAGTCAGCCAGCATGCGATGGGCCGGGATAAACTCAGCGTTTAGTTTTAGGGTTTTGAGTAATGTCGCGCGCGCAGCTTTTCCATTACCAACTCTGGCCTGTGCCCGGGCCAGGTCATAATGGTATTGCACATTGCGGGGCTCTTTCGAAGCCGCATGCTCAAGCCATTGGACAGACACTTTGAGATCTTCTGGCGAGGGCCTCGGGTACTCATCGAGCAGCAGCATACCCAATTGGTACGCCACTGCCGGCAAGTTGGCATCCAGGCGCAACGCCTCTTCGAAGGATCGGCGAGTATCATTCAATCGGCCAAAATGATGATAAACCTCCCCCAAAGCGATATGGGTTGTCTTATCATTGGCATCAATCGAATGGGCAGTCTCTAACTCGACCAACGCCTCATCCCAATTACCCAACAAAATCGCCGCCTGCCCGCAGACACGGTGCGCCCAGGCGACGCGACTGTCGGTAGCAATTACCAGTCTGGCGGTCTCTTGCATCGCAGCCGCCTGATTGACTGAAGTATCTTTTTGGATTTGGCAGAACACCTCAAGCTGAGCAATGACCTTCCGGGAACGATTATCGACTGCCTGCCCCTGGCGCATCTTCAGATATTGACGGTAATATTCAAACGCCGTGTTTGTTCGGACATTATGGTCGGCCATGTACTCAACCAGACCACCCATTAATTCCAGATCAGGTGATATATAGGCTTTAGCGCGCTTCAGGTCGGCTTCGGTTTCAGCAATTTTGCCCTGAGCCAACCGGACTTTTGCGCGTGCCTGGTAGGCCGATCCCAACAAGAGCTTTTGCTCATTGGATAGAGAAGATATTTTTTCCAACGGCGTGATCACCTGAGCCAGTAATTGCAAAGCCCGGTCAGGTTGCCGGCCGCGGCGAGCGACTTCGGCTTTGATAAACCAATTTTGGTGTCGTCTGAACTGACGGAGAGTCCGCTTCCGCACAGCCTCAGCTTCCACACGCCTCAGCTCAACTTCCAGGCGTTCAGCCTGATCTTTTTGACCGGCGTTGCGGTAATTTTCTATCCATGCCTGGCGCGCCACAACCGGGAAGAGTTGGAACGAAAGGGAATATACAAGCACCGCATATAGGATGCTGCTGCCGATAAACAGCAACAAAGATAACCAACCGTTATGCCAGTAGAGCCAGGATCCGACCAGGATTAGAACGCCGCCCAGATCACTCACCACCCAATATAGCAGGCGCTGGAGCTTGTGATCCTTGAGTAACCAGGTGGTCCAGCGGGCGCCAAACCAGGTCCAGGCCAGACCTGCGCCGGCAAACGCCATCCAATGATTGCCGATCTGATGATAAATCCAATACCAATAACCACCGATCACAGCCAGTGTAGTCCAAGAAAAACGTGGCTTCTTCTCATCAAAATACTTGAATAAATCATACGCCAGGCTGATCGCCGTCAGGGCGAGCGCCGCGTAAGCCGGGTTTACCTGGTTTCTTAAAGCCAGACCATAAAATCCAAGGTTGGGGTAATTGTACGGGTTGAGCAGGTCCGATTGGGTCGCTAATAATCTGATCAGGTTTAATGAACCGAAATACAGCAGATTGAAGGAAATACAACGACCCCAGAAGTTACGTGGCCTCATGCTAGGAATTCGCACCGATAACAGGTAAGGGAAGGCAAATAGGACAAAATGGATTACCAGGAAGCCGGCGATGCCCAGGAAATAAACTTCAAGGTTCTGCCGTAAAAGGTTGAGATTCAACGACATGCCGTTAAATAATCGTCCATAAGCATTGGAGAAATAAACCAGCATTCTCAACGATGGAACGTTACTCAACAGTGCCGAGCCGGCGATACCGACGCCCAGGCCCATTAACAAGACGAAAAATATATTCCATTCATTTTGGCGCGTCGATAGCCGTGATTTCAGAAGCCAGTACTGGAAAAGTACAACAATTCCAAAAAATATGATCCACGGTAGGACATTTTCATTAAAATTCATAATCCCGTCCTATCAGTCAGATAACCTGTGAATCAACGCTTCGACCTGGGGTTGATTGGGGTTTAATTTGAGCGACTTTTTTAAGAACTCCAGGGCCTTAACACGATCCCTGCTCATGTAAGTCATCCCGAGACTGCGCAAGAGGACATGGTTTTCAGGATTCTGTCGCACAGCCTCCTCAAGAATTTTAATAGCATCCTCCTTGCGCTCCATCAAGTTGTAGATGCGTGCCAGCTCCAAGCAAACTCCGGCATCACCTGTAATCAGACGGCAGGCCTCTTGAAGTAGCCCAACCGCTTTGCTAAAGGCGCGTTCCTGGCGATGCAGGCGCGCTTCGTTGAGTAAACTGGCAACTTTCGAAAACCGTTCATCGTAACTGGTGGTGCGACCAGGTGCCCTAATTGTTCCAGTCAGTTGGAGTTTTAACACCCGATCAAGGTTGTTAGCAAATTCCTCTGCGGTTTGGAAACGCTGTGCCGGGTCAACCTCGACTGATTTCTGCAGCAACTCCCGGAAAGGGGGCAACAGATCAGGCACAAAAGTAATGGGGTCTATGCGTTTATCATTGGCGATTGCCCGTAAATATGCATTTTGCTTGGTAATATACTGCATCTGGGGGCTATTATAATCATCTGGTTTCTGGTCCTTCAGTTTTTGGAGGGCTTTCCTGCCAATGCTATTGAAATCAAGGCACATATTACCGGTAACCATCTCGTATAGCATCACCCCCACGGAGTAGAGATCGGCACGACCATCTACTTTAGCCGACTTACCGCTGGCCTGTTCAGGAGCCATATAGGCGAGTGTGCCGATAATGTCACCCAAATGCGTCATCCGAAAATCTTCCAGGTGAGCCAATCCCCAGTCGCCAATCTTGACCATTGATCCATCCGAACTTAGCAAGATATTCTCGGGTTTGATGTCGCGATGGTATATTTTTTCCTGGTGCGCCACCGCTAACCCGCGCAGGATATCCTTCACAATCCGGAAATTCTCTCCCACTTCTACCTCAGCCGGATCATTGTGCTCCAGCCAATCCCTTAAGGTTCCGCCGTCCAGATACTCCATCACGATGTAATAACTGTCCACGTTGGGATACTTATCCGGCTCGATTAACTCGAAGATCAACAGCACATTGGGATGGTACAGCTCGCCCATGGCAAAAGCTTCATTCCGGAAACGCTGAATGATGGGTTCGCTGGCGGCGCTCATCCGCAGGCGCTTAAGCGCAACGAACCTCCTCCTCATTTGAACATGATGGGCAAGATAGACATCACCGAACGCTCCTTTACCTAAGAGCCGCTCGATTTCATATTGCCAGATAATTTCACCGGCCTTTAGCTCTCTATCTCTCGCATGCCTCTCCATGAGGACCTCCCAATTTTAATTTTCCGCTCATTATAGCGTAGAATTCGTTGATCTCCTCAACTCACTGCCGCAGCAAGCGGTTCAAGAATCAATTGATCTTCAGCGACTTTGCAAATATAAGCGCCTTTCTTCTGGCGTACAATTAACTCGCTGAGAGGCTGGCTAAGAATTTGGTCAATCGTGCGCTGCAAATTCCGGGCGCCAAATTCCTGGCTGAAACCCAAACGGGTGATTAACTCGGCGACGCCTTGATCAAACTCAAGGGTCACCCCTCGGCTGCGCAACCGCTCCTGGATTTCACGTAGTTTCAACCAGGTGATTTGCAGAGCGACTTCTAGATCGAGCGGTTGAAAGACGATAACTTCGTCCAGGCGGTTGAGGAATTCGACCCTGAAATGGGCAGCCAGGGCGGTCATCACTTCTTGCCGGCTGGGTAAAGCTGATTTCTGCCGCTGGGGTACAAAACCAATTTCTGCTTTGGCGTGAATACCCAGCGCCACATTCGAAGTCAAGATGTAAAGGAAATTCTGCGCATTCGCCACCCGGCCTTGCGAATCGGTCAGCCGTCCAGCATCAAAAAGCTGCAAGAATAAATCAAAAACCGAGATGTGTGCCTTCTCAATTTCATCGAACAGGACAATCCCTTGTGAATTGTGGCGGAGATATCCAGTAAGCAAACCTTCTTGTTCGTATCCTATATAGCCAGGCGGCGCACCAGTTAATTTCGCCACACTGTGCTGCTCAGAGAATTCCGACATATCCAGGCGGAAGAGCGCATCTTCTGTTCCGAAGGCTTCCTTGGCCATGGCAAAAGCCAACGCCGTTTTACCCACACCGCTCGGGCCGGTAAATAGCAAAACTGCTAAGGGACGATGAGGTGGGCGTAACCCAACCTTGCCGATCAGTAATGCATGCGAGGCAGACTTAATCGCTTCAGCCTGACCCAGAATGATGGCTGAGAGGTTTTTCTCCAAATCAGCCAGACGTTCACCCGCTTCGACCGATAGATCGCCAATCGGAATGCCCGTCCAAGTGGATAGAACATCAACAATCGCCCGTGGTGTAATTACATTGGCATCGAGAGCCACTTCCTGAGGCGCCCCCATCGATGAACTCCGGTACTGGCGCGTATTGACATGCACACAGGTCTCTTCGAGCAGGTCAATGGCTTTATCCGGTTGGTGGCGGTTCGGTAAATATTC
Source organism: uncultured Anaerolineaceae bacterium (assembly GCA_964354345.1). Lineage (GTDB taxonomy): Bacteria > Chloroflexota > Anaerolineae > Anaerolineales > UBA4823 > CAYGZL01. Next base: position 22,775 of record CAYGZL010000031.1, on the reverse strand, counting down.
CATTGTAAGCTGGACTACCAACTCTATAACCTGTTCTTGAATCGTTACCTGGTAATAACTTTCATACTTTGGTTTCAAAACCCGCAACACTTCGATCGTTGCTTCCGGGGAAAGGTCATTTACATAGATAGGCTGGAAACGCCGTTCTAACGCCTTATCTTTTTCGATGGAGCGCCCAAATTCCTCGGGCGTTGTTGCACCGATGCAATGTAGGTCGCCGCGCGCCAGGGCTGGCTTGAGAATATTGGCTGCATCCAATGATCCACCCGATGTCTGCCCGACGCCGATCAACGTATGAATTTCATCAAAGAACAGGATCACACCGGTTTGCTTGGCTTCTGCTACCAGGGTCTCTAAGCGCTCCTCAAACTGTCCACGGTATTGCGTACCGGCACTCAGGCTGGCGATCGGAATCTCAATAATGCGCCGATCCTTGAGCTGCGGCGGCACTTTTCCTTCGGCGATGCGCTGAGCCAGACCTTCTACAATGGCGGTCTTACCCACGCCAGCTTCACCGATCACAATCGCGTTGTTTTTCTTTTGGCGGGATAAGGTTTGTACCAGGCGTTGAATTTCATCCTTCCGCCCGATGATCTGGTCCAGTTTGCCATCGCGCGCCGCCTGAGTTAAGTCGCGGCCGATCTTATCAATTAATAAAACTTTTTGCCCAACCGCGCCTTCCCGGTATCCCTGGTCTGAATGTCCACGCTCTACCTCTGGAACGCCTTCCAGACCCGCCGCAGCAATGAGCGGCGGCCATTGGAGACCCATCGAGGCTAACGCCTGGGCAGTCGAGCTGCCTTTAACCAGCAGGAAACCAGCTAACAAGCCACGCTCATCAATCTTCCTTCCACCACCTGCTTCTGAAGCACACAGTTCCCAGGCAATTTTCAGAAGTTCCTGGACGCGCGGCGCAATCGAGCGGTTGGTCAGAGGCGGCGGAGCCGGTAACGGCTGCATCTTGTCCATGACAGTGCGTAGCGCCTTGCGAACCTGCGAAGGCGATATTTGTTGAGCAGCAAAACCAGTGGCCGTGGCGCCCCCCTCCACATAGGTCAACCCGATAAAGAAATGCGCGGTATTGATAATTAGTTGACCCGAACGTTGCGCCTCCACCGCGGCCAATTCGAAGACCTGTTTTCCCGAAGGATCGAAAACAGCGAAGTTGAGCGAGCCATCTGGCCAGAACAATCCCGCATTCTTTCCCACTGAATCCGCAGGCTCAGGCACCCCCGACTCAGCAGGGGTTGAGGCTGCTTCACCCTTGTCTTTTGTAGGTTGAAGGGGCTGCTCAATAAAAGCCACGAGCTGAGCAGGCGACAACTTGACTTTTTCCAACAAAGCCAATGAATTTGCCTCCGGATTATCCGCATACGCCCTTGCCAGGTGTTGATCGTCAACCAGAGCCGGTGTGGATTGGTTAGCCAATTCGTCTGCCGCACTCAGGATGGTTTGCATATGAGGCGAGAACGAGTTTTTCACTAACGACTGCCGGACACCGGCTTTCTTCCCTTGGGGAAGATCCTTCCGCATCTGACCAACCACTGTCTCGACATTCAAACCACTTACAGACAGGGATTGCCTTAATCGCTGGCTATTGGCGACCAACGCCACTAGAAAATGAGAAGTACCCAGGAATCCTGACCCGAGCTGGCTGGCTATGTCTACCAGACCATTTAAGATCGCTTGTGCACTCGGCGTCAGTTTGGTCAGGTTTACCTGACCATCAGGGAGGAATAATTCGTTTTTCTCGGGCTCTTGAGGGTTTGTCATATCTAAATTCTCCAATCGAATGCCCTGTTTTTTCAACACCTGGGCTATTATCGGGTTAGCATCGTGGATCAATGCCTTAAGTAAATGGGCTTCGCCGATTAATCCACTCTCTACTTCTTGAGCCGTACGGTCTGCTGAGATGAGGATCTGGCTCGATTCATCTGTAAAATTGGCTCGAAATATCGAAGAGGCGCCTTCATATCGGGTTCCAAAATCCTCCTGGTGGATTTCAGTCCGCAGGCCATCCCGGACTGATTTAGCAGACTTTCCCAAAGCCACCAGGGCTTTTTCGGTTAACCCTCCCGGGATTTTGGTCAAGACAATCAATAAGTGGATCGGCTCAATGGAATGGCAACCCGTGAGCATGGCTTCCATCTTTAAATCCTCGACTGCGCGTTGGGTGGTTGCATCGAAGCGATTTCGATTTAGATGGCCGTCTTGCAGAAATAGCTCACGTGGCTCAAGCAAATGGATGCGTGGATCCCCATACAATACAAACGCGCTCCAGGTCAGATCGCCTGGAAAACTGGATGAAAACAAGAGGCAAGTGCGCCTCATAGACTCGCCAATCGAGCAGCCTTCATTCAAGGTGAATTGGTAAAAATGTTTGGAAAATAACGCTGCGTTCTTGTCCGCCACAGGCCAACGTGTTGCGATCACTGCCCGCGCTCCACCCCGGATAAACGCCTCAGCCAGGCTTTCGGATACCTGCCAATCAGCATTACGCGACCTGGGTTTCTGACCAGCGTCTGTCCCACAGGCGTTCAAGAAGATAACGGGTTGACCGCAAAGGATATTCTGAATCCGCGAGGCAGTAAGTCTCGACTGATTCGCCAGGAGCAGTCCATATTCTCCGGTTCTCGAATCGTACCGGGCGTGACCGGCGTAATGGATCCCGATATACTTATCCCCATCCTGAATTTCTACCTGGACGGGGATCAGCCCGGCCTGGTTGCCAGAAAATATCACCGGTGATATTTTCTTACTCGCTAACATCTCGGCGATATGATTGGCTTCCTCTTCACTTTCAGGCAGGTCCCCACGGGGGTTACTGATGAGAAGAAAAGCTGGTCCTTTCGAAGACTTCGCTTCTGCCTGTTTATGCCGCGCGCCAGTCACCAATTGACGACCGATCGCGATTTTCTGACAAAGGAAATCTTGCCCATTGTGGATAATTTCCCAGGGCATCCCAGGATCATCCGTGGATATTGCCAGAGGAATATCAAGATTCCATAAACTTTGCTGGATCCCCTCCGGAAGTAGCTGGCTGAACATCAACCGACCCAGGCGTCTCAATTCAACTGCACCGAGTACTCCTTGCGCAGATTGCTGAATTTCATTGCGCAGCTGCCGGCGTTCCTGGCTTGGAATGGAGCAAATATACTCCGTACAACCCGGATTCAGATTATCCGGATTAAAATTCTGCTCAAGACGGAAGCGGTAACTCTTTTCGTCGTGATAGATATTGAGAATCGCTAGTTTATCCATCCTGATTAACCTACCAATCTAAACCTGAAACGCCAGAGTCTATCCTGCTTTCCAACTGGTTTTATTTCGGCCTGATACTCGCCGGGAGGAATACCGCGCAGAACGACAATCCCTTTGTCGTTGGAATAGGTTGTGTAGCAAGCTGGTCCAGACAGGCGAATCCGAAACCGTTCAGACGCATTACCATCCAATCCAGTCCGAATCGCCAAACGATAGGACCCATTTTGGGTCAGAATATTTATATCTATTTTTATGCCCGCAATCGCAGGTAAAGCGATTTTTACTACCTCTGCTGGAGAACGTCCCATTCCCCGAACCAATGCACCCTGAGTCGTGTCCTCAATTGATACTAATTTGGCTTCGATGCCTTCCACTACAATCGCATTGAGTGAAGACCGGAATATGGTTATTGTATCGGATAACTCCCATACCTGGGGAGTTAAGCCAGTAGAATCAGCCTCCTGGCCTTTTCTCCAGCTCTGGATGAGCCCGGTTGGCACAGCAGCTGCATCCTCAGGAGACCGGAAGCGTGGATACGAATCGGGTTCCGGGATCATGCCTGATAATTCGAGGTCAGCCAGTACATCATCCGATAGAAGAGGTGGAATTGCTATTCTGCCTTGACGAACAATATCCGCTTTTAAGCGGTTTAAATTACGCTGGCAAGTGTCGCAATTCCGAATATGTTCTTGCTGAGCCTGCAACACTTCAATTAAACTTAAATCGGCATCTTTATAACTGGCTTGTATAATCAGGGTAAAAAGTTTCTCGCAGGCGCTCATGGTGACCGAGTCCTGTAATTCCTAAACAATGCAAGATGGATCATTCTTGCTATTATAGAGATGCAAATCAAGAGAAATCTTACAAAACTGAGTCGATATTAATATTCTCTTCCCCCAAGCATTGGATTAACTCAGGGTCTTTTTTTAATGCCTCCTTGGCTCGCAAACGCATCTGGTAGACATTATTCGGTGTTTTTTGGATCATTTGACCAATTTGCACATCGTTCAAATCAGCAAAATATTCCAGGATAAGAACCTTCACCCAATTGGGATTAGATAGTCTCTTAAAGGCTTCGAGAAAACAATTCAGGAGGCTGCCTGGTTCATCTGCCAGCACATCTGGCATCCCGATCACCTCTTCATTATCCTCATCCAGCGGAATTTCATGTCCTCCACGCTTCTGCTTACTGATCAATATACGCATGACCTCGCGCCGGAGTACCGTAATTGTGTAAAAGATAAAAGAACCGGGTTTGCGAATATTTTGTATTTGAAGATAGATTTGGATTAAGGAATTTTGGACACATTCCTCAGTAATTTCAGAGACTTGATCCGGGAGTTCCTCACGCGAGAGCAAGAAAAAACCCACCCGAAACAACATATAACCCAGTTCTTCATAAGCCCGATCACGGATGTCTCGATCAGGGTTCAGACAACCCGCATAAATTTCTTCGGAATAGATCGTCTTCGCAAGATTGACTAATCCTTCTTTTGTAACAGGTAATTGATCAGCAGGAATTTGACTGACGCGATCACATAACTTCGCTAAAAAAGCTTCTTTCTCGATGAAACCGTATCCCTTCTTCCTCTGGACTTCAGTGATTACCAGATCGTACTGAATCCTGTTCCACATATCTCTTATTTTAACCGATATTTACGCAGAGAGAATGAATACCATGCAATGGTATTGATGATCTCATCTTTCTTTTCTATCCAAAAATCTCGTTTTAAATTTCCAGAAACCGGCGGTGTAACGTCCAGCTTCGTCAACCTGCACGGTAAAGTGATCAACGCATATAGAATCGTCGAGCAACCATAACACGTTCATGGATTAGCATTCTGAATCGGATGGCGCAGGATCGTCTTCAGTTTGGCCTGGTCAGGGCGGCGCGGATCACCCATGTAGATCTCATGATGCTTGCCGTGCATGCAGTAACCATTGGCCTCAGCAAAGGCGTCCATTTTAGCAATCGTCGCCGGTTCCTCAGCATAAGGGCCGATGTGCATGATTTGAACCGACAGCCCTTCATGAAAGCTCTCCAGGCGTAAATTTTCTATCGCCGGGTTGGGGCGCTTCTTCCTGAGCTGCTGAAGAGCCTGAACGAACATCTCCAGCGTAATTATGTCTGGTTGCAGAATCATCAAGGTGTACATCCAGTTGCCCGGCTTTTGGATGTCAAACTGACCCTGCTCCACCCACCACAGACCCTCCAATGCCATCACCGGATAGTCTACCGGATTTTCTTTACGTAATTTGGTAATAAATTTCAGAGTATAGGCCGCGCCATAAATTGCTTGTATGGCCTCTTGAAAACCAGGGGAAGTACCAGGAGCTTGATCGGGCTCAATCGCGCCGCCAATCATCACGAAGTTAAAGGCTGGCACCTCGACCACCTCCACCTTCTTGGCAGAGGGGGCATATAAATATTTCAATTGTTTACGTAAATCAAGCGTTTCCATCGATTTATCCTCCAATCTATCTCGATCTGCATTTGGATCAACTATTACCCTGGACCATCCGACAACCATTTGGTGTAGCCCGGCAAGTGATATTTACAACAATTAAATCACAATTTACTGGATGGTAAACACTTAATAGTACAATCCATTCATCTTCTTTCCCATTGTGATGAACATCTAATCAGGAGACCCTACCATGGCTTTCAATATAAAAAAACGTGGCAAACTAACATACTACTTCCAGGGCGAACATCCAGTCCTCTCCTCTTTAGTCACTGAGCAACAACCAGACGGTGATCTGAAGATCTACTTTGCTGGTTTGACCGGCGGTTACTCAGCCAAGAGTGTCCTGGATCTGGATGAACTGGTCACCATGGACCCTCACAAAGAAATTCCACTCGTCTTTCAATGCTGGGAAAAGTGGCTACAAGAGGCTGGAATTTGTACCTCGCTAAAGCAGGTGGATTTTATTGAGATTCACGCCTTTGGTTGCCAGCCCAAGTCGCCCAATCCCCTGGTTGACCCATTGGGGTACGCTGCTGAACAGGAGCGCCTGCGCAAGGCCTATTTCGAGGCTTATCAGGGCTTTTTCCGCGACCGCCTGCCAGAAAATGGCGTTCCAGCCCGGTTCACTGTTCACCTCCTGGATGTACCCGACAAGGCGGCTTCGTATGAATTTTATGGTACTGCGCTTTACCAGACAGCGCTCCAGGAAAAACAGGACTAAGGATCGCAATGTCCGATTATAATTCCAGTCTCGTCCCAAGGCGTACATCCTGGGTTTCGTGTGGGGCGGCGGTTGAACAAACCCAACCGCCGTCTTCTTTCTCATAAAAAATAAGCTAACCGTAGAGCGGGCCAAAATTAGCGCAAGCGCGATAATCAGCCCCCTCCAGATCGCTTGTTCCGAATGCGCCCCAGGCGCCGGGACGGAAAACTTTATCTTCTGGTACGTTGTGCATACCCACGGGGATGCGTAAGACAGAAGCCAGGCTGAGTAAATCCGCGCCAATATGGCCATAGCTGAGCGCGCCATGATTGGCCCCCCAATTGGCCATCACGGAATAGACATCCCGGAAAGCCCCTCGGGCAGTCAGGTTGGGGACGAACCAGTGGGTTGGCCAGGTAGGATTGGTGCGCTCATTGAGCTGATGATGGACTTCCTCTGGCAGGTCAACTGTCCAGCCTTCAGCGATCTGCAATACCGGACCGAGACCCTTGACCAGATTGAGCCGGCACATCGTGACGGGCATACCTCCGCGCGTCAGGAAGCTGCTGGAATAACCGCCGCCCCGGAAATATTCGGTAATGCCGGGATACCAGGTGGTGGCCTCGAGGCATTTCTTGGCCTCCGCATCCGTGACCTCCCACCAGGGTTTGATCACTGGCTGGCCGTTAATTTCGTGCCAACCAGCAGCATCCAGGGTGCAGGCGCCGGAATTGATCAGGTGGATCATCCCGCCCGCCGCGGCACCGGTAAGCTGGTAACCCGTCACCCGTTTGACCGCCTCCGGGCTCCAATAGGTGCGCACATCGGCGAAAACCTGCGCCGTATTGGTCAGCAGGTGACCGAACAACATCGAGGCGCCATTCAGACTATCATTCTCAGTGGCGACGAGATAAGGCTGGCGGTGACCATTCCAATCATAAGAAGTATTCAGGATGGCTTCGAGGAAATCGCCGTTCGGTTGGAAATCGGTCCACTGGCGTTGACCCTGGAAACCGCTCAGGATGGCATTGTGACCTAATGCTTCTTCGCTAAAACCTAGTTCAGCCAGGCGGGGGTTGCCAACCATCAGGTCGCGCGCGATCAGCGCCATCTTGACCACTTTTTCCCAATCCTGGTCTTTTTGCTGCCGGCTGCGCTGCTGATGAGGCGGATTATATTCACGACCTTCAGGACAATTGGCTTTGACCCAGGCTAAAGCGCGTTGGTATTCTTCGGGATCGTAGATTTTCTCGTCAATGCGGCGTAAAAATTCCGTCGTGTCGATCACTTCGACGCGCATACCAAGATAGGATTCGAACATGGGTTGGTCTACAATCGAACCAGCGATGCCCATGGAGACGCCCCCCATTGACAGGTAAGACTTGCCGCGCAGAGTCGCAGCTGACAGCCCGGCGCGGGCAAAACGCAACAACTTTTCCTGGACATCAGCGGGGATATTCTTATCACCGGCATCCTGCACATGGTGACCATAAATCGAGAAGGCTGGCAGGCCCTTCTGGTTGTGAGCAGCCAGGACAGCCGCCAGGTAAACCGCCCCCGGGCGCTCAGTGCCGTTAAAACCCCAAACTGCCTTGGGAATGAGTGGATCCATATCCATGGTTTCGGAGCCATAACACCAACAAGGAGTAACCGTGAGCGACAGACCAACTCCCAGGCGAGCGAATTTTTCAGCGCAAGCAGCAGCCTCCGCCACGCCGCCAATGTTCGTATCCGCAATCACGCATTCGACGGGTTGACCGTTGGGATAGCGCAGGTTAGCAGTGAGTAAATCAGCAACCGCGCGGGCTAACGCCATCGTCGTTTCTTCCAGGGATTCACGCACACCCTGACGCCGCCCATCAATGACCGGGCGTATGCCAATCTTAGGCAATCCACCCACCCAGCGATTCGGAGGAAAACTTGTCATCATAAGTAGCTCCACACTTAATAAAAGTTGCGACGATCCGTTTATAATTGGATGCCCTACGCTGTGACGCGCAGGGCATCCATGGCGCCCAGCCGGGTAGCCGGGATTAAATCATGCTACTAAGTCTTACTTGTAGAGCAACGGAGCAATATCAGTTGCATCGATGTTGGTCTTGTCGTACCACTTGAAGCCGGTGTCAATCACCTTCGGCAGGCTCTCGCCCTTGATGGCCTTGACTGCTGCTTCAACACACTTGTAGCCGATCTGGATCGGGTCCTGGGTGATGGCGCCCGCTTCAGCACCGGAGCGGATCGCGTCCATTTGCTGCTGACCGGAGTCGTAGCCAATCACTACCAGCTTGCCTTCCATCTTCAACTCTTTTACTGCGTTCAGAACGCCGATGATCGAGCCTTCGTTGGCGCCGAAGAAACCTTTCAGGTTCGGATGAGCCTGAATGATGGCCTTGGCAAGGTCAGTGGACTTGAGCTGGTCGCCGGCGCCATACTGCACGTCAACCACGGTAATGTTCGGGTATTTGTTCTTAATTTGATCGGTGAAACCCTTAACGCGGTCAATGCCGGTACGGCTGGTCTGGTCATGCGCAATCACAGCCACTTCACCGGCGCTACCAATCAGCTCAGCCATTTTGTCTGCAGCATAGGCAGCCGCAGCAATGTTGTCAGTCGCGGCAGTGGCCAGAGGAATATCGCTGTCTACACCGGAGTCAAAGCCAATGACGGGGATATTGGCGGCCTTGGCCTTCTCCAGGAGGGGTTGGAAAGCCTTGGAGTCGACTGCGGCTAAGCAGATGGCGCCTGGTTTCTTGTCCAGAGCAGTCTGGAACATTTCAACCTGCTTATCCACCATGGCCTCAGATTCAGGACCTTCGAAGGTAATATCAACGTTTAGGTCCTTGGCGGCCTTCTCAGAACCCGCTTTCACAGCTTGCCAGAACTGGTGCTGGAAACCCTTAGAGATAACTGGGATATAGGTCTTCTTGGAAGCACCGCCACAGGCGGCGAGCAGCGTAGCGACAATCATCACGATGCTCAGGGTGATATATAGTTTGTGGTTCTTCATAGTCTCCTCATAGAAATATTAGGTTTGAACTGGTTAGAAAAAGTTTGCATATCTATTGAATGTATTATTTTGTCGGCGACCTCCTCTCAACGCCGGCGGCGCAAGATGTCCAGGAATACAGCCAGGATCACAATACCGCCGGTAACCACCATTTGCCATTCCTGCGGCACCGAAAGGATGCGCAGGCCATTCTGTAGCGTACTGATTATAAAAGCGCCAATGATCGTGCCAACGATTGTTCCTTCCCCACCGCTGAGCGAAGTGCCACCGATCACTGCCGCGGCGATGGCATCCAACTCATAGCCAGCGCCCAGGGCAGGTTGGGCAGAGTTCAGACGTGAGGCCATCATCACTCCCGCAATACCGCTGAACAGACCGCATAAAGCATAGATGGATGTTTTCCAGGCTGCGACGTTAACGCCTGAGAGGCGGGTGGCCTCTTCATTGCTGCCAATGGCGAAAGTATAACGCCCCAGGATGGTTTTTGTCAGGATCAAGTTGGCAATGATCGCAAATCCAAATAAAATCAGCACCATGTTTGGCACATCAAAGCCGGGGATGACTTTGCCTAGAACCGAATCCATCGTAATCAACCGAAAATCAGGGGTGTCGTTAAAATAAATCGGCTTAAGCTCTGAAACGACTAACGCGAGACCTTTAGTGACATACAACATGCCTAAAGTAGAAATAAAGGGTGGGATGCGCATGCGCGAAATGAGAACCCCATTGAGTAATCCGGCTGCGCCACCAGTCAGGACACCTCCCAGGATGCCCAGCGGGATGGGTACATGCCAATCGGTAATTAATTTTCCGGTCATCACCGCCGAAAAGGTAAGCACTGTCCCGACCGATAGATCAATGCCTGCAGTGATGATAACAAAAGTCACCCCGAGAGCCAGCACGCCATTGACCGCGGTAGCCAGCAGGATGCCTTTGACGTTATCAAAGGTTCGGAAGTACGGCGAAGCCAGCGAGAAACCGATGAATAAGACAATCAACGCACCAAACGCCATTATCCGTTGCATAGCGTCGGAGTGGAACAGGGATTTTATGGATTTGGTTTCAATCTTCATAGATGCGCTAGCTCCTGGCGCCATCGCCATTATGTGTGGAGGTGTCGTTTTCACTCACGATCACACTCCGCATGGTGGCGAATCGCATGATACTTTCCTGGGTGGCCTCGGCGATATCCAACACCCCGGTCACCCGGCCTTCGCACATAACTACCACGCGGTGACTCATGCGTAGTATTTCGGGCAGCTCTGAAGAGATCATAATGATCGATTTCCCCTGGTGAGCCAGGTCATTCAGGAGCTTGTATATTTCGCTCTTAGCACCCACATCAATGCCGCGCGTGGGCTCATCAAAAATCAGGATTTCGGTGTCGGCGGTGAGCCATTTACCAACGACGACCTTTTGTTGGTTACCGCCGGAGAGGAATTGAACCCTTTGGGTCAGGCTGGGGGTGCGGATATTGAGCATATCTACACTCTGGCGAGCAGATTGGCGCTGTCCGGCGTAGTCTAACCAACCGATGGAATTGAGAAACATTCGCAAGGCAGCCAGCACCAGATTTTCTTCCACAGACATGCCTAAGGTCAGACCATAGCGTTTGCGGTCCTCAGAAAGATAACCAATCCCATGACTAACGGCATCGCCCGGGCTATGGATCTGCACCGGCACGCCATGCAAGAAAATCTCACCCGAATCGATTGGATCGGCGCCAAAGACCGCCCGCGCCACCTCGGTGCGCCCGGCACCCATCAAGCCAGCAAAGCCAAGGATCTCCCCTTTCATGAGTACAAAGCTGACATCCTTGATCACATTCCCCCGGTTTAGATTGCGCACTTCCAGGACAACCTCCTGGCTGGGGTTTTCTGGGATTTCCGGCGCAGTTTCGTAGATCGTTCGACCGACCATCATACTGATAATCTGGTCAATGGTGGCTTCTTTGGTCTGAAGCGTGCCAACATAGCGCCCATCGCGCATGACGGTGATCCGGTCAGAAATCTGGCTGAGCTCCTCCAAGCGATGCGAAATGTGCACAATGCCTACTCCCTGATCACGCAACTGGCGGATGATCCGAAATAGCTCCCCAATCTCAGTGTCAGTCAACGCCGCGGTGGGCTCATCCATGATCAGAACTTCAGCGTTGAAGGACAGCGCCTTGGCGATTTCAACCATTTGCTGCTTGGCAATCGTTAGATCAGCCACGCGTGTGGTCGGATCGAGCTTGAGATGCAAAGTGGCGAACAGTTCTTCAGTCTGGATGTTGATCTGCTTATCGTCAACGACGAAGGGTAAGCGGCCGCGCGGCTCACGGCCAATAAAGATATTCTGCGCCACGGTCAAGTGTGGCATCAGGTTAAGCTCTTGATGAATGATACTGATGCCAAGTTGTTGAGCCGCGCGCGGATTCGGTATTTCGACTTCTCTATCTTTTAAATAAATATGCCCGGCGTCTTTGCGATAAATGCCGGACAATACCTTCATGAGAGTCGATTTTCCCGCGCCATTCTCACCCACCAATGCATGGACTTCACCAGAATATAAATCAAACTGGCATTCGTTGAGCGCTACCACGCCCGGGAAGGTCTTGACAATTCCTTCCATTCGCAGGATTAGATCACCCATAGGAGTATCTCAAGCGCAAAGTTTCAGCATGAATAGGGCATCTTGAGCAGTCTTGTAAACGATTACATTGTAGCATAGCGCAAGGTGAGTGTCAATCCCCAATGCTATCTATATCTCTTCTCCATAAAACAATTTTTTTTGACTACTCTTGACAGTTAATCGAAGGCGATTTAAAATTGTAATCGTTTACAGTAGGTTTATGCGCCCAATTACCCAAACTCCCTCAGGTACCCAATCCAACGCTGCGACAGTGAAAGATGTGGCTGCGCAAGCCGGCGTTTCGATCGCCACCGTTTCACGCGTCTTAAGCGGTAAAGGGGGCGTAAGAAGAGAACTGGCTGAGCGCGTCCGGAAAGCCGTCCAGGAATTGGATTATCACCCAAATTTATCGGCCCGGCGTTTAAGGAAGCGCGAGTCGAAAATTATTGGAGTGCTCGTGCCCGACATTCAAATTCCTTTCTTCGCCAGTATCGTGGTGGGAATTGACAAAATTCTGCAGGAAGCTGGCTACCTGTTACTGCTGGGCAATACCAATGATACCCTGGCAGGTGAACAGACTCACATCAGCATCTTTTTAGGCGAAGATGTCTCTGGCATTATCTTTGCTGCTACCAATGCTCAAGACACCTCGAATTACCAGCGTTTACTCGATCTGGGCATCCCACTCGTCGCCATTGACCGTTCACCGGGCAGCCTGGATGTGGACACGATCCAGGTGGATAACGCCCCGGCAGCTTCGCAAGCCACGCTTCATCTGATACAGGAAGGTCACCAACGAATTGCATTGATCTCTGGGCCGTCTACGATCAGTACCGCCATTGAGCGTCAGCTTGGTTACGAACAGGCACTACGCACCGCCGGCCTGTCGCTTGACCCACGCTGGATTCAACCGGGGCATTATACACACGAAGGGGGCTATCGGGCGATGCAGGCAATCATGGAATCCGCCGACCGCCCCACTGCAGTGGTGATCACCAACCAGGTCATGGCTTTAGGCGCGCTCCAGTTCGTCCACGAGAGGGGTTATGAAATCCCGTGCGATATCGCCATAATCAGCTTTGACGACATGGCCTGGGCCTCCGCCCTGCGGCCTCCGCTGACGGTGATCTCCCAGCCCGAGATGGAAATGGGCACCCTGGCGGCGCAGTTGATCGTGGCTCGCATTCGCGAGCCGTCCAGCTCAATCAAACATATCACCCTGAAGACAAAACTGATCCTGCGTGCCTCGTGCAACTGTGGGGGTAGCTCTCAGCGCTTGCCCTTGCCGTAAATGATGCAGCAGCTTACCGCCTTACATCCAGCCGTGCAAAGCGCCAGTTGGAGGCTGTTCAGCCTGTCAGGTTATTTATGCAAGTCTGCCAACATTTCTTCAACAGCCTGTACTTCTTTCCTCAACTCGCTCAGATAGGCTTCTAATGCAGCAATCCGTTCAGCCTTCGTCTTGAACCTGCGTTGGAAATGGCGACCCTCGCAGCTACATTCTTCGCCGCATTGGCACGTACCACCATCACATCCCCCCGCGCAGCAGCAGTCATGATCTTCATGAGATGCACCATAATTACACATAACTTAACTCCTTCCTTATGGAAAACTGTTTTGATATTCCGCGCAATTAGCAACGACTTAACTATACATTATTTATAACACATCGACCTATTTTACCTCAGTCATCTTCTATTCAATTTCTACGCCATAGCATACCAATCTTCCCTTCGATCAGGTTACTGTCGCGGGAATGAAGTAGCGCCTTTACAGCCAGAAGGCCGCGTTGACCAGTCCAATCATCACCGGCAGCTCCACCAGCGGGCCAATCATCGCCAATTGTGATTTTCACCACCGCGCCGCTCATCCCGAATCAGGCAGGGCAGCCAGCGCCTTGAGATGGTTGTATGCGGTTGGCTGCGTCCCGGTACTGACCGCATCCCTTTGATCGCTCAGATGAGCTTTGGCGATCGCCTCTTCCATTTGCGTGCTTCATGAGTTGCCCGTGCAAGGGAAAAGCCCCATCGTTTCACCTTAACCCAGAGCGCGGGTCAGCCGAGTGGTTACTTCTTCCAGGGTTCGAACAGGTTGCAAGAACCCTGGCCCCGCCGGTTGCGCCGGCATTCCTGGTAGCCTAGATGACTTTCATCCCCTGCGACCTCGGAATTCGTCCATTGTCCGATTTATGAACCAACGTTATAATACCTCCCACTCCGAAACCTGTCCGCCTAAACGCGTTGCGCATGGCGGTAGGACAGACGAGGCGTAAGACGGCAGCCATGTCGCCAACACTGCGAGATAAATCGCAAAGGGTGCGCCTCATCCGGGTAGCGAGCGGAAACGCTCCTGCCTCCCCGCCCCTTCCTGTGGGGCATTTGGAAAGGAGACTCTGGCAGCGTTGAATTTAACGAGGCTGTCTCTTTTTCATAAGACAGCTTCGTTTTGTTTTGGAAATCCATGAACACCACCCGAACCCTGTTTGACCGCCTGCTTCCCACCTTACCGGAGGGGAATGTTGTCAGCATCCACATTGGCCTGTACTGGACAGCTGTTCTGGCTGAAGTGAACGGCGAGGCTCGCTGTGGGTTGGCTGCCACCATCAGAGATGAGTCGCACCACTACACCACCGAACCCTCCATCCCGCGCGCCGGACACCTGACCGACCTCTCCACCTGCGAACTGGCAAATTTTGTCCATTCCCACCGCCTGCCCGAAGTCTCGCTTGGACTGGCAACTGTCAACGCCCTCCTGCCACGCCTGCCTCACCTGTGGGTGAATTTGCACGCGAAGGATATACTCGCCAATCTCGGGGCGGGGAAAACCGTCGTCATGGTGGGGCATTTCCCCTACGTCTCAGAGCTGCGTCCACGCGTGGGAAGACTGCTCGTGTTGGAACAGAATCCCCAGGAAGGCGACCTGCCTGCCTCCGCCGCGCCCGAGGTCATCCCTCAGGCGGATGTGCTGGCGATTACCGCCATGACCTTGCTCAACCGCACCTTCGATAATCTGATTGCCCTGCGTCGCTCCGGCACACCCACCCTGATCGTGGGACCCACTACTCCGCTTACCCCCGTGCTATTCGAGATGGGCGCGACCATCCTTTCCGGCGCAATCGTCGAGAATCCAGAATCCGTCCTGCGCGGACTCACACAGGGCGCAAACTTCCACCAACTTCATCAAATGGGCGTACGGCTGATCTCCATGACCGCCGAGAGCCTTTTGTAATTCCAAAATTATTAAGAGATTTTCCATGAAGCATCTACCCTTGTTTGTCCTGCTCGCCACTTTGATCCTGGCGGCTTGCGCCTCTCAAACACCCGCCACCCCTGCGTCCGCAACCCTCATCCTCACCGACGCCCTCAACCGCACAGTGACCCTGCCCACCTCCCCACAGCGCATTGTCATCACCGGCAAAGCGCTCTTCATGATTGCCGACGCCGCCTATCTCTTCCCCGGCGCGCCGGAAAAAATCGTCGGGCTGGGAAATGCCGGGCAGGGCAGCAACAACTTCATTTCGTTGATTGACCCGACCTACGCCCAAAAGGCCACACTTGCCAGCGATGCAGGTGCCGAACAGATTGCTGCGCTCCAGCCGGATTTGGTCATCTTGAAAAGTTACCT
The DNA here is from genome assembly GCA_964354345.1 of uncultured Anaerolineaceae bacterium. Taxonomy (GTDB): domain Bacteria; phylum Chloroflexota; class Anaerolineae; order Anaerolineales; family UBA4823; genus CAYGZL01. The sequence continues at coordinate 7,099 of CAYGZL010000031.1, read as the reverse complement.
GGCTGATAGTGTGGGCACGCCCATCGAAGCCCTCGGCATCCCTGTAGTCTATGTGGATTTCGAGACCCCTGAACAATACAGCCGCGACCTGGCAATTTTGGGCATAGTCTTTGGCGATAAAGCCCGCGCCGCCGAAGTCGCGTCGTTCTACCAGACAAAAGCGGACGAAATTACTCGAACTGTCAGCGCCGCCGCCAAACCGCGCGCGCTGGTGCTTTACTACAACGACAAGGACGGTAATGTGGCGTTCAATGTCCCGCCAATGAGTTGGATTCAGACCCAAATGGTGCAAATCGCGGGCGGCGAACCCGTCTGGGCGGACACCAACCCCGCCAAAGGCTGGACGCAGGTCACCCTCGAGCAGATTGCTGCCTGGGATGCCGATCAGATTTTCGTCATCTCCTACATTAAAAGCCCCATCATAGTGGTAGATGGGTTAAAGGCTGACTCAAACTGGCAGGCTATCCGCGCTGTGAAAGAGGGGCAAATCTACGCCTTCCCTGGCGACCTGTATAGTTGGGATCAGCCCGACCCGCGCTGGATTCTCGGTCTTTCCTGGCTGGCGGGAAAACTGCACCCCGACCTGTACCCTGATTTAGACCTGACCGCCGAAGCCAAAACCTTTTATCAAACGCTCTACGGGCTGGATTTCGCCTTCTTTGAGAAATACATTCAACCCACCTTCAAAGGCGTCCTGCCCTGACCCGACCTTCGACCTTTGACCTGCAACCTGTAACCATCCAACTTGAACCGTTTCCTATCTTTTCTGTTCGTCTTGCTCCTCGCCGTCTTCCTCCTCTCCGCCCTGATTGGACGTTACCCCGCGCCGGGATTGCTTTCCCTCGACCAGCTCTCGAGGGACGAACTTGCCCAACGCCTGCTCATTAACCTGCGCCTGCCGCGCTTGCTGACTGCACTTTTACTGGGCATGACCCTGGCTGCGGCAGGCATGGTCTTTCAACTTCTCTTCAGTAACCCACTGGTTGAACCGGGCTTTCTGGGCGTCTCACAGGGAGCAGCGTTTGGAGCGGCGTTTGCCATCGTCTTCCTCGGCGGTGTAGCACTCGTTACCCAAATCAGCGCCGCGCTCTTTGCACTGGCAGGACTGGGCATTTCCTACCTGCTTGCCCATCGACTGCGCTACGGCGGCTGGATATTACGGTTGGTGCTGGCGGGCATCGCCGTTTCGGCGCTTTTCTCTGCCGGGTTGGGCTTACTCAAATACCTGGCCGACCCACTCACCCAACTACCCGAAATCACCTTCTGGCTGTTGGGCGGGCTGGCAAGCGTCACCTGGAGCAAACTGCTCGGCGTTCTGGCGCCAGTCCTCATCAGCTTACTGGTGATCTACCTCTACCGCTGGCGGCTCAACTTACTCGCCCTCAACGAACAAACCTCCTTCTCGCTCGGTATCGCCGCCGGGCGGGAACGATTGCTGTTGATTTTTGCCGCTGTCTTGCCCACCGCCGCCCTCATCGCCATCAGCGGCATGATTGGCTGGGTGGGGTTGATTATGCCCCACATCGCCCGCCGCCTCATCCGCGCCGACACACGTTACAGCCTGCCCGCCGCAATGTTACTCGGCGGTATCTTCACCATGCTGTGCGACGATCTGGCGCGGTCGCTGCTGGCGGGTGAAATTCCACTCGGCATCCTCACCTCGCTGTTCGGTGCGCTCATCTTCCTCACCCTGATGACCTTCCAGCAAGCCAAACCCCGGCCATGAACACCCCCATTCTTTCCTTTAGGAATGTCTCTTTTGGATATCAGCCGGGCAAGCCCATCTTGCGGGAGGTGAATTTTGAGTTACGCTCCGGGGGGATTACCGCGATTTTAGGACCCAACGGGGCGGGGAAAACCACGCTTCTTTCCCTGACCTTGGGTTGGCTCACCGCGTGGACGGGAGAAATTCGCCTGGCCGGGATACCACTAAACACCCTCCCCGCGCGTGAGCGTGGACGCCGCATGGCACTCGTCCCGCAGAGTGAACATACCCCCTTCGATTACACCATCTTCGAATACGTCCTGATGGGACGCGCCCCACACCTGCCGCCATTAGAAATGCCCACCGCAATCGATACCGAAATCGCCCTCTATGCGCTGGAACAGGTCGGACTCTCCTCGCTGGCAAAACGCCCCGTTCCGCAATTAAGTGGAGGCGAGCGCCAACTCATGCTCCTCGCCCGCGCCCTGGCGCAAATCCATCTCCCCTCTCCCGGCGGGAGAGCGGCTGGGGGTGAAGGTTCTCATCACTTCCCACTTACCACTCCCCACATATTACTCCTAGACGAACCCACCGCCCACCTCGACCTGCGCAACAAAGCCCGCCTCATCGAAATTATGCTCCGCCTGCGCGATTCAGGCGTCACCCTGCTGATGACCAACCACGATCCCGAAGTTGTCCTGGCCGTCGCCGAGGATGTCATCCTCATGGAATCGGGCGTCCCGCCTCAGTTTGGCGCACTGGAACAGGTCTTCACCGCTGAAGCCCTCAGCCGTATCTACCAGATTCCCATCCGCCTGGTGGATGTGGACGGGCACTGTCAGGTGTTATGGACATGAAAGCGCCCCGGTTGTGGATGCTGGTTGGTGAACGCGGCGTTGGTAAGACCACCTTCTGCCGCGCCTTGAGCGAGCAAGCCCGCGCCGCTGGCTGGGACGTAGCGGGTTTGCTCTCACCCGCCGTCTTTGAGAACAACCTAAAGGTCGGCATCCTGGCTGAAGATATACGCACGGGCGAGTCCCACCAGCTGGCCTCGGTCTACCGCCATAGCCCGGAGGATATCCCCTTCGGCAGTTGGTATTTTAGCCCACAAACCCTGGCCTGGGGCAATCGCGTCCTGGCAAGCAGCACCCCGTGCGATCTTCTAATTGTAGACGAACTGGGCCCGCTGGAGTTAACTCAACAGATGGGCTGGCAGACCGCCCTGGAAATCCTGCCCTGTGGGGATTTCCAACTGGCACTGGTGGTGATTCGTTCCGAATTGCAGAGCCAAGGAAATAAAATATTTAACTTTTCTGAAAACCTCACGATAGATCGGAGCCAGACAGTTGATCATTGGGTGCGTATCTACTTGCCAAAAATTACATGGACTGTTCATCCGCACCCTGACCGAGCAGCGTAGTACGGATTTATCCGGGGATATGAACGCCTGGCAGACAGCAGGATATCCCGTGGAAGCAAGCTTACGTTGTTTTTGTCGTGATATTAAACTTAGGCGGTTTTTCAAGGTGTTTCTTGACCGCACATAATTCTGCAGAACGGACCAGAGAGTCGCGATATTTTTCGGGAAAAGAAGCCGGAACCTGGATTTCCAGATCGATTTTCTCTACCATACCGCTGGAATTGTTGTGGATTCGCTCAATAATACGGATCCCCTCGGTCGGCAATCCACGCTGCTGGCAAAAGCCCAGGACATAAATCCCAGCGCAGGTACCAATCGATGAAAGGAAAATCGCAAAGGGCGTCGGTGCACTGGCAGACGGGGGTTGGTCGGTGGCAACGGTGAATCCACCGAAATGGGCATCTACGCGTGCTCCACCTGGGAAGTCAATGATCATTTCCATACATTTATTCTCCAAATAGATATTAGATACATGGATATGAGATTAGTAGATCTCTTGCGAGTTCCATCCAATCATCGCTGAGGTTCTTTTTCCTTCTGCTTTTCGTCGAACCAATGGGAAATTACAACCTCACTGATATTAACAGCGCAACGTGTCTACGGCGCTTTCTCAACGAAGACCGGGAATGGCAATTTTACATCGAAGGTAGGAGCAGTCTCCCCAGGCAGGTAAATTCGGTCGTCATCGTACCATAGCACTTAAATACATCCGCCAGCAGCATGGCAAGGATCAGGAGCATCCGTAGTAAGCGCTGCATGTTGAATACTTCTTCTGCTTACCATCGATCAGCACAGGCAACCGTTGAATATCAGGCTAATTCTACCAGCAGATTGCTGGCTGATTGAAGATCCTGAGTCAGAAATCCCTCGCTAAACCAGCTATAAATAATTCCAAGCAGCTCTCGGGCTTCATCTCTCCTCCCCTGAACGAGCATGAGCCTGCATAGTCTGGTCGTGGCACGCAGTTCCAATAGCTTCGCCTGTTGCTTGCTGGCGATTTCGATCGCCTGCCGGTAACAGGCCTCCGCTTCAGCCTGGTTTTCAGGGGTAAGTTTCAGGGCCAAATCTCCTTTAATACGATAAATTTCTGCTTCAAGATACACCTCGCCACATTGTTTTATCATTTCCTGGCCTTCCGCCAGCACATCTCTGGCTCTCTCTACCTGCCCAGCATCTACAAGAACCCCGCCCAGTGAGATAAGATCTGACGGCCAACCAATCCAGACGCCGCTTGAACGCCGGATCCGCAAGCCTTCCTCCACCTCTACAAGACCAGCTTCTTTTTCTCCCAGACAAACCACTGCCAGACCGCGATATGTAATGGCTGCACCCAACCAATACAAAAAGCCATGCTCGCGACAGATGGCGATTGACTCCTCGGCCAGTTCCCGCGCTCCTGCAACATCGCGAGCATAACTACGCAGAATGCAAGCAACCGCCAAAGCATAACCCAGGCTAAAGGGAGACGAAAGCCGGCGCGCCAGGGCAATGGCTTCGTTGCTGCGCTGCCGCGCCTGATCGGGATAACCTAGAAAGAACAATGTCCACGACAGCCAGCTCAGGCACGAGACGCCCATATCGAGAGTGAAGACCGTAACAAACCATTTATGTTTGTACGGTTCGTAGATTTCAAGCGCCTTTTCCAGATGAAACCTGGCGGATAAGAACTCACCTGTGACAAGTAAACAACAACCGGGAGCCCAACAGGCTACCATCAATGCCTCTGGATCTCCAGTGGCTTGAGCCAGTTTAATAATATTATCGTAAATCTCACGCGCCTGCTGGAAACGCGCCAGGTGCATATAGAAACTAGCCAACCCGATCAGAATCGGGATGATTTGTTTGATTGGGTAACGAGATTCAGCAAGATAGTCACCCAACTGCTGGTATAAGCGGTTGATATGGGAGAAGATTTGTTCAACCTCGGGACAGAGATAACCGCGGGTAGCGACGAGTTGGGCGCCTAAGGCGGAAATTAATTCAAGTTCAACCTGGGCGCGCTCCAGCGTTTCGGGCAACTGCGCGCACAATCCCAGGGCGGCGCGGAAATGCGCGATGGCCTGCTCATTGGCGGATAGTCGCTCAGCCCTCTCTCCGGCGCGGCGGTAGTACTCGATCGCTTTTTGAGGGAGACCGGCCTCCTGGAAATGCCTGGCGAGTTGCACCAGCATACCATTCAACTCCTCCGGTCGCTCCCGATAGCACCTTTCTAAAGCCAGTCCGACCCTTTCGTGGTAATACGCACGTTCTACATTATCCAATGAAGTGTAAAGGTAGGTCTGGAACAGGTGGTGCTGGAAGTGATAATGCGAGATGCAACGACCATCCAGTCGCCGGAATTGCCCAGCCGCCACCAGGCGATGCTTGCGCTCCAATGTTTCGCTGAACTGCTGGACTAACCAGCCAACCTCAACTGACAATACTTCAGCCACTACTTCAGCAGTAAATTGCTTCCCCTCCACACTGGCGACTGCCAGCGCCCGGCGCAACTCCGGGGGCAGCCGCTCGATGCGCTCAGCAATCACCGCCTCCACCCGGGCGGGCAGCAGTTCCCAACTGAGCGTTTGGCCTTCAATCCAACACCCGGTCGCATCCTTGATCAACGCGCCGCGCTCCTGCAAGCTACATATCAGCTCGATGGTGAACAGCGGATGTCCAGCCGTATGGTGGAAGAGCGTCTGACGGAAAGCCGATCCGAGGTGATTCGGTTCGGAATCCAGGTAAGCTTCTAAAAATTCACGTCCATTGCTTTGATCCAGGTCAACCCGCGACTCGCCAAAGTCGCGCTGTATTTCGGAGAGGACAGACTCCAGGGGATGGCGATTGCCATCTCGCCCCAAAGCCAGCTCTTCCGGGCGGCAAGCGCCGATGATTAAAATGCGACTGCCCTCAAGACGCCGGCTCAGGTGAAAGAGCAGGCTGATGGACCCAGCATCTGCCCATTGCAGGTCGTCGATTACCAGGATTAACGGACCGCGGCGCGCCAGCGTTAGCATCACCCGCGAAAATTGCTCAAACAGGTCGATTTGCGAGAAGTCGGCTCTGGTCTTATCAGCCGGTTGGTTTTCAACCAGCACTTTGAGTCTATCCAACCGGACCCCCATGCCAGGGGGGGTGGTTTGTAAGCGCTCGATTAATGCTGATCCAGAGATCATGCGGTCGATTAAACCGGGGCCAACCTCCACCAGCGCCTGGATCACCACAGGTATCGTCGCCCATAGGCGGCGCGCAGGTTGAGTTGCGCTGGCACTGGACAGGCGTTTGGGTTGGGCATCCCCTGTTAGCAGACCCATGATTTGCCGGAAGGGCAGGTAGGGATCGCCAATTCCAGCATAGGCGACACAATTTCCTGCGACCGCAATTAAATCGAGATGAGTTTGGGTGACTTGCTGCAGAAACTCCGCAATCAGGGCTGACTTGCCGCTGCCCGCGCTCCCGGTAACGAAAACGATCTGCCCACGCCCGGTCAGGGTGTGTTTAAGCAAACCATGTAATTGCGCCAATTCTGTTTGGCGTCCAACAAAAGAAGAGCGTCTGTTTCCAACAGAAGTGGCTGAGATTTTAGAAGTTGGCGCGAGCGGAGCCGGCAGAAGCATCTCAAGATGTTCTTCCCGGATGGCCACATAGAGCGCAGTCGTTTCTTGGGAAGGTTCTACATCCAATTCCTTAGCCAGGATCTGCCGGCAGGTATCGTATTGAGCCAGGGCGGCGCTGCGTTGGCCGTCCAGCGCCAGCAAGCGTATGAGCTGCTGGTGGGATTGCTCGTTCCAGGGTTCTAACTCCACCATTTTCCAGGCGTATGATTGAGCGCGCTTATATTCACAACGCTCTTCATAATAAGCTGCCACCCGGTAGAGAATAGAGATGACAACCCGGTCGATTTGCTCGCGCTTGAGCAAAAGCCACTCCTCAAACGGGGCGCTATCACCGATCGAAAATCCGCTCAAAAAAGGCCCCTGGTAGAGAGAAAGGGC
>CAYGZL010000030.1:0-17871 GCA_964354345.1 uncultured Anaerolineaceae bacterium | reverse complement strand
CCTTGAACTACCTGGCGGATCAGGCAGTTTCTGAAAATTATGATCCAACCCCATTGATGAGGCAGCGACTGGCAACCCGTTTCCGTTCTCGAAAGCATCAGGCCAAGGGTGAGAGGCATCAACCCCGCCTGAGCTTAGCCGGATTGGCCTTCCTGCTTGTTCTTGTGGCTGGAACAATTTTCTTTGTGACGCCTCAAGGGCGAGGGGTAGCTCAGACTGTTATCCGTTTCTTCAATCTCGCCCAGAATGATATTCTCCCTTTGCCAACCGGACAACCGACCGAACCGCCCCATCCAACCAGGACGGCTGCTCCAACCCGTGTGGTTGAGTTACAGGAAGTCACCCCGGCTGCGAACGCCTCCGGTGCTCTGAGTTTTCCAACCGTTACCCCGGTCACGGACGCAAAAGCGGATGGCGCCAAATGGAATCTTACAATTGAACAGGCGGAGCAATTCGTTGGTTTCAAACTGCGTGTACCAGTTAGTTTACCGTCTGGATATCGATTGGATAACGTCATTTTCGATCCGCGTACGAGTGAAGTTACTCAAATCTATGGATTCCATCCCTATTCGGCAGGCGAGCAGTTTATTCTTCACCAACGACCTTCGAAACCTACCGATGTCATCGGCCAGAGTGCAATTGTTAAGCAGATGACCGTTGGCGGCGTTGGGGTGGAGTACGTTGCTGGAGCCTGGTTTGGAGCAGCTGGCGCCAGCACAGAAAGCTGGCATACTGATTCGATCTATCACACGTTCCGATGGCAAGAAGGAGATTTCTTCTTCACGCTTGAAATCTTATTCGATGACTCGGACACCTGGAGTCCTGCCTATTGGACGAAAGACGGAATGCTTGCCATGGTCGAAATTGTCATGGGTGTTCGAGCGGAGTTCCCAGAACAGATCAACATCAACAATTTAACCAGCCTCGACCAGGCAGAAAAAGTCGCCGGTTTCGACCTTCTGGTTCCTTCCGTTTTACCAGAAGGGTTTGTCTTCAGTCGAGCCGTATACGAACCTCAGACGAAGCGCATCTTACTTTTCTACCAACCCCAGGATGGTTCGCGTGATTCCAGTGGGGTCAGGCTGGTGATCATCGAGAAACAGAAATCCGATCAATCAACAGGTAATTTGTGGGATAGCTATCCACCAAACGCGCTGGAGCAGGTTATGGTTGGCAGTATTCCAGCCATCTTAGTACGTGGTACGCTGGTGGACGGTGTTTACCAACCGGACTCGTTTTGGCCCCTGGTGTGGAGTACAACTCAACTCTCTATTGAATTGACTTTCTCAACGCGACCCGATTACCCGACCCGCCTGGAGAAAGCGGAAATGGTCGCGATTGCTGAAAGTATGAAATAAGTTAGTCGTATAAAAGGAACACCGCTTATACGCCATTGCCGACTGTGTTGAAGATCGCTTACGATGCTGCCTATCGTAAGCGATCTGGTTAAAACGAATTGGGATAACGCTGGTGCAGCGCTGAGTGCAACTCGGTTATACGCCGGCGTTCGGCCACTTCAACCAACCGGAAGAGATGCTCTTCCGGTTTTGCATTGCGAATCTCGCCTGAGCGGTAGACATCGATCGCTTGCAGCATCGCCTCCGCTCCATAACGGGGATCGGCCACGCCCTGCGGATTCTTGATCGAGTTGATCGCCGGGCCAGCCAGGAACAGCACCATCTCACTCAGCCCGCGCAGTTCGGCGTCAGCTATGTTCAGGCCAATGTTGCCCTGGTCGAGCGCCCCCGCCCGTCCACCGATCCATCCTGCTTACTGACCAGAACAGGATCACCCCCATGCCGACAATCTCCACGGTATCGCGGATGATGTAGCGTATACGCAGCTTTGTCTCCATGCTGTTATTTCCTGGATGCGTCAAGCAAGAAATTATACCTGCGTCGTGGTTGTCGCGGTTTTAATTGATTTAATATTAGAGCGCTTTTCATTATTAATCTTCTATTAGTATTACTTTAATCTTACATATCTATACTCAAGATATAGATAACTAAATTCACAACCTACTGGCCAGAACACTATAACTTCGTAGTTCAGCCGAAAGCAAGCCTGAATCTATTCGCGCTCTGCTTTCGGTTTTTTATTCATTCTGCCGATCCAGAGAGGTAAAAAAATGCGTAATCTATTGAAAATCCACAAATGCCTGGCCATTATTCTTATCATCGCCATGGGGGTGGGATTTATCCAGGTCGATGTCACCCAATCCATGCAGGTTGGACAACTCAGCTCCACAACAATAAACGTTATTGTTTTGCGAGTGTATTTTTCAGATTACACCAGCACTCAACATCGCTATACCCGCGCAAATGTCGTCAACATGTTCGCGGATATCAACCAATTATGGCAGGATACTTCCTATGGAAAAATAAATATCAGTTCCCAAATCACCAAACTGTACCAGTTGCCCAAGAATCGTGGCCACTATATCGATGACGGTGTTCCGCAAGGTGCTCCGCCATGCGATCCGGACTCCCGGGGGGACCTGTCTTGTGGCAGTAAATTCACGCACGTGCTGGAGGATGCGATCGATAACAGTCCTTCGGATTTAGATTGGGACAATGTCGATATCGTCATGGCTCTCATGTCAGAAGATGATCCAGCCCAATTCCATCGTGGACAGGGCGGCTCGTGCAACCTGCCGATGGGACCCGGGGGGAAGGTTAAACACGTTGGTTGTGCCATCTTCAGCGAGAATCCCGGAGAAAATGACAACCAGATCATGGGTCGCTGGGCGCATGAAATGGGGCATACAATGCAGCAAGGTGGACCGGCTCATCCCAGCAACTATAACAGTGAGTTCGAATTAATGGACAGCAATTATCCTGGTCAGACAGGTGTGTTTGAAAAAATGTCGGATAAGGCATTTCCAGGTTGGCTGCCAAAGTCGAAATATAAAGTTTTACCCAAAGAAAGCGGGGGCGGCATCGTCTCCATTTGGGCGATGGAATACCCGCCAACCGGACAACCAAATTATCAGGCTGCGAAAATAGAAATCACCGATCATTTATATTACCTGGTCAGTGTGCGCCGGCGCATCCTGGGCGATGATCTTAACGGTGACTTTAATCCATTTGGTATTCCTGACGAAGGAGTGCTGATTGAACGCGTTGTCGAAGGGGGTAATACCAGCATCAACAACTGTGCGCCAACCGGTGAATGTCACCCTTGGGTAGAGTTGATGCAACCTGGTTCGAATCCCGATGATCTATGGCACGATGGTGATCTATTCCAATATAGCCCCGACAGTATCTCGATCCAAATCGATCAGATCGATATAGATCATTATGATATCAATGTCTGGTTTACTTCGAGAGATTGGCAACAGCCCGATATCGCCTTGTTTCCCTGGCTCGCACCGCCAGGCAACACCTGGGAGACAACTGATATCTGGATCGATAGTCCAATCAATGGCTACGGTAACTATAGCCAGGGGTGGTGGACGGATCGGTGGGGCAATCTGGTGCCTAAGCTGAATGGGGATGCGCCTACTGTTGGTCTGGTGAACCGTATATACGTGCGTGTGCGTAATCTGGGCACCACAAATGCAGACAATGTTGCCGTCATGGTTGAAAGATCCGACCCACCCGGTATGGGGATTGCCGGGGCGAATGGCTGGGCGATCATCGATATTATTGACCAGGACGATTTCCCAGAATTGAGTTTTATCCCCATCAATGGTTATCGGGATGTGTATGTCGAATGGTCGCCTGATTTCGTCATCCCAGAAGAGAAGCTGATCCAGGGAGAGTTTGAGTTTCACACCTGCATCCGGGTGAGATTGAACCATGTCCAGGATGAGACAGTCTTTGGCAACCAGGATGGCGATGACGAGCAGGAAAATATCCACACCTTCCAGGCGACGCCTGAAGTCATGGGGAAGGCCTTTATGACGATGATCAATCTCGTCAATGATGATCTCAATAACTCAAAATATTTTTACCTGGATTATCAGAATGGTCTTCCAGAGGATTGGGAGTTTGACATTAATAACGGTGAGTTGGGAATGATGTTAGAACCAGGAGAGACGCGCCAGATTCCCGTCTCCGTTCAACCCAACGGCGCTGTTGCTGTAGGCAGCGTTTATAATCTTGACATCCGGGCCACCAGTCAACTGACGCTTTACAACCGTCGTAACCGCGACGATCGGCACACAGAGTTTGATGCATTGGGAGGCGTCCGGCTGCAGTGGCGCGGCAAAGAGCCAACGGAAATCGGTTGCACCGGGTATTTCGGCAATTGGGGTTCACCCATTACAGGTCGCCTGACTTTTAATTCAATGTTTGTATACCCCTTCTTCTTCAAACCCCTGTTCGTCACCATCGTCGGAGTCGATGACCAACACAAATTCATCCCTCAGACTGCCACTGTAGTATGGGTACGCCACAATGGTCAGTTTAGAGGGTATCTGGCCAATGAGCATGTATATTACCCTCGAGAATTTGCCTGTTTATTTGGAGGCACAACCGAACTGGCTACATCTGCAAGCGGTTACATGTCGTTCAAGTAGGAATAGGATATCATTATCGGCATGACACACCCCAAATAGAATCCAGGAGGGAAAAAGGTCTGAAAGCGAGCTAAAGATGACTCGAAGCCAGGTGTAAACGATAAAGCGGAGCTACGGTAGAGCGGCTCCGCTTTCCGATTTGATGACACCAGGGATCCATAAGCCAGGTACGCAAAGGATGAAAACACTCATCCCAGCGTTCTCCTGCAAAGCCTCGATCTCACAGGTGGATGACCGATCTGCCCTAAATCAGGCGCCGGACCCGAACCTTGACCACTCATTGAGCTTAAGGTATCTCTCTTCATTAGAAACCTACTGGTTTTTGTTTGTCTTTGGTTAGATTTCACTTACCAGAAGGTTTTCTTTTTTGCCACCCCCTGAAATCAACACCTCCCGAACATTAAATTCGGGAGGTGCCATGTATCAGGATTTGAAGGTTCTAACACTTATCCGGGGAATTAAAGTAATGCAGGATAGCGCTGGTACAGCGCTGAGTGCAACTCGGTCATACGCCGTTGTTCAGCCACTTCTACCAGCCGCATCAGGTGTTGTTCAGCAGGTATGTCGCGTAACTCGCCTGTGCGATACACTTCGATTGCCTGCAGCATGGCTTCTGCCCCATATTTTGGATCGGCCACGCCCTGCGGATTCTTGATCGAGTTGATCGCTGAGCCAGCCAGAAACAGCACCTTTTCGCTCAAGCCGCGCCGCTCGGCGTCAGCCATATTCAGACCGATGTTGCCCTGGTCGAGTGCCCCCGCCCGTACGATCATGGTCGGGTGGATGCCTGGTAGCGGTTTTACCAATATTGCTTCGGAGGCTTCCCATTCGGCGCCATACGGTTTCAAGAACGGCTCGCCTGGCTTGACCGGCGCCGTCTGGCGGAAATCGATCCCGTCCAACCGCGCCAGCAGATCGATCACCTCGCGCCAGATACCGCGCGTTTTCACCCCTATCCCGGCGTTGTGACCGTAGATCGCCGGCGGAAATTCCATATGGCGCGTGGCTTCGCGCACCATCCGCACCGTGCCGCCTGCAAAAGTCTCGCTGAACATCACTGCCGTCGCGCCGGCATCCATCACAGCACGCAGCGTGTCAAGGATTTCATGCGGTGCGCCGCTGATATGCGGGGCGAATAGCAGGCCTAGCCCGCCGCGTTTATCCTTCGCCCGCTCGATCGCTGCGACCGCGCGCCGGGTGCGTTCACCCGCCGGGCAGTAATCCAGGTTCGGGTACAGGTCCTCGTCTTCCTTGACAAACAGGAACAACGGGCATTCTGCCACCTGTCCCACCAGCCTCTCCACGTCTTCCGGCGTCAATCCAGCGGTTGGCTTCAAGATCGTGCCAAAGGCCGGCTGGTCGGGGGCGAAGCCCGTGCGCCGGCGCACGCCTAGCGGGCCATAAGCTGGTCCAGGGAAGGTGCGCATTACTGCTTCAGGAATATCCAGCGCCACCAGGCGGGCGTCCTGGTTTTCGTACACGTCAAAGATGATCGCCGCCGCCACCGTGTGCAGGAGGTCGCAGGAGGTCAGGTGCCCATCCGGCTGCAGCATCATCTTGAGCGGGAAAGCGATGTGCAGCAGCCCGATCCGCCCGGTAGAGTCGAAGGCATCATAGCCAGCCGGGGAAGCCGAGCACTGCTCCAGCAACGATCCAGGCGGAGGGTTCTTGATCCCGCTGGTGGCGTGGTAGCTGATCTCCTTGACCGCTTCTTTGAGCGTCTGCGTCCGGAAGGCGAAGAAGTAGCTGGCGATGACATGCTCCGGACTGGACTGGGGTGGATTCTCCGCCATCCGTTCGCTGATCACCAGGCGCAGGCGCACTTCGCGCGCCTCGGCGTCATACCACAAAGATTGCAAGATTTCCGCGTTAATCGGTTTCATAAGCTCCATCCCTCCCAGGTAGCCTGGATTTCGGTAATTAAAGGCGAATCAGACGGAATGCCACACACTTTCTTCAGCACACCTGCCAGCGCTGTAGGGTAAGCTGTTAGCTTGCCTGTCTCGTTGCGGTCACCCAACATTTTCCCCAACTGCAACGCTTGTGGATCGCTCAGCAACTCCGTCATTCCTGCGCCATATTTGAGCGCCGCCACGATCCCGCGCACGATCCAGCCGCGCGGCAACCCATATTCCACTGCCAGCAACGCCGGTGCCACCAGCCGTTCGCGGTTGGAAAGCTTGCGGATTGGATCGCGCACCACACGCCGGATTTCGTCGCGCATTTCGGCGATCGAGCCCCGCCGCACCAGGTCGGCTTTGTAAGACTCGATCGACTCAGCCGGAAAGCCGTGCTTACGCCGCACGACCTCCCCCAGCTCATCCAGCGCCCCGCCCACGTGCGCCGCCACGACCGGGTCAGCCACGGCTTCGTGAATGTAGCGGTGTCCGCGCTGGTAACCCACATACCCGCAAATGGCATGCCCGCCATTGTGAATGAATAACTTGCGCTCCAACCGGGCAGTCTGGTTGCCCACCAGATCACAGTCGGATACCAGCTCCAGTGCATTCAAACCCGCCAGCGGCGCGCCCTTAAACGCTTCCAGCCGCGCCGTCCACTCGTTGTAGTCTTCCGTGATAATAAATAGCGGGTCTGGTTCCGGGCGTGGCACCACGCGGCTGATCATGCAGTCCGGAAAGCCGAAGTATTCCTCGGCATAACGGCGTGTCTCTGAGTCCAGTAATTCCATAACCTGCCTTCCCAGCGTTGACGAGCTGTCCATCATGTTTTCGCAGGCGATGAAGTTTACCGGTCTTGTGCGACCAACTTTAAGGCAGGCTTGCGCGGCCAGGGCAATCGTCTCAGCGACATCCGGCAGGTTCTGGTCAAATACCGCCGTCAGTACCAGATCGGCATCTACAATTTCCTCAGCCACCGTTGCACGTTCCGTGGCGAGGTAAGTCCGGTAGCCGGTCACGTGCTCTTCTTGAAAACTCTCACCATGACCGCGATACAACCGCACGGTATAGCGCCTGGCGCTTTGCAGCTGCTCTACGAGAACTGGGTTCTTATCCACGAACACCAGCTCATACCCTGCCTGATAAGCCAGCAGACCAACATGTCCCCGCCCGGTCGCGCCGGCTCCGAATAAGATGACTTTTCCACGCATGGCGACCGCCTCACTAGATCTGGCGGTTGTAGTCATCAGCCACCCTCACTACGTCGTCAAGTTCTGGGGTGCTTACCTCGATCAGGCGCACGTCGGTCAGGGCGGTCACCCGGTGTTTACGACCTGGGGCATTTTCGATCACCTCGCCCGGTCCCAGCACATGCTGCTCCATCTCACCTATCTCGTTCTCGAGCTGCACCTCGAGTTGCCCCTCGTCAACGTAGATATGTTCATGTTTCTTGACATGATACTGTAAGCTGGAGCGCGCTCCGGCATTAAACTCGATGATTTTCAGGGCGTACTTGTCGGTGTGGGCGATCCACAGCTCTCTTCCCCAGGGTTTCTCAACGATTTTCATCCTACCTCCATCTCATTCGCGCTGTAGGGTAAGCTGTTAGCTTGCCAGATCACGCGGATTCTCCTTTTAGAACGCACCCGGGATCATCCCTAGTAATGTTTGTGGTGTTTCAAACATTGCCTGGTGGGCAATTCCCAGCGCCTCATCTACATTAAACTGCCCTTGCTCCACCTTTTGAGCCAGCACCTCCGCCCATTGCGCCCGTACCAGAACCGCCTTGGCGTAAGTCCACTCAAGGCAATATGCGTCGCTGAAAAAGCCAACCTGTTTGTTGATGGCCAGCATATCCAACCGGTCGTTGATGATCTTGCGCATGATCCCCGGGAAGAAGTTATGCCACCAGTAGCCTGCCACTGACAGGTTGGGCAGCTCGCGCGCCAGTGTGCACAGCGTCTGGTTGGCGTGCTCACTCGATAGCAACGCCTGGAAGCGCAGCCGCGGGTGCCGGCTGATGATCGCCGCCAGCTCGAAGATCGTGTCCTGGCGCAGCTTACTCCCTGTCTCGTAGAGCAGCGGCTCGGCTCCGAAGGAGAAGTGGTAAACAATCTGGTCGCTGTGCTTCTCCAACTCGCCTAGGAAGGCCTCCAGGGTGTAACTGGCATACACATCCCGGTCAGCTTCGGTGGCCTGGGCGCGGTTTGCCAGGGCGGCAGCCATTTGCGCCTCACTCACCAGGTGATAATGGATATCAGTCGAGATATGATGAGCAGTGCTGATAATATCGGGATAGGGAATGCATTCTACATAGTGCCGGATGGCGGCATGCACGTCGTCCAGGGTATGGATCTTGCGTTCCAACGCCGGCCGTTTTCCCAGGGTGACTGGCAGCGGTGCGCCTGGCTTATCCAGGTTCCAGGGCCGTTCCAGTTCGTAGAGGGGAATATCATTGGCGCTGGCTTGTTCTCCGCTCCACTGAGCGCGGGTGAAAAATGCCCACTCCAACGAATACTGGAAGATATCATCGGCTGAGCCGTCCCGCCTACGCCACAACTCGGTGCTGGCGCGTTTTACTCCTGCCCGGCGCAGGATCTCACGCGCCCAGGTCGGGTCATGGGTGCGCTCACGGATGAGGGCGTCTAATTGGCGCCAGTTGTCGGGGTTAATTGGCTCGCTCCAATTATATAAGTCACGGAATATGATGCGCGCTCCCCAGAAGATGCTGGTATTCTGCACAAATTTCAAATAAGGCAGCGCTTCCACCAACCGCGCCTCGGCCTCAGCATCGCTGGGGTCTTCGGATAAACGTGCCCGTGTCGGACAACCGGCGCTTGCCAGGTCAGAGATCAACATGTGGTAAAGCAGGATATCGTGCAGTCCACGTCCGCTCAGGTGCGCCGCATCCAGGTGCGTATGTACGTCCAAGAGCGGTGTGGCGTTCAACCCTTCTCGCAAAGCAGCTTTTACCTCAGAAATTTCCATATTCATGTCTCCTCTGTTAATAGAAGCCCCATATTTTTAAACAGGATAGGCAGGATAAGCAGGATAACAACGAGGGTGATTTATCCTGTAAATCCTGTGCATCCTGTTGCTTCTTCCTTTTTTATCAGCGACAACCTGGCATATAATACATCAAAATAAACCTTTGTGGCTTTGTGTCTTCGTGTTAAATTCCTTCATCTGCGTCATCTGCGCAATCATTGGTGTGTAATCAACACAATCATAGGTAGTAATCAAGGTGCATTATGGAAAAAATGACTTCACTCGAACGCTGCCTGACCGTGATCCGCCACGACATCCCGGATCGGATTCCCGTTGATCTACACAACTTCCTGACCACGGTCTACGCCGCCGGTTACCCCATGTCGCAGGCCTTGCAGGATGGCGAGATGCTGGCAGAGGCCCAGCGCCTCTTCTGGAAGGAAGTCCGTCACGATATGCTGCTGGTCGAAAACGGTGTGATCGCCGAGGCTCAGGCCTGCGGTTGCGGGGTGGATTACTTTGACGATGGTCCGCCGCGTGTCCGCGAGCACCTCCTGGCGGCAGGTTTAGAAAAGGTAGCCGACCTGGAAATCCCCGATCCCTTCACCACCCCTCCCATGTGTGAGGTGCTCAAAGCGGTGCGCATCCTGCGCAAGGAGTTGGGCGACCAGGTCTTTATTATGGGGCGCGCCGACCAGGGTCCTGTAGCACTGGCGATGGCGCTGCGCGGCTATGAGCAATTCATCCTCGACCTGGCGCGCATGGAGCAACCCGCCTGGATCCACCGCCTCCTGGAATATTGCGTCAAGGTGCAAACCATTTATGCCCTGGCTCTGCGGGAGGCTGGCGCGCATGGCACATCTACTGGCGGTGCAGGTGTGGACATTATCGGCCCTCGCCTCCATCGTCAGATCGAACATCCCTATGAGTGCCAGTTCATTGCCGCCATCAACCAGCCGGATTTTCCAGTCGCCCTGCATATCTGCGGCGATGCGACCCTCATCCTGCCAGAGATGGTCGCCACTGGCGCGTCGATCCTCGAGCTGGATTACAAGACTGACATGCGTAAAGCCAAACAGGCTTTACAGGGTCGGGCGACGTTCCTGGGCCCGGTCAACCCGGAGTTGCTCTGGTCTGCCCGCGATCCCCAGACAGTGTTAGACGCCGCTCGAGAAGCGATCCAGATCCTGGCTCCCGGCGGTGAATTCATTCTCGGACCGGGTTGCGCTCTGGGGTACGACACACCGTTAGAGAATATCCACGCCCTGGTCGAAGCAGCACAGAAGTATGGCGTTTACCAGCCGGACGGATCTTTGGTTGTGGCTTGAGTTAAGCGGGCGCGGCTAGCGCTCGGGTGGCTGGAAGCTCAGAGTCTTTTCGACAAATAACTTCTCTATCAGGCGCAGGTTCTCTACTGGATGAATATTATGATCTTTACCGGCGTCGGTAAAGACGATCCACCCGCCGGGCAGCCGTCCAAATACGGCGAAGATGTGGTCGATTTCCTCCGCAATCTCTTGCGCTGTGCCGGTGACCAGTGTGCGCTGTGTATCCACATTGACTGTAAAGCTGACCTTACCGCCGAATTCATCTACAATCCGCTGGTAACCAGTGCGCGTCTCATCACTGAACAGGCGCATTTGCTCAAGGTTGAATACATCCACTCCGCATTCGATCAGGTCGGGCAGGATGCTCCACACATATCCGCAACTGTGGAAGAACACCTCCATTCCCAGGTCGTGCGCCAGGCGGAACTGGTTCGCGTAGCGCTCTTTGAAAAATTGCCGCCATAGGTTGGGGTTGATGAACAATCCTCGCTCGGTGCCCCAATCATCGAAGAACCAGACCGCGTCGACGCCGCGTTTGCCGATCTCCTCGACCGCCGCATTCTCGAAAGCGAACATCCTGTCAGCCAGTTGGTTCAACCGCTCAGGTTCGAGGTAAAAGTCGGTCAGGATATTTTCAAAGCCACGCAGCGCCGTCATCCCCCCGAAACCAGTCAATCCCACCCCCACTGCGATGTACCGGTCGGGGTACTTCTGCACGGCTCGTTCGATGTCAATGAAGCGGCTGGTCAGGCGTGGATCTGGAAAGATATAGCTGTCGAAATCCTTCCAGTCCGCTAACGGGTGGCGCTGAATATATCCCAGCCCAGTGCCGATGGCGTTCTCCCACTCGCAGCCCCATTCGTCCAGCGTCTTCTCCGGGTTAACATAATTGATCGGGGCGTAATATCCCACCTGCACAACATCCGAGCGTGTCTGATCATTGCGAAACAGCAGCGGTGGGCGGGGTGGGTTCTGGAAGTGTATTGCTTGTCGGGTCAACTCTTTGGCATTTACAGTCATAAAAACCTTATTTCATCTTTGCGAGTAACTCCACAGCGCAGGTGCTCTTCTTCCAATAAAACAACACAACCTGATCCAGTCTTCACGAGCGCACTTTGCGAAGCAATCTCAGTCCAGCACAGCCGGTTATTGAATCGGGTAGTTACCAAATGTCCGCGCCGTTTCCAACATCGCCATATAATTCTCCAGGCGCACGCCCCCGTGGATCGAGTTGCTCGAGGTCAGCACGAAACCGCCTCCTGGTGCAGCAGCCTGGATCACCCGGCGCGTCTCGGCCGCCACCTCGGCGGGGGAGCCATAGCATAGCAGGTGGGCGCAGTCAATGTTGCCCATCAGGGTGAGTTTCTGACCAAAGCGTCGCTTGAGATCGGCGATGTCCATCCCGGCCACCGGCTCGATCGCCTGGTATGCGTCAATCCCGCTGTCCACCAGCAGCTCCTGCTCAACGCGGGTGATATTGCCATCTGTGTGCTTGATGAATGCCACGCCTAACCGGTGGCATTCCGCCACCAGCTTCTGCAAGCGTGGCAGCACCAGGTGCCGGTAGTGTTTGGGTGAGATCAGCGGTCCGCGCTTGCCAGCCCAGTCCTCCCCGCCGATCACCGCTTCCACGCCATGCCGTACCTGAGCCTGCAAGAAGAGAAAGGTTTGCTTCAATTGGGCATCCAGGTAGCGTTCGTATAGTTCCGGTTGCAGAGCGATCGCCTCCATGAAGACTGCCGCCGCTGCGCCAGCGAATCCCAGGTAGATATCCGCGTTGCCGACCAGGAAAGTCTCATGCCCGATCTGGTTGACGATCCAGTCCACGTGGGTGAAATCCAACCCCTCCACGCTTGGGGTAGCCGCCTCCATTCGCTCGACCAGTCGCTCCAGGGCTGGCATACCGCCGCGCGCCAGCGAGCTGTCGGTCTCAGCAAAGACATCTGACTCGGGTTGGTACTGGTAGATGCTCCAATCTCCCTGTGGGTCGCCATAGCGCCACACGTTCTCCGCCAATGGCGCCGGCGGTGTAAACTCTTTGCCATGCGGCAGGATATGCAGCCAGTCCAGCTCCAGTTTGCGGGTCAATTCGACCAGGTCAGCCGCCTCCTTGGCGTAGTATTCATCCATCCGCCCGGCGCTCATCATTTCAATCGCCCGTTTGCCGCGGTGCGAACCGCCATAGCCTACCCAGGCCGCATGTCCCAGAATTTGAGTGGCGATTGGCTCATCGATATCCAGCTCGCCCACCGGGACGCGGTCGGCCTCCTGGTGAGAGAAAGCCAGGCGCATTCGATCTTTGGAGTTCATTTCCCTGCTGTCCACTTTTCCAGGCGTTTCAGGATGTCATCGGCCACTTCAACTGACGGGCAATCCATGACGATGATATATAATCCGCGCGGGTTGAGCGTTTGCATGACCGTCTCGATCTCGCGGAAGGAGCAATTCACCTGGATGCCCTTGCCCGCTTTCTGCGCCTTCTGGTACACCCACACCCAGCGGTTGAAGACCTCGTTGCCGGCCCCAGGCACCCATTGCAGCGCGTCCAGTTCAGGGATGGCCAGGATATCTTCCAGGTGGCGCAGGGCTCCCGGGCCATCCAGGTGGTAGATCGAGTGATCCAGGAATTGGCATTCACTGCGCAGGCCGTCCAGGAAAAATTCCCGGTACATCGCCTGGCTGATCATGATCGAGAAATCGCACTGCAAAATATAGTATTTTCCGTCAGCCGCCAGTGGCGTCCAGGAGGTGAGGGGCAACCCGGCTGTGCGTAGCCGTGTGTAGAAGAAATCATACACGGCGAAGTAGTCGTCGGTGACGCGCTTCAGCAGCGCCTTGACTTCGGCCGGATGTTCGATCAAATCTACCGCCAGGGCTTGTGGATCGCGGAAGGCAGCCAGGGCATCCGCGCCCACGTGCCAGTCACTCATCCCCGTGATCCACTTGCCTCGTCCTGCCTCCACCAGCGCGTCGGATAAAGCGGTCAGTTTCTCGAAATAAAAGTTGTTCCAATCCAGATGCAATTGGTCAGCGTGGCTCCAGTCGTGCAGGATGGGGTCCGACCAGCCTGTATCATGCTCGCTGAAATGCAAGGCACAGCCGTAGAAAGCCGAAAAAACCTCCGGTCCCAGCAGCGGTAGCGCCAGCGGCAGGGTATCGCCCGGGTATTCCCCATTGGCAATCTTCGCCCGCGTCAGCGCCACCTGGTAGTCGACATCCAGCCAGCGCTCATCCACCGTGGCATGCCTGGCGACCGGCAGCGGGATACGTTGCTCCACTGGTTTCTCCAGCCCCAGGAACTGCACCACCGGTCGGTCGAGTGCCTCGCGCGCCCAGAAGGCCTCGAAACGCTGCATCGTTCGTGCAAAATCCGGTTTGTATTCGAACGCCGTCAGCATCCCTGCCTCACCATTTGCCATATTCGATGATCTGGTTCATCACTTCTGGTCGTACGGTAATCCCCAAACCCGGTCCGTTGGGAACGATCAAGTTGCCATTCTTGACCGTAATGCCTTCCTCGCTCATCTCGGCGTATAAATCACCTTGCGGGATGCGGCACTCGCTCATTACGAAGTTGCGCACCGAAGCCCCGAAATGTCCGTTGGCGATGATCTGCACGTAGCTGCCGACATTGTGCGTGGCCAGCGGGATGTAGAAAAGCTCAGCCAGGTCGGCGATTTTCCGCCCGCCGGTCAATCCGCCCACGAAGGCCAGGTCGGGATGGATGGCGTGTACTGCCCCGTTCATCATAAACTGCAGGAACTCCGCCGGGTGCTCCAGTTTCTCCCCGGTCATCACGCGCACTGGCGAGGCCTGCTTGAAGGCTTTCCAGGTATCCGAGTAAAGCACTGGCATGGCGTCTTCCACCCACAGTGGTTTGATCGGCGCTACCGCCTCGGCGATGCCCAGCGCGGTCGGCAGGTCCCACTCATTGTGGCAGTGGATGATGATGTCAGTCTCCCACCCCAGCGCGTCGCGGGCGTTTTCGTAGCCCTGGCGGATGATCTTTAGCTCAGTTTGGGTCAGCATCTGTGACAGGAATCCACCACGGTAGCGTTCAGCGGGCAGGCCCCGCCCGAGCAGCGCTTCGAAGCCGAATTTGACCGTTCTGAAGCCATTCGGGTCAGCCTTGACCTCCTGCGCCCAGTCCCGGCAGGCGATGGGATCGAACCAATCTTGCGGGCCATGTGTGTTCACATACAGAGCGATCTCCTCCCGAAAGCGACCCGTGAGAAGTTGCGATACCGAGCAGTTGAATACTTTTCCGGCGATATCCCACAGCGCCATGTCAATCCCGCTGATGGTCGGATTCTGCACCCAGTGGGCGTGCCACTGCGCCCGCATGCGGCTCATATCCGCGTAGCATTTTTCGATCGCCAGGGCATCCTGCCCAATCAGCGACTCACGCATGAAATCGAGGTAGCCCTGGACAATATTGGCTGGTAATCCGGCCTCGCCAATCCCCTCGATCCCGGCATCAGTTTTGATACGAATGATCGATTGGATGCCATGCCCTTTGAGCTGGTAGACCTGGATATCGGTGATGTGCACCCGGCCTTTTTCTGTTTCAGCAAGTGTTTTGAAAGTATCCATTTCTGTGATCTCCGTTAGATAGTCTTATGTACCCAACCGAGCAACCGTTCGGCTTTGCTGCAGTCGTAGAAACTCTTATGGTCAGAAAGATCCCCATGGATTGGCACCTTGGGGTAGGTGTGTTGGGCCAGCTCTAGAGAAGGAATGCTGGAGCCAGTGGTTTGAGCAGTGATGAAGAATACTTCGTGCCGGTAAAATTTTGCTTGCAATGCCAGCTCGCAAGCTCGCGCTGCTTCGCTCATTAACGTCCAGCCCCACAGGGTGCGCGCCACGCCATCCTCGGCTGTGTTCAGCGTATTTTCCAGTTGCGGTGGTTCGTCGGGCAGGGCATGCAGACGCAGGCTGCTGATCGTCATCCAGGAATAGCGCCGGGCGAATGAGTCAGCCTGCTGTTCCATCACCCACTTTGACAGGCCATAGTCGTCCTCGTTATAGGTCGGGTGCTCTTCGTCAACCGGGAAATAGTCATACCGACCGATCCGGCTGCCCGCTCCGCCCAGGGCGTTGACGCTGGAAGCCAGGCACACGTTTTGGATACCGAGCGTCGCTGCTGCCCATAGCACATTATAGCTGGCGATGGTATTGTTGGTATAGACTTCGCCCGGTGGGTGTCCGAACGGTCCGGTATAGGCGGCCAGGTGGGCGATAGCCTGGCAGCCCCACAGCGGCTCAAGTACATTATCCGCGTATTCCAGATGAACGCGCTGGTATTGCACTCCCGGAATTTGGTTGGCCTGCGGTGTTTCTACCCGGTCCAGGCTGCGAATGCGATAATTGCTTTGTTCCAGCAAGCGTTTGATCAGGGCCTGACCAAGCCGGCCGCTGCCTCCTGTAATCCCAACTTCAATCATAGATAATGACTCCTTCTCCCTCAGTCTTCTCTGGCTGTAGCAACGATCTGGCTGATCCGTTTTTCATTATCGCTTCAACGTCCCTGGACTATCTCATCCAGGCCCTCAATCAGCCGGTCAATATCCTGTAGATTGTTGAAATATGTCGTTGCGATTCGCATCGCATTGTAATGCGGGATCACCCGGGTGTACATGTGCCATTTCTCGTGTAAAACCCGGCCTACTTCACCCGCTTTATGGTCTTCGATTACAAAGCTGGTCAACCCCGACGAAACTTCGTACGCTCTCGGCGTGAGCAGTCGCAAGTATGGTCGCTCCAGGATCCGTTCCTTGAAATAATCGGAGAGCGCGGCGATATGTCCATAAATCCGTTCCCAACCGATTGCCTGCAGGTAATCCAGGCTGCACCCTAATCCGGCGTATATCGGCCAGGCGCGGGTGCCGAACTCAAAACGCTGTCCTGTTTTAAAAGGCTCAGCCACGCCAGTCGCCAGGTCGGCGCGTTCGAGCGAACCTGCTCCAACGTGAGCGATATTGAGTTGGCTGAGTTTCTCGCGTTGTGCGTAGAAGAAACCCGTACCTTTCGGACCGCTCAGCCATTTATGACCGTTGGAAGCATAGAAATCGCACCCCAATTCACGTACATCAACCGGCAGAGCGCCGGAAGCCTGGGCGCCATCCAGCAGGAAGAGAACCTGGTGAGCTGCCGCCCACTGGCTGATCTTTGTCGCCGGCAGTCGCGTACCTGTTTCACAGGTCACGTAGCTCAGCGCCAGCAGGCGCGTCTTCCCCGTGTACGCTTTTTCCAACTCTGCCAGCATTTCCTCCGCTTGCGACGAAACTTCCACCAGCCTGATCCGCACTCCCTTCACCTTCTGCAGGTAAAGCAGGGGATGCTGGATCGCCTCATGCTCTTCGGTGGTGGTAATAACTTCATCGCCGGGTTTCCAATCCAGGCCTGCCAGCGCCAGGTTGATCCCATCCGTCGCGTTGCGCGTAAAGGCAATTTCCTCTGGCGTGGCATGGATCAAGGTCGCCACCTGCAGGCGGGTTTCCTCGCTCTTGCGATAAAACTGTCCCTGCGCGGCCTGTCCACCGCGTTCAAAATCAGCCTGCATTGCCTGGAATTGCATCAGCGCAGGATCTGGCATCAATCCGTAAGTACCCACGTTCAGGTAAGTCACTTCTCTAAGTATCGGGAAGTCTTGCCGGATCGGCTCTGTGTCCAGCAATTGGGGAATAACGTTCTGCATAGAGTCTCCTGTTCGATTCGAGATCTGACAGGCAGTGATCGCATTTTCACTGCCTGTCAGATCACGATTTATTTTCCATAGCATAACAAAGATTAATGAATTTGGGGAATCACTTTTGCAACAAGTACCTCCCACCTGATTATATTCCCAAACTCGCCTGATTATCCGGTATACTATTTGGGTTCTGGTGAGAACGACTTACGTCGTTAATACTTTAAAAGCCAGCGATGAGGTTATAAAAATAATGGCAATATCTTATCTTAAATATCCACTTACGGGTGGATTTATCAACAACTGGTTGGTTGCTGGTCCCCTGGCAATCCCCGTCTCTGATCTTTCTTCCTTCCCAAGAGATAATTTCACCTCACGTGTCCTGGAAAAATACACCGAGGTTGAATCTGGAGTGGCATTTCCCCCGATTGATCAGGGTCCGGTTGG
>CAYGZL010000029.1:0-4470 GCA_964354345.1 uncultured Anaerolineaceae bacterium | reverse complement strand
GCTTTATTAGTCGAAGCGCATGATTTCGCTTCGGGTACCTCCAGCCGCTCATCCAAGCTGGTCCATGGGGGTCTAAGATATCTTAAGAATGCACAACTCAAGCTTACCCTGGAGTCGGTGCATGAGCGGGAACGACTGGTAAAGGAAGGCCGCGGGCTGATTAATCCGCTGAGCTTTCTGTTAACCAATTACGCACAGGATGCCATCCCAGGCTGGGTGTTCGGTGCGGGTTTAGTCCTTTATGACCTGTTAGGATTCCAATGGGGTCACCGCCATTACGACGCTTACGATATGCATGACTTGTGCCCAGCCCTGTCCGTAGAAGGTCTCCGAGGTGGTTTCCGATACTTTGATGCCCAGACCGATGACGCGCGCCTGGTGTTGCGTGTGCTTCAGGAAGCTGTCGAAGACGGGGGGACGGTGCTAAATTATGGACGTGTGATTGACTTGCTTCGCTGTAACAGTTTCGGTGGTGGAGAAGTCGGGAAAGTATGCGGCGTTACCCTGCGTGATGAAGCTCCGCCTATGTTTGGCCGGACATGTGAGATCCAGGCTCCAGTAATTATCAATGCGACCGGCGCCTGGGCAGATGACTTGCGGGGCAATCTGGGGCAGCCTGGCCGGTTACGTAAATTACGCGGTAGTCACCTGGTCTTTGCTGGAGCACGCCTGCCATTAAGCCGCGCCATTAGCTTTCTTCACCCGGATGACAACCGGCCAGTATTCGCTATCCCCTGGGAAGGAGTGACGCTTCTGGGGACGACTGATGTAGACCATCACACCGACAATGTTCATCAAGTATTAGAAACTGATCCCACGATAAACGCGGATGAAATCAAGTATCTGCTGCGTGCTGCAGTTTATCTTTTCCCTTCATGTCAGCTTTCTCACGCTGATATCCAGGCAACCTTCTCTGGCATACGCTCTGTCATTAATACTGGCAAGGTTAATCCCTCGCAAGAGTCTCGCGAATATATCTTATGGTACGAAAAGGGTTTACTCACCGTAACGGGAGGAAAACTGACAACATTCCGAGTAATGGCGCACAGTGCCCTTAAACGGGTACACGCCTGGCTGCCAGGAAGACCGCATTTCAGCAGGCAGCAGCGTGTTCTGGATGCTTTACCAGTTGAAGTACCTGCTCTGACCGTTTTGCCTCCTGCAACCCGCCTGCGTTGGTTGGGACGCTACGGAAAGCATGCTGAAGACGTTGTCGCGATCGCCCATCCTGGTGATATGCAAGTTATTTCTGACACCCCATACTACTGGGTTGAAATTCGTTGGGCGTTGCACGCCGAAGCAATGGTCCACCTGGATGATCTATTACTTAGGCGAGTGCGTCTGGGTCTTCTACTGCCACAGGGCGGTTTGGAACATCTGCAACGAATTCAATCCATCGCCCAGGACGAAGGCTTCTGGCCTGGAGAAAAATGGGACCAGGAAGTTCAGGATTACACCCACCTATGGCGCAAGTGTTATGCGCCTCCGGTATAAAATTCATCAAGCTGAATTGGTGAGGAGGTCGTGTGAGTAAAGATTTAATTTTGGCAATTGATAACGGCACCCAGTCCGTGCGAGCATTGATCTTCGATCCTCAGGGTAATCTGGTAGCAAAGGCGCGGGTTCCAATTGAAGCGTATTTTTCAACTGCACCCGGTCTGGCAGAGCAGCAGCCGGAGGTATTTTGGCAGGCAATCTGCCAGGCCTGCCAGCAAGTATGGCAAACATCTGGCGTTGATAAAAACCGCATCGCAGGGGTAGCGCTGACAACACAACGTTCTACCGTAATTAACCTGGACCGGGATGGACTACCGTTACGTCCAGCGATTGTGTGGCTTGACCAACGCCGCACTGAAGGGTTGCTACCTGTAAGCGGATTGTGGGGATTGGCCTTCCTGCTCTCAGGAATGACTCAGACTGTCGCCTATCTTCAAGCTGAAGCGGAAGCTAACTGGATACGCACCCATCAACCGGAGATCTGGCAAAAGACATACAAATTCCTTTTTTTATCGGGATTCATAACCCACCGGCTTACCGGTCGGTATGTCGATTCGGTGAGTTGCCAGGTAGGATATGTGCCTTTTGATTATAAAAATTTGACCTGGGCCAGCCGCTGGGATTGGAAATGGCAGGCGGTACCGATATCAAAAGATATCCTTCCCGATCTGATGCCACCTGCCAGTATGCTGGGAGAAATAAGCTCTACCGCCGCCGAAGCTACTGGTATACCATTTGGGCTACCCCTAATTGCAGCTGCTGCCGATAAAGCCTGCGAAGTGATCGGAGCTGGTTGTCTGGAACCTCAGATTGCCTGCTTGAGTTACGGCACAACTGCGACACTGAATACGACTCAGCACCGCTATATCGAAACTATACCTCTGATCCCCCCCTACCCCGCTGCAGTACCCGGCGCGTACAGCCTGGAAACTCAGATTTACCGCGGTTTTTGGATGGTAAGCTGGTTCAAGCAGGAATTTGGCCACCACGAACAACGCCTGGCAGAAGAACGCGGCCTGGAACCTGAAGCTTTATTCGATGACCTGGTCAATGCCGTACCACCCGGCTCACAAGGATTGTTACTTCAACCTTATTGGTCTCCTGGCTTGAAAATCCCCGGACCCGAGGCGCGGGGAGCCATTATCGGCTTTTCTGATGTTCATACCCGCGCCCATCTCTATCGCGCCATCCTGGAAGGCTTGACCTATGCCTTGCGCGAGGGTGGGGAGCGCACAGTACGACGAAGTGGTATTCCGATCACCGCACTACGTGTAGCCGGAGGAGGCAGCCAGAGTCAGGCAGCCATGCAAATCACCGCTGATATTTTCGGACTGCCTACGGCTCGCCCACACATATACGAGGCTTCTGGTTTAGGAGCAGCGATTGATGCGGCAGTTGGGGTTGGGTTGCACCCAGATTTCCCAACCGCTGTAGCTGCCATGACCCGTCTCGGTGATACATTCGAACCAGATCCTAAGAACCACATTATTTATAACGAAATTTACCAACAGGTTTACCACCGGATGTACCAGCGTTTACAACCTTTATATGAACAAATCCAGGCGATCACTCAACGCCGCTGAAGGAATGGTAAACTTATCTCCGTGGAAAAAATCTTATTGGCGCTCGATTTCGGAGGCACCAAGCACACCCTGGGAGTAATTTCAGCGGACCTGCTGAGGGTGGATGTAGGAAAGGTAGTTCCGACTTTGGGCATGAGTACAACAGCCACCCCAGGGAAACGCGCGTGGCGCGTTTATCGCCGTGTTTACTCTCCACCCGGAGCCAATGCGCGTTACGATCTCAGTACTGTCTTCGGTGTGGCGCGTGAACTCCTGGGCAAAGATTCCCCTGCTGCGATCGGCGTCAGCTTTGGCGGACCGGTCAATGCCGATACTGGAGTGGTTCGCCTGTCTCACCATGTTCCCGGCTGGGAAAATATCCCCCTCAAAGCCATACTGGAGGACGAATTCCACTGTCCCGTGCAAGTAGACAATGACGCAAATGTCGCCGCGGTTGGGGAGTATCACTTTGGCGCGGGGCAAGGCTTGTCAAGTTTATGTTACCTGACAGTCAGCACTGGGGTCGGAGGAGGCTGGATATTGAACAAGAAACCCTGGCGCGGCGCAGATGGAATGGCGGGGGAGATTGGTCATACGACAATCGATCCGGCTGGACCAGTTTGCTTGTGTGGTAAGCGCGGCTGTGTGGAGCGCCTGGCTTCGGGCCCATACCTGGCTCAGGATGCCCGTCAGAGTTTACAAAGTGTCCCGAAAAACCTTCTGAAAACTGCTGAATCCTACCCGGGTAGCCATATCCTGGCCCTGGTTAAAGGTGACTTAAACGCAATTACTGGTCAAATTATTAGCCAGGCCGCTGGAATGGGTGATTCTTTGGCTCAGGAATTGCTGGATCGCTCTGCCTGGGCGCTGGGAGTAGGGATCGGCAATGCCGCGAATTTAATCAATCCTCAATGTTTCATCCTGGGCGGCGGAGTCACCAAAGCGGGTGAAAGCTTTTGGCAAAGATTACGCCAGGTAGCTCGCCAGACTGCGTTACCTGAAGTCAATTTCGATGTCGTTCCTGCCGGATTAGATGATGACGCACCTTTGTGGGGGGCGGCTGCCCTGGCAGAAGACTGCTTGCAGTAATGGCATCCAAACAAGAAATGAACACAATCCTGGCTGTCAGCAGTTGGCAAGTTTTCCGCTTTATAGATCCCGAGGGCGTTCCTTCCTATTTTGCCATCCTCGAAAAGTCACACTGATGCCAGTACGAAAGCTACTCAGCGCCTGGCGCGCAGACCCTTCAATCGCTGATAATGTCGCCATCTGGCGCCACCTGCCTGCCAGACCCGCCCGATTTGTTCCGTTGCCGAATGATCTGCATCCGGCCTTGTTTACCGCGTTACAGGAATGCAATATTCGATCACTATACAGTCATCAGGCGATTGCCTGGCAGGCTACCCAGACA
>CAYGZL010000028.1:0-5172 GCA_964354345.1 uncultured Anaerolineaceae bacterium | reverse complement strand
ATTGATCGAGACGACCACCACATCGCCGCGCCGGCATAGAGAAGTTCCTTCCGTCCAGGGCTCCCCGCCTGAACCCGATATAAACCCCCCGCCATGGCACCAAAACATCACCGGTCGTTTCACCTCGTCCCCAATAGCCGGTGTCCAAATATTTAGCCTCAGGCAATCCTCACTCATCGCTGGCCTGGCTGCGATTTCGCCCGCGGTGAGCATCTCGAGGATGGGTGGACTGAGATGCCAGACCTCCGAGCCAGGCTGCGGGCAGAGCGGGCCATAGCTGAGTGCATCCCGCACACCTTGCCAGGGCTGGGGTTGGGTCGGCGGTTTGAAACGGTTTACTCCACCGGTCGGAGCGCCATAGGGGATGCCCTTGAAAGAATATACACCCCCGACCTGCAAACCGCGCACTTTTCCGAAATTCGTCTCGACGATGATGTCCATGAAATATGCCCTTCCAGGTTGACGGTATTTTTAGCCACTCCAAATCTTATCGCAATGACACTAAGCTGCAAAGGCGCAATGAAGATATTTATATATCTCCGGTATTTTATCAGCGGTTTATTTAGCCAAACCAAATCTTAACGCAAAGACGCTAAGCTGCAAAGGTGTAAAGAAGAGCTTCATATATCTCCGGTATTTTATCAGCGGTTTATTTAGTCGGTCCAAATCTTAACGCAAAGACAAAAAAGCGCAAAGCCGCAAAGAAGATCATTATTGGTCTCCGGTATTTTATCAGCGGTTTATTTAGCCAGTCCAAATCTTAACGCACAGACGCGAAAGTTAAAGCCTTATCGATTTAACTTATCTGCCTTAGCGTTCTTGGCGTCTTAGCGTTAAAATTTTCAACGAACCTTCAGGATTTTTCATGACTTTATTTTTCCTACCGTATGATGTTTATTTCATTGCTATAATCGAAGGATATCTACTTGGAGGTCAGCATGAAAATCTACTTGAGCGCCGATATTGAAGGGGTAACCAATGTGACTCATTGGGATGAAACCGAAATCGATAAACCAGGCTACCAGGCCGCCCGCGAGCAGATGTCTGCAGAAGTAGCCGCGGCCTGCAAAGGCGTACATATTGGAGAGCTGGGCGAAGTGGAAGTATTCGTGAAAGACGCCCATCATACGGCACGCAATTTAATCCCCTCCGCGCTGGAGCCCTGGTACGATCACCTGATCCGCGGTTGGAGCGGCTCGCCGCTGATGATGGCTGAAGGACTGGATGAGAGTTTCGGGGCAGCCATGTGCATCGGCTATCATTCTCCGGCTGCCTCGAATACCAATCCCCTGGCTCATACCATGACCGGAACTGTCCAGAAGCTGTGGATTAACGACCAGATCGTTTCCGAGTTTCGTCTGTTTGCTTACACGTCGGCTTTATTCGGCGTGCCAGTTGTGTTTATCTCTGGCGACCGGGGCATCTGCGATGAGGCTCAAATGCTCAATCCCAACATCTCTGTCCTGGCGGTCAAAGAAGGTGTGGGGAACGCCACGTCTAGCCTGCCTCCCCAGGTGGCGGTCTCAAGCATCGAATATATCGTAAAAGAGGCACTGCGCGGCGACTATGCAAGCTGCCGGATCGCCTTGCCCGATCATTTCTCGGTCAGGATCGAATACCGCCATCACCACGACGCCTATCGGAACGGTTTTTATCCCGGCGCTCACCAGGCAGGCACGCATACCATCGAATTTGAGACTGACAATTTCTTCGAGGTGCTGCGCTTTTTGATGTTCGTTGTCTAGCCAGCCAGGAGCGGCGATATGCCTCTGCACGTCTATCATCGATATAAGAATTTATTGATCAAACTCGGACAGCGCACTGAAGCCGATTTCAAGAAAGATGAAAAGCGGGTCAACCAACTGCTACACCTGATCACACTGCGCTCGAATGGGTTAAACGACGCCGCCATGATCCTCAGCAGCATCATGGTCACGCCGCCCGACTACCTGCGCAGCCGGATGCTATATCGTAACTTTGCACCGGCGGATATCGACGAGGCAATTTGGCTGCTGGAAGAGCAGAACCATCACCTGGCAATGTTTGCGTTAGATGTCGCCCTCGATTTTTGGAATCCAGAACCAGATATTCGCACTGAGCTTGAGAAGGCATGCAAGTTTGAAACTGATCGGGTAAGCCAAGAGATACAAAACTTACGCGCCCAGGAGTCTGAAACACGTCACAATCAAAAAAGCTGGTGGCAGTTCTGGAAGAAGAAGAAATAGTCGCCTAGGGACTGGCGCTCAGCGCCTGGGTGAAATAGGGCAGCATCACGGTCAACAAACGCTCTTCAATGCGATCATTATGCCCGCCTTCAAAGCGGGTGATTTGCACGGGCAAGCCAGCCTGGGTCAGCAATCCGTAGACATAATCGCTGCCCTGGCGCAACCAGACGATCTTGTCCTGTAACCCATAATCAATCCTAATACTGTGTAAACGCGCCAGGTTGGGATGATATTGCTTGATTTTCTCCGCCCAACCGCCTAAGCCGTCCTGCCAGCGCTGCCAGACGGCAGGCAGGCGTTTAAGTTGGTCTCCATCCAACTGGTAGGGGTAATCAAAAAAAGGAGCTCCCAGATCAGCGTGGGGGGCGAAGGCGACTCCGTAGGCCACCATAAACTGGATATTCCCCTCATAAGAACCCATTTCCTGCAAGGCTTGCGCATCTGGCAGCCTGGTTAAGGCAATCATCTTATCGTAGAACAACCTGCGCCGCTCAGGCGTGTCGAACATCGCTATCTCACTCAACCCGGTTTCATCAAGAAAACCAGGGCTCTCAGCGAAAACCGCGCTGAAGATATCCGGGTGGTGCATGGCCAGGTTGAGCGCGCCAAAACCGCCCATCGAATGACCGGCGATGCCGCGGCTCTCAGGCTGAGCAAGCGTGCGATAGTGGCTATCGATATAGCCAACGACATCCTCGACGATGAAATCCTCCCAATTGCCACTTACCGGTGAGTTAACATAAAAGCTACCCCCCAGGCGGTTGCCCCCGTTGGGTACGACCAGAATCATCTCAGCCAGTACGCCTCGGGCGATCTGGACGGCGATATCGTCGAGTAAATAATAGGCATGTTCTCCATTCGTCACACTGCCGAAGCCAGGCAGGAAGTACACCACGGGATATCGGCGGTCAGACTGCTCATAAGAGGGAGGCAGGATGACTTGCACCGCCTGGGTAGTCGGGTCACCGAGCAGGTTGCCTTTTAACGCAGGCGCTGATATTTCTATGACGGAGACCGAGAGCGGCTGCGCTGTCACGGCTGGCGTAGACAAAGCCGTTGACCGCGGAGCTTGTGAAGGTAGAAGGCTTGGCGTAGGCGCTGGAAGCTGTGGGGCAGTGGTTACCAGCGCTGGAGCCAGCTCGGACGAAGGGGCGACGGTGCGGAGCGGGGTTGGGTGCGAGCAAGCCGCCAACACGAACAATAACAGGATGGATACCATACCACGAGGCAAAATTGTTTTCTTCAGCATACGTTTAGAAGTAAATAAAATCAATATTCCCAGGCGATTGACCTTTAGCAGTCAGCAATTGCGCCAGTTCGGCGTGGTGCTGCATACCGTGCAGAATCACGTGTTGGAGAATGCGCCAAAGCGACAAGGCTTCCTTTTCGCCGCGCGGATTGCGCAGCAGTAGGGCGCCAGCGATCTGCTCATCGCTCAACGCTTCCAGGTAGCTCGACCAGGCAACCTGTTCGGAAAGAAAGCCTGTCCGCAGGATCTCCAGGGAGGGATAATTTTCAGGCGTCAAACGCGCCGGTCGCTCTCCGGTCAAGAGAGCAATGCGCCAGGCATGATCCGAGCGCAGGAGATGGAAGAACAGGTCGTGGATCGAGCCATGCCCATAGCCGGGATGGACGTGATAATCCGCCTGGCTCAACCGGCTGGCGCAGGTAAACAGGTGGAAAGTGGTCTGCCAGTGATAGGCAAAGAGGGTCTGGTAGAGGGTTGTAGAGAGCATATTATTCCACCCGATTGAAAACCTTGATTGAAGACACGCCCAGGCCGATCAGCAGGATGATCAGGATGCCCAGGAACGCCAATCCAACTCCCACCAGGTGGGTGGTAAACAATCCCAACTCAGAGATGAGCAGTCCCGCGCCGGCAAATCCACACAACACCAGGGGTAGATTCCGTATCAGGCAGCAGAAGAAAAAGGCGATTAATTGTTTCCTGCTCATGGCAACGTCATGGTAGGGCATCCAAGTCATTATATCAAGAATTGGATGCAGAGAAGACGGATGACGCGAAGGTAGGGGCAGACCTGTGTGTCTGCCCCGGCCATCGCCCATCGCGTAGGGGCAGACCTGTGTGTCTGCCCCGGTTTGGGAACGCGAAACACGACCGCACCCAATACGGGCGCACACATAGGTGCGCCCCTACCGGGAACCGACGATTCGGGCGCATGGGTAGGGGCAGACCTGCGTGTCTGCCCCGGTTTGGGAACGCGAAACACGACCGCACCCAAAACGGGCGCACACATAGGTGCGCCCCTACCGGGAACCGACGATACGGACGCATGGGTAGGGGCAGACCTGTGTGTCTGCCCCTGCGTGCATCGGTTTACCTGACCGCGCGGATTAGCTATCGGCGTTAATCTCATCCTCGCGAAAGGCAGCGTTCATTTCTGCCTGACGATTCCACACCTTGTCGAAATGCGCCAGCAGCTCGGTCACAACAACCATTTATTGCATCCTGACACTTATGAATTATTCCATGCATGATTCAGACAACGGAAACGGAGGGGGGGAAATCCCGTTGACTTTGCTGTAAATGTCTGTATACTCTACTACACCGTGAAAACAACCTCCCATTATCCAGGTGGCGGGACAGATTCTGTCGAAGCCAGCGTGCTTTTTGTGCCGCCAACGATCGTGCCGCGCTCGCTTCCAACCTCGTTATCCGTTACCATTCCCGATCCTACCGTCAACCTGGGCACACGCCTGTATACGATCCCGGGAGATCTGACCTATTTCGACGACTCCTACTTTCCAGTAACCACTCGAGCGACGATCGAGTATATTTTGTCCGTGGCAGCCTGGATTCAAGACGATTTCACCTAAATTTTCCGATCAGCGACGACATCTATGATGAATTAATGAGTATGATGGGATCGTGACGATTACGGCGCGGGCAACTTCAATCCAACCAGTTGGAACACCTGCTCTGCGC
>CAYGZL010000027.1:0-24605 GCA_964354345.1 uncultured Anaerolineaceae bacterium | reverse complement strand
GTATAGTAAAGTCGTGGGTGAACCTTGCCCTGCCTGCATGATGCCCATCGAGAAAGCCACATACCTGGGTGGCGCAGTGTATTTTTGCCCGACCTGCCAGCCAAACATATGAAAATCCATCCCCTTCTTTCAGACCCCACCACTGTCCTTGTCCTTCAAACCCGGCTTCCCGAAACTGTGACCTGGCACGATTTCCGCCAGGCAGCCTTCCGAGCGCTGATGGTTATGCAGGTAAAACTGGAGGGTGAACGGGTCGTGATCAAACCCAACGCAACCTCGGCAGAGCATTTTGCGAATCCAGATACCGGCATCACCACCCACCCAGGTTTTATCCATGGTATGGTGGATTATTTTCAAGAACAACATACCCCGAGCAA
Organism: uncultured Anaerolineaceae bacterium; assembly: GCA_964354345.1. Lineage (GTDB taxonomy): Bacteria > Chloroflexota > Anaerolineae > Anaerolineales > UBA4823 > CAYGZL01. Next base: position 24,228 of record CAYGZL010000027.1, on the reverse strand, counting down.
ATCCATCACGATTGCTGAAGATCCACGCAACTCCGATGATACCCTGCCGCGCCATTGGAAAGGAACGGGCTATGACCAGCTTGCCCAATCCACCGGGGCAAGGTTGCATTGCCCGACACCCTATACCTGCATAAAAGGAGTGGTTCCCAAACCACTGGTGTTTCGAAAATTGAACGTCAGCCGTCTATCGATCGCCCCGAATACTGTCCTCCTTAACGTGCCCAAGCTAAAAACACACAACCTTTCCATTACCACGCTGTGCCTGAAGAACCTGATGGGCCTGGTAAACGTGTATGACCGCCATTATTGTGGGCAGGCCTGGCAGGAAATGCCAATCGAAATACAAACCGATCCTCGCCCGCGCACAGAGTGGTTCACCCGCGCCATGCACGAACTTTGGCAGGCCGGATTGGCCAGGCGGTTGGTGGATACGGCTCAGGTCATCCAACCCGCTCTCAACCTGGTCGAGGGGATCATCGCCCGTGAAGGCACCGGGTTTCAGCGTGGCCGCAACCGACCCCTGGGTCTGGTGGTGGCAGGGGTCAATATGGTCGCCGTTGACAGCCTGGCCAGCTATCTGATGGGTTTTGAACCCCAACAACTGATCTACCTGCGCCACGCAGCTGAAGCCGGCCTGGGCGAAAACGATATTCGCCGCCTGCGGATTTACATCGAACAGGACGGCGAAGTTATTCCCTGTCGGGATGTTGCTGCGCTGAGGGCTGATCCCCCGTTGCAGGTGATCTCCAATATCACTGATGAAGAACCGGAGCCGCTATGGCGCCCACACCGGCGCTAATTCACTCTCCGTTGTTTGAGTGAGCTGTTTGACTGTGCCTGTCGCCAGGTCCATTGAGTACAACTCGCCATTGGATTGACTTTCTAATGACACCGCAGAATAGACGATACTCAACCCATCAGGCAACCAGGTTATATCGGTAATAAATCCCTTCGATTCTGATTGGAGTTGTCTCATACCACTGCCATCTGGATTGATTAAATACAGGGCGGAATATTCGTTGTTGGAATCATATTCATTAAATAGGATTTGTTGGCGGTTGGGCGACCAGATTGCCTGTAGTTCATACATCCCCGGAGTGGTAGTCAATCTTACCCAATTCAATCCTGCCGAATCTGTAACATACAGATCCATCGATTCCCCAGCCGAATCAAGATTGAAAACGATCAACTTTTGACTGTCTGGGGACCAGGCAAAAGGTAAATTCACGCCGGTCGGCTGGTTGGGTACTCGGGTGGCTTTGCTCGTTTTCGGATCGTACATCATCAGGTCGCCGCCCTCTGCATTGATATTCCCGGTATGAGCGATCATCTTTCCATTCGGCGACCATAAGGGGAAAACCGACTTTTGGATTTCGTGCAGTTTTTCACCCTTTGTCGTGGCAACGATGATCATGATGTTCTCTAACTCGGTACCGGTCGAGTAAGCGATCGATTGGTTATCCGCAGACCAGCTGTATGTAGATCGAAATGGAGGTAACACGCTGAGTTGGCTGGTGATTTTCTGTGGTTCACTACCATCCAGCGCGACAAGCCATAAGGTCATCCCAGTACTTACCAGCAATGACTTTTGATCCGGCGCCAGGAGTTGGTAAATTTCTAAAGGTGAAAAGAGCTGACTTTGCCAGTTCGCCTCCTGGTTAATCGCCGAGTCGGTAAAGGGAATGAGTAATTTCGCCAGATTGCTCGTCAAAGGCATTTCATACACACCACTGGTCTGTGCTGTGGGATTATATTGGTAGTAGAGAATCCGTCGTGCCGATGGCGCAAACTTAAAGAGGCCCAACGCCACGGCTGCTGCTCCAATCCCAGCCAGTACCAGCAATCCCAACACCACCCACGCCCAGGGGATGGATTTTCGCAGCCTGATTGGTCGTTCACTCACCAGATTCGCCGGATTCACTGGGGTAACCACACCTTCCGCGGAAACCTCTGGCAGTACACTTGCTTCCTCCTGTTGAGCCTCCTGATTCTGCTCCTCAGCTTTCAATGCTTGCCCGCATAACGTACAATAGATCGTCCCCTCCGGATTTTCTCCGCCACATGCTTTACAAATCATATCTCCTCCAATTTACCTTCATTTTAAATTTGCGATTGAATTTATAAAAACAATCCAGGTATTGTACCACCCAACCTGTAATCCCCACCTTTACCACCTACAAGTATATAGTCCCTAAAAACCTGACCTCCAATATCCAACCTTCCAACGTTCCAACCTTCCAACCTTCCAACCTAAACCCGTAAACCTTCAACATTTAACGACCACTTTTAGCGCCTGTCCTCCAGCCGCGACATCGAACGCCTCCGCTACCTGCGCCAGTGGAAAACGGTGCGTAATCACCGCCTCGCCCGAGATGCCGCCGTTAGCCAGGAACTCCAGCGCCAGCGCATGGTGTACCGGATGGTAGGAAAACGCTCCGACCAACAGGATTTCCCCATAATGAATACGGTTGCCATCCACGGTCACGCGCGGATCCACCCTGGGCAATCCGCCGAACAACGCCACCTTACCCGCTTTGCGCACCATCTCGACCGCCTGCGTCACTGTAGCTGCCACTGGATTGGCACAGATAACAATGTCAGCCCCGCGATCATCTGTCAACGCCCGTACCTGCGCCACCACATCCTCCTGCAGCGGATCCAGGATCATCAGCGGTTGCAGTGCACCAGTTAGCTTCCATTGCACCAGCTCACGCCTTATCCGACTCGGCTCCGAGAGAATCACCCGCGCCCCGCGCCGTCTGGCAACGATAGTGTGCAAACATCCAATCGGCCCAGCCCCGAGCACCGCCACCGTATCGCCCCAATGCGTGTCCAGCTTCTCATGTGTCGCCAGTACCGAGCTACACGGTTCAGCCAACGCAGCGTGCTCGAACGATAAATTATCTGGCATAGGATGCACAATCCCGTTCAGTAAGGTGTCTCCGTCCAGGGCCACATATTCGGCGAAACCGCCCGGGATGCCTGGTGTGACGCCCAGGAAGCGTAAGTGATCACACAGGTTGTACATCCCACGCGCGCAGTAATAGCATCGCCCGCAGTGGATATCCGGTCCAACTGACAACCGGTCGCCCACCTGGTAACCGCTACAACGCGGACCGATTGCAGTCACCACCCCCGAGAACTCATGCCCGGGGATGGACGGCAGATCGCCAGGCCGCGGTCCCTCTTTCCACCGCCGTAAATCCGAGCCACACACCCCGCACACCTTCACTTGCACGATTACGCCGTCTTCCGGCAGCGCCGGCTCAGGGATCGTGCGCACCTCAAGCAGTTGGGGTCCGGCTAGAAAAGTGGCTTGCATAAATCTTTATCCCTTGACATGCTTATCATTATGCCATATAAATCAACTTCATAACCCATCACCTGTTCATCCAACCGTTCTTCCTGCGATGATAAGAACCCGGTTGGTCTCACTTCCTGGTATCTTATTGACCGCCGTTCTGGTGGCGGGTGTCATTCTCAGCGTCTGGCGCACGGGTGGGATGGCCTTCAGTCCCGGGCGACTCAGCAACCAGACCCGCTCCGGCGACCGTTCAGGCGGGTACACCTCCCATCTCGCCTTTGAGACCCGTTGTGACCTGTGCCACGCACCGCTGCGCACCACGCAGGATCAGCTTTGTTTACAATGCCATTCCCGCATCGCAACACAAATCCAACAGCAGCAAGGCACCCATGCGCTCATCCCCCAGGTCAACCAATGTTACCGCTGTCATGTCGAGCACCAGGGTAAAGACAATGACCTGCTCCAATCCAGCCTGGCGCGCTTCGACCATACTCTGACCGGCTTCAGCTTGACCTGGCACAGCCTGGATTACAATGAACAACCGCTGGATTGCACAGCCTGCCACATTAACACGCCGGGTTTTCCGCTGGATCTCAGCAGTTGCTTCACCTGTCACGCCCTTCATGCGCCAGACTTTATCCGCCAACACAGCGTTGAGTTCGGTTCGAATTGCCTGGCCTGCCATGACGGCAGCGACCGCATGGCAGACTTTGACCATCAGCAGTCCCACTTCCCCTTGACCGGTCGTCACGCCAGCCTGTCCTGCGTCCGCTGCCATTTCCCCACGTCCAATTTCCCAGGCGTAGCCGTCAGCTTCAATAACACCTCCACCGCCTGTGTGGATTGCCACCCAGAGCCAGCGGTCCATCAAGGCCTGTTCTCTACCGATTGCTCAACCTGCCATTCCTCAGCCGGCTGGCAACCAGCCCTGTGGCAGGGGCAGCCGTTCGACCACCAGACCACTACGCACTTCAGCCTGGCGCGCCACACCGTAGGCGTGCTTGGGCAACCGCTGACCTGCCGGGATTGCCATGTTCAGGATATTCAACAGGCGGTGCTACCCATTTGCATCAGTTGCCATGCTCAATCGGTAACTGGAGCAGACTTCATCTCCCGCCACCAGGATCAGTTTGGTTCGGCATGCCTGGACTGCCATGATGGCGTTGATCGCCTCAGCAACTTCGATCATAATAATTTTTTCCCTTTGGAGGGCGCTCATGCTGCCCTGGAATGCCAGAAATGCCACGCCAACCGTGTCTTCCGTGGGACGCCAGGAACCTGCGCCGGCTGCCATTCCGAGCCGCCGATCCATGCTGGTTTTTTCGGCGTGCAGTGCCAGGATTGCCACACAACCCAGGCCTGGACCCCGGCTCAATTACGCATTCACTCCTTTCCCCTCAACCATGGCACTGACCAACAAAATGACTGCCAGACCTGTCATCCACAGGCTTATCTCCAGTATACTTGTACAAACTGTCACACCCATGATGCCACACAAATCGAGCAGCAACACCTCGGCCAAAATATCTCGCCAACTGACCTGGTTCAATGTGCCAGATGCCACCCCACAGGTCAAGGCAAGGCTTCTCTGAGACCATGACGGGTTAACGGAGTACTTATGCGACGTTTTCTCCTACTTGCTTTTCTAATAATCCTGGCCCTGGTTCTGCTGCTGGCCGGCGTGGGATATGGGTTAGCCCGAGGCCAACCCTTCCATCCCGGTCAGGCGCCTTACTCCTTGCAGCACCTGGCTGAGTTTTCCCTGATCCATCTGTTGCCCTCACCTATCCAGCGCGCCAGCTATGCACTCGATTTACTCACCCGCCGCACCACCGACCTGGTCAGTCTGGTCGGTACTACCCGGGAAGCTGCGGGTTTGCTTGCCGTACACGAAGCGCTCGATCAGGCGATCCAGGCCGTGTACCAATCTCCCTCCACTGGCCTGACCGATTTGAAAACGCGCCTTGCCAATCAGCTCCCCGGGATTATCCAGGCGCTCGCTGCGCTTAAAACAGCCCCCAACGACCAACCCGACCTCTTCAAGGCAATCCAGGCTCGGGTAATTGCCCTTGAGAAAATGGTGGGTTCTTTTGCCACTCCCTCCCCGCCCGATAATCCGGTTGGCTCTGCGCAGCCAGGAAACCAGGCACAGCCCACCCCGGATAGTTCACCCCAGGGAAGCGTTGCCAGTGCGATCGCGCCGGTGGCTGTGACTTTCCCTCCAGGCAGTTCCGGCGCATTACACCAGTTCCTGCCTCTCTCTGGCGTCCATGCTCAGTTGGTTTGTGCGAAATGTCACACCAATGGTATCTACAAAGGCACGCCCACGCAATGCAGCGTCTGCCATCAAAACATCCGCCCCGTGGATCACTTTATCGGTGAGTGCGATGCCTGTCACAATACAATCGCCTGGAAACCTGCCAATTTCAACCACCTGGCAGCCTCCGCCACGGATTGCCAGGTCTGTCATGCCAGGCAGCGTCCGGCCAATCATTACACAGGGCAATGCTCTGCCTGTCACGCCTCCACTGCCTGGCTGCCCGCCCACTTCAACCACCAAACTGTTGGCGCGATCGATTGCCAGTCCTGTCATGGGATGAAGCGTCCTGCCAACCACTTCACTGGTCAATGCTCTGCCTGCCACGCCACCACCGCATGGCTGCCAGCCCATTTCAACCACCAGGCTGCTGGCGCAACCGACTGTCAATCTTGCCATGGGATTAAGCGCCCCGCTAACCACTTCACCGGCCAATGCTCTGCCTGCCACGCCACCACCGCCTGGTTGCCAGCCCATTTCAACCACCAGGCTGCTGGCGCGAGCGATTGCCAATCCTGCCATGCCGGGAAACGTCCGGCGAACCATTTCACCGGCCAATGTTCGCTCTGTCACTCCACCAACGCCTGGCTGCCAGCCAGCTTTAACCACACCGGCCTGGCAGACTGCCAGTCCTGCCATACACCGCCAGCCAACCATTGGAGCGGGCAATGCTCAAAATGCCACACTCCGGGCAATTGGTCGAAGATCAGTGTCAGTGGTCACACGTTCCCGACGAATCATGGCAATGCTGGCGGGATTTGTTCGAGCTGCCATGATGGCACCAACGCCTCCGCAAACTGCTATAAATGCCACAACCAGGCTGAAACTGAGAAAAATCATGCCGATAAGGGGATCTCGAATATCGCCGGGCGCTGTCTTCAATGTCATCCCACTGGAAAAGGCGGTGGGTAATTACCCCGAAAGGACACACAATGCCTCCCACTACAATAGAAATCCTCCAAAACCTGATCCGTTTTGACACCACCAATCCACCCGGCAACGAGCGAGACTGCATTGCCTACATCCAGGGGCTGCTGCTAGACGCGGGAATCGAGTCGCTCGTACTCGGTCGTACACCAGAGCGCACCAATCTGGTTGCCCGTTTGAAAGGTACTGGTAACGCTCCCCCCCTCTTGCTCTATGGTCATGTGGATGTCGTCACCACTGCCAACCAATCCTGGAAATATCCACCCTTTGAAGGACGGATTGTGGATGGCTACTTGTGGGGACGCGGCGCGCTGGACTGCAAAGGTCCCGTGGCGCTCTTCCTGGCAGCCTTGCTCAAGGCCAAAGCAGAGGGTCATTCCTTGCCGGGCGATGTGATCTTCGCGGCTGTCGCCGATGAAGAGAACATGGGCAGTTATGGGGTTGGCTACCTGGTTAAAGAACATGCTGACCTTTTCAAAGGCGTTCGTTACGCCCTGGGCGAGTTCGGCGGCTTCAACCTCACCCTGGCTGGCAAACGCTTCTACCCGATCATGATCGCTGAAAAACAGATTTGCGCAGTAAAAGCCACCTTCCACGGACTGGGTGGGCATGCATCGATGCCAGTACACGGTCAGGCCATGGCGAAGCTGGCTCGAACCTTACAGATTCTCGACCAGCGAAGCCTGCCTGTCCATATCACACCCGCCGTGCGGACCATGCTCAACGCCATGGCGAATGCTCTCTCCACTCCCACCCGCCTCATCCTGCGCCAGCTCTTGAATCCCCACCTCACTGATTTTCTGCTGAACCTGCTCGGTTCGCAAGCCAGCCTGTTTGCGCCACTGTTGCATAACACCGCCAGTCCCACCATGCTCCAGGCCAGTGATAAATTCAACGTTATCCCGGGTGAAGTCTCGCTGGGTCTGGATGGGCGTTTGCTACCCGGGCTCAAACCTGAGCTGATGCTGGCTGAGCTGCGCGCCTTACTCGGCCCGGATGTCCATCTCGAAGTAGAACATTTCGAGCCCGGTCCTGCTGAGCCAGACCTGGGATTCTTCGCGTCCCTGGCGCACATTCTACAAACCCTGGATCCCCAGGGCATCCCCCTGCCCTATGTTCTCTCTGCCGTGACAGACGCACGCCTGTTCTCGCCCCTGGGCATCCAGACCTATGGCTTCACACCGCTGCGCCTGCCGGACGACTTCAACTTCACTCGCACCATCCACGCCGCCGATGAACGCGTACCCCTCGCGGCGCTCGACTTCGGCGTCCAGGCTGTCCTCCAGGCGATGATGGTTAATCGATAGAAAGGTGGTCTCATGGAAAGTAAATCAGGTGTTCGCATCAGCCGTAAAGCCTTCATCCAGGCTGTCGTAATTATTTTCATCTTAATGCTCTTCGCCGGCATACTTACCCGTCTGGTGCCCGCCGGTGAATACCAGCGCACCATAACGGAGGGTCGCGAAGTCATCGTGCCGGGTACTTTCCTCGAAATCCCTCGTCCGGATTATCCCATCTGGCGCTGGTTCACCGCGCCCGTCGAAGTGCTCTTTGCCAAAGATGGTTTCACCGTCATTGCCATCATCCTCTTCATCTTGCTGGTGGGTGTGGCGTTTGCTGTCATGGATAAGAGCGGTATCCTGAAAGCCGCCATTGCCTGGATCATCCAGTCTTTCGGAGGGCGTAAATACACCCTGCTTTTAATCGTCGCCTTCGTCTTCATGGCCCTGGGTGGCTTTTTCGGCATCTTCGAAGAGATCATCCCCCTGGTGCCGATCATCATCGCCCTGTCTTACTCTCTCGGTTGGGACTCACTTATCGGGCTCGGTATGTCGGTGCTGGCGACGAATGTTGGTTTCTCCACCGCCATTTTCAATCCCTTCACAATTGGCGTCGCGCATAAGCTGTCTGGCTTACCGCTTTTTTCCGGCGCTGGACCGCGGATTGTCTTATTTATCGTTGTCTATGCGCTACTGGCCTTATTTCTCACCCGCTACGCCCGTCGCATTGATCGCCATCCCGAAAGTTCGCCTGTCTACGCTGAAGACTCGGCCGTCCGTTCCAAATATGCTGGCTTCTCACTTGAGTCGCAATTATCCTCCGACCCACGCTTGCGCCGTGCTGGTTTGTTTTTAGCCATCTTCTTTCTACTGATCCTGGCCGTGCTGGTGGCCTCGCCCTTCGTTCCGCTGCTATCCGATCTGGCGTTGCCTCTGACCGGTGTGCTCTTCGTCATAGGCGGGATCGGCTCAGGCTTGCTCGCCGGCGCCGGTAAAGCCGCCTGGCGCGCCGCCCTGGATGGTTTCATCGGCATTGCCCCCGCTGTCCCGCTGCTGATGATGGCTGCCAGCGTGCGCCACATCGTCGCCTCGGGCAAAATCCTGGACACCATCCTGAACTGGGCTTCGTCCGCCTTCACCACCTCCAGCCCGTTTCTGGCTGCCCTGGTTATCTACGCCCTGACCCTGGTGCTGGAAATCTTTATCACATCCGGTTCTGCCAAGGCCCTGCTCCTCGTCCCGATCTTGATGCCCCTGGCCGACCTGGTGGGCGTCAACCGCCAGATCGCCGTCAGCGCCTACTGCTTTGGCGATGGCTTTTCCAACCTGGCCTATCCCACCAACGCCGCCCTGCTCATCACCCTCAGCCTGACCGTCGTCCCATATCCCAAGTGGCTGCGCTGGCTGCTACCGCTCTGGCTGTGGATCATCCTGGCCACGGTCGCCTTTTTAGCCGTAGCCGTCGCGATTAATTATGGCCCATTTTAATCTGGCTGCGTACCCAGTTAAGCGCCTCCCCCGGGGTGCCAATCATTAACCCGCTGCGCTGCGCCACCATGGGATCATCTAGGAAATGACGCCGGTTCAGGGTTATTAAATAATCAACCCGAGAACGCATCGGTGACAGCAGGATTGGCACATCTGCTGGATCTGCCATCCAATAAAGATGCGCTTTGACTTCATCCAGGGGAGGATTACGCACGACCTGGATTTCTGTAAGCAAAATCACCCGCCTGACCTCGTTCAAAACCAGTGGGGCTTTCCGCGCCAGGGCTCGTTCGGTTTCGGCGATCACCTGTTCGGATACCAGCAGGTTAATCTGGCGCGCTTCACTCAAGAGAAGCAACGCCCGCGCCGCACCAATGGCAGAGATAATTCCAGCAAAAAGGACGCTACTATCGAGGAACAGTCTGGGTTTGGACATAGTGTTCCCGGTAATATTGTTCCCGTTCTTCATCTAGAACCTGGTATATTTCTTCTACCGTGATCCCCTGTTCGGATAACTTTTCTGCCACTCGATCACCCAATCGGTCAAGTGTGGAGACCTGCGAGCTTAGCACAAACACGCCTTCTCCCAGGTCAATCAGGGTAAATACATCCCCCTCGTTAAATCCATATTTCCGGCGGATTTCCATCGGTAGGGTCAAACTACCTTTCTTACGGATCTGGATGGTAACGACAGACATGGTACTTCTCTCCTTTTCCGATATTCGGATATTCTTTCCACCATTATACCTCAAACCTACCCGGCCTTATCGGTTGTTTGCTCAGTAATTCTCCCCAAAGCAGATGGATCAGTGTGTTCCTATCTCCCTCTAGGATCCAAAGCCTCCCGCAGTCCATCGCCTAAAAACGAAAACGCCAGCACCAACCCGGTGATTGCCGCAGCGGGGATGAAAACCTGCAACGGGTAGCGCTCGATCTTACTCGCTGCCCGGAAGATCATCAGTCCCAGGCTGGCGCCAGGCTCTTCGATTCCCAAACCGAGCAGGCTCAAGGTGGCCTCATTGACAATCACGCTGGCAACATCCATCGTCGTTGCTACAATGATCAGCCAGGCCACATTGGGCAGCAGATGCGCCAGGATCACTCTCGCTCCCGACGCTCCCAACGCCTGCGAGGCAGTGATGAAATCACGCGTTTTCAACGCCAACACTTCACCTCGCACCAGGCGCGCCATCAACGGCCACGACACCAGGCTCAACGCCCCCGCCACCAGGATCAGCCGGCCCATCCCGCCATACAGCTCACGCGCCTGCGCGCCAAACACTGCCGATATCAGGATCGCCAGCAGCAATCCGGGGAAGGCAAACAACATGTCGGCGGCGCGCGAGATGAGCAAATCCACCCACCCACCAAAATAGCCGGCCAATAAACCCAACGTCCCACCCAGCGTCAGGTTGATCGTTTCCACCACCAGCGCCACCAGCAACGACACGCGTAACGCGGTGAACAGACGGGCCAGCATATCCCGCCCCAAGTAATCCGCCCCCAACCAATGCAGAGTCGACGGACTGGCATTAATCACGTTGTAATCCTGGAACACGCCATCCCGCAATTGGCGTTGCTCAACTGGTAGCAGGCTCTGGTAAACGCGCGTCCCTGACAACGCCAATGCCAGCATGAGCAACACGAACACTAAAGAAATCGTCGCCGTCTGGTTGCGCAGCAGGTAAACCCACCAGGCTGGTCGGGCGGGCAGCGTATCAGCGGAAGAAATCTCAGCGATCATCCCTCCACCCTCACCCGTGGATCAGCAATCGTGTAGGCCAGATCGGTGATCAGGTTCATCAGTACCACCGCCAGCGCCAACAAGATCGTTGTTGCCTGGATCACCGGGTAATCACGTTGCCCGATAGATTGCACTGCCAGATAGCCGATCCCTGGCACGGTGAACAGGTTTTCCACGACGAATGCTCCCGTGACCAGGAATGCCGTCGCGGGACCGAGTACGGTCAACAGCGGGATCAAGGCGTTGCGCAACACATGCCGCTGGATCACCAACCGCTCAATCAAGCCCTTGGCACGCGCGGTGCGGATAAAATCCTGGCGTAGCACTTCCAGCATGCTGTTGCGCATCAGCCGGGCGATAAAGCCCATGTTCGCCGCTGCCAGTACCAGCACCGGCATGATCAGATGCTCCGGCTTGCCCCATCCCGCCACCGGCAACGACGGCAGCCCGGCGCGATACAGCGCCAGGTCAATGATCCACAGCACCGGGATAATTACAAACGATGGCACCGAATATAAGGCCAGCATCACCCCCATGATCGTCACATCGCGCCAGGTATTGCGCCATAGCGCAGCCAGCACACCCGCAGGTACACCCACCAGCAGGCTGACCGTCAGCGCCAGCCCACCCACCTGCAAGGAGACGGGCACCCCGTTGGCGATGAGATCCCACACCGGTCGTTCGGGATATTTGAATGAATACCCCAGGTTGCCTTGCAGCAACCTCCCCAGATAGGTGATGTATTGTTGGTACCAGGGCTGGTCGAATCCGTACAGGTGGCGCAGAAAGGCGTAGCGTGCCGGATCCTGCCGTCCACCCATCATGTTGAGCACCGGATCGCCCGGCGCCAGGTAACTCACCACAAAGGTGAGTAACGTCACTGAAAACAGGACAAAAACCAGCGAGAGCAGCCGCCGGGCGAGGATACGTCCCATGAGATAAAAAGAAGACCCTAAAGGTATCCTTTAGGGTCTTCATAATCAGACCAATCTATTTGCCGACAGTGACTTTCGTCCAATCTTCCTTGGGGAAGATGCCTTGCGGTGTCGCCACCAGCCCGTTGACTGTCGAGCGGATTAACAGGTTCGCCTTACCAAAGTACAAAGGCAGCCAACCCACCTCGGTTAATGCAATCTGCTCAGCCTGTTGGTAGAGCGGCAGACGCTTGGGCAGGTCGGGTTCCACATCCGCCTGGTCCACCAGTTTGTCAAACTCAGCATTGGAGTAATGCCCGTTGTTGTTGCCCACGCCCGTGCGCAATTGCTGCGAGACGAAGTTCTGCGGGTCAGGATAATCCGCCCCCCACACACTGATGTAGAAGCTCAAGGCAGCCGGATCGTCTGGCTTGTTGGCGGTGGCGGTCAGGTCATCGTTGAACTTGGCCAGCTCCTCGGTGTTGATGTCAATCTGCACGCCCAGGGTTTCCTTCCACATCTGCTGCAACGCTGCAGCGATCTTGGCGAAGTTGGGGTCCTGGTTGTTGATTGAGAGCGCCGTCTTGGGGAAGTCCTTCCCTTCTGGGAAACCGGCGTCCGCCAGCAATTGCCTGGCTTCAGCGGCGTTGAAAGATTGGATTTTTGCAGCATTGGCGTTGTAGCCCGGCATTCCCGGTGGGATGATCGTGTCCGCGCTGACGACTGTGCCTTCCAGCACCTTGTTAATCAAAGTCGCCTTATCTACTGCTTTGGCAAATGCCTGGCGCACCTTGACATTGTTGAACGGCGGTTTGGCGTTGTTGAAGCCAATGTACGCCACGAAGAACAGGTTGAGCTGCTTGAAGGCTGGATCACTCGCCACCGAGGCGATCTGATCGGTGGGGAAATTATACGTGCCCATAATATCCAGCTCGCCCGTCTGGTACAGCTTGAGCGCCGTGGCCGGATCCTGGATGAAGGGCAGCTCGATGCGCTCTAATTGCACCTTGCCCAACCAGTAATTCGGGTTAGGCACCAGAGTGATCGTCTGGTTATGCTTCCATTCCTTGACCATGAATGCACCCGTTCCGTAGGCCGTGTCTGTCCAGGTCTTCGGATTGGCTTCGATAGCTTTCTTGGAGACCACAAACGAAGCCGGGAATGTCAACTGGTACAGGAAGTAAACCGATGGACTCTGCAGATTAATCTCCAATGTCTGCGCATCGATTACCTTGACGCCAGCGATCGTGGTGGCCTTGCCCTGAGTGACATCCGTGGCGCCGACGATGTTCGACAGGTAGTAGCCGGCGTTGCCATTGGCGAAGTCTGGACTAAAGGCGCGATTGAGCGAGTAAGCGAAATCCTCCGCCGTCACTGCGTCGCCATTGGCGAACTTCAAGCCCGGACGAATGTGGAAGATGAAGGTTTTACCGCCATCTTTCACGTCCCACGACTCCGCGCCAGCCGGAGCGATATTCAACTGGCTATCCAGGCGCACCAACCCCTCGAAAACCAGGCTGATCACGCCCACCGATTGCGAGGCGCCAGCCAGCGGGGGATCGAGGGCGGGCAGCTCGTTGACGCCTTCCACGCCCCAGCGTAGTACACCGCCGGTAGCAGTTGTCCCACACCCTGCCAGCAACATGCTCAGAACAGCTACCAGGCTGATCCAACGCATCCAGGTTATCTTATTGAACATAATCCTCTCCTCCATAATTCATTATTGTGAGCGTAACTTACCAGGCAATCAATTGCCGGTAAAATCCACTCGTTTTACAAGTATTAAAATTTTAACACAAAGGGCTCAAAGGTTACCCGAAGATACACAAAGAATAATATATTCTTAGTGACTCTTCGCGTTTCTTTGTGTCCTTTATGTTAATAAATTATACCTTATTTTTTCTAAACCAATATCAGAATATTATAAAGTTTCAACTATCGGTCAGCCGCATTCCACTTGTGTCACCCGCCGTTCGTTAAAATGGAAATGCTCCAGGTTCGTGCGATGCAACAGCTCATGATCGCACAGGATTTCCCCCGGTCTACCCTGGGCCGCAATAGTGTGGTCCTCCGCGAAGACATAGATCCGATCTGCGATTTGCTCAGCCAGGCTCAGGTCATGCGTCGCAGCCACAATCGTCCGACCGGCTGCATGTTGCTCCTGCATAAAGTCAACCAGCCAGGACTGGCTGCGGGGATCTAAGCCGGTCGTCGGCTCATCCATCAGCCACACTTCGGGCTGCAAACTGAGGATAGACGCTAACGCCACCTTGCGCTTCTCGCCGCCTGAGAGACGGTGCGGTGAGCGGTCACGCAGTTTCTCGATGTTGAGCGCCTTCAACGCCATCTCGATCCGCGCTTCAACCTCGGCCTGGCTCAGCCCAAGCTGCAACGGAGCAAACGCCACTTCCTCCACCACCGAGGGCGAAAAGAGCTGCACATCGGCGTCCTGAAAGACCAGCCCGACCCGCCGGCGGAAGGCGAAATTAAACGCCTCATCACTCAGAGCCGCCTCGGTCAACACATTCCCAAACGCCTTGATCCTGCCGTGGCTGGGATAATACAGCCCGTCCAGCAGCTTAAGCAGGGTGCTCTTACCGCTACCGTTGGCGCCCAGGATCACCAGCGTTTCCCCCTGACGTACCTCCATATTGACTCCCTCCAGGGCGGCCTGCTGACCGTCGTAGGCAAAAGACACATCTTCTACTTGAAAAACCAGTTCCATAGTTACCGTCCCAGCCAGGTTGCCGCCAATGCGGTGATCACATAACCACTCAACCAGATCCAATCCCGGCGCTGCATCTTGAACGGTTTGAGCGTTACCGCCCGCCCGGTGAAACCGCGCGACTGCATCGCCAGATACACTTCACTGCTCAAGTTGAGTGAATGGTTGAGCAGAGTTGTCGCTGAAGCCGCAATCATCTGGCGTTCCTTTTTACCGTCCAGGCGACCCACGACCCGGCTGCGCCGCGCCTGAAACAGATCGTTGGCCAGGCGCAACAACACATAAATATAGCGGTAAGTCATGCCCAGGATCAGGATAAAGGCATCCGGTATGCGGAGAATGCTCAAGGCGCTCAGCACACTGTTCCAGGGCGTGGTCAGGATCAACAGCAAGGTCAGCGAGACCGAGGTCGAGACACGCAGTAACAAAAAGAGCGCCGTCATCAAACCCGGACGAGTAACCACCAGGCCGAGGGGCAGCGTGAATAAGGTCGCGCCAGGTGTCATGAAGAGCGCCGGCAGAACCAGTACACCTGTGAAAAAAGGCAGCGCCAGCCACACTCTGCGGATGAAAAAACTGGCCGGGATCGCCGAGCCCCAGGCCAGCAATAATGCGAGCAGATACAGGCAAGCCAGCACGACCAGGCTGTGGGATAACCCGACCGCCAAAAGCAGGGCGAAGGTACCCAGCAGCTTGACACGCGGATCGAGCCCCTGCAGCCAACCCGTCCGCTGACTGATTTCTTCCGCGAACAGCGAGCGTTCGATCGTCGCGCTGATCTCGCTTAACGTGTGCTCCAATGCACCTCGCCGTCGTCGTCGCCGGACAGATTCAGGCTTGAGCGTAACCACAGGCTCATCCATCAGAGGCGCCTGGTTCCTTCGGTACGCGGCGCGGGATCAACAAAGCCATGAAAAGCCAGATGACCAACCCCACCACAACGATGCCGAGCGCGGCCGATAAGATATACGCTAGGTTGGCGTTTCCCAATACCGGCAGGTCATAAGCCGCCAGCGGCGCGCCCCACAGATTTTCCAGCTTGAGCAAGCCTTGCGGGATAAATCCCAGCCCCTGGTTCGCCAGTTGCTCCGAGCCCCATTCACCCCAGGCCGTACCCGGCGCCAACAAACCGAGGGGTGAGGCGATCACCAGGATCACCAATCCGACCCACAGCCAACGAAGTTTCGCAAAGCCGCCCGCCTCGGCTGCTGCCAAAGGCTTCTCGGCTGCCTCCAGGACAGCCAGGTTGGTGCGCTGGAGAAAGACCAACACCAGCACGGTCAACAGCGCTTCGATGACTGAGGCGATCAAGAGATGCGGCACCACCATCGCCGGGATCGAAACAGCCAGCGGATAAGGCGCGTAGAGCGGCGTCCCGTCAGCGGTCTTGAAGAGCAGAGGTTGAATGCCAAATTCTACCGCGGTGAAAAGAGCTGCCATCGATAAGCCCACCCAACCGCCCAAAGCCGCTCCGGTCAACCTGCGCCGTGAACCGATCGCCGTCTTTCGCGCCATTGCCCGGTAAATCGCGTCTGTAATATACGGGATCACCACTGCCATGTTAAAACAATTGGCGCCGATCGCCAGGATACCGCCATCGCCGAAGAAGAAAGCCTGAATAATCAACGCGATCGAGATCGCAATCGTCGCGATTTCCGGACCCAGGATGATCGCCGCCAACGCCGCCCCCACTGCGTGTCCCGTGGTGCCGCCGGGCAGTGGGATATTGAACATCATGATCACGAAGGAAAACGCCGCCATCAAAGCGACCAGGGGCACGCTGCGTGCATTCATATTCTTACGGATCTTCCTCACGCCAATCACCCAGAAAGGCAGCACCAGCAAGAACAACACGATGGAAGTCGCCGGACTCAAATACCCATCTGGGATGTGCATCCCCGTCGTCGCCAGCCAGACGAATACGAGGCTGAAATATAATAATAGCAATTTATTCCTGTTCACAGCACCCTCCAAATCAATCAAGCGATCTGCGATCAGCAGTAAGCCATCATTCGCCAAACGTCAACAGCAACTTCCGCCTCCTCCGCCTCCAACATTCTCCCTCCGCGTCCTCCGCCTCCTCCGCCTCCCACATTCTCCCTCCACGTCCTCAGTGTCCTCTGCCTCCACCATTCCGCCTCCGCGTTCTCCGCGTCCTCCGCGTCCATAATTCCGCCTCCGCGTTCTCCGCGTCCATACTTCCGCCTCCGTGTCCTCCGCGTCCTCCACGTCCATAATTCCGCCTCCGCGTTCTCCGCGTCCTCCGCGTCCAACCATCTACCTCCGCGTCTCCTGGCATTCTGGGCACAAGCCAAAAAACGTCACATGCATGCTATCAATGCAATACCCCGTGCTCTCCTGGAACTGAGCATAAAGCGGTTCCAGCACGGCGTGCTCAATCTCATGCTCCTGGCTGCAACCCCGGCAGATCAAATGGTGGTGATTATGCGCAGCGTATTCATAAACCAACTGACCACCGCCTATATGCGCCGCCAACGCCAGGCCCTGTCCGCTCAAGAAACTCAGCGTCCGATAAACCGTCGGCTCAGTCAACCCCGGCATGCTTTGCCGCGCCTGTTGGTACACCTCGCCCGGCGAGAGATGGCGCTCCGCCTGGCGTAATATATCCAGGATCAAGTAGCGTTGCGGCGTCAGCCGGTAGCCCTGGGCGTGTAGTTGTGTTAGTAACAGGTTATCCATTCGATCTATCCTATCTCTACGAGTAGCTCCACATCGTCAGCGTGCTTCTTTTCAAAATAACATACCATGGACCAGTCTTTGTGAGCGAACTTTGCGTAGCAATCTCTCTCACCGATTGAACTCAAACGCTGTCATAGGTAGCGCACTTTGCGAAGCAATCCCAGAACGTAAAGGACAATTCGTATGTCACTTACCAATTCATGCTATTGCATATAATAACAATAAGCATTATACTACAAATCCATGTCCCACCGATTTTTCCCCACCCTGCTCTTCCTGCTCCTCCTGTTGCAACCCTCCTGTACGCGTCCCTCGCCCACGCAGGTTCGCGCAACTCCCGCTGAGTTCACCGCCTCCCAACCTCCCCTGCTCGCACTCATCCATGGCCGGTTGGTAGACGGTCGCGGCGGACCTCCAATCTCAGATGCAGTAGTCATCCTGCAGGGCAGCCGGATCAGCCTGCTCGGGGCGGCCGATGACGTTTCCCAGCCGGAACAGGCGCAGGTCATCGATCTGGAAGGCGCCACAATCCTGCCCGGCTTCATCAACGCTCATGTTCATGGCGCCTTTGACCGTGTCCGCTTGCAAGCCTGGGCGCAGGCCGGCGTCACATCCGTGTGCGACCTGCACGCCTTCAGCGTCCCGCCAGACTACACCCTGCGAGACGCAGTAAACCGGGATCCATCCTATGCCCGCCTGCTCACTGCCGGCAACTTCATCACTGTACCGGAAGGATATCCCATCCAACCCTGGGGTGGGCGCGCGATTACAGTAACATCAGTAGAAGAAGCGCGCCAGGCCACACAACGGATGGTGGATGATGGCGCTGATTTGATAAAAATCGCCCTGGACTCCGGCGGCTCCTTCGATCAATCGATACCCACCCTCACCGATGAGCAGGCGGTTGCGATTGTTGAAACCGCCCACATCAACCACACGGTCGTCGCTGCGCATGTCCTGCTCTCCGAAGACCTGCGCCGGGCGATTGCCGCAGGCGTCGACGACATCGCTCACATGGTGACCGACCGACTACCGAATGAGCTGGTACAACAGATGATTGCCAAGGGCATCTATTGGACGCCAACGCTCGAGCTGTGGAAAAATGTTGGTTACAACCTGGACCAGGCAGCGATCGCCAACCTGAAGACATTTGTCTCTGCAGGGGGTAAAGTCGCCCTCGGCACTGATTTCGAAGGGTACGATAAGCCCTTCCAGCTTGGAATGCCACTAATCGAAATTGATCTGATGCAACAGGCCGGGATGACTCCAATGCAGATCATCGTCGCAGCCACTGCTCACGCGGCAGCCGTTTGTAACCAGGCCAGCGAGATTGGTACCCTTGAACCGGGCAAGGTCGCCGATCTGCTCATCGTGCGCAGCGATCCGTTGCAGGATCTCCAGGCGCTGGGACAACCTGCCTGGGTGATTCATAACGGTGTTGTCATCCGCGCTCCCCCTGACAATCCCTGAGAGGAATAGTCCTCAAAAGGAGAGGAAACCTGCCCAGGAAGTTTGGAGCGGGTTATCAGGAAAACATCCCAACGCGTCAGGGCAGTCGCGAAAAATTATCGGCGATGTCGAGAAGATGTTGGAACCAATGCGGGGATTTTGCAAGAAATCCTGTAATATCGAGTGGATTCGATTTCTTGACTAATGATAAAAATATCGTATATTGGCCAGTTGCCTTCTCTGGACCGGTGGGCGTGTCAGCCCCACTGGTTTCTATCAGTTCCAACCAATAATAATAGGTAACGCCCGGCTGGACGGTCGAGTCAAGGTAGGAATATTGTCTGCCTATTAATTTACCAGTCGCCTTGGCTGGAATCGGGCTGGTATTCAGGAGTATGCGCGTTCCATTTCGTTCGGTCGCGCGCAGCAAATTGAAACCAACCAGATGCACTTCCGAGACTGTCTCCCAGGAAACACGAATATCCTTAAATACAGGGTCTGCAGTGAACGAACTCAGCGTCACTGCAGTTGGACCCTGCACAATCAGTTCAGGTGGGTGCCCCGAACCACCGCTGTTTTCGCTATCTTCGAAAAAGGTGTCGTCGAACAAACCACAGCTAGAACAACTGTCCCACTGGATAACGAATGAGACCAGGTTGTCTCCACCGTTGGCGCTGCGCTGGCTGGTGATATAAGATCCCAACTCGGTGCTTAAAAATGTGACTTCTGACCCGGATGAACCTGCAGGTTGGGTATTGAGTTTGGATATCAGCGCAGGGGCATTCGCCCAGTTCAGAGTGGTTTCATCTCCGATTCCCGCAGTAGCTCCATTCCAATCATCGCCCGTACTCCACACCGCCAGGTTTCCGATCGTATTGAACGGCGCACCGAGTGTATAGAGGATGAGCTGGCTTTTATTATCAGCGTCTGTGTCGAGGGCGCTGATATCGAAGCGTAGATAAGCCCGGCGGGTAATCACAAAACTGGGTTGGTAAGAATAATCAACCAATAATCTGTAACCATTCTTTCCAGGCGGGCTCGTGGGCGTAGGATCATTGAGATCCACATAGGTATCATCAGTCGGGTTGAAAACGCCATCTGCGCGCGCGGACCCAGCGTATAGAAGGGATATTAATAAAACCAGGATTAGCATCTTACCTATTTTCATTTTCCAACTCCTTGGAAATCATCCATCCATACGCACATGTGGTTAACATTGTTATGGCCATTGGGACGGTGCGCCAGTGGTTAAGATCAATTCGAAAGGCTCGCCAACCACCAGGGGAAAATCTGTGGAAGGATTGCCGGGGATATATGCCTGGTAGGACTGGGTTTCGATACGGTAGCGCATCAAATACACCACCCCGGAACCAATATCAGTCACGACTTGCGATGCAAGGGTCAGGCTTCCTTGATCTAATGGCAAAGAAAGATAGTTGTATTTTGCCGGGCTGCCCGAAACAAGCGTAAACGACACGCTCCCTTCGAGTGGCACCCCACCGACCAGGGCGAACGAGGCCGGCGCAGTGGTGTCGGTGATCACAAAAGCGAATTGTCCTGTGGACAGGCTAAAATTCGTGCCTGGATTGCCGACGATGTAGGTCTGGAAGGATTGAGTGGCGGGGTTATAACGCGAGACATACCGCACGCTGGACCCGATGTAAGTCGCCAGCGAAGCTGCATCGCTAATCGTGGGAACAGTCAATACCAGGGCGATGTCGTTATAGTTAGAGCTGGCCACTGAGCGCAGTGCGAAATCGTATTCTCCAACCCGGTTGGACAGGTTGCTTTTGAAGCCGTTTGCGCAGGCCGATTTAACCACGTAGTAATGCTGAACATTGACATCGCCTAAGGCGCCCAGGTCATCATAGCCGAGATTCGTGGTGATCTGGTAGGCGGGATCGACCGGAGTGAAGTATGGGATAGTATCGCGATATAAACGATAATTTGCGATGTCTGTTATTGGACTCCAGCTCAGGCGGACATCAGTGGAGTTAAGCCTGGTTATAGAAAGCGCCGGTGAGGTGGGGGCTATGGTCTGTAAAGCGCCATTCGAGGAAGAGCCCGGAATGGCAATGCCATCGCGATCGGCTAACTCCGCATAAGTGAAATTCAACGGTGTGGATAAGCTGGCAGATTTGGCTCTGAATTGGATTATCAACAGCTTACCAGTGCCACCCTTGGCAAGCTCCGGGTTGAGCTGTGTGGCAATATATTGAATTGTGCCAGAGGTATTATCAGCCGTGTTGGATAAAACCCAGGTATTAGCGAGGAACCCGCCTTCTTGCACCTGCACACCCGTCTTGCCCGGGTCAGAATCGACAACTTCCAGGACAGCCGGATTGAAAGACATGCGAAGGTCGACGCCGTACAATCCGCTGACATCGTTGACCCATACCTCCACGTTCAATGTACCACAGCCGGTAATTGTGCCCGAAGAAGGAGAGAGTGTCAGCGAGGCAGCGCTTGTCTGGTAGGACTTTTGGGTACCGGCAGCCAGGCCTGGTAATGAAAGCAAAATCGTAAAAGAGCAGATTAAGACAATCTTCACAACCCATTTCCAGGGTCTCCAGTTGTCGAGGCGCCTGCTGGTCTGACCTAATCTTATTTTATTAATCCAAAACAAGTTCCACCTCCACTAGATATTCCTTTACCCGTCAATCGAATAACAACAATCCTTTGTAAAACCAATCATAAGGTCAGGATTTTTTAGTTTTCAGAGCATTTTTCGATGATCGACGTAAATAGATCACTCCGGCCAGGATTAACAATACCAGAGCGCCAGCGAAGCCGCCCCCTGCAATCCACACCAGAGTTCGCTGGTCAAGCCTGTCAGTCTTTTCAACGCTCCTGGCTGGTGGACCGGATAGAGTTCTCTTTATTTGCACCTGTTCGTTTTCTATCTCGGGCGCCGGCGTCAGAAGCAGACTGGCGGTTGGGAGGATACTGGGCGTGGGGCCAGCAGTAGGCGTTGGTGTGACTGGCTTGGGCGGTCCAACGATGATCGTGCCATTCTGACTCGTGACTGGTAATGTGCGACCTTCCCGGTTGGCGATTTCGACAAAATCGATCCTTAAAACACTTTCGCCTTTTATTTTTCCTCGGATAAGTATCGAAAGGACAACGCCATCTCCATTGACTGGCAGAGCTGGATTGACCTGGGTAATCACATATTGCAAAGTACCCATCTGGTTATCAACAGTGTTACGCACCAGAAAATCGGGCTTGATAAACTCGCCCGGAATCATCTGGATGCCATCTTTGCGGGGGTCGGCGTCCACAATTTCTAACGCGTCCGGGTCAAACCGAGCTCTTACATCCATCCCGTAAACTTCCCTGGCGTTGACCAGCAGGATATCCAAGGTTTCAACCTGTCCCAGCCCAACCACGAACTCAAGCGGATCCGGTCGAACCAGCGCACCGGCCTCCTGGGCATTCACCTGCGCGGGAATGACCAGCATCAGCCAAAAACCTATCAGGCAAAGCAATATTTTTCGCATGCCTCAATCAACAACGATCTTGTCCAAGAAATTTTCCCAATAATCCTGTCAGGCTTGTCAGGTTTTCCCTGGGCAGTACCACAAATTGCAGCGCTGCCCAGGGGATTGTTTGGTTTACTACCTGGGGAGGTGTTTTGAAAACACCTCCCAGGTTGAACAGTAGTCTTTATGGCGACCAGGTCGAAGAGATCTGGCCGTAGTTACCGCCAGCCAGGACCAGGTCGAAGATGTTGATGAAGCCATCGCCGTTGACATCTGCGCCAGTATCAGGTGTGATCGAAGTGCCAAAGACGCCGCCGATCATGGTCAAATCGCCGAGGCCAATCACACCGTCCCCGGTCACTTCGCCGCCCAACAGGGTTGGCGCGGTGAGGAGGGTGTTGATTTCATTCATCCCGCTGATGATGGTCACGTCGCTGGCCTTGGTGGCGCCCAGGTAGGCGCGCCGGGCCACGCTGGCCGAGTAGGTGCCCAACGCGATGCCATCGCCAGGAGTGGTTTTAAGTAGCTCGTAGTATCCAGCGTCATTGGTGGTCATGAAGTAAGGCCCATAACCAGCGCATTCACTGCTGACACAGGCCAGCGTCACGATTGCGTCATGCCAGGCGCGCGGATTGGGGCTGGTACCCAGACGACCTTGCAGCTTAATGTAACCCTTGACAGACGCTGTAGATACCTGGCAGTCCACCCAGTCGCCGGTCAGAACGATCGGGATTTCAAAGCCATTGATGTTCGAGAGGTAGGTGCCGAACCCGGCCTCGGTGTTGTACAACAGATCGCTGTAACCCACCGTCGCACAGGTGTACTTCCACGTGGCGATGCTCTCGCCAGCCAGATTCGCGCCGACTGTATGGGTTGGAGCCTGCATCGAGCCTGAAACACGAATTCCGTCAGTAACAGGCACGAAATTCTCTGGCAAGAAATCCCAAGCCCAAGGTGGCGTAGAGGAGACATTGTTGGCGGTGCCGCTGTCCCAAGCCAGCACCGTGTCATCATGGTCGACGCGCAGTTGTGCGCCATACACGCCGTTGCCGTATATATTCGACTCCAGCGTGGCGGTCTCCCCGATCTCATGGGTCGAAGCCGAAGTACCGGCCGACCAACCCAGCGCCCAGGGTGTGAAGTCAACGTTGTTGCTTACCGGTATGCCGGTGCCGCCTATGTTCGTGGCATGGGTCGGGCCAGTTACCGAGCCCCACCAGTTGAGCTCAGCAGTTAAGGTGTTGGTTGGATCATCCCATTGGAAGATATTGGAATTGGTGAAAGCGTTGCTGGTAATCGTTGTCCCAGTGGGGTAGGCCGTACCTGGCGCGTAAACCCGCCCGTGGAAAGCGTAATCCACACTGGTGATGACGTTATTTTTGATAACCGCATTGGTGATCAAGTTGATCAACTGGATGCCTTTGCTGCCTGTAGCAATCGGGCTGATGCCAGTGATCTTATTGCCGAT
The DNA here is from genome assembly GCA_964354345.1 of uncultured Anaerolineaceae bacterium. Lineage (GTDB taxonomy): Bacteria > Chloroflexota > Anaerolineae > Anaerolineales > UBA4823 > CAYGZL01. The sequence goes on along the minus strand of CAYGZL010000027.1, from coordinate 430 downwards.
GATCTGTGCGTTGGTGATGTCGCCGCCCGTTCCAGCGCCGCCATCGCCATTCCATAACCCGATGCCCCGGCGGTATGCCTTGACATTCGTAATATTGTTATACTTGATCTCAACGTTGGTGAACTTGCCATTCCCAACTGTATTCCCAAAATCGCTGGCGAAAGTAACTCCGGTGCAATTTTGGGTAGGAGCGCTGCCGGTGCCCAAGTTAATGGTGTTGTGGTGAACTTTCTGCGGCGCAGTGACATCCAGGCCGTTGTACGTCATATCGAAAAAGGAATCCGCCCCATACACACCGCAGTCCAGGGTGTTGAAGCTCACTTCGCTGGAGCCGCTATGCAATTCCAGGACCATGTTATTCGCGCCGGTCTGGGTGATCTTGTTGCGGGTGAAGACCAGGTTGGCAGCATTCGATGAAGAGTAGAATCCG
>CAYGZL010000026.1:0-5430 GCA_964354345.1 uncultured Anaerolineaceae bacterium | reverse complement strand
CTTCGGTGCTGTGCAGCAGTCCGTGGATCCGCCTGAGGACACGCCTGAAAACACGCATAAAGACTCGCCATCACTCGCTTTCGAGCCAGATTTCATTCTAGAAAACCCGGCTTTGCGCTTGCAGCTCGATCCCCAGGCCAGCGGTATCGCCAGCCTGTTCGACAAGCGCTCCCAGACGGAGGTCTTTGTCGGCCTGGCTGCCAGGGCGGTGGTGATAGATGATCCGTCTGACACCTGGAGCCACAATGTCACTCGTTTCGACCAGGTGCTTGGCGAGTTCCAGCCGGTTAAAATGCGCTGGCTGGAGCGTGGAGCGGTGCGCTCCGTTCTACGCCAGAGCAGCGTTTACCAGGCTTCCTCCCTGGAGCAGGACTTTATCCTGTACCAGTCCCTGGATTGGGTCGAGGTGCGGGTGACGGTCAACTGGCAGGAGCGGCGCAAGCTATTAAAACTACGTTTCCCGGTGAATGTCACTGCGCCACAGGTCACCTATGAGATCCCGTATGGGGTAATCCAGCGCCCGGCGGATGGGGAAGAGGAGCCCATGCAGGCCTGGTTGGATGTTAGCGGTTGGCTAGAGAGGGAGGAGGGCAAGCTGACAGCTTGCGCCCCAGGAGATGTGGCGGGTGGCAGGTCGCGTTATGGATTGAGCCTGTTGAATGATGGCAAGTATTCTGCGTCCGTGCAAGGGAACGAGATCGGTCTGACGGTGCTGCGCAGTCCGATCTACGCCCACCATTACCCGGTGATCCTGGAGCCGGATGGTCCCTATCACTACCAGGACCAGGGGATCCAACATTTTCGTTACATCCTGTTGCCGCACTCAGGAAGCTGGCAATCCGCCGGTACAATCCGACGGGCCGCCGCGCTCAACCAGCCAGCAGTGGCTCTGCTGGCGACTGCCCATCCCCAGGGCGATCTGCCTGCGGTGGACGGCTTCATCTCTGTAGAGCCAGAATCTATCCTGGTGAGCGTGCTGAAGCAAGCCGAAGACAGCCATGACCTGATCCTGCGGGCGGTCGAGATTTCCGGTCAACCTGCCCAGGCCACCATCCGCCTGCCGCATTGGCAACGCAGCCTGACGGCCGACTTCCGCCCCTGGCAGATCAAAACCTTCCGTCTGCCGAGGGACGCCTCCCTGCCGGTGAAGGAAACTAATTTCTTGGAGTAACGATGAAAACAAGCAACCGCAACCACACGCTTACCTCACTGGCCGATCAGGTCTGGATGATCGACGAGTTTGGTCTGGATACCGCCTACCTGGTCGTGGGCACGCAGCGCGCCCTGCTGATCGATACCGGCAGCGGCTTTGGCGACCTCAAAGGCCTGGTCGAGAGTCTCACACCGCTGCCATACGACGTGGTCGCTACCCACGGTCATTTGGATCATATCGGCGGAAAAGGTCAGTTCGAAACCTTATTCCTGCACCCAGCGGATTTCGACAGGACGCGCCGCACCACCCACCAGGAGCGCAAGGAATACGGCACGACCATGCTGGCGACCTATCCCAATTTGCTGGGGCTCTTCGACCCAGAGCAGATCGGAGATGAGCAAGAGACTCTTCTGCTGCCCATCGGGCAGGGCTTTCCGTTCTTCCTGGGCGACCGCCGGATCGAGGTGATCGAAACGCCCGGGCATACGGCTGGCTCGATCTGCCTGTACGACCCGCAGAGCCAGATCCTGTTCAGCGGCGACTCGTTCATGCCAATCTTCCTGTTGCTCATGGAAGGCAAGGATCGCATGGGCGTGGTGCGAACCTGGCTCAATTCCGCTGAGCGCGTCTGGGAGCGCCGGGGTGACATTCGCCTGTATTGCGGCGGGCACTCCAGCCCACTCGACCCGCAGACGCTTCCCGACCTGATCGCCTGCGGGCACGGCATACTGGACGGCAGCCTGAAGCCAGAACGCACGCACATCCCCGTCTTCGAGGGGATGTTCGTAGGTTATGGCTCAGTCCATATCGTCTATGATCCGAACGAGCTTGAGTTCATCCGCTCGTGAGGTGTTATGCAACCGTTCAATCGGACGTTCTTGGAGCTTGATTGTCACCGGCTGCCACCTCCTATCTTCAGAAGTAAGTAGCCCGATGTAAACGCCAAACGGTCCGATGGTCAGCCAGGAAATTTCTACAAACCAGGATTGCTCATTTGGCGTGCTGAACAAGGTGTAGGCAAACGGTTGGCTTAGCTCGAAGTTTAGTTGAAGTTCTCGTTCCGACAGGTTCAATACCACCAGGCAGGCTTGATCTCCCGCCGGCGTTGTCCTCAAAAAAGCCAGGTAATCCTCGGCCATCTCGTGAACAGGTTGGTAATCGCCCTCGATCAGAGCGGGAGTCTTCTGGCGCAGGCGGATCAGCTTGCGGTAGAAATTGAGCAGCGAGTGGGGGTCTTGCTCTTGCTCTACCACGTTGATGCCTTCCGCATAATTTGGATTCACAGGCAGCCAGGGGGCGATACCTTCCGGGCTGAAGCCTGCATTGGGCAGATTGTCCCACTGCATGGGGGTGCGGCACTTGTCACGCGTGATGCCAATAATCAACTGAAAGGCTGCTTCGGGCGGCATGCTCAGCTCGCGCATGGCAGACTGGTAATAGGAATGCGCCACGTTATCCCGCACCAGGCTCGCATCGCTAAGGTAATAATCGGTCATGCCGATCTCCTCCCCGTTGTACAGGAAGGGAGTGCCTTTCAGGGTCAACATCAGCGCCAGCCACAGGCGCGCCTGGGCGTGGGTATGGTCGCCGTCGCCAAAGCGCGATTTCACGCGCGGCGAATCATGATTGCCCAGCGTGTTGCACGGCCAGGCGCCGGGGGGCAGGGCAGCCAGGCGTTTGGCCTGGTTGGCGCGAATCACAGGCGGCGTCAGGCGTTGGCTCTGCATCAAGGGGAAATTGAACACCAGGTGCAGCTCATCGTCGCCGTTGCCATAATAAGCGATCTCTTCGGTCTCGCCGACCAGGACGCGCTCGGGATAAGTGTTCACCAGGGAGCGCAACTCGCGCATCAGGTCGTGGGCTTCGGGCAGATCGGTTTGGTACTGGAAGACACTCTTGAACTTCTCCATAAACTCAGGCGACTCGATGCCAGTTGAGGCAAACTCGCGATAGATTTCAACAAGGCTGCTATTAACAGGATGGTTGGTCAGGTTAGGGTCTTCGTAGATCGTGCCGATGGCATCCAGACGGAAGCCATCCACGCCCAGATCGAGCCAGAAACGCACCGCCTGCCACATGGCCTGTTTGACCTGTGGATTGCGCCAGTTGAGATCCGGCTGTTCTTTGAAAAAATAGTGGTAATAGTACTGGCCGGTGCTTTCATCCAACGTCCAGGCCAGACCGTCGAAGGTCGAATACCAGTTGTTGGGTGGCCCGCCGTTTTTCCCATCTCGCCAGATGTACCAATCGCGCCTGGGGTTATCGCGGCTGGAGCGGGATTCGATGAACCAGGGATGCTGGTCGGAGGTGTGGTTGAGCACCAGGTCGAGGATCACGCGCATCCCGCGCTGGTGCGCGCCATCCAGGAACTGCTTGAACTCCTCCAGCGTGCCGTACTCTGGATTGACGCCTTGATAATCGGCGATGTCATAGCCGCAGTCGAACTGGGGCGAGGGGTAGTGGGGCGAGAGCCACAGGGCAGTGACGCCCAGGCTGGCCAGGTAATCCAGGCGCTCGATCATCCCCTGAAAATCACCGATCCCATCCCCATTGCCATCTGCGAAGCTGCGCGGGTAGATCTGATAAAAAACGGCTGTTTGCCACCAATGCATGGTTACCTTCCGGATATCGTAGATTTATTCAGAGGCGATTTTACCAGACAAATGGAACTATGGTTGCCAGCCTGGTATAATATGATTAAGGCTTGGTTAAACCTGATTCCAAAATTATTCAAAGGAGTAATTCAATGGCAGAAGAGACAATCTATTAATTGCACTGCTCCTGATTGTCATCTGACTCGTGATGGTCTTCGTACGATTTCACTGCTGGATTTGCTTTCCAGGGAGGAGTTTGATGCTCGCCTACTCCCACTTGGCTGACTCGTTGGCGACAAGATAGTTTGCCAGAATGCCAACGCTTGAGACATTCCGTGAAAATGATGGAGATTGGTACTGCTGTTGAAACAACCGGATGAATTGCTCAGGTGGTTGTCCAGGAGCCACAGTAACTATTCCAAACAGTCACACTCTTGTACGGAATACAAATCGATGGATTGGAGTCAATCCAGGATAATTACCTTGCTATAATATATAATGTTAGCCTGCTGGATTCAAGAATAACATAGGTCAACGTGAGGAGTACATTATCATGAAAGTTCAGAAGTATTCATCATGGGTGTTTTTTACAGGAATAATTCTCTTATTCTTGGTTGGGTGCGCCATATCTGTAGCTACACCATTGTCCCCAACAACTACGTCTTTACCGCCGATTCCGACACCTATTCCACCTACTTCTACATCGGCACCTTGCCCCAGGATTGCACCAATATCTGATAAAGTCACAATATTAAAACCATTCAAAGCGGCGACACAGGACAAGATACGATACGGAGGAGCAGCATTTACTAGCTATGTTAAAACGAATAGCTCAAGTGATACTTTCCTGGTGGTTTACTTTGAGGGAGTCCGGGTGGATTCCACAATAGCTTTTGAGGATTTAGATTGGATTGTGATCGACTCGAAGTGTAACCAATTGAGATCTATTGGATTTGGTCTTCCGGCTACCGAGGGAATAGTAATGTATGGACAATTTGGACCTGGTACCAGTCTTGACCGATTTGAAATCTCTAGTAATAAACCCTTGATTGGTATGGTTTTCGTTATCCCAAGAGAAATGGTCAACGTGACCTTATGGGATCCCCAAAGGAAAGAATACAGAGTTTCAGTTATTGAAGGCTGGCTGCCCCAGAAAGAAAACTATTTTGGTGCATATTTTGTCAACGGCGCCTTAGGGAGAAAGAACAAAGGCGAAAATTGGACAAGCAGCCGTTAATTCAAGAAAAGAACAGCCTGGGTCAGGTTAAGAAACGTCAGCTTTTACTGGAGAGAGTAGCACGCGTAATCATTACCATATTTCTGTGTGGATGTGCGCCACCAGAACCAACCAGGTTATCTCCAACTCTGGTGCCTACGCTAACAGTTGCTTGGACTCCTTATCTTATTCAAACGCCAACGGTGTGCTCAGGTTGGAATTGCTCACTGGAAGGAGTAGTATATGTTAATGCGGCAGGTACAGGCAACGAGTTAGCTGGAGTAAAAGTTCATCTGCAGCAGATCAGTTGGTGCTCCCCTACGAAGGGGGAGTACGAGACTATTACAGGGACCGATGGTACGTTTAGCTTTGAGGTGTACCTTCATGACACAGACACATTCTGGATAGAATTAACCGTGGAAGGATATCAAAAGGTAAGACAGGCAATTGGTGGATTTGATTGTTTG
>CAYGZL010000025.1:0-10813 GCA_964354345.1 uncultured Anaerolineaceae bacterium | reverse complement strand
ATCTCAAGGTGAGTATATCGCCTTCCTGGATGACGATGATATGTGGCTGCCAGAAAAGCTGGCTGTGCAGACTCAAATCCTCGATGGGAATCCCGAAATAGGATTGGTGACGACAGGCTATCAAACCATCAACCATGAGGGGAAGATGCTCAGCGAGGTACGACCCTGGATACACCGACCCAACCTGGACTTACAAACCTGGCTGTACGCCTGCCCGACAGTGCCCTCGGCTGTGATGGTGCGCCGCCAGTGGCTCGAACGGGTGGGGAATTTCGATGAAGAAATTTCCAGAGAGGCTGGCGGCTCTGAGGATTGGGATTTATGGCTTCGCCTAGCTTATTCAGGCTGCTCAATGGCTTGGACGGAAGAGATACTGTGCGCTTATCGCATCCATGCCGAGAGTATGTCTCAAAACTCTAAACGACAAAGTCGAAGTATGATACTTGTTCTTGACAAGCTATATAAAAGACCTGACTTATCGCAATACTTACAAGAAAATAAGAGCCGTATATATAGTATGGCATACATTCGCGCTGCGGCGCGCCTGTATGTTGCTGGTTTGACCGAAGATGCCGAATTCGATTTAGTGCGCGCCATACAACTAAATCCTGGTCTATTAGATAAGAATGGGGAGGAACTGTTCAACACCCTGGTGGGGTGGACAGGAAATCCTTTAGTGAAAGATCCCAGACAATTTCTTGAGTGTGTTTTTGACCATCTACCCGTTGAGGCGGCTGTTCTCGTCCGACGCAAACAGGAGGCATACGGGCTGGTAACAAAAGGGGATTTTTTTGAGGCCTACCAGATGAAAGATTGGAAAAAGGTACGTCGAAGCCTGGTTCAAATTGCGCGCCATCGCCCTGGTCTCTTACTCGATCGTGGTGTAATTTCGGTGACTCTGGAAATGATCATTGGCAGACAAGCGATACAACAGTTGAAGAAAATACAAAGACGTGCCAGATTGAAATCTTGATGAAAGCAGCGTTTTTTCCGGATACTTACCGAAAGGAAAATCCATATCTGGATTTGCTAGAAAGCAGTCTACAAGAAGCGGGGGTTGAGGTATCAACGCTCCCCATTGATGAACCTTATCGCAACTGGCTAGTCAAGAATCGCGAACAGATCGATGTGCTTCACTTCCATTGGTTAAACCCGATGTACATACGGTCGTCGTTTGCTCAGACTGGGATCGCCTTAGTAAAATTCGCCTGGCGGTTAACCCAGGCGCGACGATTGGGGTATCGGATCGTGTGGACGATGCATAATCTTTGGCCTCACGAACGACGCTATCCCATATTAGACACCATTGCGCAACGGATGATGCTACGAGCGGCTCACGCAGTCATCGTCCACTGCAATCAAGCCCGTCAGTCTCTAAAAGATGTCTTTGGGCAGCGAAAAAACATATATGTCATCCCTATAGGGAATTACCCGCGCCTTTCCGATAAAGAAGTGGATCCGATCGAGGTGAAACAAAACCTGGGAATGAATCCACAGCAATTTATGTTTTTTACCTTCGGGCAAATACGCCGCTACAAGGGGTTGGAAAACCTGATCGAGGCCTTCCAGGATATAAAAGCCTCACAGGTTACCTTACTGATTGCTGGCAATGCCAGTTCCCCAGAGCTGGCTAAAGAAATAACACGACGCGCCGCGACTGATATTCGCATCCATCTAAAGATTGGATGGATCCCTAACCAAATACTGCACGCGTATCTAATCAGCGCCGAAACCGTAGTGCTACCTTTCCGCAACCTGACAACCAGCAGTACAGCAATGCTAAGTTTTTCATATGGCAAACCGGTAATCGCGCCGCACCTGGGTTGCCTGCCCGAATTGATAGATGATCAAACGGGATTTCTATATAACCCACAAGAGGCACAGGGTTTAGCAACTACGCTACAAAAGTGCCTGGATAGTCGAGAGGAACTGGCGAAGATGGGACAGCGTGCATACAAAAAAGCGCTGAGCTATTCATGGACTAAAATAGGGGAGATGACCGCCAATGTGTACCGCGGAATAGCTACGGTGGGCTGAAAGGAATCGATACCAAGTTATGATATTGAGGATTCTAAGGAAGTATATGCCATCGAAGAAACACTCAAAGCCCTCGCTCCCGACGAAGCGTATTATTGGGTTACCCATTATGCGCTGAGTTTAACCTGCTACTGCTTAAAAATGGACAACGGATCGGCGTGGAATGCAAGCGAGCTGACGCGCCGCGTTTAACCCCGGCGATGCGAACTGCGCTGGAGGACTTGAAACTAGATAAACTGATCGTGTTTTACCCGGGCGAAAAGACCTATCCTCTGGCGGAGCGGGTACAGGTAATTCAGCTAGCTCATCTAGAACATCCGGAGACTTTTCACAAGGTTGGATAACCAGGCAATCCGGGCAATTTCAAAAAAACAATGAAATAGGTCAGCATTTGGATGGCGCGACACTTACCCGATAAGAAAGTTCTGTTGATCGCTTTCATTTACCCGCCTCTGGGCGGTCCTGGTGTGCAACGCACGCTCAAGTTTACCAAGTACCTGCCGGAGTTCGGTTGGCAACCGTATGTGGTGTGCGGCGACGACCCGCAGGCTTTCGGCGACGGGTTGGATCCTGGCCTGCTCAGCGAGATCCCCCCCCAGGTTAAGATTTACCGGCGACCATTTGTATCGCCCTATGGTCTGCGCAAGCGGGTGTTGAAACTACTCAGGATGCAACCCCAAGAAGTCTTAATTGAGCAAACCAGTGCGATGGCTGATGATAACCCAACCGCGTTGATGCCCGTTGAGGGATCCAAACGGTCAATCTTGCGTGGAATCGGACGCGTTTTTGCACCCCTGGAAATACCTGCGATAGACGGCGGATTATATTGGTCTCTGGCCATTCTGCCCCTGTGTCTGAAGATCATCCGCCGGGAAAAGATTCACCTGATCTATACTTCCTCCTTCCCTTACTCAGACCACCTGGCGGGATGGATCTTAAAGCGTTTGACGGGAAAACCCTGGGTGGCCGATTTCCGCGATCCATGGACTCAGAATCCATTGTTTATAAATACCGGGTGGCGACGTAAAATTGACGAATGGCTGGAAAGGTGCGTGCTTAATAACGCTGAGCGTGTGATTTGCGTGACGCCGACCTTCACCGATGGATTGCAGAGGCTGGCGCCCCGGCGGCAAGCGCCACGTTTTATCACGGTTGAAAACGGCTTCGATCCCCAGGACATGGTTGTTAGCAACCAGCAGTCAACCGTCAGCGATCAGCCATCAGGAAACAGTGTTCATCGTTCAGCAGTCAGCAGGTTAGAGGGGGTGGTGGAGTTGGCGCATGTAGGGCGTCTGTACAAGGGGATGGCAATCCCATTATTCGAGGCGCTGGAGGAATTGGGCGAGTCGGGCGCCAGGCTGTGTATTCGATTCGTAGGGGAATTTGCGAAGGAGGAAGCTAAATGGCTGGCGAACCATCACCTGTCCGCACGAATCGAAGTACAACCCCGCATACCCCACGATCAGGCAGTGGCTGTGATGCGAGCGGCGGATGTACTCCTCTTACTCTTCACTGATGGTCCAGAATGGCAAGGCCATTACCCGGGCAAGCTGTTCGAATATATGGCCAGTGGCAGGCCAATCTTGTTGATTGGCTCTGAGGGAGAGGCGGCAAAATTGATCCGGGAGAGCGGCACGGGGTGCACGATCCAGGGTAAAGATAGCAAGACGATCGTGGAGGTATTACGAATGCTGGCTACTGATCCGGAGAGCTTTCGCGAGAGGTATTACCATCTAAAACCCGAAGTCATTAACCGATATGAACGCCGGGCACTGACGCAAAGATTAGCTGAAATATTTGATCGGTTGGTGAATCCAATTTATACGCCATGAAAGTCAGCGTCATAATCCCAAACTATAACCGGGCTGATGTCATCGGACTGACATTGGAACGGCTCTGCCAGCAGACAATTGCGGTGGACCAGTTTGAAGTAATCGTTGTGGATGATGGGTCCCAGGATCAATCCTCAAAAATCATCGCTTCTTTCCAGGTCAGGTTAAACTTACAGTATGTTTATCAACAGAATAAAGGCGTGGCAGCGGCACGCAATCTCGGCGTCAGCCAGGCAAAAGGTTATATCATAATTTTTCTGGACTGCGATGAAATGCCAGAAACGAATTTTCTAGAACAACACTGGAAAGCTCACCAGGCTAATCCCCATTGCCTGGTGAACGGACAAATTCGCACCTGGCCAAACCCACAGCGGCCCTGGTATGATCAGGTGATTGATCCCGATAGTGTAATGAGCTATGGAAATCTATCAGGCTCGATACCATTCTATCTGGCGATTGGAGGCAATCTATCTATCCAACGCGATTCGTTTTTAGATCTTGGTGGATTTGATGAGGAATTTCCAGGCGCAGGATGTGAAGAAACTGAATTTGTTTACCGGGCAACTCAAGCAGGATACTCATTCTTATATTGCCAAGCGGCGATAACGTACCACAATCATCCTCGGTCATTGAATCAACGAATTAATCAACAGCGCACCCATATGCGCTCGTTGGCGCTTTTAATTCAAAAACATCCTGAGCTACAATTCAAAATACCTGATTTGGACAATTACTTCCATATTTTCCATTTACCTCGGAATAAATATTCGTTTATCAAGCGAATTCGATTTTCGTTTTTTGCCTGGAGTCCCCTCCGCGCTTTACTTACCGGCGGAATTCGCATACTTAACTACACAGAAAAATACCCAAGATTGATAAAATTTATGTACTGGCGACTGGTTTTTGGGTGGTGCACAGTTGGATTTCGAGAAGGTTTAAAACAATATGGCCGGAGATAGAGCACCTGTTGATTGAGACATAGACATGAAAATAGCAATCCTATCAACAAACCACGCCGGACACACTTCAATTCTTGCTGAAGATTTATATAGAATGCTTACTCGCATCGGCGTTGAGTCAAAGATATTCATTTTTGGAATACCGTTATTGTTAAACTTCAAGGATAAAGATCATAAATTAGCTCATGTAAAGAATAAGACTAAACATGTTTTACTCAATGCTTACCTTAATCAACTGGCAACTTTTGATATTATCGTAGTAGTGGCTCACGTGCCCATAGCTTATATGACTCAATTACAAATCGAGAATATCAGGAACAAATATCCTCAAAAACCAATCGTACTTTATGAATTAATTTACCTGCCGATTATTGGTGGGTGGGAAAAAGCATTAAGGGAAGGCAACCTGAGATATGGAATAAAAGAAGGAGGTCACTATGGACTTGAACGATATGATTGGTATTTGTTGGCATCCGATCAATATGAACACTATATAGGATCCAGTCATAAAATAGCCTATTCTATAATTGGTTTAGATATAGATGATGGTTCATTATTTCTGGCTGAGAAATCCGAATTTTTAACAGTTATAGACTTTGAGCAACCCCAATTCCCTCAGGAACGATTAATACAAATAAAAGCTCTTGAAGAGACTCATACCAGATATTTATTACTGGAAGGCCGATATCCAATAAAAGAAATACGAAGAATTTACCAGAGGACCTGTATATTTTTAATTCAATTTTTAGAAAGCTTTGGATTGCCAATTTGTGAGTTACAGGCTTGCGGTAGTTATATTTTCACTCCCTATGCCAAATGGTGTCCATCGCACTGGTTACAACCTCAACCAGAACCACCCCTACCTGGAAAGCTTTCACCTAATTTTATTGTCTACAATAATGATAAAGATGAATTAATCCGAAAAATAGAATGGGTTAAGGATTCATACAATCCCAAAATAATTGTTGACACTTTCATGGAATACCACAAAAGGTTCTTCAATGGAAATTTAGATGAACTGCAGTGGTTTGTCGAAATGGTGGATAAAGGGAAAATTACAAGTGAATCTCATCTTAATTACATCGACCAATCGGTAAGATAATTTATAAGTGAAAATTTTATTTATTTCAACCTGGTTTCCTTATCCGCATGATAATGGAGCGCGGATCCGGATATATCATCTTCTACAGGCTTTAGCACAGCAGCATCCCCTCACTCTGGTGGCATTCCTGCCATCGCCTGAGGATAAGCAATACCTGCCTGAGCTAAAATCCTGGTGTACGCAGGTGGAAGTGATCGAACGAGACCCATTCTGGCGCGATCCCCGGAAAAAGATCGGTGGATATTTCTCCACCCGACCAAGAGATATTATTCGAAGCTACAGCGTTGAGATGAGCCGCCTGGTTGACTCCTTAACCACCCAAAACAATTTTGACATTGTTCTCGCCTCCACACTGTTTACTGCAGAATACAGCTTACAGATTAATGATATCCCACGCATCCTGGAAGAACAAAACTACACCACAGGCTGGATGGAGGAACGTTACAAGGCACAGCGCAACCCACTGCGTAGGGCATCGGGCTGGTTCACCTGGCAGAAGTGCCAGCGCTACGAACGCTGGCTCTACCCGCAGTTCGCAGCAGTGACGATGGTCTCGGATCGCGACCGGCAAGCGGTGCGGAAGGCCATCCCTAGATACACCGGACGGCTGGAGGTGATCCCCAACGGGGTAGACCTTGAAACGCGCCACCCCGGGCTGGCTGAACCAGTCCTGGATACACTGGTGTTCAACGGATCGTTGACCTACGCAGCGAACCGGGAGGCGATGCGCTGGTTCACCGGGCAGATCTGGTCGCTGATCCGGCAACGCCGGCCGCAGGCGCGCCTGACGATCACGGGTCGGACGGAGGGCGTTGACCTGGGCTGGCTGCCCAAAGACGCCAACATCCACCTGAGCGGTTATCTCGAGGATGTGCGCCCAGCGGTGGCGGGGAGCTGGCTGGCGGTCGCGCCGCTGCTGGATGGCAGTGGGACACGGCTGAAAATCCTGGAAGCGATGGCGCTTGGCACGCCGGTGGTGGCGACGAGTAAGGGCGCCGAGGGGTTGGAAGTCACCCCAGGGCAGGATATCCTGATCGCCGACAGGGCGGAGGCCTTCGCCGGAGAGTGCCTGCGCGTGCTGGAAGACGCGCAGTTGCGGGGGCGCCTGGCGCAGAACGGAAGGAGGCTGGTCGAGCAGCGCTACGGCTGGGATGCGATCGGCAGGCGGTTCTGTGAGCTGGTGGAAGACGTGGCGGCAGAAGCATTACCACAGGTTGGCAATTGAAAATAAGCGGGCTCTTTCGACGGAATGTAGGGCAAGCTAACAGCTTATCCTACAACGGGTGGTGGCTGCGGCTGGCAATCGTCGCGGCGACGCTAGCGGCGGCGGCGGTGCTGGGGCTGCGTCCCACTGGCCGGTTGGCTCAACTGGTCCTGTTGGGCACGTTGGGATTGGGTGCCCTGACATTGATCCTCCGTTACCTGCCGTGGGGCGTGTTGGCGCTGATCCCGGTCTCTTTCCTGGTGGATTACCCGATAAAAACCGGCACAAACGTGGTTTTCAACGCGACCTTCGTGTTGACGGCGCTGCTGCTGGCGGCCTGGGCGCTGCGCATGCTGGCGGGCGAAAAGAAGCTGCGCCTGGCACGGTCACCGGCCAACCTGCCTGCGGCGCTGTTTATCGGCGCGACGCTGCTGGCCTGGCTGAGCGGATTCCTGCCCTGGCTGCCAGCGGTGGCGGAACGACCCAGCCTGCCGGCGCAACTGGGAGCGATATTGATCTACACCCTCTCGATTGGCGCATTGTGGCTGGTGGGCAATCTCTTGACCGAGCCGCGCCAGATCAAGATCATGACCTGGGTTTTTCTAGGCTGCGGGACGGTTTACCTGCTGGCGATGGTGATCCCCTGGAGCTTCACCTACGTGAACAAGTGGTTTGTAGATAATCTGTCTGGAAACAGCATGTACTGGACCTGGCTGGCGGCTGCCGCCCTGGGGCAGGCGCTGTTTAACCACCGCCTGGCGCGTGTGCTGCGCGGCGGTCTGCTGGCAGTGGCGGTTTTAATCCTGTTATTCGGGCTGCTGAAGAAACCTGACTGGCTCTCCGGCTGGTTGCCGCCGCTGATCGCGGTAATGGTGCTGCTTTGGCTGCGTGATTGGCGGCTGGGGGCGGCTGCGACCCTGATCGGAGTGTTCATCCTCTGGCCATCGTTAAGCGGGTTTTACGCCATACAGGTAAACACACCAACGCAGGAATGGAGCAACTTCACGCGCGTCGCCACCTGGCCGATCATATTCGACCTGTTCAAGCTCAATCCCTTAACCGGTTTGGGGCCGGCGGCGTATCCTTTCTACACGCCCTACTACTCCTACCTGGGCTACTTCGTGCGCTTCAACACGCATAACAACTATTTCGACATCGCCTTGCAGTCAGGGCTGCTTGGCCTGGTTACATTCCTGTGGCTGGCAGGGACACTGCTGTGGCTGGGATGGAAGCTACGCAGCCAGGCGAACGACTGCTTCACCAAGGCGTATGCCAATACCGCCCTGGCAGGTTGGATCGCCACACTGGTCGCAGGGACTTTTGTAGACTGGTTCTTGCCATTATTATATAACATCGGTATTCCGGGTTTTCAGGGCAGTATCTACGCCTGGCTTTTCCTGGGTGGATTAATCAGCCTGGCTAAGCCAATCGGAAAGAAAGAGGAGGAATTAACATGAAGGATTGGATCGGATTAATCCCCGCGGCAGGCAAGGGGCTGCGCCTGGGATTACCTTATCCGAAAGAGCTTTATCCGGTTATTCGAGAAAACCGCTATAAGCCTGTCGCCCAATTCGTAGTAGATAACCTGATTACGGCAGGATTAACCCATATCGTATTCGTGATCAACGAGACCAAACACCAACTGGTGGGGTATTTCGGCAATGGCCAGCGGTTTGGGTGTAATTTCAGCTATGTGGTTCAAGAGCCTGGCGTAGGTGAAGATAAAGCCCCATCACCTGGCCTGGCGCACGCGCTCGACTCCGCCTATCACTTAACCCAGGGGAAAACTGTATTTTTTGGCATGGCAGATACCATCATGCAGCCTGTCGATGTGTTCACGTATGCTTTTCATGCCACGAATACACGGGACGATATTATCCTGGCTTTATTTCCGACAGACCAACCCTATAAATTTGGCATGGTACGGTTAACCGAGCAAGGTATTGTTCAAGAGATCGTTGACAAACCTCGCCAAACCGATCTGAAACAAATGTGGGGGTGCATCATTTGGAAACCGAGCTTTACTGAATTCCTGCACGACTGTGTAGTTGTTCAGCAGATGGGTGATTTTGCCAAGATTCTGAACGCGGCGATTTCGGAGGGCTTCGTAGCTCGAGGGATAGAGATTCCCTACGGCACTTACATTGATTTAGGCACCTATGAAGAAATCATGGAAATGGACCGGCGCTTCCGTAATGGGTGGAAAGAATAAACCTGACGAAAATGGATGATGAACAAATGAATGAAGATAACAGTGAATATGGAACTGTAAATTCTCAGGATACCCAAGCGGAGGAAACACCCGACATCTCGATTGTTATTGTGTGTTGGAACAACAAATCGTATCTGGAACCTTGCCTGAACTCGATTTATGAAGCGCAAAATCAGGTGCACTTCGAGATCCTGGCTGTTGACAATGGCTCAACCGATGGCAGCCAGGCGATGTTGAAGGAAAAATATCCTCAAATCAGACTTATTCAGAACGATCACAATGTGGGCTTAAGCCGGGCGACCAACCAGGGTGTAAAAGCTGCGCAAGGCCGATATATTCTCTTATATAACAACGACACCCTGATGGAAAAGTCTACCCTGGATATAATGGTTCACTTCATGGATGACTATCCCGAAGCGGGCGCAGCGGGAGGGAGATTGATCAACCCAGATGGCACTTTTCAATTAAGCCATGTAAAATTCCCCTCAATCTGGTCCACCTTTCTCGATGCTGCACATATTGGATCTCTGGTAAATCCTTTTCACCCATCCCAGCCCGACTTACACCAGATCCGTGAAGTTAATTGGATCAGTTCTGCCTGCCTGGTTGTCAGGAGAGAAGCTCTAGATCAGGTTGGCGGATTAGATGAAACCTTTTTTCTATATGGGGATGAGACCGACTTACAATACCGCCTGTGGAAAGCAGGGTGGAAAGTATATTTTATACCCGATATAACAACAGTCCATTATGGCAGCGTCAGCCTGAATCGCTTTCGAAAGAGGGCTTTCTTTTATCGAGGGATATTACTTTATTATTATAAGAACAGCGGAGTCTTTCAAGCCTGGCTAGCTCGGATCATCATTTTCACCTTCAGCCTATTGAAAATATTATTTTGGTCGTTGGCATATCTATTTTGGAGAGATAAACAGCGTTCAAAGCTAGAGTTATTATCAAACATCAGTGTTCTCAGGCTGTGTTTAAAATCTAAGAGGGCAATTTTGATGAATATCCCCACTTAATGTCATTAGCTATGCGCTCACCTTCTGAGCCAGTGATCCTCTCGACTGTATTTAGATAATGTTGATATTATTTTTTATCCTGACCTGGCTGGCAGTCAGCCTGGGCTGTGCATATTTATGGATCATCGCCCTGGCCAGCATACGACGTAGCGCGCCCGCTCGACCGGTGACAGTTCAGCAGCGGTTTGCGGTCGTACTTCCGGCGCACAACGAAGAGGGCGTGATCGGGCAGACTGTGGCGACCCTGCAGCAGCAAACCTATCCACGCGAAGGATTCGATATCTTCGTGGTGGCGGATAACTGTTCAGATCGTACGGCGGAGGCGGCGCGGGACGCGGGAGCGATCTGCCTGGAACGGGTCAGCGCAGAGCGCAGCGGAAAAGGGGCGGCGCTGCAATGGGCCTTCGGGCAAATCTTTGCCTACGGGACCTACGATGCCGTGGTGGTC
>CAYGZL010000024.1:0-5023 GCA_964354345.1 uncultured Anaerolineaceae bacterium | reverse complement strand
ATGGTGACCATCGGCTGGCGATGGCGCTGGCAGTTGCTGGATTGGCTACAATCCAACCAGTCCAGATAAATGGCGCTGAAATTATTGCCGAATCATTCCCGGATTTTGTGGAATGTTTGAGAAATTTAGGCGCACAAATTGATCTAGAGAGTGAATAACCCAACCAGTGTGAGCCGGTGACAAGACGCTTTTACTCCTTGGGTTTGATTGGTTATCCGCTCGGGCACAGCCTATCCCCTTATTTGCACCAGGCTGCCTTTCAGTCGGTGGATTTGCACGGTGTTTATGATCTTTATCCAGTCCAACCGTCAGATCAAGCGGCAGTCGACCTGGTTAATCTACTCCAGCGGTTACGACAGGGAGAGCTACAGGGATTAAATGTCACGATTCCTCATAAACGGACGATATTATCATTTCTGGATGCGATAACATCGGCCGCGCGAGCGATAGGAGCGGCAAACACCTTGTGGCTTCAGGATAGGCAGATCATTGGAGATAACACCGACGCGGCGGGATTTTGGGCAGATCTTAATTTGATTTTACCTCCAGGATTGGGTGCGCATAGCCGTAATTCAGCTCTAATACTGGGTGCGGGTGGCGCGGCTCGCGCGGTGGCTTATATCCTGGCGTTGGAAGGTTGGCGGGTGTGGGTGGCATCCCGGCGGATTGCACAAGCCCAAGAACTGGTCCGAGATATCTGCCTGGGTTTAGCAGGCATAGGTTTTATTTCTTCTGAATTACAATTGCAGGCGATTGCTTTAGAGAGTGAAGCTATAGCTTTATTTCCATCACCACAGGTGATAATCAACGCCACCTCAATTGGGATGTATCCGGCAATCGATGCCAGTCCCTGGCCAGCCAGTGTCTTACTACCTCAAGGAGCGATTGTGTATGACCTGGTTTATAATCCAGTTGAAACAGCGCTGGTTAAAAGCGCCCGTGACCAAGGATTGTCAGCCGTGACTGGTCTAGGAATGTTAGTCGAGCAAGCTGCCCTGGCATTTGAACGTTGGACTGGGCATACACCCTCCCGAAAAGCGATGGGGGAGGCCGCCATGCATGCATTTCATGTGACAAAAAAGGAATAATAGTAATGAAACCTTTCGCCACCCGCATGAACGCCATAAAAACGCATTTCTTTGCAGTTTTAAGCGGGCGGGTTGCGGCATTGGAGGCGCAAGGTAGAAATGTGATCCGGTTGGATGAGGGATCGCCAGACCTACCACCTGCGCCTTTTATTTGCGATGCATTAGCCAGCGCTGCCGCCAGGCCTGACGCTCATTGCTATCAGACGCATCACGGACCCAAGGAACTTAGGCAAGCATGGGCGAGCATGTACTTGAGATTGTATGGGGTTGAAATTAACCCAGAGCAGGAAATTGTTCCCTTGATCGGCTCAAAGGAAGGCATTTTCCACCTGCTGCAGACGATCGTCGAACCCGGGGATCTGGTTCTGATCCCTGATCCTGGCTATATTACCTATACCCGCGGGACACGTTTTGCTGGTGGTGAACCATACTATTTGCCCTTATCCCCAACACGTGGGTATCTACCCGACCTCGATGCCATCCCATGCGAGGTCGCCCGGAGGGCCAAGTTACTGTGGTTGAATTATCCGAACAATCCCACCGCTGCGGTTGCCTCGCTGGCATTTTTTACTGAGGCCGTTGCTTTTGCCCGGCAGTATGATCTCCTGGTATGTCACGACGCAGCCTACTCCCAGGTGACTTATGATAACTACAAGGCGCCTAGTTTACTGCAGGTGCCTGGCGCGAAAGAAGTCGGATTGGAAATTAATACCCTTTCCAAGTCACACAATATGGCTGGTTGGCGGGTCGCAGCGGCCTTAGGCAATATCCCGGCAGGGAGAGCGCTCTTTACATTGAAAACCAATGCGGACAGTAGCTATTTCCTGCCCGTGATGGAAGGGGCGATTGCAGCGATGACTGGCGATCAAAGCTGGCTGGTCTCGCGCAATCGAATCTATCAGGAACGCCGTGACCGGGTGATCCAGGCATTGCGTGAGTCAGGTCTGGAAGCTGAGAAACCACTCGCTTCACTATATATATGGTTACCAGTCCCAGTTAATTTTACCTCAGAGAGTTTTGCCACGCGACTGCTTGAGGAAGCCCTGGTCAGCGTTACACCTGGCACTGTCTTCGGTTCGAATGGAGAGGGATTTGTGCGCATATCCTTGACTGCTCCAGTAGAGCGAATTGACCAGGCAATGGAACGTCTGACAGATTGGATGAGGCGCCAATGAGCCTGCGTTTTTTAACGGCTGGTGAATCGCATGGTTCGGTGTTGATCGCCATTCTAGAAGGGATACCCGCAGGTTTATCCCTTAATGCAGCGATGATTGATCATGAGCTGGCGCGGCGACAGAGTGGCTTAGGGGCGGGGCCGCGTATGAAACTCGAACACGACCACGTTCAAATTCTCAGCGGCGTCATGGAAAACCACACCACTGGCGCGCCCCTGGCTTTCTTGGTCCCCAATCTTGATCATAACCATTGGCGTGGTAAAGAAATTACGCCATTCACTACCCCCCGCCCAGGGCATGCCGACTTGACTGGAGCGATGAAATATGGTTATGCAGACCTGCGCCCTGCTCTTGAGCGCGCATCGGCGCGTGAAACCGCCGCGCGTGTGGCGATTGGTGCGGTATGCAAGCATCTCCTTGCTGAATTTGGCATCCGCATTGGCGGATATGTCTCATCCATTGGAGAAATTACCGCTCAAGTAGAGGAAATACCCCTTGCGCAAAGACTTGAGTTAGCTGAAGCGAGCGAAGTTCGCTGTCCGGATTCTCAAGCATCTGAGGCAATGAAGGCTCGTATCCGGCAAATCATGCAGGAACGCGACACCTTGGGCGGGATCATTGAAATCCTGGCGCTGGATTTACCTCCTGGATTAGGTTCATACATGCAATGGGACCGCCGCTTAGACGCCCGCCTGGGCGCGGCGATCCTAAGCGTACCGGCGATCAAGGGTGTGGAATTCGGTCCCGCTTTTGCTAACACCCGTTTGCCCGGGACGGCAGTCCACGACCCTATCCAACTGGCGGATGATCATATTATGCGTTCCAGCAACCGGGCGGGTGGCCTGGAAGGCGGCGTAACTACCGGGATGCCACTGGTGATCCGGGCGGCAATGAAACCGATTGCGACGACATTAACCCCCCAACCAACGGTCGACCTGGCGACCGGTCAGGAGACCACCACACAGTATGAACGTTCTGATTTTTGTCCTGTACCCCGGGCTGTGCCAATTTTGGAAGCCATGACCACCTTTGTGCTAGCGGATGCGCTGCTCGAGAAGCTCGGCGGTGATTCACTGGATGAGATGCGACCGCGAAATGACACTTTACGGCGGAACCGCCTGAGTGATATAAAAATGCACTCACAGAAGCATTTGTTTTGGTCAGAAGACGATGAACCCACCTCAAACTGATAAAAAAGCAGGTTTGTCCTGGATATTTCTCTACGGTCCACCGGGTTCAGGAAAAACCACGGTTGGGGTAGTGCTGGCAGAACAATTGGGTGTGCCGTTCTACGATCTGGATGATCGCATCGAGGTGCAAACTGGCTGTACAATCCAATTCCTCTTCACCAACCAGGGTGAACCGGTATTTCGACAGTTGGAAAGCAGTGCATTACTTGATCTGTTAAACCAACCTCGTGGCGTGGTCGCTTTAGGTGGGGGAACTCTCTTGGATGCTGGTAATCGGGGAATGGTCGAACAGGCTGGGGTAGTGCTTGCTCTGCAAGTGCCGGAGAAGATATTGTTGGAACGCCTGGGCCAACCCGCCATCCGTGGACGACCCTTGCTGACTGGGGATGTAACTTACCAGTTACATGAATTGCTTGAAAAACGAGCTGCACATTACGCCTCATTCCAAGACCAATTGGACATTCGCTCGGACTCCCAGGCGGAGTTGGCCTGGCGGGTGCAGGTCAGGCTCGGATTATTTAATGTCACCAGCATGGGAAAAGCTTATCCGGTACAAGTGCAAGACGGCAGCTTACAATCAATTGGAGCGGTAATCGGTGAACTTGGATTGGCTGGTCCTATAGCATTGGTGCATGATACCAGGTTGCCCATACAGTGGATCCAGTTGGTGCACACTTCATTAAGCAAAGCAGGATTAACCGTCGTTCCAATCGCCATTCCTGCAGGCGAAAAAAATAAAACCATACGCACTGCAGGCATATTATGGGACGGCTTCCTGAAAGCCGGGCTGGAACGTAGCAGCACAGTTGTGGCTCTGGGAGGCGGGGTCGTTGGCGACCTGACTGGTTTTGCCGCGGCAACCTATTTGCGGGGGGTGCGTTGGGTAGTGCTACCCACCACCTTGTTGGCGATGGTTGATGCCAGCCTGGGTGGAAAAACAGCAGCCGACCTTCCCCAGGGGAAAAATTTGATCGGAGCTTTCCACCCACCCAGTCTGGTGATGGTAGACCCCACGGTTTTACAAACCTTGCCTGAAGTCGAAATTCGTAATGGTATGGCTGAAGTCGTCAAGCACGGGCTCATTGGCGATCTTGAATTGTTTGAGCTTGTAAGCCAGGGTTGGGATAGTGTTTCTACTCATCTTGATGAAATTATCAGGCGAGGGATGGCGGTAAAGATCCGTGTGATACAAACCGATCCGTACGAAAAAGGGAACCGTGCAACCCTGAACCTGGGTCATACCTTCGGACACGCCCTCGAGCTGGCCTCGGGCTACCGCCTACGGCATGGCGAGGCAGTAGCGATTGGGATGGTATTGGCTGGTCGTCTAGCTGAACGTCTAAACCTGGCTGAACCCGCTCTATCACAAAAAATCTCGTCAGTATTGTTGCGATTGGGTCTGCCAATCGAAATCCCGGACAATATCGACCCTCAAGCAATCGAACAGGCGATGATCGTTGATAAGAAGCGCTCCTTTGGAAAAATCCAGTTCGTTCTGCCATTGAAAGTAGGACAGGTTCGTTACGGAGTCGAGGTAGATTGGCAGCCGGGTGAGTTCATTCGTAATCTA
>CAYGZL010000023.1:0-137206 GCA_964354345.1 uncultured Anaerolineaceae bacterium | reverse complement strand
CTTTAAACCAACACCCAACATTTCATCAGATCTCTCAATCGCAATAACCCACATACCCAACTCAGACAATTTCCTTAACAAGTGACCTGGACCGGGTCCTATCTCCAGCAGGCAAGGGCCGCGAAGATCAGGTATAACGGAATAAACCCAACTCTTCCACATCCCAAGCGAAACCAAATCGGCCACCCAATCATATGCCCAGGCAAATTGATGATATAAAAGGCGATGCAAAAAGCGCAGCAGGGCATTGATTAACACAATAACTCTCAGTTCAAACCAATCATATGTTAAGATTTTGTTGCCAACTGGCCACAACCAGCCTGGATTTCGATGCCACGACGGATGCGGATAGTGCAGGGGATGCCATATGATGTAAGGATATTTTTGAATGTAATGGCGCGCTCACGGGTGGTCGCCTGACCAGGATACTTTTGTGTTGGATTTAATGGGATCACATTTACGTGACAGAGGGCAGTCTGGTGATCACCAGCACCACGACGGAAAACCTGCAACCGGTCAGCCAATTGATGAGCTTGTTCGGAGGAATCGTTGACTGACTGGATCAAAGCCCATTCGAAGGTGATCCGGCGATGCGTGGTTTCGACATACTCCAGGCACGCGGTGAGTAACTCGGTGAGGGGATACTTGCGATTAATTGGTAAGAGGGAAGAACGTAGCGCGTCATCGGCAGCATGAAGGGAGACTGCCAGATTTACCTGGCGATTTTCTCGAGTGAAACGACGGATACCGGGTACCAGGCCGACTGTTGAAATTGTAAAACGGCGAGTGCCGAAATTGTAACCCTTGGGATGGTTCAAGCGGTCTATCGCTTGCAGGGTGGCATCGTAATTGTGGAATGGTTCGCCCATCCCCATAACAACAATATTCGTGACAGTCTCGCCTTGTGCGTGTAGCTGACGAGCAAAAAATAGCACCTGCTCCACGATCTCTCCACCCGTCAGATTACGGCGGAGGCCCATTTGCCCTGTTGCGCAAAAGATGCAACCCATAGCGCAACCAGCCTGGCTTGAGATGCACAAAGTCTGGCGATGAGAATAACGCATCAATACCGTTTCGATGGCTCGTTGATCAGGAAGATGGAAAAGCGTTTTGGTCGTCTCACCATCTTTGGATTGGAGTGTCACAGCAGTTTGTAGATGGGTAAACGAATATTCCTCAACCAATTTTTGCCTTAAAGAGCGAGGTAGAGCCGTGAACTGATCCGGTGAAGACCAGAAGTGTTGGTACAAACCCTGCCAAATTTGAGAGGCACGGTAACCGGGTTCGCCCCAGGAATCCAAACGCTCGACTAACTGCTCGAGGTCTACATCATAGATAAACGGCTGATGGCTGTTGTTCAGACTTAAAATCCTTCTTTATATAATTTCCAGGAGTGTTGCCAAATCCGACACAATCCAGTCCGGTTCCGGCTTCCAGGCTTTGGCTTGTGGCAATGTAGACACACCGGAAAGAACCAGGGCTGTTCGACAACCGAGCAGCTGCGCTCCAGCAATATCAGTTTCCAGACGGTCGCCAACGACGAGGGTTTCCAATGTACTCGACTTTAAGCGTTCGAGTGCTACACGATACATCTCTATGGCTGGTTTACCGATAATATTGGGTTTAACCTCTGTCGCAGCTTCCAATAAAGCCAGAATAGCACCTGCCCCGGGAACTAAACCCTGTGGAACTGGAAAAGTACGGTCCGGATTGGTGCCAATGAAGGGGACGCCCGCTCGAATGTACAAGGTCGCCTGACTGAGTTTCTCATAGGTTAAGCCACGATCCATCCCAGCCACAACTGCCAGCACCTGATCCGATGCCGACCCTGGTTCGGCTGGTAAGAAGCCACGCTCAGCTAAGGCTTGTTGGAGACCAATCTCGCCGATGGAGAACACCAGCCCACCTTGAGGGTATAAACGCTGTAGATATTGAGCAGTGGCTTCCGATGAGGTAATCACTTGTTCGGACTGGAGATGCACACCAAAATTAAGCAACTTTTGGCGGTATTGGGCGACTGAGAGGGTGGAATTATTAGTCGCCAGGATGACCTTCATGCCCCGCTGGTCAAAGCGTTTGAATATTGCGGGCAGATCGCCGATTGGTTGGTCGCCACGCCAGAGAACACCATCCATATCAAGAATTAAGGCCTTAAATTTTATCACCTGCTCAGATCCTTAATATCGACAGCCGGCGGTGCCCGCCGCCGACTGTCGGTCAATGAGCGCTGGACGAGGCTAATCGCCAATCAATTTACACTGGATGCCGTCCGGCACTAGCATCCGTTGTTATTTCGACTTAGCCGAGTGCTTGGGGTCAGGCATTTCCATAACCTGGTCTACCAGACCATACTCAACAGCACCTTTGGCATCCAGGAAGTAATCGCGGTTGGTGTCACGTTCGATGGACTCAATTGATTGTCCAGTGTGCTTCGCCATGATACGATTCAAACGATCCTTAAGACGAAGAATTTCGCGCGCCTGGATTTCAATATCAGAAGCCTGGCCTTGTGCACCGCCTAAAGGTTGGTGCATATGGATCGTCGCATTCGGGAGGGCATACCGTTGTCCCTTGGTGCCGGCAGTCAACAAGACTGTGCCGAAGGAGGCTGTCATACCTACCGCCAGGGTGCTGATTGGATTAGGGATCATTTGCATGGTGTCATAGATCGCCATGCCTGCATAAATCATCCCACCGGGCGAGTTAATGTACATCTGGATCGGGGCGGCGGGGTCTTCGCTGCTCAGGAAGAGCAACTGGGCGACAATCAGATTGGCGATCTGGTCATTGATAGGAGTGCCCATGAAGACAATCCGGTTGCGTAGTAAGAGAGAGAAGATGTCATAGGCACGCTCACCGCGCGCGGTGGTTTCGATCACCATCGGGATTAATGATTCGGGATTCATCATAGTCATAAACTCCTGGAGTATATATTGATTAAGATTGGTTATCTGAAGAAGACGGGTCAGTGGTTTGCTCGATAAGCAATTCCGTTGCTTCGGTCGCGGCTATCGTCTCCGATTCTCCAGCAGGTTCAGCGGCAGTTAGTATCAGATCCGTTACTTCGGTCGCAGCAACCGTTTCAGATTCTCCAGCATGTTCGGTGGCAGTTTGGGTCAGATCTGTTGCTTCGGTTGGAAACGCTGCTACGGGAGCCGTCTCGGGAGTTGGTTCTTCAATAACAGGGGATATTACAGGAAGGACTATTGGATCTCCCTGCCCAGATTGAGATACGCTTTCTGGCATCTCAGCCAACGGTGCAACAATTTCATCGGTTAGTTCTTCAGCAGCCCCAGACTCGGAGGCCAGAGCAACCACCTCAACAGGTTCACTGACAACAGTCTGGTCCAATGTACCACTGGCGATGTCGCGTAAACGTTCCTGAGCCAGGCGCAGGATCATATCGGCCATAACATTGGTGGCGATGTTATTTAGTACTTCCTGGTTGTTAAGCCGGCGCGCCTCGCTCTCTTTCAAACCCCGACTAAGGGAGGCCAGGGTTTTCTCTGTCTCAGCCTGAAGGTCCTGAGGATTGACCTTTACATCCTCAACCCGTGCCAGTTCTATCAACACCAAGGTACGTTTAATGCGATCCTCAGCAACCGGGCGGGCTTCTTTGCGCAGGGTCTCCATGTCAATGTTGCGCGATTTCAGATATAAATCTAGAGTTTGGCGTTGACGTTCGAGGCGATCTTCCAGGTTGTGGATAACGCTATCAATCTCCCGCTCAAGCATTTGTGGTGGATATTTTATCGTCGAACCAGCAATGACCTCAGTTAGCAATGCATCGTCATAATTTTCGTTATAGATCTGGCGATTCTGATCAATCAAGTCCTGTCGGATGCGCGTACGCAGGGCTTCCAGGTTAGCATAATCTCCCAACGAAGCAGCAAAGGCATCATCTAGCTCAGGTAATACACGCGCTTTGATCGTTTCGACCACAATGTGGAACGAGGCGTCGGCACCACGCAAGGAGGCAAAATCAGATTCGGCATCATAAACATGCTCGACAGTCTTTTCTTCGCCGATTGACATACCGATTAGCTGGCGCGAAAAACCGGGGAACGGCCACTCATCTTTATCTTCGTCGACCAGTTTGATTACCAGGGGGAAGGGAAATTCGCGCAATAAAGCAGGATCCTGACCCTCCTCAACATTCTTCCGGTTGGCAGCCAGACGGATATTTACTTGATCTCCTTCCTCTATCGGTCGTGTGACTTCTTGAGGCGTGGCACGTCGCTGCCTGATATCAGCTAAAGCTCGCTCGACATCTTCGTCAGACACCGCTTGGATCTCGTAAGGACGACGTAACGCTCGATAATCCCCTAAAATAACTTCAGTTTCGAGGGGAATCTCAAATTCTAACGTCGGTGGTTGCTGATCAACGATAATGCTGGTAAGCTTACCCACAGCATAGGGGCGAATATTCGCTTCTTTAACCGCCTTGGGATAGAGCTCGTCAACCAACAACTCGAGCGCTCTCTCTAATATCGCATCTTCACCGAGGTGGCGTAAGATAACTCCATAAGGCGCCTTGCCAGGTCGGAAACCTGGGATGCGCACCCGGCGAGCTAATATGCGAGCGGCGCGCTGGCGGGCATCTTCCAGTTCGTCGCTGATGTCGACGACCAGTTTGATTTGATGATCTTCAAGAGGAGTAGTTTCGATCTTCAATGTGTAAATCCTTCATCCTAGACGAAAATCCTCGCCGATAAAGCTACCGGCCAGGTCAGTGGGGAAGGCGGGACTTGAACCCGCACGCCTCACGGCACATGATCCTAAGTCATGCCTGTCTGCCAATTCCAGCACTTCCCCAAACCGGGAGAGATTATAAGCGTAGTAAGAAGATCTGTAAATAGCAAAGCCCGTATTTCAGATCACTTAAAAAACAATATGAGATTGTTTCCTAAAAATTTGTACGCAAGGACAAAACACGGATATAATCAGCACCTGTAATTGAGCGGGTAACGCACCTGGGGTTTTGGTATGTTAAATCTGTCGTGAAGGAGTTGAGTTTGGGAAGAGTCATTCATCTAGAGAACATTGGCCGCAAACGTTTACACCTGCAACGCAGTGTTGTGTTGGCTTTGCGGGAGCTAATGCGCCAGCAAGAACCAAATAAGAAAACGCGCGATTTAGCTGCTTACATCAGCCTGGCGCTGGAAGAAATATCCGAGACAGTTGAGACCACCGTGACGGCCTGGGAAAAAAGGGATTACTGGTTGAAAGCAGACCGATTTCGCATGGATTGGGCATGGACAGGAAAATTAAGTCATGCATTGCGTGTAGCTATACAAAGCGATAACTGGGTACAAGTCGCAAGCCTGGCTGCACAGGTGGGGGAGAGGCTCAGGGATATCGAATTACCTGTACGCCACCGGCTGGGCGAGCCCTGGCAAGGAGCCTGGGAAAAGTTACAATCCCTGCCTACCAAAAGGTAAGCTGGCGTTCTGGACGGTGACCATCAAGCAGGATGTAGGGGAGGGCGCGATCCGGGTTGACGCCAATCTTGCGCAAGTCTTCCAGGCTGGATAACCGTCCCAGGCGACGGGCAGCGAGAATGGCGTCTGCGCTGGTTGGGCCGATACCGGGGAGGCGTAGCAGTTGCCGGCGGTCGGCGCGATTAACTTCGACCGGTCGCTCAACCAGGTGATCTGCAGCCCAGGCAGCTTTCGGGTCCTGGTTCTGCGGTAGGCTGCCGTCTTCTGCCAGGGGCAGTTCGTTTAAAGTAAATCCATAATCGCGCAGTAAAAATGATGCCTGGTACAGGCGGTATTCACGGATGGGAGATGTTGGGGGAAGGTTTTCGAAAGGCGTATCGGGTATGGGCCGGAAGGAGGAGAAGTAGGCGCGAGCCAGATGCAGCTCACGATACAAACTGTCTGTGGTGGCCAATAACTCACGATCAGTTTCGCCGACAGCGCCGACTACATATTGGGTGGTAATCGACGGCCAACGCCCATTCCAACCAAGGGTAGCTGGCTGAGACCGGCGGATTTCATCTACCCAGCGCATGGGTTGGAGCAACTCATCGAAAAACGCTTTACGAGGCGCCAGGCTGAGTAGTCGGTGGGTGTTGGGGGCTTCAAGGTTGACTGAAACCCGGTTGGCCAGCTGCATGGCACGCGCCACCTGGTCACGTCCGGCGCCTGGCATCAGCTTCAGATGTAAATAACCCCGGTAAGCAAATCGTTCGCGTAAAATCTCAGCGGTCGCGATCATCTGGTCTTGTGTACGCACACTACCGCCCGCCACACCAGAGCTCAGAAAGATCCCCTCAGCAACACCCGCATGATACAAACTCATAAACACAGTTGCCATCTCATCCGGTTTAATTGTTGCACGGCGAAAATCTCGCCCGGCGCGAAAGGGGCAATAAAAGCAGTTGCGCTCGCAGACGGAGGTTTGAAGAGTTTTCAGCAGGGAAATCCGGCGACCATTGGGCAGGACAGCCTGACTGACTTCGGGAACAGCGCCCGAAGAGCTACATGCAACTCCAGTTGAAGTTGCCCGCAAGTGGCCATCATCCTCAGCCGGCTCAAGATCCATATCGGTGGAGAGCATGCGTAAGCGTGTAAATGCGTCCATTACCAGAACAATTGTACTATTATAGAAGATTATTTGCAAGGGGTATGTCGTCTGGCATTTTGAAGCAAACGACCGTGACATACAGGGTATTTTTAAATCGAACCTGTCATCGTCCCTGGGCGTCCCGGGTGGGCGTCGAAAAACAGCATACGTAGCGTAAGGACAGCAGCTTACGCTCGCAGACAGAGTAGTTAATCGCCGAAACCTTGAACCTCGTTCCGAAATAGCCATTCCGAAGGAGTGGGGAAGTTGACAGGGAGGGAGTGGCGTGGTATGATCCTTATGGTTTCGTTAAGTACCATTAACACAAACATAAAGAATGTGATTCACGCTGTGATAATCATGCCAAAAAGTGACTTATGAATCCCCCCGCGACAACGATCGACCAAGCCATGGCGGCCTACATTGACAGCTTGCGCCTGGCGCGCAGCGAGAAAACTGCAACGGCTTACCGCCATGCGCTGAACGCATTCCAACGGGTATTAACTTCTCATCGCCTCCCCAGTAATTTCACCGAGGTGACTCAACTGCCTGAAGACGCTATCGCCTGGCTGGCGGCTTCCCTAAAGGATCATGCACCAGCAACCGAACGAATGTATTTGACCGCGGTGGCGGGTTTCTACGAATTCCTGGCCGCAGAACGGCTCGCCACACCCAACCTGCCGCGGCTGCGGATGCTGATCCATCAGCGCTCCCGTAAACAAGGCCAGCGCCTGCCACAATTTCCTCGGAGTAATATTGATATTATATTAGAATATGCAATTAATCTTGCATCTTATCTCACAAAAGACGATAATCAACACCTGATAAACCTGCGCGATCGTGCTTTTCTGATAACACTGGCTGATACTGGTCTAAGGGTGCATGAGGCGTGCAACCTGCGTCGCGGCGATGTGGATTGGAATGAGGGGCGAGCAATCATTATCGGTAAAGGCGACAAGCAAGCTGTGATCCGCTTTTCGAGGCGCAGCCTGGAGGTTGGGCGCGATTACTTGCACGCCCGGGCGCTACTGGATGGGAACAGTGGCCGAGCGCTAACTGCCCTGCCCCTCTTCGCCCGACATGATCACGGGGCAGGCAAGAAAGTGAAACCAATCACCACCACCACCGGACGGAATATTGTTGCTCAACGCGTCCGAGAAGTATTCGGTGAGGAAGCGGTCGGCACGATCACGCCCCATTCCTTCCGGCATTACTTTGTAACGCGAGTATTGCAGAGTTCTGGCAACCTGAAACTGGCGCAAGAGTTAGCCCGGCATACAAACATCGCTGTAACCCAACGCTACGCCCACTTATCGAACGACGAGTTGGATAAAGGATATTGGGAGATTTTTGAAGAGGGCAACCAGTAAATCCAGGCGTTTCTTAAGAAATCAAACCAACTTGTTTACCGACTTTCTCGAAGATATCCAGCACCTGATTAAGCTGCTCGTCAGTGTGAGAGGCCATATAGCTGGTGCGTAAAAGCTGTTGCCCGGCAGGCACGGCGGGTGAGATCACCGGGTTGACATATACGCCATTCTCGAAGAGCAATTGCCAGGTGGCGAATGTTAACATATCATCACCGATTATAATTGGGATGATTGGAGAGCAAGAATTACCGATATTGAAACCAAGCTGGCGGTAGCTTTTTTGCATGTATTCAGCAATTTGATTCACCCGTTCGATCCGTTCGGGTTCCTCGCGCATGACCTGCAAGGCGGCTAATGCCGCGGCAGCGCTGGCGGGTGGAATGCTGGCACTGAAGATCATAGAGCGGGCGAAGTGTTTGATAAAATGAATTATTTGATCCTCGCCGGCGATGAATCCACCCAACGAGGCAAAGGATTTGCTGAAGGTAGACATAATTAAGTCAACCTGGTCGGTGACGCCAAAATGAGCTGAAGTGCCATGTCCACCGCCCAAGACCCCCATGGCATGCGCATCATCCACCATTAAACGGGCGCCGAATTTTTTACAGGCTTCAATCAATTGGGGTAGCGGGGCAATATCTCCACCCATGCTAAATAAGCCATCCACAACCACCAACCGCCCCTTGTTATCGGGGATGTCAGCCAGAACACGCTCCAGATCAGCAATATCGTTATGGCGAAAACGCTTCGTGTCACCCCAGCTCAGGCGAGCGCCATCAACGATGCTGGCATGATCGTCCTTATCCAGGACAACAACGTCTGAACGACCAACCAGAGCGCTAATCGTGCCCAGGTTTACCTGCATTCCGGTAGAAAAAACCAGCGCAGTAGGTTTACCCACCCAATCGGCCAACTCACGTTCAAGCTGCTCGTGCAACTCAAGTGTGCCATTCACAAAACGTGAGCCGGTACAGCTTGTCCCGTACCGCTCGATCGCAGCGATTGCCGCAGCCCGAACTTTGGGATGCGTGGTCAAACCAAGGTAATTATTCGAACCACACATAATCAGACGATGGCCGCGATACTCAGCTACGTTACCTTCATTTTCCGTCATCGCCAGAAAATAAGGATAAAATCCAGCCGCAATTGCCTCGCGTGCAGCGGTAAAGCCATAACACTTCTCGAATAAATCCATGGTTGACTCCTTGTTAGCTTTTAGATAATAGAAATTGGATTTTAGACATTATCTTCAGTCATGGGAATTTATCTGATGGTAACAGTTCATCTACGCCATTTTTCAGGGTGCCGTTGGACTTCTCGGATCGCCAGTTTTACCATCAGGTCTTCCACCGGGTACATGGCAGTACCAAACAGGTTGCTCAAAGTAAACCAAAACCGGCCGGATCCAGAAAAGATCAAATAGCGCCGGCGTGCTATGCCCCGTACGATATCTCGGGCAACCCGCTCAACCGGAACGGGAGGCGCGTTTCCTTCTGCCAGGGCGGTTACCTCGGGGGGGCGAATTTTCTCTTCTTCCTCCAACTGGGGGGTACGCGTATCCGGTGGAACCACCAGCGAGACTTGCAGACCGCACAGGCGCAACTCCGCGCGCAAGGAATCGGTGAAACCGCGCACAGCGAATTTCGTTGCACTGTAGGCGGTATAGCCAAACAAGGCGATCAGCCCACCCATGGAGCATATATTGACGATATACCCGCTGCCGCGCGCCAACATGCCAGGCAGAAGCGCTTTGATCGTGTAGACAGTTCCGAAGTAATTGACCTCCATCAGGCGGCGGTAAATTTCCAGAGACAAATCCTGCGTAAAGCCCGGATGGGTAATACCGGCTGAATTGATCAAATAACAGGGCAACCCAGCCCGGGAGAGCAATTCTGCCATGCCCCGCTCAACTTGAGCGGCATCGGCGACATCCACCGGGATCACGCCAAAGCGCTGTTGGGGATTATTCCGCAGTGATTCCAGCTCTGTCAGAGCAACCTGGAGTGCCTCAGGGCGGCGCGCCATCAGCCAGACATGCGCTCCACGACCCGCCAGCAAGCGGGCAGTAGCCAGACCAATACCACTGGAGCCACCGGTGATTAATACCAGTTGGTTTAAGAACGGATTCTTCTCCAAAATCCAGTTTCCAAATGCCAGCTTATGGCCCAACTACAAGGCGGACATTATCTACGTAGGCGTAGGTATTGAAGTAACCATCATAACGATTATAGACACGAAAAGCCATCTTGACGATTTGGCCGCGATAGCCGTCCATGTTGATCTCACCCGTCGCCCAGCCTGTGCTCTCCCCATTACGGGGATTGTCCTTACCCGGCACACGCCACCATTTCCCGCAAGCCACACTGCTGGAATTGGTATTCATATCATAGAAAGAAGGCAAGGCATTGTCATTAAGATAGACCTCGAAACGATCGTAAGGAGAGCTAGGGCCGGGAGTCGAGGAGGCATCCTCCGTATATATCACATAATCGAATAGCAACTTGACTGCCTGACCTGGAGCGGTTGGCACAGTAAAACGTTGCTCGATATCTGCATAACCCAGTGGTATTGAGTGATTGATACAACTATTGTATGAGATATCGGGATTACCCAACAAAGCTGACATCGAACCGGAGGGGATCACCGTGTCTGGCTGGCTGTTCACCGGACTGATCGGATGAGTGCTGATAACGCTGGAAGGCAGCCCGACAACATATTCGGACATAAAATCCCAGCCGAAGTCGCCCTGTTCGAAATCGCCGTTCCGCAACTGTGGATCCTTACGGATCGTGGCATGATAGCCCCGGGCGACTTTTGCAGGCATTGCCAAATACAAAAGTGGATATAAGCCATCCGGAGAAGTAGGTCCAAGAACAATCGACGATGAATTTACAGGTAATTTCGTACCATACACATCCCACATAGCTTTTGTCGTAGCAGGTAAATAAACAGAATGCTGGTTTCCATCCGCAGACCATAATACCCATAGGTGGCAGGGTGCGATTTGGCTGCAGCCAACTATTGAGTAATCCGAAGAAGTTACCTCAAAGCCAGAAACACCCGGATAATCGTTGATCTTGCGGGTAACTGTTTGCGCATAAAATTTCGTAGAAGCGAATTTGTAAGCATTATAGGCTGGCAGGGGCGTTGTCCCATCCAGCTTGATGATGCCATTATTACGCTTCCAGGTGCCGCTCCAATCGTACCAGATGTTACCCGCCAGACCGCGCCAGAGAGCAGAGGCATAGGTCTCAGCGACATAATAGGCTTTGGTGGCTTCGAAGACATTATCGTTGGCGCAGGTATCACAGACAATGGCATTTTCTGTGTTAAGCAGGTACTTTCCGGTGACGTTATATGAACCCAGTAAATCCTTTATGAAAGCTGCCTTCACCTGGAGAACCGGGCCATTATTGTTATCCGTCTTCCAGTTCGGATTACTGTATTTGCTCTCGACGCCATTGTAATAATCCACCGCGTGGAAAGCCACACCATCGAAATAGGGCGCACCATTGTTTTTTAGAACACCTTCCAGGAAACGGCTGGAGCTGCAATCCTTGCCCAAAGGGGGATTGCGCCAATCACATTCCAGGAGTAAACCACCCAGGATGACCTGGGCATTGGGATCGGCGTCCTTAATCCGTGGATAAACCACCTTGAGCATGGAGGCAAAATACCCACCGCCGTAATATGTATCGCTATCATCACCCCAACAACCGCCCCAGAATTGATCTTTGGCGGCAGCCTTCCAGGAGATATCGGGCTCATTCCAGATTTCCCAATACTTCACTTTGAGCGGGTTCCCCAGGCTATCGGTAATGCCAGCCAACGGAGAGCTGGTAAGTAAGGTATACATGAAGTCGCCAAACGCGCCAAACTTGACCTGCTGGATAGGACCGCACGACGTATTTTCACGCTGCGCCCAGGTAGGTGCGCTACGGATGACCACAATCGGCTCCATGCCATTAATCATGGCAGTGCGCAACTCGGTCACCAACGATTGGACCTGCGTCCAGTTGTATTGGCCCTGAGTCACCTCGGCTTGCGACCAGATCACCTGGATGCCGCGCAGCCATTTCGTTTGGGTTTGTTGGACTTTATCGAATCCGGTAGCCAGGTCGATATGGAGCATTTCAGTCCCGAAAGGAGTAACCGGCAGGGTAATCTCCGGGCTATCTTCCGCGGCGTTCGCTTTGGGTATAATCGCTCCAAGGAATAAAGAAACTAGCAAAAGACTGGCAATTGCCACAGAAAAGGCTTTATATTTCCACGTAGCTGAGGGAGAATTTTTCTTGTTCATAGGCCTACCTCTTCAAGGTTTAGAATAGGTCTGAATTATGAGGGAAAATCTATCACACGCAAGTCAGGATAATTATCCGAGTGTGGAGGTTAAGATTTGAATTATTGTACTATAAAATGTCCAATTGTCAGGCAGGCAATCTTGTATATTGGATATTAGAATAATAAAGATATGGGATGAACTACCTCACGTCCACTTCCATCCTTAATCTGGGATCGACAGGACACCCCGGCTGCAGCGATGAGCACCTCCTGCCCTGCTTTACGAACCGCGGGTAGGAGTGACATCTCCGCCACACGTTGGGAGAGTTGGTAATGCTCTGCTTCATAACCAAATGCGCCAGCCATCCCACAGCAGCTTGCGTCAATCAGCTCCACCTGATACCCCACCCCTTCTAACATTTCTATGGTGGCCGCGACACCCGTAGCATAGCCATCCGCAGCAGGAGGACGAGCCTTCTGGTAACAATGCCCGTGCAAGAGTACTTGCCCGTGCAAGAGTACTTGCCCGCACAGGGGTACCTGCGGCTGGAGTACCTGCTGCTCGAGCACTTGCTGGTCGACCGATTCTTTGCTGGCGTTGCGGTTACCAGAGTCCAGAAATTCAACTACACGCATTAACCGGTTTTGTGGTCGGGGTCCTCCCTTACTATCTGAGCCAGGACGGACGAGGAACTCGTCGATCAGCCAGGCGCGCTGGGCCAGGGATTCCACTCGTGCAGCCAGCTTTGAATCAACACTATTTGATCCAATCAGAAGGTCTAAATATTCATCTCGCAAGGTATATATTTCAGAGGGTTCGATCCCAACCACGGCCATTTTCCCCGATGGATCGAGACGCTCGATTGCGGCCAACAAAAGGCGGGCGTGGCGGCGAGCTGGTTCGAGGAATCCCTTTGAGATCAGTGTCCGTCCAGCGCCCAACACAGGCAAAACTGTGACTGCACAGCCGGCTGCGCCGAGGGCTTTTACCGTCGCCAAACCAGCCTGTGGATTAAAGTACTCGGTAAAAGCATCGCTCAGCAATAAAACCTGCTCCAGCGCAGGTTGTCTATCTGTCGTCCGGCCATTTCGCCAATAGCGTGTAAGTGATTTCGTTTGTGAACGTAGTGAGTGGAAATTCATCTGGGGAAAACGGCGTTGGTGAGTCAGGCCTATCCGGCGCTCAAGTTGACCGGCCATCCGGGCATTACCGAGCAGCGGGTTGATCAAGGGAGCGAAGAGATGCCCCCATTGAGCCAAAGAACCGATATATCCAAACAGATAATCACGTAGCCGGCGGTGCCGCCTGGGTTGCGCGTAATAATGGTTGAGGAACTCATACTTGAGACGTGTCATGTCAACCCCCGAGGGACATTCAGCCTGGCAACCTTTGCAAGCCAGGCACAAATCGAGGGCTTCATACACTGCTTTCTCAGTTGCTGCACCTGAAATGTTTTTTGTAGTCGTCCTGGCGGAAAGCATGGCTCGCAGCAAGTTTGCACGTCCACGGGTGCTGTGCATTTCGTCACGGGTTGCCTGAAAGGAGGGGCACATCACCCCATCGGCTTTACGGCATACCCCGGCGCCGTTGCACTGCTCCACCGCTCCTACCAGGCCTCCCTGGCGAGTGAAATCCAGTGTAGTCCTCCAGGCGCGAGGTTGATAATCAGCGCCATATCGTAAATTTACATCCATGGGTGGCGCCAAATCCCGCCCTACCCCACCCTGCCGAGCGACGATCTTACCAGGGTTGAGTAATCCATAGGGATCGGCCGCGGTTTTTAGCTCACGAAAAGCACTGAGTAACTCAGGTCCATACATCTGCTCCAGCCACTCGGAACGAGCCAGTCCATCCCCATGCTCACCGCTGATAGAGCCACCCAGGCGCAAAGTTAGTGCGACCGCCTGGGCTGCGATCGAACGGAGTGCCTGGACGCCAGACACCGTTTTCAGGTTCAACAAAGGACGGATATGCAGGCAGCCGGCGGAGGCATGGGCGTAAACATTACCGCGGACGCCGTGCTGCGCCAGGATGCGCTCCATCTCCCTGGCAAACTCTCCCAGGCGCTCAACAGGTACCGCCAGATCTTCAATGAACGCCACCGGTTTTACATCACCGGGTGTGGACATCAAGATACCCAAACCAACCTTGCGTACATTCCAAACCTGGCGCTGTATGTCGGGTTCTTCAGCCACGAATAGCTCGGTGGTTAAATTTTGAGCTTGGAATTTTGATAGTAGACGTAGCGCTCGAGCCTTTTCCCGTAACAGGCTCAGGTCATCGCCAGAATATTCGATAACCAATAATACCGGCAAGCCAGCCTGGGTAATAGAATTGAGGTTGTGTTGCAATAAGGATCCAATCACGTTTAACTGGTGGGCATAGGCTGGCAACGAGCGAGCCAGATGGATCAATTCAGGTGGGATCAGCTCTACCGCAGATGGACCACTCTCTAGCAGAGTCGGGACAGCATCACAGGCTTCCGCCAGATTGGGGTAGGTCAACACGCACAGTATAGTGTGCTTTGGTAATGGAACCAGACGTACCGCTGCCCGGCGAATCACTGCCAGAGTGCCTTCAGAACCAGCCAGCAACGGTGCGAGGTTAAGGCAGCCATATCTGACCGGAGGGTAAGGAAGCATATCGGGATAGCCGCAATTAGTTTTAAACTCAGCGGTTGACACATTATCGATAGCTGGTGGTTGACTGGATAAAGATAACTGCTGACCGCGTTCCCACTGCGGCGGGGCGGAGGGAGACCAGGGTAGGAGGTAGTTAAGGCTATATCCGGCTGCACGGCGCCAGGTACGCGGCCAATGCTGGTGGATGGCTGCGGCATATTGTTCTCGAATCTCCAGGGCTGAGCGGTAGATTCCTCCCTCTCGGGTCGGCTGCCGGGCGCGCTCAATAGCTGTTTCCAGAGACAATTCGTCAAAGCTCGCCTGAGAACCATCGGAAAGAATTACATCGGCTGAGAGCAGGTGATCGGCGAACATACCGTATACGATCGAATGCGCGCCGGTGGCATTATTCGCCAGGCTGCCACCCATGGTGGCGCGTTCTGCCGAAGCCGGATCGGGTCCGAATTGGAGACCATATTTCGCAACTGCCTGGTTGAAAGCTGCCATCACCAGGCCAGGCTCGACAATCGCGGTGCGCGCAGTAGGGTCAATTGCCACCAGGTGATCCAGGTAACGCGAGCAATCCAGGATCAGGGCTGGACCGATAGCCTGACCCGCCAGGCTGGATCCGGCTCCGCGAGCCAGGATCGGCACGTTATAGGTTGCGCATATTTCAACTGCCGCAGTTAATTCATCGAGTGTGCGCGGAAAAGCTACGCCCAACGGATCGATCTGATAGATCGAGGCATCGGTGCTGTACAACAGGCGGGTGACCGGGTCGGTGCGCACTTCTCCGGTGAGGGCTTTCTGAAGGGCTTGGGCGAGGTCGTGAAGAGGCGAATCAAACTCAGGAGACAAGGTAGCATCCGGAAAGGTAGAATACAGGTAATTATAGCTGGATTTATGTAGGATATCAGGATTTAAGCCGCTGTAAATAAAGCAGCGCATATTTTAATAATATCGCAGCGGAATTCGCAGTAATTTCACCCGGTACATTGACGCATCTTGAAAAGAAGGATAAACTGCGAAACAGTAGTTCCGTGCGAAACAGTAGTTTCGTGCGGAAGTGTAGTTCTGTTTAGAGCAGTTATAAGAGTGGAATAAATCAGGAGTAGACCATATCCATGAACCTCAGCCAAATAGCCAGGTCCATAGCACCATCGCCGACGCTGGCGCTGAATGAAGAAGCGCGCTTGCTAAGGGAGCGCGGTGAACCCGTGATCAACCTCAGCATCGGTGAACCTAAAAACAAAGCCCCAATCGCAGCGATACTCTCATCAGTCGCCCGGTTGACTGAAGGGGACGTAAAATATACACCACCAGATGGTATCCCTTCATTGAAAAGAGCTATCCTGCGTTACACAGAGGAAAACTATGATCGGATCGCCGCGCCTGAGAACGTGATCGTATCATCTGGCGCCAAGCAGTCATTGTATAACATCCTGTACAGCCTGCTCAACCCGCAGGATGAGGTGATTATCCTGGCTCCATATTGGGTGAGTTACCCGGAAATGGTCAAAATGGTGTACGGTGTGCCCGTGATTGTATCGCCGCAAGACAGTACATTCTATCCACGCATGGTTGACATCGAACGTTCCGTCGGACCTTATACACGAGCGATCATCGTCAACAGCCCCAACAATCCTTCTGGAGCGATCTTTCCGGATGAATTTATCGCCGAGGTGGTTGAGTTCTGCGAGCGGCGGAATATTTACCTGATCATGGACGATATCTACCATAAGCTAGTTTTCGATGGTCGGAAATGGAAACCAGCCTGGGCGTATACACAGAGAGATATCGATTCCAGTATGGTAATCGTGGTCAACGGTGTGGCCAAGCTGTATGGCATGACCGGTTTCCGCATCGGTTGGGTGGTGGCTAACCGCAAATTGGTCGAAGTGATGACAAACGTCCAGTCGCAGACCACCACCTGCACCTCGGTTGTCTTGCAGGCTGCGGCAGAAGGCGCCCTGACCGGAATGCAAAGTATCGTCGAAAGTCTCCGCCTGACCTTCGAAAATAATCGCAATGTAATTATGCAAGAATTGAAAGCCTTCAATGGGATTTATACAATCAAACCCGAAGGTACTTTCTACTGCCTGCCGGATTTTCGTGCCTACAACGGCGACTCAGTCGACCTGGCGCGCTTCTTGTTGAAGAAGACACTGGTAGTGACAGTGCCTGGCAAGGAGTTCGGCATGGAAGGGCATTTACGGCTGAGCTATAGTGGATCTATAAAAGATATAACAACGGCGGTGGAACGAATTAAATGGGCGCTGGATCCCAACTCGCCAAACGAAATCTACATCGGCGACCGGCGGATGCTAAGGGATTGGATGTAATATGAATAATATCTTGGATATTAAAACTCCGGCTGAATTGCAGTCCGCGGCGAGGAAAAGCGATTACGGACTGGAGAATAACGGCTTGTTTAGTTTAAATAAGGCGTACTGGAACCTGCCAGTCGAAGCATTGTATGAAGAAGTTATCTTCCGAAATGAAGGAAAACTAACCCTCGGCGGATCGCTGGTTGTCAATACCGGCAAGCATACCGCTCGAGCAGCGAATGATAAATTCGTTGTACGCGACCCGGTGACCGATCACCAGGTCTGGTGGGGTCAATACAACCGGCCTTATAATCCGGAGAAGTTCCATGAGTTATTCAATCGGGTACAAGGTTACCTGCAAGGGCGGGATGTCTTCGTACAGGATTGTTATGCAGGCGTCGATCCGAACTACCGCTTACCGGTGCGAATTATTACCGAGCAAGCCTGGCACAGCCTGTTTGCACGCAATATGTTCCTACCGCTTCAAACAAACGAGGAGTATCGCCGGCATGTACCGGAGTTCACAGTAATTGCCGTGCCAGGCTTCAAAGCCTTTCCGCAGGTGGACGATACGCCAACCAATACGGTGATCGCGATCAGTTTTGAACAGAAACTGTGCATCATCGGTAACACCGGTTACGCCGGTGAAATAAAAAAATCAATCTTCACAATCCTGAACTACTTGCTGCCATTGCAGGGTGTGATGACGATGCATTGTTCAGCCAATGTCGGAGTTTCGGGTGACGTAGCGCTGTTCTTCGGCCTTTCGGGAACAGGCAAGACAACCCTATCGGCTGACCCGCGGCGAGGGTTAATCGGCGACGATGAACATGGCTGGAGCGACGAGGGCATCTTCAACTTCGAGGGTGGTTGTTATGCCAAAGTGATTGCCCTCTCTCCTGCTGCTGAACCACAGATCTACGCCTGCACGCACAAATTTGGTACGCTACTGGAGAATGTGATCTTCGACCCGATCACCCGCCTGATTGACCTGGACGATGAAAGCCGTACCGAGAACACACGGGCTTCTTACCCGCTCGAATTTATCGAGAACGCACTGTCCGAGAAGCGAGCCGGGCATCCGAAGAATATTGTCCTGCTGACCTGCGACGCTTCGGGAGTGATGCCGCCGATAGCCAGGCTGACCCCAGCCCAAGCTCTGTATCATTTCATTTCAGGTTACACATCGAAGATCGCTGGTACCGAAATCGGTCTGGGTCAAGAACCAGAGATCACCTTCAGCACCTGCTTCGGCGGACCTTTTATGGTGCACTATCCCTCTTATTACGCGGCGCTACTTCAACGAAAGATCGCTCGTTATGGAGTCAACTGCTGGCTGCTCAACACTGGCTGGGTGGGTGGACCGTATGGGATCGGTAAACGCATCAGCATCCGCTATACACGGGCGATGTTAAACGCCGCATTGGACGGCGAATTGCTAGAAGTCCCTTACGTGACTGATCCAATTTTTCGCTTCCAGGTGCCTACCCATTGCCCGGAGGTACCGGATACTGTACTCGACCCGGCCTCTTCCTGGGTTAGCAAAGACGCCTATACGAAGCGGTATCGCTCGCTTGCTTCGCGCTTCATCGATAATTTCAAGAAATTTGAGGAAGGTGCGCCGGAGGAAGTAATCAATGCTGGTCCAAGAATATAGTGAATTCCTGGATATGCGTAAAACCCTGCCCCTTACCAATCTCGTTCCCAAATTCGATGCCAGCCAGATATTCGGATAAAATCATCCAGGTGGTCCTAATGTGGTACTGCGGTCACTATACCGGAATACAAATTCGAATTACATGTCTGCTTTGCTATGCTTGCATCTTATTAACCGGATGTGCTAGCCCATTTCCCATCATTTCCTCATCTCCAGATATCCGTGGAGTAGACAAGAATGAAGTCGTTCAAACCGTTCCGACAGAAACCATCTCACTTGTCGAGACCCAAACCGCGAACGCCGTCCTGGTTGATCCACTGTCCTTTCCAAAAGACACACCCAACCCTTCTCGTCTGATTACAGTCACACCGTCTCAACCACCGAAACCGTCATCTACCCCGACTTTGCTACTGCTAACCGCCACCCCAACCATTTCGCCAACACCCAGCGGATTGGATTGCTTGCCGCTCAACGCCCAACAGACACCAGCTAAGGTTACTCAGGTGTTGGATGGTGACACAATCGAAGTAGAAATTGAGGGGAAAGTATACCAGGTCCGCTACATCGGGATTAACACGCCAGAACTCAAGACGGACAAAAGTGGCGTTGGCCAGGAAGCCCTGCAGATGAACCAGACCTGGCTGGAAGGGCTGCCAGTTATCCTGGTTCGAGATATATCCAACACAGACCGTTACCAACGCCTGTTACGCTATGTAGTCGCGGGAGGTGTCTTCATTAACCTTGAACTCGTTAGGGCCGGTCTGGCGACGGCTACGCCCTACCCGCCCGATATTGCCTGCCAGGAATCATTGCTGGCGGCACAGAACCAGGCGCGCCAGGAGCTAGCAGGTATATGGAAGTTTATGGCTGCCACCGCTGAGGCGGCCCAGGAAACCGCGCAAAATGACAATTCTGACACGCGGGGCAATCCGGGAGGGTACAGCTTGAATACTCCTGGTTCGAATGTTAATGCCTGCAACTGTACGGGACCTGACCTGGATTGTAAAGATTTTAAGACCCGCGCGGCTGCACAGTCCTGCTTCGATTACTGCATTGCCCAGGGATATGGGGACATCTTTCGCCTGGACGGCGATCATGACAACCGGGTCTGTGAAACAAAACCTTAGGCCATCTTTCACTCATCGATAAATTCAACCTCTTCAGAGGGCTCTTCGGCCGGTGGATGGGTGAATGGTTGGAAACGGGCTAATAAACGGCCAGGTACGCGACCGTGGAGTACCACCTGACCACGACCATGCTCGATGCGCTCTACCTGACCTGCTTCATGGAAAAGTGATATTAAACCACCTTCTTTATAGGGCAGCCAGGTCGTAACTTGATGGTATGTCTCGTAGAGTTGAGCATTGACACGAACGAGCAAGTCATGAATGCCATGCCCTTTCAGAGCAGAGACCGCCACGGCGTTCGGGAAACCAGCCAGCTTTTTATGAGCGCTCTCCGGATCGTGCAACTTGTCAATCTTGTTGAGCACAGGTATGACGGGGATGTGGTCAGCATTGATTTCTACCAAAGTCTGGTAAACTGCTTCAGCCTGGGCATTGGCGTTAGGATGGGTAATATCGATTACATGCAGAAGTAAATCCGCGTCTGCGATCTCCTCCAGTGTAGCCCGAAACGCCGCCACAAGATCGGTTGGCAGCTTTTGGATAAACCCGACTGTATCAGTAAAAAGAGCCAGGTGTCCACCACTCAGTTCGACACGCCGGGTGGTAGGATCGAGCGTGGCGAATAGCTGGTCCGCGACATACACATCCGCGCCGGAGAGACGGTTGATCAGGGTGGATTTTCCCGCGTTGGTGTAACCAACCAGAGCGACGGTGGGGATACGAGAGCGTTGACGACGGGCGCGATATTGCTGGCGGTGGGTACGCACTTTCTCCAACTCGCTCTTCAAGTGTGATATCCGTCTGCGGATTTCACGGCGATCTACTTCCAACTGGGTTTCTCCTGGACCACGCAATCCGACACCGCCTGAACTACCCGTACGACCAGCACCGCCACCGGTTTGGCGTGCCAGGTGTGTCCATTGGCGGGTTAAACGCGGCAGGCGATATTCATATTGAGCCAGCTCTACCTGCAGGGCGCCTTCGCGCGTACTGGCGTGTTGGGCGAAGATATCCAGGATCAAAGCCGTGCGATCAATGATGCGTACGCTATCCCCAAAGATCCGTTCTAACTCGCGTTGGTGGCGCGGTGATAACTCGTCATCGAAAAGTACGACTTCAGACTGAGTGTCTTCAACGAGCGCCTTAATTTCTTCGACTTTACCCGCACCTATAAAAGTTTGAGGATTTGGGTGATCTAATTTTTGGGTTGCCTGTCCAACAATATCCAAACCAGCCGTAACTCCTAATAATTCAAGCTCAGCTAATGAATCACTCAAACTAAGTAGATTTTGCTGGCCGAAAACCTCCACACCAACCATGAAGGCGCGTTCGCGGGGAAGGCGAGTAGATTCGGGTTGTTTCTTTGCCATACATTACCTCACTAACCATTCAAGTATAACATCGCCAACGATCTGCAGACTGTGGGCGGAGACCCTGTCAGCAGTATCAGCGGTTGTATGCCAGACTGGATAATCGAAGTCAATGATATCCACAGCCGGTATGCCGGCCTCTATAAAGGGGATATGATCATCCAGGATGGTATATTTTAATTGGGGAATAAAGATATTTTGGTAACCCAACCGGGCAGCAGCTTTCCAGATGTCAGCAGTTAGAGACGGATCGGAATTGCGCTCTTGATAAATCGCCAGATCAGTATCGCCGATCATATCGATGATAACTACCGCATCCGGTTTGCCTGTCAATGACGCAACGAAAGCGCGTGAACCCAACAACCAATCCCATCCGGGTAGACGGCCATTATCTTCTGCATCGAAGAACACCAGCCACACCTGACGGGCGGTGAGAGTCGACTGTTTCTCCAGCCGGTTTGGCAAGCAGCGCGCTAACTCAAGCAATACAGCTACTCCGGAGGCGCCATCATTAGCGCCTGGCACCGGCATCGAACGCTTCGTCAGGTCGGGGTCTTTGTCAGCCTGTAAACGTGAGTCATAATGTGCTCCGAGAATTATCCACGGCTGGCCATCGCCGAAGCGGGCAACCACATTTTGTACCGGATGACCCATTGCCTCAGCATTCCAAACCTCCACCTGCCACCCCGCTCGTTTAAGCTGATCCTGCATCCAGGCGACCGCCTGCTGATGAGGTGCGCTACCTGGTAAACGCGGTCCGAGCGACACTTGATAATAGACATCTTCGAGAGCTCGCTCACCGTCAAAATAACTTGAACGGATTGGGCGACGGGCTTCTAAAAATAATGGCCAAATGAAGGCGGCGATTATAATTATTAGCACCAGAAGAATTACCAGTAGGATCCTTCTACAGGCGAACCCAGGATGCTGCAAAGAGGGTAATGTTTTTTTCATAATGCGAGTGAAAGGAGATACTGTTCAAAATCATTCCGGGCTCGTTCCGCATAAGCAGCAGAACGCTGTTTCCTCCCGAGAGGAATCCTACCAGCCAGGGGTGGGAGCAGTCCAAAATTGGCTTTCATAGGCTGAAAGTCAGCCTGGCTGGCATGCGTAATGTAATAACAAAGCGCACCGAGTATTGTAGTAGGAGGCAATTCGATCAGGGGTTCACCGTGAAGGAAGCGAGCAGCGTTCAATCCAGCCAGCAAGCCGGTAGCAATATTCCCCACATACCCCTCGACACCAGTGAGCTGACCGGCAAAAAACAGATCCATTCGGCTCTGGAATTGGAGGGTTGGCAGCAACAAAGCAGGAGAAAACAGGAATGTATTACGGTGCATTTGACCAAACCGCTCGAACTCAGCCCGTTCCAAACCGGGAATCATGCGGAAGATTCTTTTCTGCTCCGAGAATTTCAAATTTGTCTGAAAACCTACCATGTTATATAAAGATCCGGCCAGGTTATCCTGGCGGAGCTGAACGACCGCCGCTAAATGCTGGTTTGTACGTGGGTCCACCAGCCCCACCGGGCGTAGCGGTCCAAAAGCCAATGCTTCCTTCCCACGTCTGGCCAGGATTTCAATTGGCAAGCAACCCTCGAAGAAAGCATTGCCGCCGGCTCGCACCTCAGCCTCCAAGTCGCGCTCAAACTCACGCAACTCAATCCTTTCAGCATTTACCAGTTCGCCTACAAACCGATCATATTCTACCTGAGT
The DNA here is from genome assembly GCA_964354345.1 of uncultured Anaerolineaceae bacterium. Taxonomy (GTDB): domain Bacteria; phylum Chloroflexota; class Anaerolineae; order Anaerolineales; family UBA4823; genus CAYGZL01. Next base: position 114,167 of record CAYGZL010000023.1, on the reverse strand, counting down.
CAACGGGCAATTGATGTAATCGCCCGCCTCCTGCTCACCCAAGCCATACCGAGAACCGCGGAAAGAGATCCCCAGGTCAATTGACTCCAAACTAACAATCGGTGCGATGGCATCATAGAAATAAAGGTGTGCCTGACCGGTCATGACCTGGAGAGCCCGCGCAAGAGAAGGCGAGGTCAGTGGTCCACTGGCAATGATCACCGGTTGAGCAGGAATTTTTATTACTTCCTCCCGGCAGAGGGTAATATTTGGATGAGATTGGATTTTCTCAGTCACCAGCTGAGAAAACGCCTGGCGGTCTACAGCCAGGGCGCTGCCGGCCGGCAGGGCAGTTTGCTCTGCACATTCGAGTACCAACGACCTCAGTCGGTGCAACTCAGCTTTTAGAACGCCTGAGGCATGATCGGGCAGGATCGAACCAAGCGAGTTCGAGCAGACCAATTCAGCCAGGTATGGAGTCACATGAGCAGCGGTCGTTTCCCGGGGGCGCATCTCAAATAATATCACCTGAATACCGCACTCAGCGGCTTGCCAGGCCGCTTCGCTACCAGCCAATCCGCCACCTACAACGATTAATTCCGTCACCTGTCTGCTCATCAACTATATTTTTCTATTGAAGATTATAATACTTTCATAAACCATATCCCGTTTTACACCAGTAGTATATAATGTATCCGGAATTGGGTACAATATATAACCTAGGAGATTATTATGCAATTAGGACCGACTGAATTAATTATCATCCTTGTGATCGTAGTCCTGCTCTTCGGCGTTGGTAGGATCAGCAAGGTGGCTGGTGAAATGGGCCATGGTGTTCGTGCCTTCCGGGAAGGGTTAGGCAATGATGAAAAACAACAGCAGAATATATCTGATGATAATGTTACTGCACCTTCTCAAGCCGAAACCTCCGAACCAGTTAAGAACAGTCCAGACAATTCATCAGACGAACCTAACAAATCGTAACTCAACCCGGGAATTTACTAATCCAATGGTAGATCAGGCCGTCTCCCCGCGATCCGGAGACGGTTTGCGTTAGCGACCCAATTCTTCGAACATTATGCAATCTTATACAAAAGTTACCTCGCGATCAATATTATTAATCCTCATCAGCTGGCTGTTCAACACGGCCTACATTCCTGTCCAAGCAGCTTCTTTACCTGTGGTTCAGGCAGTATTGTTTTATTCACCTACTTGTGGGCAATGCCAGAAGGTCCTCACCCAAGGCTTACCTCCGCTGGAACAGAAATATAAGACTCAACTGAGTATACTAAAGATTAATATCAACCAACCTGAAGGTCGCAACCTATATATCAACGCAGTAGATCATTTTCAAGTGCCCGACGATCGCCTGGGGGTGCCAACCCTGGTGGTTGGACAAACCGTGCTGGTTGGCGCGGTTGAAATCCCGAATCAGTTCCCTACAATCATTGAGCAAGGGATTATCAACGGTGGTATTCCCTGGCCCGATTTTCCAGGTTTGAAAGACTATCTACCAAAAGAAGCACAGAGAAATATTATTATTGATAATAGTCAGTCCCAATCAATCGTGCGTACCGATGATGTCTGGACGCGCATGGCGACTAAGTTTCAACGCGATCTCACCGGCAACAGCCTGGCAGTTATAGTCTTGTTGGCGATGGTGATCAGTGTGGTATGGATCCTGGTAAATTTTCTACGTGGCGAACCCCGGAAACAGCGGAAATGGCCAGCCTGGGTGGTTCCTGCCCTGGCTATTGCTGGTGTTGGGATTTCCGCGTATATGGCATTTGTGGAGACCTCCAGGGCGCAGGCTTTTTGCGGACCGGTTGGGGATTGTAATACCGTCCAACAAAGTCAATACGCCCGATTGTTCGGAGTGATTCCAATTGGACTGTTGGGATTAATTGGTTACCTGGTAATCTTACTCACCTGGGCAATAGAACGCTCCGGTCCCGATAAATCACGTAAGTTCGCCGGGATAGGGATCTGGATCATAACCTTGTTTGGCGTGCTGTTCTCGATCTACCTGACCTTCCTGGAACCCTTTGTGATTGGCGCCACGTGCATCTGGTGTATCAGCCAGGCGATCGTGATGATGATCTTGTTGTGGGCGACGACCGCGCTTTCTCAGGAATATTTTCTAGGGGACGATGAAGAATGGGACGATAAAGGTTCTGAACTCCAGGATGAGCTCGCGGCAATAGATGAAGTCTGATGCTGCCCCATGCACGAGCTGTCCGTCACCGAAAGCCTCCTGGAAATTACACTGCGCCATGCGGAGAGTGCACAAGCACGGCAGGTAACCGACCTGTATCTGGTTATTGGACAGTGGGCAACGATCGTTGACGATTCGGTCCAATTTTATTGGGATATAATCTCCGCTGATACGATTGCAGCCGGTGCAAAACTACACTTCCGGCGCATCCTGGCTGAACTGGTGTGTATGGATTGTGACCACCACTTTCATCCTGAAGCCGATCTATTCAATTGCCCACTCTGTGGCAGTGTAAAAGTCAAGATCATCACCGGGCAGGAGTTTTACCTGGATTCAATTGAGATCGAGAAATGATATGCCCGAAAGAATCCAAAATCCGCATCGAATACCCATCCTTGAGAAAATTCTGAGCGCGAATGACCGGCTGGCAGTTGAAAATCGCGCTCGTCTCGATCAAGCCGGCGTGCTGGCAGTTAATCTGATGGCTTCGCCAGGGGCAGGAAAGACTTCCTTGATAGAACAAACCGTGCGCCGCCTCAACATCCGATTGCGCCTGGCAGTGATTGATGGCGATATCGCCACCAGTTTTGATGCTGACCGGGCTGCAGCAGCCGGCGCGCAGGCGGTACAGATTAACACCGGCGGAGAGTGTCACCTGGATGCGAACATGGTGCGCGCCGGCCTGGATCAACTCGACCTGGCTACCATTGACCTTTTAATTATCGAGAATGTCGGTAACCTGGTATGCCCGGCTGCATTCCAACTCGGTGCTCACTATAATGTATTGGTTGCTTCTATTCCTGAAGGGGATGACAAACCCTATAAGTATCCAGCGATGTACAGCGGCGTCAATGGTCTGGTAATCAATAAGATTGACCTGCTTCCCTACGTCCCCTTTGATATGGAACGGTTCCAGCAGGGTGTCGAGATTCTTAATCCAGGCCTGGTAACCTTTTCTATGTCTTGCCTCACCGGAGAAGGACTGGAGGCGTGGATCAATTGGCTGATGACACTAGTGGATTAAGGATTCATATTACCGGTATTGTCCAAGGTGTGGGATTCAGACCGTTTGTATACAGCCTGGCAACGCGCCTGGGATTGAAAGGGTGGGTACAAAATACTTCTGCCGGAGTGGATATCCAGGTAGACGGCTCACGAGAACAACTGGACACCTTTCTAAAAGGTTTACGGGAAGAAACCCCTCCGCTGGCTCAGATTGACACATTGATAATTCAGCCATCCGTCAATGGCGGTTTTATGAGTTTCGAAATCATCGGTTCAGTGACGGTGGCAGAGGAGTTCCAACCGATTTCGCCAGATGTAGCAATTTGTGAGGACTGTTTTCGTGAGTTGTTTGATCCGCATGACCGGCGTTTCCATTACCCATTTATTAATTGCACAAACTGCGGACCGCGTTTTACTATCATTACCGATATTCCTTACGATCGCCCGAACACAACCATGGCGGGCTTTCCGCTCTGCCCTGAATGTGCGAGCGAATACGCTGATCCGCGAGACCGGCGTTTCCACGCCCAACCGGTTGCTTGCCCAATTTGCGGACCACAGGTTTGGTTAGAAATTCTGCATCCACCCATAAATAGCGACTCAGACATACAATCCCAGGCAACCACAATCCATGGCTCCTGGGAGGCGATCCGGGCGTCACAACAGTTACTGAGACAGGGGAAAATTATTGCGATTAAAGGGCTGGGAGGTTTCCACCTGGCGTGTGATGCCACTAACCCACAGGCCGTAGCTGAGCTCCGCCGGCGTAAACTGCGCGTGGATAAACCCTTCGCACTGATGATGGCTAATGTGGCTGTCGTAGAACGACATTGCCAGGTAGATAGCACCGAACGTGAGCTGCTCCTTTCTCGGCAACGACCGATTGTGATCTTGCAGCGTAGACCCACAGGGCTGATTGCCCGTGAGGCTGCTCCCCATCAGAATTCGTTAGGTGTGATGCTACCATACACCCCCCTGCATTACTTGTTGTTCGCGCCGGATGACAATGGTCAGGTATTGCCTCCGTTGATAATGACCAGTGGAAACTTGAGCGAAGAGCCCATCGCCTTTGAAAATGATGACGCTCGACAGCGTCTCGCTTCGCTGACAGATGGATTATTAATGCATAACCGGCCTATTCGTACGCGTTGCGACGATTCTGTTGTGCAAGTTTTTCCAACCATGGAATTGCCAGTGCAGTGCGCTAATCCAGACAGTGAATCAACGCGAAATAATAGACCCAATTCTCCGAATAAGATCTACCTTATCCGGCGTTCACGTGGCTTTGCGCCATTCCCGATCCATCTTCCCTGGAAAACCCCACCCTTTTTAGCGGGGGGTGCTGAGTTAAAAAATACTTTTTGCGTGGGACGGGAGAATTATGCTTTTCTAAGCCACCACATTGGCGACCTGGAGAACTATGAAACACTCCGTTCCTTCGAGGACAGTGTAGCGCACTTTGAGCGGTTATTCCATGTCGAACCGGAGCTGCTGGCTTATGATTTGCATCCGAACTACCTGGCCAGCCGTTTCATCCTATCCCGGGCAGTCGAAGAGGGATTGCCAGCCATCGGGGTGCAACACCATCACGCTCACATTGCTTCCTGCATGGTTGACAACAATATCAAAAAGGACCAACCTGTCATCGGTGTGGCTTTTGATGGCACCGGCTATGGTGAAGATGGAGCGATCTGGGGTGGTGAATTTTTGATCACCAGTTATGCCTCCTATCAACGCCTCGCTCATCTGGCCTATGTACCCTTGCCAGGAGGCGAGGCGGCAATTCGGAAACCAGCCCGTATGGCATTGGCCTATCTGTGGCAGGCTGACCTGGACTGGGCCGAGAAATTTCCATACTATGCGGAACTAAGTGCAGAGGAACGCACAATTGTCCGGTTACAATTAGAAAAGCGGATAAATTCCCCACTGACTTCCAGTGCTGGTCGGTTGTTTGACGCGGTTGCTGCCCTGGCTGGGGTGCGGCAGAGAGTGAATTATGAAGCCCAGGCGGCCATCGAATTCGAAGCATTGGCTGATCCTCAAGAGCCAGGAGCTTATCCGTTTGAGATATCGACATGCGATGGTGACACCCCGGTAATTATCGGTGTCACACGCCTGATCGAAACCTTACTGAGTGACCTGGCACTTGGTGTGCCCGTTGGGAAGATATCAAGTCGGTTTCATAATGGCATGGCTCAGATGGTTCATCGTGTCTGCCAGATATTACGCAATCAAACAGGCATCCAGCGTGTTGCATTAAGCGGTGGAGTATGGCAGAATCAAACTCTGTTAAGGAAGACCGTGTGTCTGCTACAGGCCAACAAGTTTGATGTACTCACTCACCATCAGGCGCCAACCAACGACGGTGGGATCGCTTTAGGGCAAGCCGCTGTTGCAGTACAGCGCTGGCTAGATAGTTAAGGAGACAGATATGTGTTTAGGGGTGCCGGGTAAGATCATCGAAATCTATGAAAAAAACGGATTAAGGATGGGGAAAATCGATTTTGGGGGAGTGAGTCGTGAAGCCTGTCTGGCCTATGTGCCAGAAGCAGAAATTGGCGATTACACCATAATTCATGTCGGTTTTGCTTTGCACCGGATCAGTCCAGAAGAGGCTGAGGAAACCCTGGCACTATTCCGTGAATTATCTGAGGTCGAACTTGATAATGAATAATACAGCATTCCGTGACGCAGAGTTGGTGCATGGCGTCTTGAAGGAAATCCGTCATACAGTCACCCGATCCTGGGTGTTGATGGAAATTTGTGGAGGACAAACTCACGCGATCATGCGCTATGGGTTAGATCAACTCCTGCCTCCTGAAATAGAGCTGGTGCACGGACCTGGCTGCCCGGTATGCGTCACCTCGCTTGAATTGATCGACAAAGCAATCCAAATCGCTTCCCAACCGGGTGTGATTTTTGTTTCCTACGGTGATATGTTGCGGGTCCCAGGCAGCCATCGTGACCTGTTCTCTGTACGCGCGGCAGGTGGCGATGTTCGGGTGGTATATTCACCACTGGACGCAGTTAAGTTAGCTCAGGAAAATCCCGATCATCAAGTAGTTTTTTTTGCCATCGGTTTCGAAACCACCGCACCAGCCAACGCGATGAGTGTATTGCATGCTAAATCCTTGGGAATACAGAATTATTCGATGCTTGTCTCACATGTGCGGGTCCCTCCAGCTCTACACGCAATACTCAATTCACCCGGAAATCGTATCCAGGCTATCCTGGCTGCCGGACATGTTTGTGCGGTCATGGGTTATTGGGAGTATCCGCCCATCGCCGAGCAGTACCGTACACCAATCGTCGTGACAGGATTCGAACCACTCGATTTATTACATGGCATTTTGTTGGCTGTACGGCAGCTCGAGCAAGGTCGTTGCCAGGTGGAAAACGCCTACTCGAGGGTGGTATCTTACCCTGGTAATCCACCGGCCCAGGCGGTAATTCAGCAAGCTTTCAGCATTTGTGATCGCAACTGGCGTGGCATCGGGATGATCCCTGATTCGGGCTGGAAATTGCGACCGGAGTTAGCCGAATACGATGCGGAACAAAGGTTCGTGGTCAGCCATATCCTTCCTATCGAATCTCCGTTATGCATAGCCGGTTTGATCTTGCAGGGTCTGAAAAAACCACCCCAGTGTTCTGCCTTTGGCAAGGAATGTACTCCTGAGCGTCCATTAGGTGCGACCATGGTATCCTCGGAAGGGGCTTGCTCCGCTTATTATCGTTATGGACAAACCAACGTCTCCCGCTAACCTCCCAACCATGCAAGGTCCGGTCTGCCCAATGCCATTAGCCCACCGCGAACAGATCGTCCTGGGTCATGGTAGCGGGGGTAAATTAACCCACGATCTGGTGAGTCGGCTATTTTTACCGGCGTTCGATAACCCAAGCCTGAGCGCAGGTGACGATGCCGCAGAAATCCTGCTACCTTCGGAAGGGCCAACCACACGCTTGGCAATCAGCGTTGATGCGCATGTCGTCTCACCTTTGGTATTCCCGGGTGGTGACATCGGCCGGTTGGCGATTTGCGGCACGGTGAACGATGTGGCCATGTTGGGAGCTATACCTCTCTATCTCACAGCCGGATTTATCCTGGAAGAAGGATTGGAGATAAGCGTACTTGAAATGGTAGCGGCTTCGATGCGAAAGGCGGCGGAAGAAGCAGGTGTAATAATTGTGGCTGGCGACACCAAAGTTGTCCAGAAGGGTAAGGCAGATGGATTGTATATTACGACGAGTGGTGTCGGTCTGATCCGACCTGGCGTTCGGATCAGTGGAACAGGCGCTCAACCCGGGGATATCGTTATTCTCTCTGGACCCATCGGTGATCATGGGATTGCTGTTTTGGAGGCACGCGGTGAGTTAGGCTTCAGCTCAGGTATCCAGAGCGATGTAGCCCCGCTGAACCACCTGATCGAGGCGATATTAGACGCCAGCGATCAGGTTCATGTCTTACGTGACCCAACCCGTGGCGGCCTGGCGACCAGTCTAAACGAGATTGCCGTGCAATCACACTGTTGCATCCAGATCGAGGAAAGTCACATTCCAGTGCGCCAAGCAGTCGCAGCCGCCTGTGAGTTATTTGGGTTCGATCCACTTTACATTGCTAATGAGGGTAAACTCATCGTGATAGTTAACCAGAGCCACACCGAACGCGTGTTGGAGGTGATGCACCGCAACCGCTACGGTGAAGAGGCTGTGGCAATCGGCGTTGTACAGGCCAGCCCGGTTGAAAGGGTCTTCGTTAAAACCATAATCGGTACTACACGCATCGTTGATATGCTGTCTGGTGAGTTGCTGCCCAGGATTTGTTAATATTCAAGGAAAATGCTAATTCAATAAAATTAATGAGTCGTCCTTCAGAGGTTTCTCCACGACTATCCAAGCGGTATTCGATGCGATCTCAATCCGGGAGCGTGCGTCGGGAGGGAATAAGGCCGCAATAAGCGGGGGTGATATAAAATGGCTACGCATCAAGGCCAGTTTCTCAGCAATAGCAACCAGCTTGACGGGCATAGTTCGAATATCGGGCTCCTCGATCACCAGGAGTCCACCGGGCTTAAGGACACGCCACAGCTCATTAGCGCTCATGGCGTGACTGATTACATGGTGTAAGGCATCCACCATGGTGATCCGTTCGAATGAGTCATCCGAAAATGGTAAATACTCCGATAAAGCACAAACCCCATTTAACCCTTTTCTGTTAACAGCCTGGCGTAACATACCCAGAGATATATCGGCGACAATCACCTGAGAAACCAATCCCTGCAAGGCTTCGGAAACCCGCCCCGTACCCCCACCAGCATCTAATAATCGACCTGATACAGGCAATTTCAAAAGAACAGATAACTTCTCGATAGAATGTAAACGAATGACGTAGTCATAACAAGGTGCAACCAAACCAAAATGATCCAGTAGTGGCATGAGATAATTTTATCTGTGTTTGGATTATTCCCCATGGGAAAAGTTAATCAAGATCAAATTACGCTGACAATCATCATAGGTTTGGAAGGTTACCGGGTCAGACAGTGTGTTCCCACTCAAATCCAGGAGCCGTAAACGCAACGCTTGCGTTGTCGCGATCGGATAATCCGCCAATCTGATTTCGTATCCCCCTGGACCGATTTCCGGTGCGTTCCCTGTGAGACCAAGAAACGTTATTATTTGGTTATTTAATTTGCCGGTAACTTCAACAACTAATCCAATCACGGAGCGCCGATCCTTCAGAAATACCTGACCACCGACACCCATCCACTTACAAGCCAAATCTGGATGTAAGAAGTCAGGCAATGCTTGCGGTGTTCCGGGCTGCAATTGATACAGGTCACCCGTTGTATGAACGACAGTCAAAGGAGATCGGGCGATGATGAGTGGGAAATTTAATTGGTTACCCGCATTCCGGTTTCCAATTGGTGTTTTGGTGGACAAGACCTTGGTAGCTTGAGGTTTTAATGTAGGTGTACGTGCCGGTCGTAGGGTTGGTGTTTTAGTTGCCTTCTTTCCGATCAGAAACCCAGACGGACTGCAAGCAGTTAATGTAATAATAACCAATAATAATGTAACCAATTTTATGGATCGCATGAGGATTCTCGTTTCGCTTTTTCTAATGTTAGATTATAATCAGATTAAATATTTATTGCATATCCGATGCCCAAAGGGCAATAAATTTCCATGCAACATTCATGCCAACCTCACTCCTGCCTGTCGCGCTCAAATAAGATCATTCTAATCCTAATCTTGTGTATCAGCTTATTCACTTTAATATTGTTCTCAACTCAACTTGTCAGAGCCGAAGCGCCTGAAGCAACCGCAACGCCCACTCCTTTTGAAAACAGAATAGAGCAATCCACACCACCCCCGATGATCTTCTTACCGATCATCAGTCGGGTTCTGCCTACCCCCACCCCACCTCCACCACCCCCAACCATAGCCTTGTTTTGCTCGAATAACACGATTAACATACCCGATAACAATCTGGGGGGGATTAGCGATACGATTACCATTAGCGACGGACGGGCAGTTGTTGATCTGGATCTCCGCCTGGAAATTACTCATTCCTGGGTTGGCGATCTACTTATCCAACTTTCTCACCCCGATACTGCTACTTCCATCACGGTGATCGATCGTCCTGGTTACCCTGCCAACAAGGATGGTTGCGGACAAAATGATATCCAGGCCATTCTGGATGATGAATTGACCTTGCCAGTCGAAAAGCGTTGTTCAGCGAATCCAGCCGCGATTGCTGGAATCTTCCGCCCCGAACAAGCTCTGGCTGGTTTCGATGGTCAACTTGCAGCAGGTACCTGGATTTTGAGTGTTGCGGATCGTTCGGTCAATGACAGTGGAAAATTGCGCAATTGGTGCCTGAGGATCACCTTAGGAGATCCATCTCAAATACCACCACCTCCCCCACCTCCACCGACTCTACCTGCACAGGCTAAAGTAACTGGCGTACAAAGCTACCCACAGTCGCTTCCGCTGGATTGCGAATCACGGGTAGCTGTGGATTGGGCAGCCTTCTTCGGATTTTCGATTGATGAACTTAAATTCTTCAACCAACTTCCGAAGTCAGACAATCCTGATACCGGTTTTGTGGGTAACGTGAATGGCGCCTGGGGTCAAATTCCGCCCAACGATTACGGTGTTCATGTTGAACCAGTCGTTGCACTCTTAAGAAATTATGGGGTCACCGCTAATGCTCACCACCCGTTAAGTTGGGATGGACTACGCACCGAGATTGCAGCTGGAAGACCTGTGTATGTCTGGACGATCGGTGCTTCATCCATAGATGGAATACCCATTTATTATCGGTCAAGCGATGATCACTTGTCCGTGGTTGCGAGTTATGAGCATACAGTTATCGTAATTGGCTATACAGAAAATGAAGTTACTATCTTGGATAACGGAAACCAATATGCCCGTGGCGTCACACAGTTCTTGAGTTCCTGGTCAGCCTTAGGTAACATGGCGCTCACCGCTTCCCCATAATTACCCCTTAATATTCATCCTCATCTAACCAGAGTTCGTCTTCATCTTCTTCCAGGTCTGTTTCATCCCATTCATGGAGCTCTTCTTCTTCCTCTTCCCACTCGTCCTCAACTTCCATATCATTGGCTCGGGCGTAAGTCATACAACCGACATCTGGATCGACCTCGATTGCCGCTGCTCCACAATACCCATCATCTAAAAAGACACAATCGATATAGTGGCAACGAATACGGGGCATAAATTCCTCCTCAAGAATATGATAACTATAGAACAACAGTTTCGCCAGTGGCCAGGCCTCTACCCAGGTGCTGGCTGGCACACATTTTACCTCAGAAGGGATGACTAGCAAAGCATTTGCATCCACCAAAGCGCGAAAAATTCCAGATCTCTGGTGCCCAACCAACTGAGTTGTCCATCGATCAGCCATCACACTATCCAGGTCGAACGCGTTGGGCTTCCATTACATTGGGTAGATTCTCTAAACGATCGAGCACTTTACTCAATTGCAGTAGATCACGAACTTCCAATACGAGATCAAACACGGCCAGATTCTGGTTGACATCTACCTTAACCTTTGACATATTGACCCCCTCATCCGTAATCAGTGTTGAGACATCTTTCATTAAACCGTTCCGGTCATAGGCTCGAATTCTGATTGGGATGGGATAAGTGGTTTTCGGCTGTCCCCAAGATACCTGTACAAGGCGTTCACGATCCTGAACACGTAATATGTTGGGACAGTCGACCCGGTGAATGGTAGCACCTCGACCTCGGGTAATATAACCCACGATTATATCACCCGGCAATGGATTACAACAACGCGCCGTACTGGTCAACAAACCTTTTAAACCCAGGACCGTCACCGCATTATCAGAGGGCGGCCGATCAGGACGGGCGCCAATAATGACCGAACCATTGCGCATTATTTGCTCATCGTCCTGATTTATTCCAGGAACAGTTTCCTCGGATTCCTTTTGGATCAATGTCAAATGTTTGACAATGCGTGCCAACGAAAGATCACCGTTTCCGATTGCTACATAGAATTCATCCATAGTCCGGAATTCAAACTCACGCGCCAGGCGCTCCAGGTTGATGTCCCCCAGACCAAGGCGACGTAACTCCTTTTCGAGAATTACTTTTCCTTGATTAAAATTCTGTTCATAAGCCTGTTTTTTAAACCATTGCTTAATCTTGGAGCGGGCGCGTTGTGTCTTCACCATGCCAAGATTGGTATTCAACCAATCACGGCTGGGACCACCGCGTTTTGCGATGATTATTTCAACATTATCCCCCGTATGCAGCTTGTAGTCTAAACTGACTAACTTCCCATTAATCTTAGCTCCCCTGCAGCGATGACCAATATCTGTATGAACCTGGTAAGCGAAATCAATTGGTGTTGATCCAACCGGCAAGTCAATGATGTCCCCGCGAGGTGTGAAAACATAGACGCGATCTTCGAAGACATCTGACTTCATACTATCAACAAACTCGCTGGCGTCATCGACGTCCTGGCGCCACTCCATCAGGGAGCGGAGCCAGATCACCCGCCGTTCATATTCATCATCTCGAGATGAGCCCTCTTTATAGCGCCAATGGGCGGCGATGCCATATTCGGCGCTTTGATGCATTTCGGGGGTGCGAATTTGAATTTCTAAAGTCTTACCATCTTCATATACAACTGCGGTATGCAGCGATTGGTAGAAGTTATCCTTTGGAACAGCAATGTAATCATCAAATTCACCAGGGATTGGTCGCCAGTGCTCATGGATGTAACCCAACGCTGCATAACAGGAAGGTTTATCGGGAACCAGGATCCTTATCCCCCGGACATCATGCACCTGGTCGAAGGCGACTTCCTTACGTACCATCTTCCGGTATATCGAGTAAATATGCTTGGGGCGGGCAAAGATCTGAGCTTGTATCCCATTTTGGTTAAGCACTCGTTGCAGGTTATCTTTAATATCCTGCATCTGTTGCTCCCGCTGCGAGCGCCTCTCAGCCAGATGATCAGCAATTTCCCGATACTTTTCCGGATTGATATATCGGAATGATAAGTCTTCCAGTTCCCATTTGATCTGCCAGATACCCAAGCGGTTAGCCAATGGAGCAAAAATATCCAATGTTTCTTGGGCGATCCGGCGTCGTTTATGCTCCGGCATATTACCCAATGTACGCATATTGTGTAAACGATCAGCTAACTTGATCAAAATCACACGCACATCTTCGCCCATCGCCAGGAAAGTTTTCCGCAGCGTCTCAGACACCAGGTCATAGCGCCGGCTACGCTGGATTTGTTCAACTTCCTGCTCCGGATCAGTTCCTCCTCGGCGTTCGATCAACTGTCGTGCTTCTAATTCTTGGGCTTCCTTTTCTAGATGCTGGTCACCGCGTGAAACGCGGGGTAAATGGGTTAATTTCGTGACACCATCCACTAACCTGGCAATTTCATCTCCGAAATCACGCTGTAAATCAGCTAAAGTTATTGGGGTATCTTCAACGGTATCATGAAGTAAACCAGCTGCGACAACACTTGGGGGTACGCACATCTCAGCCAGAATCATTGCGACAGCCAGGCAATGATTGACATACGGTTCTCCTGAAACGCGCTTTTGCCCTTCATGCGCATGTTCTGCCAGCCGACCCGCGCGTAATACCAATTCCCGATCCGCCGGCGAATATGTTGGGGGCAAAATCTCCATTAAGCTGTCAATCCGCACGTCAATATCTCCGTCAAGGCCACAGACATCGATCCAAGTTGGAACGCATTATACACCCCAGAAGACCAGAGGGCGAATTAATCGCTCTGAACTGGTATTACACACGAAGGCCAGAATAGCAGACATGGTTTCCCACTGTGGATACAGCTATTCCGCAACGAGCTCTATTAACAAATCATTATATGAGACACTCTGTCCCGCGGTGACATTGAGCGTCAAAATCTGTCCGCTACGTGGAGAACGGATCTCGTTCTCCATTTTCATTGCTTCCAATACCAGTAAAGATTGGCCAGCATCAACCGTATCGCCTACCTTCGCCATGATTTGTGTAATTAATCCCGGGATCGGGGCTTTAATCCGATGATCGCCCCTGAGAGGTCGGAGATCAACAGTCTCAAGGTCGCGGATTTCTAATGGATATATATCTCGATGAGAACGGATCCAGTGTAAATCCTGATCCAGCACCACCTCATATGGTTTACCATCAATAATTAACCACTCCATCCGGCTGGCTGGTATATCCAGGTCGGGTATGATCACTGGGATTAAAAACATCGATTCACAATCTGAATCAGAATAGTCCTTATTCTCCATTCCATCCGTAAAACATTCCTGGCTAACACGGACTTCTAATTCTCCACTTGCATTGGGAAGGAAATTAAGCTCGATCTCATATCGTACACCAGCAATCTGGACCCTTAATTTACTCATAAGGACGCCGCCTGCATTGAATTCACCTGGTTTATTTTTGGTTTCCTCATTCCGGTAAATTCCGAGAGGAGCGATGCCAGCCCGTGGTTAATTGCTCTGGAACAATCGGATGCATGGTTGAATTTCCTGCTCCGCCATGCATCCGGCGGAGATAGATGATCGCAGCTGCCACAGCCATGTCCCGCAAATGGTGCACGCTATTATCTATATTCCTGTTTTGCGATGATTCTATCAGACGGAAAGCGTCATCCGTCGAATAGTTACCCGAAATGATCCTCGGGTCACGGAGGATATGTTGAAGGACAGGTAAATTCGTAGGAACACCGATCAATTTAAATTCTTCCAGAGCCCGGCTTGTTCTGGCCAGGCACGCGCTACGATCTCCTGCCCAGACACTCAATTTTGCAATTAGTGGATCATAATCAGGTGGGATATCACAATCACAATAGACATAAGTATCAACTCTTATCCCAGGTCCATCCGGTAATCGAACCCGATTGAGGTGTCCCGGGCAAGGTAAGAATTGGTTCCATGGATCTTCAGCACTGATCCGGCATTCCATCGCCCATCCCTGCAGGTGAATATCATCCTGTCTGAAATGCAGAGCCTCACCCGCCGATAAACATAACTGCTCTCGCACCAGATCTACCTGAGAGACTAGTTCGGTAATTGGATGTTCAATTTGAATGCGAGCCTTCATTTCGGTGAAGAAAAATCGCCCTTCTGCATCGACCAGGAATTCCACTGTACCCGCATTTTGGTAACCAAACAGGCGCGCCAGTTCCAAGGCAGCCTGCCAGAGGCGGGTACGCTGTTGTGCATTTAAACAAGGGGCAGGCGACTCCTCGAATATTTTTTGATTACCATAGGTAATCGATCCCTCCCGCTCCCCAAAATGGATCAAGTGACCCAGGTGATCACCGAGAATTTGAACATTAACTTGATGAACAGGTTGTAGAGCTTTCTCCATATACAACCGATCGTCACCATAAACTGCCCGCGCTTCAGTTCGAGCACGGAGGATCGAATCTTCTAAACGGTCGGGCGACCGAACTAACCTCTCTCCCCGACCTCGACCCCCTTGGCATGGCTTAAGGACTACCGGATAACCCAGATGGTTTGCCTCGCGATGGATGATATCAAATGACGCCTGGTCCATCTCTTGAAGTGGGACTGTAGGTGGAAAGGTGGTTCCAAATCCATCTGTCTGACTAAAGTTTAGCGGAGAAAATTCAACGACTGGAAAACCAGCTGACCTGGCAATTTCGAGCGCATGGATTTTATCCGTAACAGCCTCTAAAACGTTGACCGGTGGACCAACAACGACAAGCCCGGCGGTTTCAACCATCCGGATAAAATTGGCATGTTCGGCCAGGAAACCATAACCAGGGTGAATAGCATCCGCCCCAACTTGCTGCGCTATCTCAATAATTCGTTTCGGGTTCGTAAAGTCAACCGGTAAGTTTAGCTCTACTGCTTCATCAGCCAGGCGGACATGCAGCGAGCCCCGGTCAGTAGCATGATAAAGCGCCACCGCTAAAATGCCCAGGTCATGGCAGGTGCGTAGTATTCTTACAGCAATCTCGCCCCGATTGGCAATTAATAATTTACGGTACATAACACCTCGAAATTATTCCTCAATCACCTTCCTATTTACATTGGCGAGATTCCATGCTTTTTTGGCACATGCCGCTCTCGCTTGGAGATGGTCAGTTCTAAACCACGAATAAGGACCTGTCGTGTGTCACAAGGTTCAATTACATCATCCAATAATCCGCGTGCCGCAGCAATATATGGATTGTTAAAACGATTTTCATAATCTGTCACCAATTCTTGCTGGCGAGCCTTGGGGTCGGTGTTCGATTTTATGTCCAACCGGAAAAGGATATTGACGGCGCCTTCTGCGCCCATGACGGCAATTTCTGCATTCGGCCAGGCATAGAGTAAATCGCCCCGCAGACCCTTACTACTCATAACACAATAAGCGCCACCATAGCTCTTACGTAATATAACCATCAGCTTCGGCACGGTGGCTTCACTATAAGCATAGATCATGCGTGCCCCATTCCGGATAATCCCACCGGATTCTTGCTCCTTACCAGGTAAAAAACCAGGCACATCTTGTAAAGTGATGATCGGAATATTATACGCATCACAGATGCGGATGAAGTGAGCCGCTTTAATGGAGGCGTTGATATCAAGGCAACCTGCCAGCACCATCGGTTGGTTTGCTACAATACCCACTACCCATCCATTCATCCGCCCAAATCCAACCACCATGTTTTGAGCCCATAATGCGTGAATCTCGAGAAAACGACCATCATCTACCAGACTGGCGATCACCTGGTGAATATCATAACCTTTATGAGGGTCCATTGGAACGATTTTCTCTAGCTCAGTGCACTTCCGCTGGGGATCGTCAATTGGCTTGATGTAGGGGGGATCATTCTGGTTATTAGACGGTAAATAGCTGAGCAACTCCCGTACTCGAGCCAGACATTCCTGGTCATCACGCGCCAGGTAATGGCAGACGCCGCTCTTCAGGCTATGGACGCGTCCACCACCCAGGTCCTCCTGACTGATGTCCTCCTGCATCACTGCTTTTACGACATCCGGTCCGGTAATAAACATAAAGCTATTTTCTGTCATGAAGATGAAATCTGTCAAAGCCGGAGAATAGACTGCCCCACCTGCACAAGGACCCATAATGATAGAAATTTGGGGAATCACTCCAGACGCTTCACAATTAGCATCAAAGATGCGCGCATAACCAGCCAGGCTGTCTACACCTTCCTGAATTCTGGCGCCACCCGAATCGTTAATAGTGATAAACGGCGCACCATATTGGAGCGCCATCCGCATCGCCTTAACGATTTTGTTGGCATGCATTTCTCCCAAAGAACCTCCCATCACGGAAGCCTCCTGAGCAGCAACAAATACATGCCGGCCATTGATAAAACCATATCCTGTGACAACTCCATCGCCATACCGGGATTTTTTACCCCCTATATAAGTTTCGTAACGCGGTAATACCAGGGTATCAATTTCGTTGAATGATCCTGGATCGAAAAGCAAGTCTATTCGTTCACGCGCCGTCAGACGACCTTTGTGATGCTGGGTCTCAGTCTCTCTTTCAGTATTCAAGCTAGATTCTTTCTTCTCGCGTAAATCATCCACATAAGAATCGATCTCTTTCGGCATCTAATCCTCCTCATCATAACAATGGCGCAGGAGCGATCATTTGCGCCGGATCTATTATTGGGTTTGGTACACATACCGCTACTGTGAGAATGTAATCCCTTATTTTACGCCAAAATCCTAGCCATACAATAGAGTCGTCCTGAGTAGGCCAAATAATCCGGTACCCATTCCATCGTTGCTGATCCAATGGTTGAATGGGGTAGCTTAATGTACTTTGAATTCCTCTAGAACTTCCATTCCGCCATAAACCCATCAGGGTGGCTTTTTCGGGAAGACTGGTCACGCCAGGATTGATATCGTTACGCCCAGGTAATCCCACGCCGATCGATTTATAGATCGCTTCTCGGGCACTCCAAATTAAAATACCTGCCTCGTCATGCAACTCATGCGGCAAATCGGCAATCCATTCTTGCTCTTCTTCCGTGAAATTACCGCTGGAAAATACTGCCGGATATTGTTGAATCAGCTCGATATCCACCCCGATCCCATGCATACCTATCCCCAATGCGCAAAAAGACCACTCTCCGCTGTGGCTGATTGAGATTCGCATCCTTGCGACTCGTTTCGTCATCTCATTGCAGTTACAGAGCAGGAAATCCGTACTCTTTTCCTCAAACCCTACCCAGGATAAGGACGGAGCGCCGAAGGCATCTTGATCCACCTGAATCGCGCGAATTTCCCGCCAATCATGACCCTGAGCTTCGATCCAGTGTGATTTTACAAAATATGCCCAGGCCAGTCGCTTGATTGTCCAATGTCCCAATAACCATTCTTGCTTACGTTTCTCACCCTTAATCGTCAACCACATACTCCGTTCTGCTTGGCTTAGCCAGGTTGGCGGTTTATCTGTGGTTAAATACGGCAAGTCTGCCCGGGATTCAAGGTGCCATTCAATCAAGGTTCTGGAGTGGGAGTTTCAGTAACGAGGGGTGTGGGTGTCTTGGTCACATTGATCGCCGCTTCCCAGCGGTACAAACGTTGCGGATGACCATTGAAATAATACTCAACCACTCGACGGAAGATTGGTGCAGCATAATCAGATCCCTCACCAATATTTTCGATGAGAACAGCAATAGCAATGTCAGGTCGGTCTTTATTTTCTGCCATCGTATAGCCGGCGAACCAGGCATGCGGCAACAATCCCGGCCCCGCCGTTGCTGTACCCGTCTTTCCTGCGACCGGGATACTGAACCCGGCAAAGGTATCATACGCAGTACCACGGGGTGTCTTACTGATCACAACACCCCGCATGGCATCCTGGACTACCTTGAGTAACTCTTTGTTGAGAGGCAAGGTACCCCGAACTGCGGGGGTAAATACAAAAGTTGGACTATCCTTCGACCCAATGCGTTCAATCATTTGAGGTCGGTAGAGTGTACCTCCATTGCCAATGGCGGCCATGAAATCGGCCACTTGCAATACTGTAACCTGTGTGTCACCTTGTCCAATCGCCAGGTTAACAGCATCCACAGGATTTCCAGGATCGGGAATCTTCCCTGCTTCCTCGTCCAGACCTTCTAAGCCCGTAAAACTTCCCAGACCGAAACCCCGCGCCATATCTGAGACTGCGCGCGCTAGACCGGCATTATATAAATCTAGTCCCATATACCAAAAATAAGGATTACAGGAACGGATTAATCCCTGCGGTAACGATAACATTCCACTCGGCTTAGTGAAACCATCTTGAAGAAAATGATCATAAGTCCAATCATGCAAAATTAAACCAGGCACTTCTATGAAATCATAACCACAATTATAGGTTGATTCGGGTGTAAACCTGCCACTATTCAGGGCTGCAGATATAGTTACAACCTTAAAAACAGAACCTAAAGGATATTGACCCTGTGTCGCGCGATTGAACTGGGGCATATCAGGGTTCGAAGTAATATCACCCAGTAGTGCTGACCAATTGACATTCGCAGTCTGGAAGCCGTTCTGATCAAAACCAGGTGTTGAGGCTAAGGCTAATACCTTCCCGGTATCGCGTTCCAGGACAACAATCGCCCCACGAAAACCTTGGATCGCCTTTTGTACACCCCATTGAAAATCTGTTTCGATTGTCGTGGTAATATCCTGACCTGGTTGGGACTCCGTTGTTCCCAATTGAACAACGGGTGTTTCTTTCTCATCCACCACGTATAAGGCCCCACCGTTTTTACCACTCAGGATCTGTTCACCCCACTTTTCCAACCCTTTTCGACCGATGCTTTCATCGCTGCGGTATCCCTGCCGGCGATAGGAAGATAGCTCTTCTTTCTGGATGGCGCTCACATAACCTACCAGATGGGGACCAATCCCATCCCGGGGATAAAACCGACCGTGGTAATTTCCGACCACCACTGCCCCATAACCGGACAAAGCATTAAGTAGATAAGGATACTCGCCTGCGAGGACTTGACCTAGCGCGAGATAACCGCCAGGTGGTGCGTTCTCGATCCGATTTATAATCGTCTCTGCACCTAGCCCCGAAAATTGCGATAAAAGACCCACCAAACCCTCAGGTATATCCGGACGGACATAGTCTGCATATAGACCAACTGCGATGGCATCAGCATCAATTGCTAACGGTTTCCCGTCACTATCAAAGATTCCAGCACGTGGAGGTATTTCGAAATCCATGCGCAGTTTACGACCTTCAATCAGCTCGGGCATTATCAATGTTTGATCCCAATTTACCCGCCATTGACCCTCTTCCAGCATTAACGGCATCGAAATTTCACGCGTCAGGTCTCCAACCATAAAACTATGCAGAACCACCCGGTACTTGACTTCAGCCAGATCTGATTCCTTGATTTCACTCGATAGGATCTGGTAATCCAGATTACTCAATGCAGCTTCGTCTGACACACTCTGGTAAAGCTGGGTAAATTTATCCTGGGTGACATTTTTTTGACTCTGGAGAGTTAGTACCCCATACATATCCGTGTAGGTTTCGTTTTTCCATCCCTCAAGAAACACAAGAGCAGCCTGTTCAACATCTGGAATCCGTGTCGTACGCACTACAGGTGATGGTAGTACTATTGTTACGGTATCAGTAACGGTAGGTACAATCTGCGTCTTGGTTGGCGTAGAACACCCGACCAACCAGGTGAATACAAGTATAAGAATGATCCTCGCGATTAACTGCCGAAACATAAGAACAATGATAAACGATTTTAGGGCGGGTGGCAAATCCTTATGTTATTTGGTCAAGGACTTCTGGCCACACCGGATAGAACATCGACCATTGATCAGGCGTCTGACGGATAAAATTTTCTGCAATAACCAGACATCGTTCAGCGTTATAGATCAGTTCACGAATTCGATCAGAGATTGTTTCCATTACAACCGGATCTGAAAATTCAATCATATATTTTCCATCCGGAAGCAATCTTGATCCGACGACAACAACTGGAGTGTGCGTTTTAAGCGCTAATTGGATATGTATCACCGGTAATGCTGCTGGGCGATTGAAAAACCTTGGGTGGTATTTTGATTCGGGCACCGGTCGGTCAAGCCCGGTAATCAGAGTTCCTTTTTCTCGCAACCAATCGACAGCCATGCGAATGGAAGCTAGCGAGGCAGGGTAAACATCGAAACCAATTTTCCTCCGCAACCTGTTCTGGAGGCGATAGCCACCTCCAGGTTGGTGCCAACCGAGCCCAATCATCTTTATGCCCCGCAAAGCAGCCGCATGAGATACCAAATCAAAGTTTCCTAGATGCGTGCCGGCGATAATTAACCCTTGATCTTTTTTTTGGCTATGGGTGATTATTTCATCCAGGTGAGTCGTATCAGCAATCAAAGCCTGAAACTTTTCAGATTGTCCAAGGTGGTGATACAGGTTATAAATCGAGTATGCCGCGTTACGAAAAGTTTGGCTGACAAGCTGATTAAGCGCCTTCATAGAAATTTTCTCGTCCGCTACCACCCATTGGTTTGATCGCGTGGCTCTGACTATCCTCACTTGTCGCTTACCAGATATTCGATCTGCTAGAAAATATGCGAAACGATAACCCATTCTAGGAGGTAGTATCCGGCATAAACCCATAGCAAGACTCACGCCAAAGCGACTGTTAATAACTGTTTGTAAATTCACAATGTACCTCAGATTGGATTAATTATGAATTATTTATTATACTGGTAATTGACTCTCAGAAAGGATTCCTGTACACTGAATACACGAAAGGAGGATTCAATGACAAAAAAATCTAAAGAAGCCTCAAAGGGAGAAGCGAACAATCGCTTAATCCGCCCCCTCGAATTGCTTCCTGAACAATTATGCCGTCGATGCGATCCGGAAAATTTCGGGTTTCAGACTACTGATGAGTTACCGGTTTTACAGAATGTGATCGGTCAACCCCGGGCCTTACGTGCTTTGGAGCTGGGCAGCGAAGTTGCTGGACCAGGTTACAACATTTTTGTTCTTGGATTACCTGCCTCCGGTCGCACTACTCTCAGCCTGCGATATTTGCAACGAAAAGCCACAAATGAGCTCACCCCCGATGATTGGTGTTATGTCAACAATTTCGAGAATCCACGCAATCCACGCGCATTGCATTTACCTGCTGGCCGGGCAATAGAGTTTCGTGAAGATATTAAGAAGTTAATCGGTCACTGCCAACATGAGATACCTCGTGCCTTCGATAGTGATGAGTATACACATGCTCGAGACCAATTAGTCTCCGATTTGAAGAAAAATCAGGATACGGAATTTACGCGATTACAAGAGTTCGTTGAAAAATATAAATTTATCATTGCCCGGACTCCGTTCGGTATTGTACTAACACCTGGTGTTCAGGGAAAACCTTTGACAGCTGAAGAAATAGAGAGTTTGAATGAAGAACAGCGTCTTAAACTCGAAGAGCTTAAGATTAAGTTAAGCGAGGAGGTTGAAAAAAGCCTGGAATGCATTCGCGAAATGAGTCGGTCTGCCTCCGAGAGGCTTAATTATTTAAACCGCCAGACTGTTCTATTTCACGTAAAACCGTTGCTAGACACACTCAAGGCTAAATATTCTGATCTCCCTCATGTAATTCATTACCTCGAGCAAGTAGAAGAGGATATCTTACGCAACCCCACGAATTTTCACCCACGAGAATCAGCTGAACAGCCATTGAATCCAAACGAGGTTGATTGGACCCAACGGTATGAGGTCAATATCCTAATTGACCATAGCAGCCCAGGAGCACCGGTCATTGTCGAAACTCAACCCGCTTATTACGACTTGTTAGGTCGGATTGAGCACATCGTTGTCATGGGCGGTACCCGCACTGATTTCACCATGATTCAGGCAGGCGCTTTTCATCGCGCCAATGGCGGATATCTAATTCTACCTGCCAGAGACCTCCTGGTAAATCCTTACGCCTGGGAAGGTGTGAAACGCGTTTTACGCGATGGAGTGATCCGTATTATCGAGCTTGGCAGCCAACTCGGTATCATAAGTACTGAAACCCTGGAACCCGAACCCATCCCTTTGGATGTTAAAGTTGTGCTGGTCGGCACACCCTTACTCTATTACCTGCTTAGCGCTTACGATGAAGATTTCCGTAAGTTATTTAAAGTGCGCGCCGAATTTACTACGATTATGGAGCGTAACTCAGATACTGAGTATGAATACGGCTTATTCGTTAAATCTGTTGTTGAAGATAATCACCTTCCCCCTTTTAATTGTCAAGCGATCGCCCGGTTGATCGAGTTCAGCTCGCGCCTGGCAGAAGATCAACACAAGCTCTCCACCCGCTTCGGTAAAATATCTGACCTGGTACGTGAGTCTGCCTATTGGGCGTCTCAGCAGGCCAACCCCAACCGTCATTCCAACAACCATACCCAGGCTGACGGTACACCGATTATTGTCGATGCAACTGCTGTACAACGCGCCATTGATGAAAGCATTTATCGGAGTAACCTGATTGAGGAACGCCTGCACGAAATGATTGCTCAGGATGTCCTGCTGATATCCACCACCGGGCGAACGATCGGTCAAATCAATGCCTTATCCGTGCTCTTCCTGGGTGATTACTCATTCGGACGTCCCAGCCGGGTTACTGCGACTGTCTTTCCAGGTCGTGGGGGGATAATTGACATCGAACGCCAGGCTCGACTGGCTGGCCCGATCCATACGAAGGGTGTGTTGATATTGAGCGGTTACTTGTATGGGCAATATGGAAGGACTCAACCCGTAAACCTATCAGCCAGCCTGACATTTGAGCAATCTTATGACGAGGTTGAAGGAGACAGTGCCTCCGCTGCTGAGCTGTTTGCCTTGTTGTCAGCGATAGCCGGGGTTGCTCTCCGTCAAGATCTTGCTATAACGGGATCAATCAATCAATTAGGAGAAATTCAAGCAATTGGGGGGATAAACGAAAAAATCGAGGGCTTTTTCAATGTGTGCCGGACCAAAAGTCTGACCGGCGAACAAGGTGTACTCATCCCGGCTGCCAACCAACCCAATCTGATGCTTCGCCGTGAGGTGATCGAGGCAGTCGCGGCGGGTCAGTTTCATATCTGGCCAATTGTCAGCTTGAACGAAGGCCTGGAGTTGTTAACCGGCCTGCCAGTGGGTACCCAACAGGCAGACGGCTCATATCCAATCGGCACCTTCAACCATGCTGTCACCAAGCGACTGACCGAGTTTAACAAAATAATAGAAACCTCGGGAAAAGAAAACCATCCAATCCCGGATTCTCCTCCCGAGGAAAATCAAGAACTCCGAACAGAAACATCGCCCGAGCCAGGAGGTGAAGGATGAATACTCAAAAACCATCAAGACCTCTACAAATATTACTGGCCGATGATGGCTCACAACATTCACTGGCTGCCGCAGCACTAATCGGCGATCTTCCCCTACCGAAAGATAGTAGCATAACGATCTTGGGTGTGTTAACCCCCCGCGAATCATCCAACCACGCCGTGCTTCAGGCTGCTCTTGACCAGGCCCAAAAACTCCTGCAAGACAAAGACTTAATCGCTCAATCCGAACTGCGTCTTGGTTACCCCGCTGAGGTTTTAATTGAGTTCGCCCAACTGAACAACCCGGATCTAATTGTAATGGGCGCCAAAGGTCTACGCTCGACGTTGAGTATCTTACTCGGCGGAGTGGCGCAGCAAGTGGTTGAATATGCCGATCACCCAGTCTTGATCGTCCGGGCACCCTACATCGGCCTCAAACGGATTCTACTGGTCACGGACGGCTCAGTTCACAGCCAACATGCCCTGGAATATCTGGCGGGAACCACTCAACAAGCGCCATTCCCACTCCCAGTCGGGATTGAGCTTTACCTCGTCCATATCTTACCTCCAGTTCTTTCCCCAGAACGAATAACCCGTGCCTGGCCGATGGGACCGGAATATATGCTGACTTACCTCCCCGATACCGAAACCGAGAAGGCGATGATGGAGGAGGAGGAAAACCAGGGCCGGGCTTTACTTGAACAGACACAAAAGGATCTACAACAAGCTGGCCTGGCGGCTAAGAGTGAATTGTTGCGTGGCGACGCTGCCACTGAAATCCTCGAGTTCGCCAAAAAATACCATATCGATCTCATCGTCGCCGGTTCACGTGGCCTTAGCCCGGTGCGGGGCTGGTTGCTGGGCAGCGTCTCGCGCAAACTGGTTCACTACGCGGAATGCTCGGTGCTGGTCGTCAAGTAAACACAACCACCAGCGGAACCGTAATACCAGGCTGTGGGGGATAACATCATATCAGACGCCACCGGTGGATCACCCGGTGGGTGATACCATGATTCACCCTGTTCAAATCACCCAATAGGGGATTGCGCAAGCTTCAAAAGAAAGCTATGCTGTAGTCATGAATACCGCCATTGAACTCTCTACCCCTCAACTTCACCTGGTTATCGCGCCGCGAGCTGCGTTGGCAACCCTGATCAACCAATTAGTTACTCGACTGGCATTGCGCGGGGAAGTACTTATCCTGGACGGCGGCAACTCCTTCGATGCTTACCAGGTCGCACGATTGGTGCACCAGCAGGAAATCTCGCTGGCTGCCTTGCAGCGCATCCAAATCGCTCGGGGCTTCACTTGCTACCAGATGGAGCGGTTGATCGCCACCCAAATTGCTGCGGCCAAGAACACTGCCACGCCAGTTCCTCGGGTGATCATGAATTTGCTGGAAACTTTCTTTGATGAAAGCGTGAATATCAGCGAGCGGCAGCGGCTGCTGCGGAGTTGCCTGATTCAACTGCAGCGCCTGAGCCAGACCGCTGCTATCATCATGAGTGAACGATTGCGGCCCAGCAAGCCAGCCAGCGAGTTTCTGAAGCTGTTAGAAGAGACTGCTGACCAAGTCTGGCGTTTTGAAGAGCCTCCAGATCAATCAGCTCAAATGCCGTTGTTGTAGAGGAGAAAAAGTATGGGTCGCACAGTTCCCTCCATCACGCAAGTCTTTCATGAAGAACAGGCCTCGCTGGCGCGCTTTCGGCGCGCCCTGCGGCGCAGCGATCAGAAAGCTCTGGATGAACTGCTCAGCAGCGCCCAACAGCACCTTGCTGCCGCGGCTTACGCCGCCCATGCCCTGCCCTTTGAGGTCTTTCTGCTGGCGATGCTGTTGGAAGAGCACAAAGAGGTTATCCGGCTACGTAGCCGGTTGGATAATTTAAGGCACGGTCCAGATCAGTATGTGATTGATTACTCTCCGGACGACCCTCTCCTGGAATGACCCGGCAAATAGTCGGCTGGCTGCTGGATCTGTATGCTGACCCAAATGAAGGTCTGATGCTCTGGCTGATCCAGGAGAGCAAGGAAGGCCAGACCAACCGGCGGCGGTTGTGGTTGAAGCAAGCTTTTCCGGTGGTTTTTTATGTCTCAGGCTCTCCACACAGGCTTGAGTGTCTTAATGTCTATGCGAAATCAGCCCCCATCCCCTCAAAACGCTGGTTTTCCAGCCGCCGTGACCTCTTCCAGCACGCACCTGTGTCTGCCCTGGCCATCCAGGTTGACAATCCCATCGATCAGCCACGCCTGTTCACCCACCTGGTTGAGCAGTTCCCTGACCTGACCTTCTATGATGCTGATGTACTCCCGGCTCTCCGCCACGCCGCTGCCTGGAGCACTTTCCCGCTGGCAAAACTACGCCTCGAGGTGGATGAACACCATGTTATACATTCCATCACTTCTCTGAACACCCCGTGGGAGATCGACCCAGAGCTGCCGCGCCTGCGCATCCTGCGCCTGGAGCCCAACTGCGATCCCCGCCACGCCAAGCCCAACTCCATCCAGGCGACCATCGGTCGCTATACCTACACCCTGGCGCTGCAACCGGCGCGAGCGTTGCTGATCAACCTGGCAGCCATCTTAAGCCGCCACGATCCCGATCTACTGCTCACCGCTTGGGGCGACACCTGGCTGCTGCCACACTTGTTGGAGCTGGCGCACAACCTGCAGATCTCCCTCCCGCTTAACCGCGACTCAAGACAACTGCCAGCACAGCGCCCCGAACACACATACTTTTCATATGGACAAATTATCTACCGTGGTCAGCAAGTGCTCCTGTTCGGCCGTTGGCACATCGACATGTACAACGCCATGATGTATCATGACTATGGCCTGGATGGCATCCTGGAATCGGCGCGCGTTACCGCGCTGCCGGTGCAGTCTGCGGCGCGCCTCTCTCCAGGAACGGGCATTTCGGCTATGCAGATCGTGACCGCCCTGCGCCAGGAGATACTCGTCCCCTGGCACAAACAGCAATCTGAGGAAGCCAAGACAGCCTTCGATCTGCTACATGCTGACCAGGGTGGTCTGGTTTACCAACCGCTCATGGGTGTTTATCAGGGGGTGGCTGAACTGGATTTCGTCTCGATGTATCCCGGGATTATGGCGCGCTATAACATCTCGCCGGAAACGCTGCACAGCCAGCCTCAGCCCGAGGATGTTGCCGTACCTGAGCAGAACCTGTGGATACGACCCGAGCCACCCGGTCTGATTCCACAAACGCTGCAACCGCTACTCGACAAACGCGTTACTCTGAAGATCAAAGCTGCTGAGCTACCCAAATGGGATCCGCGCTACAAAGCCTACAAAGCGCGCGCTGCAGCTCACAAATGGCTGCTGGTCACCTGCTTTGGCTACCTGGGTTATAAGAACGCGCGCTTCGGACGCATCGAAGCACACCAGGCGGTGACCGCTTACAGCCGCGAATGCCTGCTGCTCGCCAAGGAGGCAGCCGAAGATGCTGGCTTCACAGTGTTGCACCTGTACGTGGACGGGTTGTGGGTCTACCGGTCAGACTGCCCGGCGAAGGCTGAATACCAGGCATTATTAGAAGAGATTGCCCATCGAACGCACCTGCCGATCAGCCTGGAAGGGATTTACCGTTGGCTGGCTTTCCTACCTTCAAAAGTCAATGCGAGGGTGCCAGTACCCAACCGTTATTTCGGCGCGTTCCAGGATGGTACGCTTAAGGTGCGCGGCATCGAAGCCCGCCGGCGCGATACACCAGCCTTCATCGCGGATGTTCAAATGGGTTTGCTGGAAATCCTGGCGCTGGCACCGGATGCAGATCACCTGCCTGATTGCTTCCCACAAGCATTGGCGTTCTTGTTGCGACAGGTAAAAGCGCTGCGCTCTGGCAGCATCCCTCTGGAACAGCTCCTGGTCACCCAAAAATTGAGCCGGGAGCTGGCAGCCTACCGTGACCCATCGCCAGCCGCGCGAGCCGCTGCCCAATTGGAAAAAATCGGACAACATGTCCGACCGGGTCAACATGTCAAGTTTCTCTACGTCCTGGGCGTGCCGGGTGTTCATGCCTGGAACCTGCCCGAGCGCCCAGCCGCGGTCGCGATCCACACCCACCGTTATATTGAGTTATTGTTGCGCGCCGCCGACGCTGTTTTAGAACCACTTGGTGTTTCAGCCTCCCGCGCTCTGTCTGAAGGTGTCCAAATGACGGCCTTTCCTTGATAAATGCTCCGCACTATCATATAATCACCGGACAGTGACCCCATCATCTCAACTCACTCCTCGAGGTAGTCTCTGGCAACGCCGGGAGCTGATCCGCGCTCTGATCAAGCGTGAGCTTGGTCAGCGTTACCGGGGTTCTTATCTGGGTTTTGGATGGTCGGTGTTGGTGCCTTTGGTCATGCTCTTGATTTATACGTTCGTCTTTTCTCTGGTCTTTCAGGCGCGCTGGGGGGATGCCAACGCCCAAACTCCTGTGCAGGAGTTCGCCCTGATCATCTTTGCTGGTTTGATCCCCTTTAATGTATTTTCGGAAGTCATCAATCGTTCGGGCAACCTGATCGTGGGTATGCCCAATTATGTTAAGAAGGTCGTTTTCCCACTGGAGATATACCCCATTGTTCTGTTCGGTGTTGCCTTGATTACTTCCCTGATCAGCACAGGCATCCTGTTGATCGGTCGCCTGATCTTGATGCATGATCTCTCTTTCACGATCTACCTGCTTCCCCTGGCTTACCTGCCACTGATTTTCTTGTGCTTAAGTCTGGCCTGGTTCCTTTCTTCCGTTAGTGTATATATTCGGGATGTAGCACAGGTGTTGCCGATCGTTGTGCAAGTCATGTTGTTCGTTAGTCCGATCTTTTATCCCGCCGAAAGTGTGCCAGGAGCGCTATACTGGCTGATGCAACTTAATCCACTGACCACGATTATCGACTGCTTCAGGCAAATCCTGCTCTGGGGGCAACCTATCCCCTGGTTGCACTGGGGAATCTGGACATTCATCACTGCCCTTCTGGCTATTGCAGCCTATTTCTGGTTCATGGGAACAAAGAAAGGTTTTCCGGATGTCCTCTGAGCCTGCTATTTGTGTTGAGCAACTCAGCAAGCTCTACCATCTTTACAGTCGTCCTGTTGACCGTTTGAAACATATCCTCTTCGGGCGATTGGGGAAATCTTACGGTCATCCCTTTTGGGCGTTACGGGATATCTCATTTCAGATTTTACGGGGCGAGAGCTTTGGTGTGATCGGGCGTAATGGTTCCGGGAAAAGTACCCTCCTGCAACTCTTAGCAGGTATCCTTCAACCTACCAAAGGGCATGTAGAAATCAATGGCCGTATCACAGCTTTACTTGAATTAGGCTCAGGCTTCAATCCTGAATTTACCGGTCGGGAGAATGTATTTTTAAACGGGATGATCTTGGGTATGTCACGCCAGGAAATTGGTGCCAAGTTTGATGACATCGTTAATTTTGCCGATATTGGTGAGTTTATTGAGCAGCCGGTAAAAATATATTCGAGTGGTATGTTTGTCCGATTGGCTTTCGCGGTCGCCACGGGAGTCGATGCGGATGTCATCTTGCTTGATGAAGCTCTGGCTGTGGGCGACCTTTTTTTTCGGCAGAAATGTTATCAACGACTGGATGAGTTACGCCGTAATGGGGTCTCAATTATCCTGGTATCTCATGCCATGAACGAGGTAGAACAATTTTGCGAACGAGCGTTGCTTTTGAGTGAAGGTCAGGGCTTATTCATCGGCTCTGCAGTTGAAGCAGTGAAACGGTATTATCTGCTCCAACAAATGGGCAGCGAGAGATTACGCCAACTCGATCAGCAATCCAGCGAGTCAAAAAAATATTCTGAGCTCACAACGAACACTTCTGGAGAGTCTTTTTCCTGGCCAAACCAGGATGCCTTTCTAAAAATTGATAATTTAGTTCAAGCCTCTACTGTGATGGCAGTCTGTACAGCGATTGCGTTATGTGACTTACACGGGCGCCCAACGTCAGTTTTCGAACAAGGTCAAACTGCCGTATTCTTCTTTGAGTTCAAAATAGTAGTAAATATTGAAATACCTATCGGGGGGGTAGAAATAGTCAATGATAAGGGTTTTATTATTCATGGTAAAAATAGCCTGTTATCTGGTGCCGAAGCGCCAGCTTATGTGCGTAAAGATAGCCATATTCGATTCCGGCAAGAATTACACCTTGAAGTAGCGCCAGGTGAGTACTCGTTTAATTTAGGTTTGACAACAATAAGAGGTGCTGATTATGCTCTACGCGCTGACCTGCCTCACCCAGAATTAGATGCCCGGATCACAGTCTTAACCAACCTCCCGAACGCTGGTAGTTTTGCGGTTGTTCACCGCCTGAATGGCGAACCTGTGCAACTCATGCATTATGGAATGGTAAATCTGCCCGGGCAGCTATGGATCAATATAATCCCCCCTCAATAAAATGGATGAGAGCTACGTGGGTAATCCAATTCCTAGTTCTTCACAAACAGTTGCTCCGACCAGTCAATGGCCAACGATCACTGTCATCACACCCTCGTATAACCAGGGGAAATACATCGAGATATGTTTACGCTCAGTCCTGGACCAGGGATACCCAAATCTAGAATATATAGTCATTGATGGTGACTCGAAAGATGAAAGTGTCGCAATCATTCGCCGATATGCTGATAGGCTTAGTTTCTGGGTTAGTGAACCAGATCTTGGTCAATCTGACGCGATCAACAAAGGATTTCAACGCGCAACTGGTGATCTCATAGCCTGGTTGAATAGTGATGATTTTTATTTCCCTGGCGCGCTAAAAGCAGTCGCTGAAACCTTCCGTCAGCAGCCCGGAGCGCCATTCTACTTTGGCGATGGCTGGCGAGTAGATGCAGGTGGCAAACCGAAACAGGAGTTCTTTCCGGGTGGAAAATTGATCTTTAACCGCCAGGCTTTAATCCATGGTTTGAATTTCATCCTGCAACCGTCCACATTTATCTACCGACCGGCTTTAGAAAGAACAGGATTTCTTGATCCGAATTTACACTACGGCCTGGATACTGACTTGTGGATTCGGCTATCTGCATTGGGGGATCCAGTCGCCGTACCAGTGAAGCTATCCGCCAGCCGAGAATACGGTGTCACCAAGACTGCTACCGGGTCATTCAAACGCCTGGAAGAACTACGCCAGATCGCAGAGAAGTATTCCCATCTATCTGTTACCCCAGGCTACCTCTGTTATTATTTAGACACTTTGCACTCGTATATTGAGCAGCACCCCGACCTGTATCCGGAAGGTTATCTTCGAGATATAGAGGCTTTTTGGGGTGCCACTTCGGCATTGCTCGCGCGGTATGGCGCCCGCCCGGATGGTTTTCCGACCACTTCAATCCCCCCGAATCCTGAGGATTATTCCAGGGTTGATTACCAGCGTAAAACGGGGTGTATTCGATTATTCAGTCGTAATCCACTTCAGACTCTGGCATCCATAATTAAGCGGCTAAGCCGGGCAATTGTCCAGCGTATACGTTGAAAAAAAGATATGAAAATTGGTATTGATCTCCGGTATGTGACGCTCGGATCAAGCGGAGGTGTTCCGCTTCAGATTAAGGGTGTCTGTGAAGCCATGTTCCGCCTTCATCCGGAAGATGATTATTATATTTTTTGTACAATCTTCAATCGTAGTTTAATCTGTGTCCAAATTCAACAAGACCAGACTCGCCAAACAGATCAATCTGTTGCGACCAATGTTAATCAACACTTTCATCTTTATAGTCTACCAACAGAGTCTTTCTTTATCGAGATGGAAGAAATATTATGGAAAGAGAAAGTTGATGTCCTTTTTCGCGGATTCCCGGTAAAAGATACATTAGGGTTCGCTCGTTCGAGGCAAATTTTCCTTATTCCCGATTTACAGCATGAATATCTCCCCGAATTTTTCCCACCTGAGATATTACAAGAGCGTCGGGATACATTCAACCAGGCGATGACTTACGCAGGCGCGATCGCAACGAACACCGAATACACCCGCCAGACGATCATCGACCATCACCAATCCCCTGAGTGGCCTGGTGTTGAACACTGCCCAGATATTTTCCTCATGCCGCCTGCTTTGAATTTATCTAAACTGACAACAATTGATCTGGATTTAAAGCCTGAGGAAAAAACCCTTGTCCCGACAGGACGTTTTTTCTATTATCCGGCGAACTTATGGCCGCATAAAAATCACCGCCGGATATTCCAGGCGTTTGAAAAATTTTTAAGGGAAACAGGCGCTAAGATTGAATTTGTCCTCACCGGTCATCCAGAAGGTTGGCAGGAACTTCAAGCTGACTACGCTTCACTACCGATTCGTCACCTTGGTTTTGTTCGGCCATCGGTTGTCTATTATTTGTACAAAAAAGCCGAGGCGCTGATATTTTTTTCATTATACGAGGGCTTCGGTCAACCACTATTAGAAGCCTTTTCGGCAGGTACACCGGTCCTGTGCAGTAATACCACTGCATTGCCTGAGGTCGGCGGTGAGGCTGTATTAAGCTGCGATCCAACCGACATTAACTCCATGAGTGCGTTAATGAAGCGGATCTACCAGGAGCCAGAGCATCGTACAATTTTAGCAGAACGAGGTCGGGCGCGCTTGAGAAATTATTCCTGGGAGCAATCTGCACAAAATTTGTATCACGCCTGCCAAAGAGTTTTCGAACGCAGTAGAACACCCCGCCCGGCTGAGGAGTTACCCCTGGTGACGGTTGTCACGCCTTCATTCAATCAGGGTCGCTTCTTAAAGCGTACGATCGAGAGCGTATTAACCCAATCTTACCCGCGCATTGAGTATTTTGTTATTGATGGTGGTTCAACCGATGAGTCAGTTGATATTTTAAAATCCTACGGAGATCGCATCCGATGGGTGTCGGAAAAAGACCACGGTCAAACCGATGCAGTCAATAAAGGTTTTGCACGCTCACACGGTTCAATTCGGTGCTTTCTTAATTCAGATGACACATTGCTTCCCGGAGCAATTGAGAAAGTTGTTAACATTTTTCTTGAATATCCCGGATACGATCTGGTATATGGAAAAGCATATTACATAGATGATAACGACCGCATCATCGGAGAATATAACACAGCAAAATACTCTTTTCAGCGTTTAATACAGGATAACTGTATCTGCCAACCGGCTGCCTTCTGGAAAACACATATAGCTGAGGTATGTGGTCCTATGGATGATCAACTCCACTATTCGATGGATTTCGAATATTGGCTCCGCATAGACCGCCTGGGTGGAAGAATAGTCTTCGTGCCAGAATACCTGGCCAACTCACGCATTTATCCTGAAACAAAAACCATTTCGGCGCGGGAGAAAATTTACCGGGAGGCATTCCAGGTTTGTCGAAAATGGGCGGGTTATGTGCACTTTAGCTATTTTCAGGGTTTATGGTATCACCGCTTATGGGAGAAAAATACCTGGTACACGCGTGTGTTACGCCATATTCCTGGACTATATAAACTTGTTACCAGGTGCCATTATCTGATCTATAATCAGGATTACTTACGGAAGGACTTTACAGGAAAACCTCTCCACCAGCAACTCAGACTTGGATTGCGCAGCCTGCGCTCCTGGCTGACGCACCAAATGAAATTTCTATTTGGTTTTACACGCCCTTTGGTACGCCGGTTTCGCGCCAAGCGTTACCAGGTGAATCCCCGGCGACCGGTCTTTGGTGTTTGGCCAGATAACTGGCTGGGGCCAGTTGTTCAGTTTTATATTAAGAGAAAAAATCTGGGTCAGGTTCTGTATCTGGCCGGCATACCTGCAACGGATACGACATTGTCAATTCATGTTGAAGAAGGGCCTGTCAGCCACCAGACTCTTCGAGCCGGGCAGGAAATCCTCCTGGAAGTCCCGGCTGAAACCGGTCAGCGAATCCTGTTCAGGTTTAGCACCGCCCAACGCGATGTTAAGGGTCGTTATTGTACAATGCGTGTCACCGACACCAATCTATTTGCGGAATATGACCCGCTCTCCTGAACGTAATGCTTTGCCGAAATAATTTATGGTAAAAGCTACTCACATCTTAATTGACTTGCGGTGGATGATTCCAGGTTACACCGGAGGCATCGAGGTTTCTGCGCGCGCTTTCATCGATACCACGCTGAAATTAGATGGACTGAATGAATTTACGGTACTCCTACCCTCGGTAACCCGCTACGATTTTGATTTGCGCGGCCACCCAAACTTCCGGTTGGTTACCTGCGATGGTCCTGGCTATTATTTATCGAAATTAGTAATGGCACTTAAATCATCCCTGGGGCGCCACCTGTCACGAGCCCAGCAGGATGTATGGATCCAGGGTCGGCGCACAAACGCCACCATCGCCTTATCCCCTTCAGGGATCCTCTCTCCTGACTTGTATCCATTGAAGAACTTATTGATGGTTCATGATATCCAACATGAATACTATCCCCAGTTCTTCACGCCTGAAGAGCTGGCGAACCGTGTACGAGATTACAAAACCTCGTTCCAGCATGCAGATCATCTTTGTGCCAATTCAGAATTCACCCGCCAGACATTGATCGAACGAATGCGAATCCCGCCTGACAAAGTCAGTGTTGTTTATCACGGTATTCATCCGATCTTTTCCAAGCCACCCACATCTCATAACGCTATTTTAGCCAGGTATGGATTGGTAACAGGTAATTACTTATTCTATCCGGCAAATACCTGGCCGCATAAAAATCACCGCCTGATTCTGGAGGCGTTACGAATAATTAATCACAACTTCACTTCAGATAGCCTGTCAGGATCAAGAGAACCCAACATTCCTCCCATCAAATTAGTTTGCACCGGCGTAGCCAAGGAAGCTCATCCTGAGTTACTCAAATTGGTACAAGAATACCATCTTCAAGACCAAGTTTGCTTTCTCGGTTATCGCCCTTTCAAAGAGCTACCGGCACTTTATCAAGGTGCAACCGCGTTAGTCTTCCCCTCCCTGTTTGAAGGGTTTGGAATGCCAGTACTGGAGGCAATGAATAGCGGTTGTCCAGTAATCTGTAGTAATGTCACCAGCTTACCCGAAATTGCTGGAGACGCAGCGCTCTTTATTGATCCTACCGACCCTTCAGCTTTGGCGGAAGCGATCCTTCGCCTGCTTACCCAGCCTGCCCTGAGAGAAGAATTGATCAAACGCGGGCGTGTTCAGTCCACAAAATTTTCCTGGACAGATTTTTCACTTAACATCCTGCGAGCTTTACATCATCTAGCAAACCAAAGTACACCGGTATTGCACTGACATGTCTGTATCGCCTATCATTACTATTATT
This sequence comes from uncultured Anaerolineaceae bacterium, assembly GCA_964354345.1. Taxonomy (GTDB): domain Bacteria; phylum Chloroflexota; class Anaerolineae; order Anaerolineales; family UBA4823; genus CAYGZL01. Next base: position 78,852 of record CAYGZL010000023.1, on the reverse strand, counting down.
GTGATCGGTTCACCTGGACAGGCCCTGGCTCTGATCAATACAACGCTAACCAGTCTCGACCAGGCTGGCTCGATCATTATAGAAATCTGGTTGGCATGGTTGGGTGAGTCCAGCGAGGAGTTTTTAGATCTACAGGATCGATTTCAGAGGGTGAACACATATCCCGAAGGAGGAATTCAAGCTGTGATTCGGGAGAGTTTCCAGAAAGCCCAAACACCTTTCCTGATCTTTCTTTTCGCTGGCGATCAGGTGGTGCCTGGTAGGCTGGATGAAGCTACTCAGTCTCTGATACGATCACCTCAATCTTCGGTCGCTATCGGACGTACCTGGTTACTCGATTCGGATGGTCAGGTATCCGGTATTCTCCATCCCGGAAAATATACCAATCACCAAAGGCTGTTACAGATTTGGGTCAATCCGGCGCCTCCCTTACCAGCTTGTGTACTTCGCGTCTCATCCGCTAAAAAGTATACTCAATCCAACGGTCACCTACCCTCAGCCTGGTTTCCATATGAGCTATTGGTCACCATTACCAGGGATGGACCCGCGGTTATTATTGACCATCCAATAGTGGCTTGTCGTTTAATTTCCGGAGATCCGATATTGTCCAGCCCGGAAGAAAAACGGTTGGCTATACAATTCAGCCGTTTCCAATGGGAGCCTTGGTACTCGCCGAAAACCTGGAAATTATGGATATCCCTGGCAAAATACACATTCGACCGCACCGGCAGAGCCTATCGCCAGTTGGAAATAGCCCAGGGTAATTGGCAAATCCGGAAATGGGCTAAATCATTCTGGCACACCTTATTAGCTATTCTCATCGGACCAGATGTTGTACTCAATATCAATATTTTTCCCTGGTTTCGGGATCGAATATTGAGAAAAGTCTTGCGATTCTTTTCGTTATAATTAGTTCGATGGCGTTATTATTTCCACTCGCGCTGGGATTAACCCTGAGCTTTGCCATATTGGTGAATGCTCAACTAAAAATCCAGCATAAGACTGTTTATATTATTGGCCTGTTTCTCATCGCATATGCGGAAATTGTTCTCATCAGCGAATTGGCCAGTTTGTTCCATCTGATCTACCCGGCCTTCTATTTGGCTGCCCATTTTATCTTCTGTGGGATAGCCTGGTTCGTCTGGCGGAGAAATAACCGACCAGACCTGTTTAAACATTTTAGAAATATATTATCCTCACTGAAAAGTGGTTGGCCTGGTCTGAAAACCTGTCCTGATCTGTTGTTAATGGCCACCATAGTTGGTGTGGTTTATTTGGTTGGTGCAATTCTGAGTATCCAATATCCGCAAAACAACTTTGATAGTATGACTTATCACCTATCCCGGGTTGGTTACTGGATGCAGCATGGCAGCCTTGCTCCTTGGGTGACTCCGAACCCGCGCCAAACAACTTTCCCAATCAATGCTGAATTGGGTATCCTATGGACCACAATTTTCCTTCGCTCAGACCGGCTCAGTGGGATGATCCAATGGACAGCCTGGTTGGTAAGTTCCTTTGCTATCTATGGACTGGCGCGTCTCCTGGGCGCTTCTCGCAAACAGAGCATATTCGCTGCACTGCTGTGGTCCACTTTCCCTGAGATCGCTTTGCAGTCGGTCACTACTATGAACGACCTGACAGCCAGCGCCTTCTTTATTAGCAGTATCTACCTGCTTTACCTGGGTTACAGAGAAAACCATATCCCTTACCTGGCGCTTTCAGGTTTGGGTCTCGCTTTAGCCATCGGGACAAAATCAACTACTCTGCTGATCTTACCGGGTTTGGTGCTGGTACTCTTGCTTATCTATGGATTGAACAGGAAATCTACCGGGAGAATCCTGGCGCGTTGGGGGCTAATCGGATCATTCTCTTTTATTCTGGTGGGTATATTCGGCTATGCGCAAAATACCCTTTTCTACCATAATCCCTTCTCGGTCTCCCAATGGACCAATGATCTCATCAACCTGCCAGTCTCACGGATTGAAATGACTGTGAAAAATCTCGGCCTCTACGCCAACCAGTTTTTCGATCCAACTGGTCTCCCGCCCCCATTAGGAGAGCCTCTATCCATTTTGCGCACCAAGGCTGCCAATTTCATCCTGCATCGTCTCCCAGTCTTATCCGATTCTCAAGGTGTCGAATGGCGGCAACAGTTACATTTCATACTCGGGTCAACTGGTGGTGTCCATGAAGATATTGCCTGGTTCGGCATTCTCGGTTTTATATTTATTACCACTGCTCTGGTATACCAGGCTTACCAGGGTCTACTCAGAAAAGAACCATTCCGGCTTGGACTGGTGTTACTGGTGTTGAGCTTTGCTGTTGTGTTAAGTGCGTTTTCTTTATGGACACCTTATCGAGGCCGATATTTTGTCCTGGCTGCTACGCTGAGTGCACCATTGCTTTATTCATGGTATCCGCTTAGCCGGAGATCATGGCTTTGGCGTTGGGTAATCAGCCTGGCTGCTATCTGGATCCTGGTTTGGACCTTCCTGTTGAATGGCTCACGACCACTTGTCGGTGAAAATGCAGTATGGGGTAAGACTTATTCCGAGGCGCGCACACTAAACAACCGCGCCATGTTACCCGTCCTTAATATGGTCGAGAGAAATGTGCCGGCTAACGCACGCCTGGCTACCCGACTGAGTGAAGATGCCTGGGATTATCCTCTGTTTGGAGCGAACTTCCAGCGGATCCTCCTCCCCACCGATCCACAATCTATAACGATTGACCTGGAGTGGTTAAGCGCTCAAGCAATTGATTATCTGCTCGTTGAGCCGCGCCAACGTCCCTTCTTACAACAACCCCGAGAGCTTGAATTACTCGATCAGGTTGATGGCTGGACACTTTATCGACATTGCCCGACCGCAGCCTGTATACCTGATCCAGAGCAAGAAAGGATTATCCTCGGCATAACCGACGCCCACCACCTGATGACAATCGCGCCTGGCCTGGTTGGTCAGGTCGGTATTTTAGAACTTAAATCCTCCAGCTGGGAAATTGAAACTGTCAGCGCCAATGGACTCTTATGGCTCGGGGAGGGAGATATGCAGGGCTTGCGTGGCTTTCTCTGGTCAGAAAAGGAACGGACAGTCCTACTGGTGATCGAGGCGTCTCCTGGACCCTCTAAGGTTTCACCGGACCGGACACTCACGTTTAAATTCTTCCGGCGGCAGTCTTATAATTTCTTAGTAGAGGGTCGTCGCATAGAACAGTATCACTTTATTGGACCTGCAGATTCGCTACTGAATCGCCTGGTTATCCCACTAGAACTACAATATGGTTTAAATGAGTTTCGCTTGAGCTCAGCTGATTTGGCGACGATCCAAAAATTACCGAATGGGGACACCCGACCACTGTTGATCCTGATCCAGAAGATGACACTGGAAGAATAATACCCATGATTGACCAGGTATTGCCGACGATTTCTGTGGTAACTCCATCCTTCAACCAGGGAGATTTTATCGCGGAAACAATTGAATCGGTACTGGGTCAGGATTACCCGGCATTGGAATACCAGGTAATAGATGGTGGATCGACTGATACCACCCGCGAAGTGTTAAAATATTATGGTAAACGCTTTTACTGGATATCCGCGCCAGATAATGGCCAATCTTCGGCGATTAACCAGGGTTGGCAAAATGCCTGTGGTGAAATCCTGGCGTGGTTGAACTCTGACGATATTTATTACCCTGGTGCGTTGCAAGAGGTCGCCCGTTTCTTTTTAGAACAGCCTGAGGTCGATATACTCTACGGGAATTGTGACTATATCGATAAAAAATCTCAACGACTCCAATCTTATCCAACACAACCGTTCAACTTTATGAAGCTGGTTCGTTCAACAATCAACTATATTCCCCAACCAGCCGTCTTTCTGCGGCGTAAAGTACTTGAACAGATCGGGTACCTGGATGAGTCATTGCATTTCGTAATGGATTTCGATTACTGGCTGCGCGCCGGGATTACCTCGAGGGTTATCTGGTTGCCTGTGCGCCTGGCAGGATTACGGATCCACAATGATGCAAAATCAGTCTCCCGCCTGGGTCAATTCGCTCAGGAGTTAATCAAAGTTTACCAACGCTTTTTCGCTCAGCCCGAATTACCGGATGAGTTTCGCACGAGTAAAACTGAAGCCATGACAAATTGCTATTACCGGGCAGCTGACTGCGCTTTTTGGGCGAACCAACTTCCCGAAGCCCGCGCGTATGCCTGGCAATCATGGCGTCTCACCCCACTCCGGTTACGCTGGTTGTGGCTGTATCTTGCATTAGGAAAACCGGGACGAGCCTGGGCAGAACAATCAAACGGCAATCCTTACCTGATTCAACCCGCGTCATCCAGGATTTGAAGGACGTATGACCAAGAATGTAGCGATTATTTATGACCGTCAACTCGATTTCGGGGGCGTGGAAAGCCACCTTCTGTCGTTGTTCCGGCATATTGACCACGCATCATATCAATACGTGATTGTTGCTCCAATCTCTGACCGCTTTTCAACGAATGCCGCAGCCTTAAACGTTAAATTAATGCCTTTTCCGACAATTAAACCTCTCGATTTGCGTGCGTATCGGCAATTACTGAAAGTGTTTCGCAGTGAGCAGATCGATTTGGTTCATGTTCACAGTCCAGCCGCCGCCATTCCCGCTCGTTTGGCCGCGCATAGGCTGGGTATACCATCTATTGTCACTGTCCACTTCCCAGCGACCCAATATTACGGCCACCAACGGTATTTCCGTGCTTCAACCGGTCGATTTCTTTATATCAACCTTGATCGCCTGCTCAATCATACCTGGACTGAGCGGTTAATTTATGTCTCACGCCTGGTTCGGGAGGAGTGTGTTAATAAGAATCTTTCTCCAGGTCAACGCTCAATCGTCATCCGCAATGGGGTTAACCTGGAGGCATACAAGGGTCTTGGCGATAGAGGCACCCTTCGCGCCAGGTATAATGTCCCAGATAATATGGTGGTAATCACTTTCGTTGGTCGGTTAGTTGAAGATAAGGGTCTGGATTTATTATTGGATGCAGCGGGACAATTGAATAATCGAAATGTACCGGCATTTCAAATTTGGTTAATTGGCAGTGGTCCGCAAGAAGATTTTCTACGTCAGAAAGCAAACCTTCTAAAATTGGAACATCAGGTCATCTTTTTGGGTTTCCAAAGCAATGTCCCTGAATACCTTAACGCCAGCGATATATTTATCTTGCCTTCGCGTCACGAAGCGATGCCGATCGCTATTCTCGAAAGCCTGGCGGCAGGTCTGCCAAGTATCGTTACCAATGTTGGTGAAAATGCGGATTTGATTGATAATGGAGTCAATGGTTTTGTAGTCCCACCCAATTCAATATCCGCTCTGAAGGACGCCATTCAACAACTATTATCTGATCCTGAGTTAGCCCTACGGATGGGCCACCAGGCGTCCCTTAAATCCATAGATTACAGCGAACAATTAATGGTTTCACAGGTTGAACAAGTATACAAAGAAATCCTTGGGTAAATCTTGTCACGATACCACCAATAATTCCTACGATCACCTAGCCTTGACAAATCAACAATAACTGTCTGGAAAGGAGAGCCCTATGTATGCCGTTTTATTTGCTGGTGGTGTCGGTCAACGTCTGTGGCCAATCAGTCGTAGAAATACTCCCAAACAATTCACACCAATTTTGGGAACGAAATCTTCTCTACAATTAGCTGTTGAGCACCTGCTCCCCATCATTCCTTTAGAGAATATCTTTATCTCCACCAATGAGCGATATGGAGAACTGTTAACCCAACAGGTTCCTGAACTCCCCAAAGATAATTTCATCCTTGAACCTGTTCGGCGCGATGTGGCTGCAGCTGTCGCTTATGCTTTCCTGAAACTGCAACAGAAAGGGCTTAGTGGGCCGATTTTATTTCAATGGTCTGACACCTATGTCCGCCATGATGATCGATTGCGCGCCGCGATTGATGTCGGGCAAGAATTAATCAAAGATAATCCACAGCGACTGGTTTTCCTGGGTGAAACACCACGCTTTGTAAGTGAGAACCTGGGCTACATTGAACACGGACAGGAAGTTGGCCGAGTCTGGGACATGCCTTTCTATGAGTTCCGCTCAATGGTCTATCGCCCCCATACCGAACGTTGCGCACAGATGATCCGTGCCGGTAATTATGTTTGGAATTCCGGTTTCTATGTGACTACTATCGAATTTATTGCTGACCAATATCGGAAATTCACACCGCAAATCACCCAAATCATTGATGAAATTCTGAAAGATGAAGGCACTGATCAGGAATATCCTAGCCTGCACCAGCTCTATCCCACGATCCCCACCATGCACTTCGATGAGTCATTCTTAATGCGGTTACAGCCTGATCAGGCATTGTTGCTTAAAGTTAATCTAGGTTGGTCCGATCCAGGATCACTGTATAGTTTGAAAGAGGCCTTACAAAGCTCAAGGGATTCGAACGTGACTCAGGGAGAAGTTGTATCGGTTGATACCAGGGATAGCCTGATTATTAACGAAGAGGAAGGAAAAACGATCTCAGTCATGGGTTTGCAGGGATTGATGATCGTCAACACGCCCGATGCACTCCTGGTGATTGCCAAGGATTCCGTCCGGCATATTAAGCTTTTACTGGATGAGTTGGAACGGCAGGGAAAGAACGAAATCCTCTAAAGAACCGGCGCTGGGCGCGCCGATATTTCTTAAACAATCTGCTTCTCGAGAGGAATCGAGACTGGGCGCCCCCCTTCCAGTGAGGACTGCCGAACAGCCAGGATTATTTCTTGATCCAGGCGAGCCTGATAAGGGCCATAGCTAGGTTCCCCTCCACTTCGCACCGCATTTACCAAACTCATCAGACAACTCGCCACACCAATCTCATCATCGTGCCACTGTGGGTTATGCCCTGGCTCCGCATTCAGGAATGGGTTATCCCACTGGACAATCGGTAGCTCCGAATTGCCAGTATGCGCTATCATGGCTATCAAAGCCCCACCATCCACGCGTTCCCAGCGTCGTTCAAGTGAAATAAATTGCGGCATCTCACCACCCGGGGCGAGGAGAGTCAACCATTCTTGTACATTCAAACCTACCCCAACAGTGATCCCCATCCCTTTTTCTGCCAGGAAGCGACTACTGCGCCACCAACGTAAGGGGGAATCATAACCTACGTCTGTCCAGTGGTACAGACCAAGCTGTCCGCTTTCAAACACGATCATACCGTGCTCCTGCGTTTCTTTTCGTGGACCACGGGTATTCCCTAACCGTGACCAATGCGCGCTCAAATCGTACTCTCGCACGGCTCCGCTGACCTGGAGTGGCCTGGCATCGAAACCCAGGTAGCTACGCATCACACTGACGCCATGATAACCATGTCCAGCAAAATCGTTAAACGAGGTATGTACTCTACCAAATAAACCTGTATGCAAGAGCTTGAGTTTTATTTGTTCCAATGGACGACGGTGAAATTGTTCTGCCACTTCGATCTTTAACCCACGATTTTGTGCGGCAGCGATGATCTTATCTGCTTCATTCAACTGGTGAGTAATCGGTGTTTCCAGAAGAACATGCATCCCCGCTTCAACGGCCATTAAACCTACTTCGCCATTCGCCGGATAGGCGACATCCACAATCCCAATTTGCGGGGCGGTTTCCGTCACCAGGCGGTTAACATCTGTGTACCAGGGAACACCCGAAAATTCACCGAGCCGGCGAGCAGACGGGACGCTCCTTCCCCACACGGAAACTAACTGAACCTCCTTGTTCAATGCTTTGACGATTGGTTCGTACATATGAAATGAACGTTGGGCAGTTCCAATTAGGGCTACCCGAAGTGGTTGTGGATTTTCTGACATAATTACTCCCTTCCTTTATTTTTCGCAATAACAACTCGTCCTTCCAGATTAGAATGCAGTTAGTAAGATAAAATTATCTAATAATTATACCTGTTGGTATGAAGGATGCATCTACGTAATTAGCTGGATCAAATTTATTCAACTAAGCGTCTTAATATAAATATGATCTCATGGAGGAACATATGAACACCAAACAACCATCGAGTTTAATTCTCAATGTCAATCTGGATTTACGCGTGTTTTTCTTTATATGCCTTTTGGCAATTGCCTTCTTCCTGTATATTGCTCGCGCCCAGGCACAAGGAGGAATAATTCTTAACACTAACAATCCAGAGGCTCAACCAGCTCCAAACCAGGTGAAGTCAGTAACGATCGTGCAAACGCCATTATCTCCACCTGCTCCTGGTATGCTACCAACAACAAACGGGGAATGGATTTTTCCAGAAGACCTTGGTGAAGGATACTTAGCTCAACTGGATGTAACGGAAGCTAACGCGACGACCACTTACCCTCATTATCTCTATCTAACTAAAAACACCTTTGCCACGAATAAGGTGTTGATCGCTTGTGCAACCGGTTATCACATGGCTTCATTATGGGAAATCCTGGACATCTCCAACCCGATCTACGATGTCAACCACCCGGATGCCTTCAAGCGCGATGATTCTGGTTATGGACCTCCATCGGATTGGAATGGCTGGGTGCGCACAGGGGTGTCGTCTAACGGCGACAACCTGACTGGCACAGGCAACTGTAAAAACTGGAGCAGTACCAATATCGCTGATTACGGTGTCAGCATACGGTTATCTCGTTATTGGGAAACTGCTCCGGGTGATATGGGTGCCTGGGATACGAATAGTTACACATGTAACTATGTCGGCCCAGTATGGTGTGTAAAGAACTAAAGGAGTCAACTGGTGCCAAACAGGAGATCGATGATGCTTCAAATCCATGTTTTTTTTCATTCTCCCGAACTGCTTTTCCATAACACGCGCTTAATCCGATGGCTGCTTTGTGGACTGATTTGTTTAATTATCATGGGCGCCTTGGTCGCCAGCGTTGAGGCGAGTCCAGCCAATCCTGCTGTATTCACCCTGCGCGGCTCGGGAAGACATTTCTATGTGACTGACACCAGCTATGCCACGAACACTGTGCTGACTGCCTGCTCAAGAGGTTATCATATGGCTTCGCTTTGGGAAATCCTGGATGTCTCCAATCCGATCTATGATACCAACCATCCGGATGCTCGCAAACGCGATGATTCTGGTTATGGACCGCCTTCTGATTGGAACGGCTGGGTGCGCACCGGCGTGTCGTCTAATGGTGACAACCTGACTGGCACAGGCAACTGCAACAACTGGAGCAGTATCAGCAGCACTGCTTACGGTGTCAGTGTCCGATTATCGCGTTATTGGGAAACAGCTCCAGGTGATATTGCTTCCTGGAATGCTAGTAGCTATGCGTGTAATTATGTTGGTCCGGTTTGGTGTGCTGGTTATTTTAAAGAGCTGTACTTGCCGATCGCCAGAAAACACAAATAGAACAAACTGACATGTCTTTGTCATCGGCGTCATTGGCGCAACTGGACGACCAGTCAACGTATCCCCACGCTTTTATGAATACCCGGCTATGGCGCCCTTATGTTCGCGCCGTCTGCCAGCGTCATAACCTGTACCCATGCAAGCGGATCCATTCTGGTGTAGCTGGAACGTTTCCAACTTTTATCATCGAGGAGCGCTGGGTGGTCAAGTTTTTTGGGCGCCTGTTCGATGGGATGAACGCCTTCGAAGTCGAATGCGAAGCTGCTCAGTTGCTTTCGGTCGATCCTCTCATCGCAACTCCATGCTTGTTGATCAGAGATAATTTATTTCCCCAAACCTCTGGCTGGACATGGCCGTACCTCGTCTACGAATATATTCCTGGGATTAGTCTACGTAAGGTTTACGCACAAATACCGTTTAATGCACGCCAACATCTAGCGAGGGAGGTAGCTATCCTGTCACTTCGGTTACACCGTTTGGGATTAACTGGTTCTCGACATTTTTCTCCCACGTGGGATTATTATCTGACATTTTTAAGCAAGCAAAAGTTAACCGCGACTGCCTCTCATCGCATGTGGCATATATTACCAAACCGCCTGGTCGAACAAATTGATGCTTACCTGCCATCCGTAGAAGAACTGGCTGATTGCGACTCCCCACCCCCCTTAATTCATGCGGATTTGACCCAAGATCATTTTATTGGTCATCTTGAGGCTAACCAATGGATTATGAAAGGCTTGATTGATTTCGGTGATGCGATTGCCGGCGACTTATTTTATGAATTAATCACCTTACACCTGGATCTGTTCCAGGCTGATAAGCGGTTGTTGTGCATCTATCTAGAGAATTACGGGTTGAACACTTTTCATCAAATCGATTTTCCACGTAAAGCAATGTGTACGACCCTTCTCCACCAGTTCAATGTTTTACCGAATAGCCTTCAGGATCCGAAAACAACCGCTCACGTCTTAACTCTCGATGATTTAGCTGCCAGGCTGTGGGATATCAATGCGCCTGGGCTTTTGGATCAAGATCTATAATGATTGTGTATATGTGAAAGGATTCTTAAGATGACTGAGTCAGTTAAGCTGCTTCATAAACTCTTTGACGAGCAATGGGAAGCGTGGATGCGTTTTGATCCCATATTTGCATCGTCAACCGGTGATCACCGATACGATGACCAGCTCCCAATCGTAACCGAATCAGCGATGCAAAGCTGGCACGACCTGCTCGTACAATTCCGCTGTAAATGCACTCAGCTGGACCACATTGCTTTACCAGAAGCGGAGCAGCTAAACCTGGACCTCTTCAAACGTTTCCTGGACGACGAAATCGCCGAGATGCAATTCCATGCCTACCGCATGCCTATCTCTAAAGTGGGTGGATTTCATCTCATATTGCCGGATCTATACCAACTAACGCCGTTTAACAACGAACAAGATTATGAAAATTATCTGGCTCGATTGCAGGCTATACCCAATTTTATCCAGGCAAATATTGAAATCATGCGAGAGGGTATCCAAACGGGTTACATCCCTTCCCGTGTAACTCTGGAAGGTATCGCTGAATCTATGGAGCTGTTATTCACCGGCGACCCGGCGCAGAGTTCATTCCTTACTCCCTTCCAAAGTCTACCTGAATCGTTCAAGGATGTGGATCGAAATCGACTCACCAAAAACGCTCGGGCGATCGTTGAAATGAATGTTCTACCCGCATTTCGTATCCTGCAACAATTTATAATACGGGATTATTTACCGGTTGCTCGATTTGGGATCTCCGCTGCAGAGCTTCCAAATGGCATCAAGTTTTACCTGCACCGGATTCATTATTTTACATCGCTCAATTTAACCTCAGAAGCAATCCATCAGACTGGCCTGGATGAGGTACGCCGGATCAAAGCTGAGATGCAATTGGCCATCGATAAAAGCGGATTTTCAGGTGATTTTACAGCCTTCATCGAGTTTTTACGCACCGATCGGCGTTTTTACACGAATTCTCCAGCTGAACTACTCAAGGAGGTATCGTATGTACTTAAACGTATTGATGGAGAGTTACCTCGCTTATTTAAAACCTTACCGCGCCTCCCCTACGGTATCCGCCCGATCCCAGATTTTGCTGCTCCTGGAAACACCACTGCTTATTACCAACCTGGAACCGGAGACGGTACTCGCGCGGGTATTTATTACGTTAATACCTATGACTTAAATAGCCGTGCGATCTATGAAATCGAGGCGCTTTCGCTGCACGAAGCCGTACCAGGCCATCACCTGCAGATTGCTTTACAACAGGAACTTGGGGAGCTTCCAAATTTCCGTCGTTTTGCTTCATTTACTTCATTTATCGAAGGTTGGGCGCTGTATGCTGAGCGATTGGGATTGGAGGTTGGTTTTTACACCGATCCATACAGTGACTTCGGTCGATTAAGTTATGAAATGTGGCGCGCCTGCCGGCTAGTTGTAGATACCGGCATTCACGCCCTTGGTTGGAGTCGTCAACAAGCAATTGACTTTATGGTAGCCAATACATCCTTAACAATGTTAAATATCACGAATGAAGTAGATCGCTACATCGGCTGGCCAGGGCAAGCTCTGGCCTATAAGATTGGAGAATTGAAAATCCGCGCCTTGCGTGCCCAAGCCGAAACCTGCCTGCGAGCACACTTTGATCGACGGCTTTTCCATGATGTCGTACTAGGGAGTGGTGCAGTCCCGTTAGATGTGTTAGAAAATCAGGTGCAGACCTGGATTAACCAGCAACTTGGCTGATAAACCTTTTATTGAATGGATTCCCTGTAAATCCTGATCTGTTCCTCCAATTGATCGAAACCAACGGGAGATATAACGCTGGTGTCAATGATTACAGCAGGTCCATCAATTGTCAACCGGTAGTCGTCACTTACCGGTAAATTGGTTGAGAATTCAGTCTGTAGTTGTTGATCCAGGTGACCCGGATGACGTAACCCGAGTTCGGCGCGCAACCGGTAACGCTCTTGTAAAACTTGCCGCGCAGCCGAACAAACCACCTGAAAGACACAGCAGTGATATGTGGCAATAATTGCCTGTAAACGTGGTGTAGCCAAACTGGAATCGAAATTACTCTCCAGCGCCATGGATACCCCTGCCCTTAACAGTTCCTTCGTTATGTAGAATAGTATTTCCGTGCTGGTATTCCCTAACTGCTTCGACCAGGCGCGATCTTTCCATCCCAATACATCAAACATTATTTCTTTAAATGCATCTTTGTAAAGGTAAGGTAAGCCCAATCTTTCAGACAGGGGAATACCCAATGTAGTTTTGCCTGAGGCAGGTGGACCGGTAATAATTAGTAAAAATGGTGCACGCATTGTATCAACCATTATAATATACACCTGGAGCTGATCTTGCCAGGAGGCCCACAACCCATGACCCACGAACAACCGTTGGCGCTCGTAGCCGAATTGGTAAACCGCTTACAGACACGCTACCAATACCGCATTTCAGCTATCGGATTATGTGGCTCTATAGCGCGCCAAATGGATGGGCCGTACTCCGATATCGAGCTACACTGCATTCTGACTGAACAAGCTGAACAACTCGGTCTGCGAATAAAAACCCCCCATAATGAGATCCTTCCATGACCATCGAGACCAAACCCCTCCGTCCAACGTTCTTGGAAATTAACCTGATGCGGTTGGCTGAAAATTATCTGGCCATTCAACAGAAAGTCGCGCCAGCCCGGGTGATGCCAGTGGTGAAAGCTAATGCGTATGGACATGGCTTAATCCCGGTTGCCAGACGCCTGATTTCACTTGGCATAGAAGCTCTGGCAGTCGCAATTCTTGAAGAAGGATTGGCCTTACGCCAGGCTGGGATAGAGGCACCGATATTGGTTTTAGGCGGCATTCAACCCGAACAGGTATATAGCTATTTACAAAATGACCTGATCTTGACCGTAACCTCGATCGAGAATCTAGACGCAATCGCCCGGACGGCTTTCTCGGTTAACAAAATCGCCCGCGTCCATATCAAGATAGATACGGGGATGGGTCGTTTGGGTGTCCCCTATTATGAGGCGGACACATTTCTAACCAGGGCATTAAACTACACGCAAATCCACTTAGAAGGTATCTATTCCCACTTTGCTAACGCGGATGCAGCCGATCTGACGCATGCCCGTTTACAACTCGCGCGCTTCAAGCATGTGCTTAGTTTTTATGACCAGCATGGTCTTCCCCGACCACTCACCCACATGGCGAGTTCCGGCGCGATTCTACAGCTCCCCGAGAGTTATTTCGACCTCGTCCGACCCGGCATCATGCTCTATGGAACCTACCCGAGTCAGGAAGTAGCACGAACTGTTATGATTCAACCCGCCCTGACCTGGAAGACCAAACCAGTTCTCAGCAAGATGCTGCCCCCCAACCATCCAGTCAGTTATGGCTTGACCTGGCAGAGTCCACATCCTGTCCGTATTTTGACGCTGCCGGTTGGGTATGGCGATGGTTATTTTCGCAGTCTATCGAACCGCTCGCTGGTGCTTCTACACGGGAAGAAATATCCCATAGTGGGACGGGTGTGCATGGATCAAATATTAGTAAATTTAGAGACTGATTCAGGCAACACTGCTGATGAAATTATCCTTCTTGGGGAACAAGAGGACCAATCCATTACCGCTGATGACATGGCGGTATGGGCCGGCACCATCCCGTATGAAATCTATACTAACCTGGCTGCTCGCCTGCCACGTATTTACGTGGATAGACCTTGATCCACTGGTTTTGTGAAGCTTAATGATATAGAATGACCAGACAGACCCTTGGAATCCTATCTGGTTTGGCTGCGGCTGCGATCTGGGGTGGGATGTATGTCGTCAGTAAAATCGTTTTAGATTTCATCCCACCTTTCTCATTAATTTCGCTTCGCTTATTAATAGGAATAGCGGTGTTATGGGTTATTATCAAGTTTCAGGGAGGCACTGGCTTCAGTTGGAAACAAAAACTTCATGCGATTAGCGTTGGTTGTATCGGATATGGAGTGTCCTTAGGTTTTCAATTTATTGGAACCCACCTTTCTACTGCATCCAATGGATCGCTGGTAACTTCAGCTACACCTGCCTTTGTTTTGTTGTTCGCATTTTGGCTATTGAAAGAGCGGATCACCTGGAAGCGTCTGGCTGCTCTGGCAGTCTCTTCGGTGGGGGTATTATTGGTAATTGACCTTCGCACAGCCAGTTTATCTCCTGACTTGTTCCTGGGGAATCTCAGTCTAGTCGTGGCTGCTTTGACCTGGGCGTTATACTCGGTAATGGTTCGTAAAGTGACCCAAAACCTGGCGGTATTACCAGCCACGATGATCTTTTTTGTGGGTGGACTGCTGGTATCAATTCCTGCTTCTTATCTTGAGCTCAGGAATATACCCATCGGATCCCTCACCTTCGGCATCCTGCTTGGTGTACTTTATTTGGGAGTGATATCCACAGCTGGAGCCATGTACTTATGGAACATGTCATTTTCGCTCCTGGAGGCGAACACCGCTTCATTAACTTTCTTTGCGCAACCTATCGTGGGCTCAGCACTTGGTGCGATATTTTTAGGAGAACAATTATCTTTGATGTTTTATCTGGGCGGAATGTGTATTGGATTTGGTATTTGGCTGGCTGCGTCAAGTTGATGATAAAATTACTATCAAATCATTGACAATAGGTATAGCATTTTGTAGAGAGTGAAGTAAAATTACTTATCACTGCCCCAAATGACTGTGGATCGGATAGAAGACTCTAGAGAATGTTTAAGGAGGTGATCCAGCTTACATCCAAACTGGATTGAGCATCCCCCAATCGGTCGCTCCGCGAATGGCGGAATTGTTCCTAAGGATCGCATAAAAATATATGGAGGACGAACGTCTATGAATAAGCGGCTACTCTCAATTCTATCTTTGATCATTATCGCATCCCTGGTGTTGGCTGCCTGTAGCACCACAGTTACAGCAGGAAGCAAGGGAACGATTAAAATCGCAACCCAAAGCCCTCTCTCGGGTGATCAATCGGTGGTTGGCGCAGACATCAAGAATGGCGCTGAACTAGGTATGGAGCAACTCAAGAAACCACTCGAGGATATGGGCTTCAAGGTCGAACTGGCTCCATTCGATGACCAGGCTACCCCAAACACAGGTGTGGCCAACTCCAAGCAAATAGTCTCCGATCCAGCAACCCTGTGCGTGGTTGGTCACTATAACTCAGGTGTACAAATCCCATCATCTGAGGAATATCATAACGCTGGTTTAGCCAATGTCTCTCCAGCGAATACTAACCCAAAGGTGACCACTCGTGGTTATCTTGAGGTGAGTCGCATCGTCGGTCGGGATGATATGCAGGGTGTAGTGGCAGCCCAGTTTGCGATTGCCAAGGGAATGAAAAATGCGTATGTCGTTCATGATAAAACGGCCTACGGTCAAGGCATCGCCGAATTCTTTAAGCAAGAATTTGCTAAACAGGGCAAACAGGTGGCCGGGTTTGAAGGAACGGAGGAGAAAACCAACTTCGACCCCATTCTCAATCCCTTATTGTCTGCCAACCCTGATGTGATCTTCTTCGGCGGTATGTCGGCCCAGGCTGCCGTCTTGTTCAAGCAAGCCAGGGAAAAGGGATTTAAGGGTATGCTCCTGAGCGATGATGGCTTTGACTCATCAGATTCTGCGAAAATCGGTGGGCAATCCTTACTCGATGGCGCTGGAACCTATTATTCAACTGTGTCTGGCCCAGCTAAGGGGTACCCAGGCACAGCTAAGTTCCTGACAGATTTCACGGCCAAGTTTGGTCATGACCCCCAACCGTTCGCTGCACAGAGCTATGACTCAATGGCGATCTGCCTGAAGGCAATCGAAAATGCAGCTAAAGATGCTGGCAACAAGCTGCCCACCCGGGAAGCGGTTGCCAAGGCGGTGCGTGCCCTGAAGGATTTCCCCGGCATCACCGGTACAATTAATTTCAACGAGATCGGCGATCTGACTGTGGCAAAGTACTTCGTTTTCCAGGTGACCTCAGCAGATCCAACCAAGTGGGCGGATAACAAGGTCGAACAAACCCTAGATATCCCCGCTCCTAAGTAAAAGTTCACTTTATACACCCGCCACCCAGCCATAGGGTGGCGGGTGTGTAATTATGCTTAACCAGTTGACTTCTTAATCCTTTGGAGCAGCCAATCGCTTGAACATACAGCCAACATGAGGAAAAGCATTAATTTAACCTCGCTACGTGAGATATTCCGCCCTTTAGGACAGATCGTTATCTTTGTCCTGGGTAGTGGTCTGGTCTTGTCTGTCTTTATGATCGTTGTGGCCTGGTTGCTGCATGGCACCGCGGTTAATCAGGCCTGTTTGAAGCAATATGGGGTGAACCTGGTAACCTATACGATGGCTAACTTACCCCAGGTGCTCATAGACGGGGTAACCATCGGTTTTGTCTATGCCACGATTGCACTCGGATACACTATGGTTTATGGTGTGTTGGAATTCATCAATTTCGCGCATAGTGAAATCTTCGCCATCGGTGCCTTTGTCGGTTTGGAATTTTTAAGTTTTCTAAATGGCGATGGTCGTCTGGCTACAATTCCATTATGGCAGGCCTATTTCTTACTGATCCTCGCGATTTTGGTGGGCATGGCAGGTTCGGGAGTGACCGCTATCGCTATGGAAAGATTAGCATATCGCCCACTGCGCAGTGCACCCCGATTGGTTCCCTTAATTTCCGCCATCGGTGTATCCTTCTTTTTACAAGACGCGATTCGTCTGGTTGAGAGCCTGACTACAGGTCAATTTTTCCGCGTCATCCCCTCCTTCGGAAATTTTGAAAAACGCATATCCATGGCAACCCTGAATATGGGTGGGCAACCTGTCGATATTGGCATTCAGGTGAAATCGATTATTGTTCTGGTTTCTGCAATTCTTATGGTTGTAGCCCTGAACTATCTGGTAAATGCAACCAAATTAGGAAAAGCGATTCGCTCGGTTGCACAGGATCGACCAACAGCCAGCCTGATGGGCATTAACGTAGACCGTGTGATTTCAATGACTTTCTTGATTGGCGGTGCTTTGGGAGGGGCAGCAGGGGTTTTGTATGCATTGAAGTATACGTTAATTAACCCCTTTGTTGGTTTCTTCCCAGGTTTGAAGGCTTTCACCGCGGCTGTGTTGGGGGGGATTGGCAACATCACCGGCGCATTGATGGGGGGAATCGTTCTAGGTATGTTGGAAACTTTTGCTGGTTCTTTTCTCTCGGTGTTCACCTTGGGAGCTGCTGGAGCAGAATATAAAGATATCCTGGCTTTTGGTATCTTGATTGCGGTATTAATTTTCCGACCATCTGGTTTATTAGGCGAGCAGGTAGGTCAGAAAGCGTAGGGCGACCAAATGGTAAAAAACCTTTCTATCCGCAAGTTCATCGAAGAAATCACCCAACACCTCAACCATGGACCAATCCGATATATATTCATCGTGGTTTACATGGTCATCGGAAGTGTATTGGTCTACTTTAGCCCACGTTCGGTGCCAGCCTTTCTACTGTTTATATCTACGATTGCGCTGTTGTATTATCTCCGCCTCGATAATCGCTTCAAGCTGGGATTAGGACTTATCCAGCTCCTGGTCTTAATTCCTATCATTGGCATCCGCAACATTTTCTACCTGGAAGTAGTGTTTCAAATTAGTGTATTCGCTGCATTAGCGCTGGGTTTAAATATCGTAGTTGGTTTTGCCGGTTTGTTGGATCTGGGGTATGTAGCCTTTTTTGCCGTTGGTGCTTATTTATGGGCGATTTTTGGCTCCCAGCAGCTTTATTTATTACATACTGTTCCAGGCTCTGCACCGCCTAATCTCCCATTCTTTTTACCGGCTGATGCTTTCTACTTATTTATCTTCCTGGGTGTTGGAGTCGCGGCATTTACGGGTATCCTGCTTGGCTTACCAGTACTGCGTTTGCGAGGTGACTATCTGGCCCTGGTCACCCTGGGATTTGGGGAGGTTATCCGCGTTCTGGCAAACAACCTGGACAAACCACTAAACCTGACCAACGGCCCACAAGGTATCACGCCAATCCAACGACCAACACTCCCAGAACCTCTTCTAAAATTCTTGAACAACTTACTCAATCCGCTCATCGGCCGCCCAATTACTGAAGGCCAGTTTTATAACCTTTTTTTCTATTTAGCTGCTTTAGGAGTGATTTTTGTCGTCATCATGGTCGTGCGTCGTCTAGACGATTCAAACATCGGCAGAGCATGGACAGCCATTCGCGAAGATGAAACCGCTGCAATCGCCATGGGTATCCCATTAGTAAAGTTAAAATTGGCAGCTTTTGCTGCCGGTGCTTCCTTCGCTGGCGGAATGGGGGTGCTGATGGCCTCCAGTTATACATTTGTCAGCCCAGAGTCGTTTTCTTTTATGCAGTCTATTGGCGTTCTCTCGATGGTGATCCTTGGGGGTTTAGGTAGTATTCCAGGTGTCATCTTCGGTGCAGCAGTCGTAGTAATCCTTAACTTGCAAATATTACAGAGCCTATCTTTATACCTGGCGCAACTTCGACAGAGTGATGCTGTGATTCCAATCATAAACTTTGCCTGGAAGAACCTCTCGACCCAGCTTGATCCCGCCAAGTACCAACGCATGTTATTCGGTGTCATCCTGGTATTGATGATGATTTACCGCCCAGCGGGTTTAATACCTGCCGCCCGAAGGAAGCGTGAACTCCTTCAAGAAGAAGAAGATAATCACCCGGAAATAAATGAAACTGAGGTAACCAATCCAGATCAGGCAACCACTACAGAGGCGAATCATGACGCTGCTTGAAGCTCATCGGGTGACAAAGCGCTTTGGCGGTCTACAGGCCGTCAGTCGCATGGATTTCGAACTGGAACAAGGTCATATTGTCAGTATCATTGGCCCAAACGGAGCTGGCAAGACAACCTTTTTCAATACCATGACCGGAATTTATCGTCCTGAAGAGGGTCACATCACTTTTGACGGTCATCCTTTGGTCGGTTTGCGTACAGACCAGATTACAACCTTGGGAATTGCGCGCACATTCCAGAATATTCGCCTGTTTGGTGGCATGACAGTGATTGAAAACATTCTTGTAGGAATGTTCCCGCGTTTGCGTCAAAATACTATTGACACATTGATCCGCAATAGAAAATTCCTAAAGGAAGAAATCGATGCCCACAGTCGGGCGGTCGAATTGATGGCTTTTGTCGGACTTAAGGGGATAGGGAACGAAATAGCCCGTAACCTGCCCTATGGCGCTCAACGGCGTGTAGAAGTCGCGCGTGCTTTAGCCTCGAATCCCAAGCTTCTTCTATTGGATGAACCCACCGCCGGCATGAATCCTCGAGAGACCGATGAATCGGTACAGTTATTCCGTCGCTTGCGTGATGAACTTGGCATCACCATATTATTGATAGAACACTCGATGCGCGTCGTGATGGATATCTCCGAAAGAGTGACTGTAATGGATTACGGTGAAAAGATCGCTGAAGGATTACCCGAAGCGATAAGCAACGATCAGCGGGTAATCGAAGCCTATTTGGGCCGCGGCGCAACCCGGCTATTGGAACAATAGGAGGGTTGCCATGAGCTTGCTGGAACTTGAAAATATCCATTCTTATTATGGTCATATCCATGCCCTGCAAGGGATATCACTTACGGTTGAAGAAGGCGAGATTGTTACTCTAATTGGTGCCAACGGTGCAGGGAAAAGCACAACCCTGCGTACAATCTCGGGTTTAATCAAACCACGTCAGGGAACGATTCGGTTGAAAGATCAAGATATCACTGGCCTGCCTCCCCATCAAATTGTCGCTCGAGGAGTGGGTCATGTACCGGAAGGGCGTGGTATTTTTCCGCGGTTAACCGTGCGGGAGAACCTTGAGATGGGGGCATATACATTAAATAATTCCGCTGAAGTAATCCACAGGATGGAGTTTGTTTTCACGCTATTTCCTCGTCTGAAAGAGCGTGTTAATCAAAAAGGGGGCACCCTCTCGGGTGGAGAACAGCAAATGTTGGCCACAGGTCGCGGTTTGATGCTCCGCCCACGTATTCTCTTAATGGATGAGCCATCCATGGGCCTGGCGCCAGTGTTAGTGGAGGCGATATTCGAAGTAATCCGAAACTTGAACCGTAATGATGGCACAACCATCCTGTTGGTCGAACAAAACGCTCTGATGGCACTCTCCATCGCTCATCGCGGTTATGTGCTTCAGACTGGTCGGATTGTGGTGACAGATACTGCTGAAAACTTGAGGAAGAATGAAATGGTAAGGGCAGCTTATTTAGGGGTTAAGTAGTTGATTCATGAAGAAGAACGCACTCAAGATATATACGAGCACCTTCCTGGTTACGCGAATGCTCTCATGGTTCCTTTACCAGACCCGGATGACTTGTCTTCGTTATATGTTGAAGGTTTGAACCCGGGACGATTTTCTGAAGGATTGGTCCGATTAGCGATACGGTTGACAGGTTTCAAGTCTTTCATTCATCAGTCACCTGAGAAAATTGAGGAATTGCTCCGCAAGACAAATTTACGTCTCCCGGGGGTTTTTTCACCGGTTGTTTCTGCAACTGGGGCGCTACGCGATGACCCACGCCCATTATCGCCGATCCAGCGCGCAGCAACTCTAGTACTGGCCGCACGAAGCCTATATCAAGACTTGATCTCTGGTGATCTGCCTCCCGATGAATATAAAGGACAGGTTTTGGATATGGACCAGTATCCTAACTTGTTTTCCACCTGCATGATTTTCGATGGGAAAGGATTCCGGGTTTTTAAGAGTAAAAATATTTCTTACATTATTGTCGCCATTTATCGCCGATTTTATCAGGTAAAACTTGAGACATCTGATGTTGATCTGAATTTCAATACTTTAGTAGCTACGCTGGAAGAATTGGTGCAATTTGCTCAAAACCGTCGTTTACCTGCCGATGAACCAGCCCCGGGTATCTTAACCTACGCGCAGAATGAAACGCAACGCAAGGCATTTCAGATTCTACAGCGCATTCCGGTTAACCGCGAATCACTGACCTTAATGCGGCATAGCTTCTTGACCCTCTGTTTGGACCTGGATAGCAAGCCCGAGACGGATGAGGCAGCGGCCTTTCTGGGTCATAGCAGCAATCCACGCAACCGATGGTGGCACAGCAGTTTACAATTTGTTATATTCGGTAATGCTAAGGCTTGCGCGATCTTTAACTTTACCTGCAATTTAGATGGGAACACAATGATGCGTGGCGCAGCAGAAATCCAAAAACGCGCCGCGCAACAAGCACTTGAGGTGCAGGCAGATAGGAAAACGACGATCATACCTCCACCGGTTGAGTTGAAATGGAAGGTTCCCTGGCCTATTGCACGGCGCGCCCAGATGGATTGCTGGCCAGAAACTGATAACCAACCAGCAACTTTCACGATTGCAGGAGTCGGTGAGACTACATTTCAGCAGCTTTCGCTTCCTCCAATACCAACCTTCATAATCGCACTCCAGATGACGGCTCGCCGTTTGCTTCACCGGCATGCGCGGATTACCCAATTCCTGACGATGTCTCGTTATCGCTGCCTGACTCTCACCTCGGCGATGGTATCGAGCCCTGAGGTAATTGCCTGTGCAGAATATCTGGAAAAACAAGAGGCTCAATCTACTAAAGCACGACAACTTCTCGAGGAAGCAGTTCAATCTCAAACAGATATTGCCCGTGCTGAGCGGAAAACGATCCGTCTCCCGTATCTGTTGAATATATATTTTCGAAACCAGACGGGAATCCGGAAGCTGTGGACCAGAGCAATTTATCGAAGCACAATGGCGATTCTCAAACTGTTCGGTTTATACCGAGAGATACAGCGGGAGATTTTGGTTTCGCATCCAGAAATTTATCCCGAAGTAACAGTTATCGGACGGCCTGGAGTACGCTTGCCTTATGTGCTTTTCTTCGGTTTGCACTACCAGATCTTTCAAGATAAAATAGTAATCACCATGATGCCAGCGATAACCTGGCGCGTGCCGAATGCTGAGTTAATCAGCGAATTGGGTATCTGTTTAAAACGTATCCTGAAGCTTTACCAATCATAAGGATCAAAAGATGGAAATCATACGCCCCTATATTCCACTCCTCATCCCGATCATCATCCTGCAACTGATTCTTATGATTGTCGCTCTTTTAGATTTGGCCCACCGGGAGAAAACACGCGGTCCGAAATGGATGTGGGCGATTATCATTGTCCTGGGTGAGTTAATCGGCCCAGTCATTTACCTGGTGATTGGCCGTATCGAGGAGTAAGTCCATGTCCTCCCCTGTCCTTTCCATCAATCCCGCGCTCCGGGTGGAGGGGCTGGTCAAAGTCTTTGGTCAGTTTCGAGCTCTCGACCAATTAAATTTTTCCGTCGAGCCGGGTACTGTTTTCGGATTTCTTGGACCTAACGGGGCAGGGAAAACAACCACGATCCGCATCTTGACCGGGCTGGCGCATCCTACCGCAGGTCAAGCCTGGGTAGCCGGCGTCGACATAAACCGCAATAACAAAGAAGCATCCCGGCGAATCGGTTACTTACCCGAAGTTCCTGCCTTCTATCCCTGGATGACGCCTGGGGAATTCCTTGATCTCGTGGGAAGGATCTTCGGCTTGCACCCCCATGACCGAACCAGTCGGGTTAAAGAATTATTAGAGATAGTGGACCTGGCTAAAGCTAATAAACGGCGCATCGGAGGATTCTCTCGGGGTATGCGGCAACGCCTGGGTCTGGCGCAAGCCCTGATGAACCGACCCGACGTGCTCTTCCTGGACGAACCTATCAGCGCCCTCGACCCGGCTGGTCGGAAGGAAGTTCTTGAGTTGATCGAACAGCTACATGGTCAATGTACAGTTTTTATGTCAACGCATATCTTAGCGGATGTAGAGCGAGTATGTAATACCATTGGAATTATTAACCAGGGTCGCATGATTGTTACTGCCCCGCGCGAAGCGCTTTTAGAGCAATATGCTATACCCGCTTTCGAAATATCCGTCGCCCCTGAACATGAAAACCAACTTGCGTCCTGGATTAACTCCCTTCTGGATTACCGGTGGGTAAAATCCACCGCCATGAATGGACCAACAGCTCGGGTTGTTGTCAACGATATGACAACAGCTCAAAAGGAGCTACTCTTACTGGCGGTTAAAAGCGGCCTGCCTCTGACACGCTACGAGGTGATGCGTCCATCCTTAGAAGAGGTTTTCTTACAATTAGTCGATCCAGAGAATGGAAAGCCATGATCTTTTTTGTCCTTTTACAAAAAGAGCTGCTAGAGTTATGGCGTACCTATCGTTTGATCGTCGTAGCGATCGTTATGATCGCCTTTGGCTTACTATCTCCACTGTTTGCTGCCTTTACCCCTCAAATAATTCGGTTGATTCCCAGTGGGGAAGAGATAGCAAAATTAATTCCTCCACCTACCGCGCTGGATGCTGTCACCCAGTACTTGAAGAATATTGGCCAATTTGGAATTCTATTGGCTCTACTTCTCACCATGGGGAGTATCGCTCAAGAAAAAGATAAAGGCACTGCCGCGATGATGCTGACCAAACCACTGCCGCGCGGCGCCTGGGTTAGCGCAAAATTTACTGCTTTCGGATTGATGTTTTCGGTGTGTATCGGGCTGGCAGGTTTGGGATGTTACTACTACACAATGATTCTATTCAAAGCCCTCGATATTCAAGCCTGGCTGTTGTTGAATTGTTTGATCATTCTCGAAATATTGGTCTATGTCGCTCTCACCTTAATGTGTAGTACGTTTACTCGTTCACAAGTCGTAGCCGGAGGAATCACTTTAGGAATATTATTAGGGTTGAGCCTGTTTGGGGCGATCCCTGGCATAGGTCAATATTTACCGGGCGAGTTGCCTAACTGGGGCGGCCGTTTAATGACCGGTGACTGGACTCCCTCCTGGTCAGCTTTATGGATCAGCCTGGTTATCATCATAGCTTCCCTGGTTACTGCCTGGCTCGTCTTTCGGAGACAAGAAATATAGGTTACCCTTAATACGTTAATTTAATGAGGGCACTCTAATCCCCAGCTAAATAAATCTCCTAAAATTGAATATTACCCGAGAAGAAAGAACTCTCTTCACCAGGACTTTTAGCCTGAATCGCGGTTCTACTTCCTACAGTCTCATCACCGGCGGAGATCCATTGATATACATTCTCAGCAAATTCTTCGAACTTACGAGTATGGATATTCTCCAACAATTGTTCCTCAGCTGAGGTAAGTATAAAGGAGTGTCCATAATAACCCCGGCGGATCGCTTGGTCAGGGTTGTTTAAGAGCAGTTTTCGAAATCGGTCGTTCACCAGAGCTGCGCAGACTAATTGATTTAATGCTTTGTGCTTCATACGGTACTCCATGTTTTATTATCAAATTATATTTTCACCAATACTTCAGGTGACTTACGGAAGGAGGGAAAATCCAATAGAATGAAGACAATCCCAGACGCAATCATAAAATCACCGAAACTATAAGCTGCCCGCCGAGGATGGGGGATAGTGATCTCAACTATATCTGACAGAACCCACAACCTGGTATTTTCTTTTTCCAGGATCCGATCTTTTGAATATAGATAATGTTGGCCCACTTGCCAATTCGTTTCATCACTACCCGGGTTAATCTTCACCAGTGTCTGGGGCGAAATTGGCATCCATCCACTGTTCACTAGAATGACCACTAAATTTAATAAAAGACCTGATCCAACAATCCAACACGCCACTTGAAAGCGATTCTGCCAGATAAAAACGAGCAAAACCAGGTAAGAAAAAAGGTAGAGAACCTGCTGGAAGAATAATTTTCCCACCTCCGTTGACTTTACAGTCAGTAAAGGGATCTGAAGAATTATCCCGATGAACACCAACCAGGCAGAATGCAATCGAATCCCTTCGATATGGCTCAGTAGATTGTGCCGATAGACAATACCTGCCAGAACCAGGCCTAAAACAACCGACCAGGCTAAAATCATCGATCAGCCATCCAAATCAGGATAATGATCGAGTATTCGCGATTGATGCGTTAGAATATTTACCGACCGCCGATTCCGCTTTCAGCTCCAGGCGCGCCAGCAGCAATGGCCAGGGTTACTAGCGTAAATAAAATATAGAATACCCTAATATTCCGGTTGTTCGCATATTTTACCCACAAATAATTTAGTTTCTCCATATCATCCTCCAATTCGATGAACCTCTCAAAAATTAATATGACTACATTTATATGAAAATCAGAATTCCCTTGATCATCATATTATATAGGATAGCACTCACCAAATCACTCACCAGCAAGAATAAAGCCCTGGGAGGTCCAGTAACACCCCTGAAGGCTATACTTACCTCCGCAGAAGACAAAAATTTATGCTATTGAATGATATGTAGATAAAAATCCTGCATCTCACGATTAGGTGCTAGACCAAGTTCATGGTCTAAGCGCCTGGCGTAGTCATGGTAATGGTGGATCGCAGATGCCCGGTCACCCAGAAGATAATAACAACGGATTAACTCTAAATGGGCTGATTCCTGGAATGGATCAACCAATAAAATTCTTTGATATAAGTCAATAGCTGAACGATACTTTCCTTGTTCTTTAAGTATATTAGCCAATCGGTCCATCGCATGTAAATAAGAGACCTGATGTCTTTCTCGCTCGATAGTAACCCATTCAGCGTAGACTCCTTGCAAATAATCCCCTCGGTGCAAGCTAATGGCTTCAGAAAGTAACGCGCCACATAACTCCAAATAGGCTGTTTGTTCAGCCTCGCGCACCAAGCGATCGAATTGCTCAACATCCAACCAATAATTTATTGATTTATTAAATCGGTACAAACCATCTTCGTGCACAATGACATTTTTAAACAAATCTCGGCGTAAACGATAGAGAGTCGAGCGAAAAGCCATCTCAAGCCGTTCCGGATTGTAATCAGGCCAAAATACTGCGCCAATCTGATCTCGGCTCAATCCACTTGGGTTCTGTAATATATAAAAGAATAAATCACGACTTTTAGATATCTCCCATTGAACACGCATACGGTCCAAAATTACCTCTGGTTGACCTAAAGAATAAATCCGTAGTTCTGAACTTGTTTCAGTTGGAACAGCGATCGCAGCGTTTTGTGCTGTAGCTGACCGATATCCGTTAATCCGCCGGATGATATCATGCAATTGCTTCTGCCGGCTTCCTCTCTGCAACGCTTTCGCGAACAGAGGGAGCATATCTCGGCCTTCGACGATCAAGAACTGGTCAAACCCGAGCATTTCGACAAGTCTTAAGGCTTCATTCAGGTCAGTCCAGGCAGATTTCCAGTCATGCAGGCAATAATACATCCATGCCCGATGTAGATGGGCTCGGGAATGAAGGTAATGTAATCCGCTGGAGGATAATTTCTCATCCGCTTGATCCAAATAGCTACGAGCTTGTTGTAAATTACCTTTTTGGATATTTAGGATCCCCATAGAAATTATGCAAACACCTTGAATATAACGCGATTCCACTGATATGGCCTGGCTTAATGCCTCGGTTAGCTTATTTTCCGCCTCTGCTAGATCTCCTTCAAGTCGAAAAATATTCCCTAATCCATCAAGGGCATAGATTCCCATACTAATTATTTTCCCCCGTTGAGAAACCTCCAGTGCATGTAGATAGATCTGGCGGCTTTGTTCATAAGCTCCAAGATCACGGTATAAATCGCCCAGACTGGCAAGGATATAAGCCTCGATCCGTTGATCCTTTATCTGCTGAGCTTTTATTAACGCATCCGTGAGCATTTTCTTGGCTTCGTCGTATCTTCCCAGTAAATAATAAACAACACCCAGTCCATTTAATGTATTTGCCCAGCGGCTTAAATTACCCACTTGTTCCCATACCACTAAAGCTGCCCGATAATGTACAATCGCGTTCACCAAGTCGCCTGATAGATCGTGTAGAAGACCCAAGTCATGCTCCACCAGACCGGTATTGTGGGTATCTGATAATTCGATATACAACCGCAAAGCTATGTTGAGTGATTGGCGACCTTCGGACAACTTACCCTGACCCATCATCCCCAGACCAATAATCTTATGTGCCTGGGCAATTATCCATCGATCCTTCAACGAGCGATCATTAAATAAGTCTAGCGCCCTTTCAGCCAATCGGATTGCCTCACTGGCTCGTCCCTGAAGACGTAGAATATCGCTGGTTATTACAAGAACACCTGCAATTTGGGTTCCAACCCCGGCTTGTGAATAAATTGCTTCTGCTTTTCCCAGTAATTCTAAAGCAGCTGCGTACTCGCCTCGTTCAGCAAATATTTTCGCCCGCAATATAATGATTTGCGGCCGGGTCGAACAAATAATGTCTGGAATAGCATCGATCCAAGCGACCAGGGTGTCCCAACGCCCGGTTTCGAAGAAGCCAGCTCCGACCTGCTCGATAATATCAACCGCTCGAAGATAGTCTTTCAACTCAATGAAACGAATAACCGCCCGCTCCCATTCACCTTGTGTAGCATAATACTGGGCGGCTTTTAGCATCATCTTTGTATACAGACTGTAGTTCTGCCGGCGGAAATGAGTCAAGAGAAAATCGTGAAATAGATCGTGAAATCGTAACCGATCAAGAGTATCCTCATATTCGATAATAAACAAATTCCGTAACCGTACTTGTTCAAATAGCTCATCGACCTGATCCAATCCTAGAACTGAGCTGGCCAGGACTGGATTTATTTCATCGAATACGGCTAAGGCCAGCAAAAATTCCTTTAGAGCTGCTGGTTGTTGGTCAAAAACCTGGCGTTTGAAATAATCGTATAAATTAGCGCCGGTTTGCTCTGTACCTTCCATTAGCGGGTGTGTCTCTTCTATATGAGGAACACCGATTAACAATAAGCCCGTAATCCAACCATTCGTGCGTTTCACCAAAACTTCGGCCTGTTCAAGCCTTAAATCCATCTGGTAATTTTGTTTTACCAGTTCGCTGACTTCTGCGGAGGTGAAACGTAACTCATCAATACTCAACCCGGCTGCCTGGCGGCGTGCGACGAGTAATGAAAGATCAGGTAAAGCAGGTAAAGTGCGTGAGGAGATGATGATGTGGCAATTTTCATCAACATAAGTGATAAACATGTTTAAAAATTCGTTGATCGTTTCCTGATCTTCAATAGTTTGATGGTCATCTAATATTAAGACAAAATAATCGGGGATATTTTCATATAGATCTTGGATCAAAATTGCGGTTAACGAATATAAATCGCCAGCAGGATTTTTCGACTGGCGGAGCATCTGCAACGAACGTCTACCAAATTTTGGAAATTTATGATGAATCGAAGCGATAAGATATTCGAGAAATTTCCCCAAATCCCGATCGAAGGCATCGATGGTCAACCAACACACCGGGAAGTCAATATTCTGTGTAAACTCCGCTAATAAACTGGTTTTCCCAAAACCAGCTGGCGCTGAAATTAGCAATAGTTTACGATCCAAATGGGATCGGATGTAATTAACCAACCTGGGCCGGCGGATCAGGTCTGCTCTCTGCCGAGGAACCTGGATTTTTGTTTGAATTAAGGCGTTAGGAAACGTGTCCGCCGCAGATGCGGAAAGGGATATTTCTCTACCATTTTCCCGTTCCACTTCCATAAATTTATTATACTCTGATCTCAATCTGGTGAGTGTTTCGGTGAGTAATTGGTGAGAAATGATGTGTTTTAAAGAACAGTTAAAAAAATCAACCTCTTCTAATAGAAGAGGTTGAATATCAGTTGGCCAGTTCTGGCCATTGATTAAGGGAGCGGACCCGACGGGGGTCGAACCCGCGATCTCGGCCTTGACAGGGCCGCATGTTAAACCACTACACCACGGGTCCACGCGGGCGTTAGTTTACCATACCCTTCGCTAATGCGTCAAGGCAAACGCCAGGAAAAAAATCACCCCCACTGTGTTATCCCCCGGTTTTCCTATTTATCCAGGTATAATCCACCTAATTATTTTCTAAAGGAGAACTCCATGATAAAAGTCCGTTGGGGTTTAATTTCCACCGCCAATATCAACCGCCGTTTGATACCTGCTATTCGAGCGTCTATCCGAGGTGAGTTGGTGGCAGTCGCCAGTCGGGATTTTATTAAGGCTCAAGCTTATGCTACCACATGGGAAATCCCCTTGGCATATGGTAACTACCAGGATTTAATCAACTCAGACCAGGTAGATGCCCTATATATCAGCCTCCCCAATCACCTGCATGCCGAGTGGAGTATCCACGCCATGCAGGCGGGGAAACATGTTCTGTGCGAGAAGCCGCTGGCTTTGACTATTGCCGAAGTGGATGAGATGATGGCTGTCAGTCAGCAAAACCAACGAATTCTGATGGAAGCCTTCATGTACCGCCATCATCCACAAACGAAATTAGTGGGTGATTGGATTCGCGGCGGTCACCTGGGAGAAATAATCCAGGTGTATACCGCATTTAATTTTTCCTTAAGTAACCGTCCTGATATCCGCCTCTTACCAGAATTTGGCGGGGGCAGTTTATGGGATGTTGGTGTATACCCGGTGAGTCTCGCCCAATTCATTTTCGGGAACAAACCGAACAAGGTTTTTGGTTCTCAGTGGACTGGATCGAGCGGAGTTGATGAAACCTTTGCCGGGCATATGGTCTACGACGACGACCACATCGCCCAATTTACCTGTTCATTTCGCTCTCCTCTTTATACATCTGCAGAAATAATTGGTACCGAAGGGCGTCTGAGCCTGAATCGACCATTTACTCACTTATTTGACACCGAACGACAGATGATTTTCTACCCGAAGGAAGGTGCTCCTTATGAAATCCCAGTACCGGAAGAAGAACTCTACCTGGGAGAAGTGGAGAATATGAATAACGCCATTTTAGATGGTTCATCTCCCTATATTAGTCTGACGGAGAGCCGAGATCACATTCGTACGGTTCTAGCGCTTTACCAGTCAGCACGTTCCCACCAATCGATCGAGTTAGTTTAAACCACTGGAGTGATCAGGCAATCTCAAAGTTGATCTACATCAAGGAGATTCAAAATGGATAAGTTCATCATCCAGGGTGGCTTTCCTCTTTCCGGCGAGGTGACGCCCTCAGGAAATAAAAATGCCGCTCTCCCCCTGATAGCTGCCTGTCTGTTAACTGAAGAACCTGTGATCCTGCATAATGTTCCCCAAATCCGGGATGTTCAGACGATGCGCGCCTTGCTCGAAAGTCTGGGTGTACAGTTTGATACACTCGACGAACACACCTGGAGAATACAGGCTGCCCAGGTCCGCCCAGCAGATTTGGATCCTGACCTGTGTCGCCAGATCCGCGCCTCGATTCTCCTGGCAGGACCTATGGTAGGTCGTACGGGCGTATTACATCTGCCTCCCCCAGGAGGTGATGTAATCGGTCGACGTCGAGTGGATACCCACATCCTGGCCTTGAAGGCTTTAGGCGTGGAGGCTGAATATAACCGGGAGGAACACCTATTTAAGTTTCAATGTGCGAAACTGGTTGGCGCGAATATACTTTTAGATGAAGCAAGCGTCACAGCGACCGAGAATGCAATCATGGCGGCGGTGACTGCGAAAGGCACCACAATTCTGAGTAATGCTGCTTCTGAACCCCATATCCAGGAGTTGTGTCATTTCCTGAACAGCCTGGGCGCCCAGATTGACCATATTGGTTCGAATACATTGCATATTAAAGGGGTTCCGCGCTTACATGGCGGTGAATTCGCGATCGGTCCGGATTACCTGGAAGTGGTTAGCTTCATCGGTGCTGCGGTGGTGACGCGTGGAAGTGTATGGATCCGTCAGGCTGGTGCTCAATACCTGGATATGAACGCGATCGTCTTCAAACGTCTGGGGGTTAATTGGGATGTGGTGGGCAAAGATATATTTGTCCCTGCTGAACAGCGCCTGGTCGTTGAGCCCGACCTGGGTGATGCCATCCCGGAAATCCGGGTCATGCCCTGGCCGGCTTTTCCCACAGATTTGATGAGCATCGCCATCGTCACTGCTACCCAATCCAAGGGGAGTGTATTGTTCCACGATTGGATGTATCCAAGCCGGATGTTTTTTATTGATAAGCTGGTCAATATGGGTGCACAAATTGTTTTATGTGATCCCCATCGTTGCATCGTCCAGGGACCAACAAACCTGGTCGGAGAAAAAGTAGAAAGCCCCGATATACGCGCTGGGATGGCTTTACTCTTGGCTGCCCTGGCTGCGCGTGGGAAATCCACTATCCGTAATGTCGGTCAGATTGACCGGGGTTATGAAAAGGTAGATGAAAAATTACGCGCCTTGGGGGCGCGGATTGAGCGGGTGCATGAAGGTTGAAAAAGCGGGGCAAAGGCCCTGCTTTCATTTTGCCTTGTCCTCTGTGGCAAAGTCAATGAATTGGGCAACCATATCACGCAGAATTGTTTCTTGCAGTGCTCCCACCTGTTGGTGAACTACTTTACCTTTGAAAATAAATAACATAGTCGGTATTCCCTGCACACCAAACTTACCCGCCCATTCTGGATTTTCATCCGTATTAACCTTCGCAACCACTAACTTCCCGGCCTGCTCTTTAGCCAATTTATCGAGTGTTGGTGCAACCATCCGACAAGGTGCACACCATGGCGCCCAAAAATCAACGATTGTTGGCAGTTCGGATTGCAGGACAACTTTTTCGAATGCAGCATCAGTAACATGAATTGGTTCAGAATACATCTGTTCCTCCTAAATAAAGACGAACAATTTTACCTGATATCTCTAAAATTGTTCGATGGAAAATTACTCTATCTCAACTTCAAGAGAATTATGGATTTGGTAATGAGACCGGATATCTGCCGTTGCTCCCAGCATGATTCCCACCGAACAATATTTTTTCTCAGATAATCGGATCGCCTGCATCACATCTTTCGGTTTTAATTCTACACCCCAAAGATGGTAGGTGACTTCGATCTCTTTCCACACCATTGGATAGTCCTCTGCACGCCTCCCCCTGACAAGAATTTGGAATTTATCGAGCTGAACACGTTTCTTTTTCAAGATCGAGACAATATCAAGCCCTGTGCATCCTGCCAATCCCAGCAAGAGTATCTCCATAGGACTCACGCCGGGTTTTCCGCCTAACATTCCCATTTGAACCTGGCCTCCATTTGAATTCGTGCCGGTAAATGTCATCTCACCTTGCCACTCAGCCACGACTTCTTTCCACTCTTCAATCATCTTTGAACCTCCGATAAGGATATGCAGGCAAGTATAGCATGGTGGAGATTAATTGTCAGGTATAATTTCGACCGTGGAAATTGATATCGCCTCCCACCATACGCGTTCTTACCAGGTGATCACCCCCATCTTTGAAGGGCCGCTCGATTTACTTTTGCAGTTAATCGAAAATGCACGGTTGGATATCACCCGCCTTGCTCTGGCTCAAATTACAGATCAATATCTAACCCACCTGCGGCAACTACAGGAGAGATCAGCCGAGGAAGTATCAGCCTTTCTTGTGATTGCTGCCAAACTGATCCAGATTAAATCCGAGGCGCTCCTACCTCGCCCACCCCAGCGTGCTGAAGGTGAAGAGGATCCAAGCGAGGCTTTGGCGCGCCAGTTAATTTTATACAAACGTTATAAAGAAATTGGAGTTCTTCTCGAAAAAAGAGAGGCGGCTGGCATACATACCTATGTACGTCTGGCTGCGCCGCCAAAAATTGAGACCCCACTGGATCTGAGTGCTCTCACACTCGATGACATTGTCGAAGTTGCCCGTTCAGTTTTTACCGTTATACCCAAACAAGTTGATATAGACAGTGTTGTCATTCCTCCAAAAATAACGATCCGCGAGAAAATCAGCGCGATCATCGTTGCGTTGAAAACCTTCGGCGGAGCAACTTTCCGCCGGTTACTCATGACGCATCCTGATCGCTTAGAGATCGTAGTAACTTTCCTGGCCATGCTCGAGTTAATCAAAAGGCGCACAATCCGGGTGAACCAAGAACACCTTTTCGGTGAGATCGAAATTGAGTCGACTGGATCGTTGAACGGGTCAGACGACTTCGAATTGGAATTTGGAGAATAAAACTTGCCTAACCACCTGGCGGATGGGGGGGAGCGCCCGCCTGATGTTCCCTGGAGTCAACATCCCCGTCCCACGGCTGACGATAGAGTAATCCAGGCAAAGAGGCATAAGCAGGGTAAAATATATAACACTTACAGATTACTTCGTTTCATCGCACATTTAGCAGGAGAAAATCATGCAAACAACTCAATTAGGTCGCACAGGTTTAACTGTCAGCCGGCTATGCCTGGGCACGATGAATTTCGGTCCTCTCACCTCAGAAAGTGATAGTTTTTGGATCATGGACAAAGCACTCGAGTTGGGTATTAATTTCTTCGACTCAGCCAACGTTTATGGGTGGAAGTTGGGTGAAGGTGTAACCGAGCAAATTATCGGACGTTGGTTTGCCCAGGGAAGCATGCGCCGCGAGAAAACTGTGATTGCCACCAAAGTTTACGGAAGGATGGGAGATTGGCCAAATGAGCAACGCTTATCAGCGCTTAATATTCGCAGGGCGTGCGAACAGAGCCTGAAAAGGTTGCAAACCGACCACATTGACCTCTATCAGATGCACCATATTGACCGGAATAGCCCGTGGGAGGAAATCTGGCAGGCGATGGAGGTGCTGGTTCAGCAGGGTAAGGTGATCTATGTCGGCAGCAGTAACTTCGCGGGCTGGCACATCGCCCAAGCACAGGGACTGGCGAAAGAGCGTCACTTCATGGGTCTGGTATCCGAACAGAGCCTGTATAACCTGAACGCTCGCACGATCGAATTGGAGGTAATTCCCGCCTGCCAGTTTTATGGTCTTGGTTTAATTCCCTGGAGCCCATTAGCTGGAGGCTTATTGGGTGGTGTACTCGAGAAACTTGAAAAAGGTCGACGCAGCTCTGAAGGAGTCAAGAAATCGTTGGAAGCTAACCGCAATAAAATCGAGGCCTATGAAGCACTCTGCAAAGAACTGGGCGAGGCCCCAGCCGATGTGGCTCTGGCATGGTTATTGAATAATCCCATCGTAACCGCCCCGATCATCGGCCCACGTACAGTTGATCAACTGACCGGGAGTCTGCGCGCTCTCGAAATTAAGCTATCGGATGAAACTTTGAAGAAATTGGATGAAATTTTCCCCGGTCCGGGTGGGGTAGCTCCAGAAGCCTACGCCTGGTAAATGATAGGTGGCAGAATCAAAATCGAGTTATCGGGCGGCAGGTCAGCCCGATAATTCATTTACTACACAATGAGTAAAACAGGGAAAAAACCTCTCGATTACGATAAACCCGATTTGCCTCTTCGAATTTTCTTAACCGGCCTGAAGAGTTTATTACATTCCAGGATGGGAAAGAGAGCTTTCGGGTTTTTCAAGCATCGTTTATCTCCCACTGATGGCAGTTGGATAGAAATAACTCACCTGCCACTCGTACTACCCCGCCTGCCTAAGGAATTTCACCAATACCGCCTGGTACAAATTAGCGATTTCCATTACGGCACCTGGTTGGATGAGCTGCGGCTGATGGAGGCAATTCAGCTAGTCAATCAGCAACAACCCGACCTTGTGGCAATTACCGGCGATTTTGTAACCCACGATCCGGACCTGCATACGCCTCCATTAGTTCGCTCCTTGAGGCAGTTGGAGGCAAAAGACGGAATCGTTGCAGTCCTGGGCAATCATGATCATTGGTCTGATCCGGTCTCTGTGCGTAATATCCTGCAGCTGGCAGGCATCCGTGAATTAAAAAACTCCGTATTCAATATCTCACGCAACCAGGCCACTCTATATATTGCTGGAGTAGATGATTATGTCGAAAGACAGGCTGAATTGGAACCCATCCTTAACAGTCTGCCCAGTGATGGAGCAACTGTCCTTCTGGCTCACGAACCCGATTTTGCCACCCTGAGCGCACGGACAGGGCATTTTGGATTACAAATTTCTGGGCATACCCATGGTGGGCAGGTACGTCTACCCTTCGTCGGAGCCGTTATTTTACCTCAACATGGAAAGAAATATCCCTGCGGAAAATATCAGGTAGGCGACATGATCCTTTACACCAATCGCGGCCTGGGAATGGCAGAGTTGGACATCCGCTTTCACTGTGATGCTGAAATTACCGTTTACAGGTTGTTATCCCCTTCTATACAACAAGATAGTTTCTGATAGGTCGGGTGATTAAGATGCATGTAGAAAGGTTGATGATCTATGCGAGAAGTAGCGATCATTGGCATAGGACAAATTCCAGTAGATGAGCATTGGGAGAAATCGCTGCGCGAAATTGCTGGTGAAGCCATTTTTGCAGCAATGGTAGATGCAGGACGTGAAACCGCGGATGGCTTATTTGTCGGAAATATGCTCTCAGGAATGCTCAGCCGCCAGGAAAGCCTGGGCGCGTTAATTGCGGATTGGGTTGGAATGCGAGGAATTGAGTCGTTTAAAGTTGAAGCTGCCTGTGGTTCGGGTGGTGCGGCTCTCCGCATGGCGTTAATGGGTGTGAGTTCGGGTGAAATGGAATGCGCCGTCGCATTAGGTGTCGAGAAAATGTCAGAAACACGAGGCATGGAGACTACGGCTGCCTTAGCAACAGCTGCCGATGCAGATTATGAAGTCGATCAGGGATTAACCTTCGTGGCATTGAATGCATTGGTTATGCAACGCTACATGGCTAATTATGGATGGCAACACCCACAATTTGCACCATTTTCAATTAATGCTCACACCAATGCTGTCCACAATCCATATGCCCGGTTACGAGAAGCAATCACCGAAAAAGACTATCAAAAAGCTCGCATGATCTCTGAGCCAATCAATCTCCTGGATGCTTCGCCAACCGGAGATGGCGCGGCAGCGGTAGTCGTTGTCCCGGCTGATCAGGCTATATATTCTTCTCAGGTCGGTCAGTTTCCAGTTGTAAAAATCGCAGGATCTGCTTCTGCCACCGATACCCTCGCGGTTCATAGTCGCCACGACCCTCTCTGGTTGTCTGCAGCTTACCTATCAGCTAAGCATGCATATGAACAGGCTGGTGTTGGTCCAGACGATATCGATGTCTTTGAATTGCATGATGCTTTCACGATCATGGCCGCACTTTCTTTAGAAGCTTGTGGTTTTGCCGAACGTGGTAATGGCGTTCAACTGGCATTGGATGGGGAGATCATCCCGACTGGACGCGTTCCCATCGCTACACGGGGTGGCTTAAAGGCACGCGGGCATCCGGTAGGAGCCACGGGCATTTACCAGGTCATCGAAGTTGTCCAACAATTGCGTGGTCAAGCTGGCGCCACCCAGGTACCAGAAGCACGCATTGGGATGTCGCAAAATATTGGTGGAAGTGGTGCAACGGTCATCACCCATATCCTGCGTGCCAGTTAGCTTAATGAATTGTGCCTCCGCCTGATCACCCAGAGAAGATACAATCGCCCTGGGTGATGGTTTTATCCAAGACTGAGGTAAAATAAATTTATGTATTGTGTCATCAATCGATGTCTTTCCGTAAAGAAAATCCACCGGCTGTTCGTGATTTTATTAGTCTCTATTGTGTTATGTTCTTCCGTTGTTCCTGCACAATCTGCGAGTACCCGGTTACTCATATCGATGGGCGGTAGTTATGGGGAGGATATTACTGGATTTGTAAAATTAATAGCCAATCAAGCGGAGGCAATTGGTTTACAAAATCCAAAAATATTAATTCTCCCAATAGCCATTGCGACCAACCCGCTTCAAATATCGATTGAAGAAAGAGACCAAAATCTACACGACGCTGACACCCGGCGTGACCAAATTCAAACAGCCTGTCAAAATGTTATTGATCCTGAGTTATCTTGTACCGCCGTTCTGGCTCCCATACTTGTGCGAACCGATGCCCAGGATCTTGAGAATCTAACATACTTTACCGCCGAAATAATAGCAGTGTATATCTTGGGAGGCGATCAAACGATCGCTATGCGCGTTATCGCTGATACTCCGCTTGAAGAAGCACTATTCGCAGCTTACCAAAACGGAATATTAATCGGCGGGACTTGCGCAGGTGCTGCGATTCAATCTTCTACAATGATCGCTGGTTATACATTGGATTCTAACGCTAACCATTCCTTACAATTTGGAACCGTTGAGATCTGGAACAACAAGGCTCATAGGGGTCTGACCTTCGGGTTAAAAAATGCCATCATCGATCAGCATTTTATTCAATATAACCGAATGGGACGGTTAATAAACGCGATCAGCCTGCCCGATGTCCCCCATCTTGGGATAGGTATTGATGCATTTACTGGAATACAAATTGTTAATGAAGAAATTCTCGAAGGTGCTTTTGGTGGTTATTCGATCGCTATTTTAGATGCAGAAACCTATCATTCAGCCAGTACCGTTGAATACCGTGATTGTAAACCAATAGATCGATGTCAAAATTTACTAAGTTTAAGAAATATTTTATTTCATACAATTGCTCCAGGTGGTTCAAGCTATAATTTAACTAACCGGGTTCACTCACTGGGCGCGCCATTCCCGATCGTTCGCAGGCAATTTGAAGCCTTGGATTTGCCACAGGGAGCTGGCTCATTGATATTGGCTGGCGAGTTCATCACACCAGATATCCGCAATGAAATATTATTAGGCTTCGCCAATCTAAGTGGGGGGCAAAACACCCGTTTATTATTTCTAACCATTGGATACCCTTCTACAGAATATGCACAAGAAGATGCGATCTTTATTACTAAAGATCTCGGATTTACAATAGATTTCCAAAATATCACCCCGGGAGACACGAAACCAGTTGAGATTCCTGCAGGATATACTGGGATCATCTTGATGAGCCATGATCCTTCCCAAATATCCATAGAATCTCTGGCGAATGTCAGGGAGGCCTGGCTGGCTGGCTTATCTCTTATGGCTATCGATGCAGCTGCCTCAGCCATTGGTACTTATTTCACCGCTAACCCACCCCCTCCTGCAAACGAAATTCCAGCTGAATTAGCCGCACAGAAATCCTTCATAAACGGTGATATCAATATTAAACCCGGACTCAATATTCTAAAATTTAATCTTGAAACTCGATTGCTAGCTGAAAATCGCTGGGGGCGTCTGATTTCCTTAGCTTATCATCACCACACACTGCTTGGTCTTGGCCTCAACGACGATACTGCCATAGAAATTACCAGCGCAGGCGCAGTCGTCCTTGGTTCAAATGGGGTAATCAGTCTCGATTTCCGGAACTCCAATCTTAGTGTAGGCGAAAACCAGGCCTATATAATCGCCAACGGACTAGTAGACGTTTTCGCCCCTGGAGATATGGTAAAGCCAGTTATTGCTAACGAGAATATCAACCCGATCCAGGCTCCAACTCCCTTACGTCCTACCGATACTCCCACTGCCTCTCCGACGGCAACCTTCTCGCCTGTGCCTCCCTCCCCCACACCTACAGCGACCATTACCGCTACCCCATCACCAACCCCTACAGAAACAAGAGCCCCATTTCTTGGAATATTTAAACCAACTCGGACACCTCGGCCGACCTCAACCCCATTGCCCATCCCTCCCCCAGCCGATCCAAAACAGTCCCGCCCCATGATATTATTGAGTATTGTGATGGTCGCCATTGTCCTTCTTGCAGTGTGGGTCAACCGCAAACGTGTCATATAACATCTCGCTAAATGAAGGAAAGAGTTTCTATGAGGCTTCGTTTATTTGATACCTATACACGAACGATAAAAGAATTTGAACCAGTTATTCCAGCCCCACCAGGAGGGGTGCAAACAGTAGGGATGTATACGTGCGGACCAACAGTCTACGATTATGCTCATATCGGTAATCTTCGCACATTCCTTTTCGAAGATACTCTTCGGCGCGTGTTGGAATTTAATGGTTACCAGATACGCCATGTCATGAACATCACCGATGTTGGCCATTTGACTTCCGATGCTGACAACGGAGAGGATCGCATGGAGAAAGGCTCGCGCCGCACAGGCATGACTGCCTGGGAAATCGCCGCCCTGTACACCGATGAATTTAAAAAAGACTTGCAGCGTCTCAATATTAATGAACCCACCATCTGGTGTAAGGCAACGGATCACATTGCTGAACAAATTGAAACAGTGATCTGCATTGAAAGGAATGGCTTCACGTATCGCACATCTGATGGCATTTATTTCGACACTTCCAAAATGCCAGATTATGGCTATTTAGCCCGGATTAATATTGACGGTCTCCAGGCGGGAACCCGCGTCGAGATGGGTGAAAAGCATCATCAAACAGATTTCGCCCTGTGGAAGTTCAGCCCACCTGGGCAGAAACGTCAGATGGAATGGGACAGCCCATGGGGAGTTGGCTTTCCGGGTTGGCATATCGAATGCTCGGCTATGTCAGCGAAATATTTAGGACCCTATTTTGATATCCACTGTGGTGGTGAGGACCATATCAACATCCATCACACCAATGAAATTGCTCAAACTGAAGCCTGCTACGGTACCCGCCTGGCTAATTACTGGATGCATGGTTATTTCTTACTCATAGACGATTCCCGGATGGGGAAATCTGTCGGTAATTTCCTTCGCGTCCAAACAATCGTTGACCAGGGGATTGATCCTCTGGCCTATCGTTTCTTTTGCCTGAGTGCTCATTATCGCGCCCGATTAAACTTTACTGTAGACAGTCTGGATAGTGCAGCCAAATCACTTGACCGTTTACGCGCACAAGTTTATACTTGGGGTGATGCGGGTGAAATTAACGAGGATTTCGCTGAAAAGTTTACCAATGAAATCAATGATGACCTGAATATGCCACGCGCATTGGCTGTGACCTGGGAGTTGGCGCGCAGTGAGTTACCCCCCGCTACGAAAAAAGCTACCATTTTGCTTTTTGACCGGATTCTTGGATTGAGACTCGGTGAATGGCAGCCATCTCTAGAAATTATTCCTGGAGATATTCAAGCCTTAGTCAATCAACGCCAGCAAGCCCGGAAAGAAAAGCGCTGGCAAGAAGCAGACGCTCTGCGCAACCAGATTACCTCCGCTGGTTATGAGATCGAAGATACTCCTGAAGGAGCGCGGGTGAAGAGGATAAAATGAAGCTAGCCATTACTGGTAAAGGTGGTGTAGGAAAGACAACCCTGGCCGCGTTACTGGCCCAGGTATATGCTGACACAGGTCGACAGGTGCTGGCAGTTGATGCAGATCCATCTCCTTGCCTGGCCGGAGCATTGGGCTTCCCGTCCGATTTACGTCGCCTGTTGCATCCAATCTCTGAGATGGATGAATTAATTTTCGAAAGGACAGGCGCGCGACCTGGTACGATCGGGGGTTTCTTCACCATAAACCCGCGTGTAGATGATATTCCTGAACGTTTCAGTATTTTCCACCGTAACGTACGCTTACTTGAGATGGGAGCCGTCGACCTGGGTGGATCTGGCTGTATCTGCCCGGAAAGTGCATTGCTTAAAACACTTTTCACCCACCTGCTTTTTCGCAAAGACGATGTCTTGATCCTGGATATGTACGCTGGCGTTGAACACCTCGGGCGTGCCACCGTTGATTTCGTTGATGCGATGCTCGTGGTAGTCGAACCAACACGGCGCAGCCTGGGTACTGCGGCTCAAATTAAGAAACTGGCCAATGATATCGGTCTCTCTCGCTTATGGCTGGTAGGCAATAAAGTGCGCGATGAACAAGAAGCCTCATTTCTCCAAACCGAGACACCGGGACTACCGGTCTTGGGCTTCTTACCGGCAGACCTGGCTGTTCAAGAAGCCGACCGGCTAGGGATTGCTGTCTATGATTATGTACCGATCTTGAGAATAGCCGTGGAAGAAATGGTCAACAAGCTGGAGCACCCGGAATGAGCACAACGATTGCACTGGCCGGTAAAGGTGGCGTCGGTAAGACAACGATCGCGGGGATGATAATCAAATACCTGATTCAGACTCAACCTGGCGCAGTTTTAGCGATTGATGCTGATCCGAGTAGTAATTTAAACATGGTTTTGGGTCTGGATTTGGAATGGACGGTTGGTGATATTCGTGAGGATTTACTTACACAGGTCAAATCCTCATTAACGGCGGGTGGCGCAGCAATGGGCGCATTGCCAGGGGGCGTTACCAAACGCGACTACCTGGATTACCAGATTCGTTCTTCCTTAGCCGAGGGCGATCGCTTTGACCTGATCGCCATGGGGCGATCGGAGGGAACCGGATGCTACTGTGCCGTTAACCACAACCTGCGCGAGGTCATTGACGCGATCAGTAAAAACTATACCTATGTTGTGATTGATAATGAGGCAGGTATGGAACACCTCAGCCGGCGCACTACTCGGGATGTTCAACATCTTCTCATTGTCACAGATCCCAGCCAACGTGGCCTCGTTGCCGCAGAACGCATCGCCTCCTTCCGTAAAGACCTGGATATCCACATCGAGAACGCTTACCTGATCGTTAATCGCCTGGTGGGCGATCTACCCCCAACGCTACAAAGGAAAATCCAAGCCATGGATATTCCTCTGTTGGGAGTAATACCGACGGATGTCGAATTGACCAACCTGGAATCAAACGGGCGGGCGTTGATTGAATTGGACGACCAATCGCCTGTCTACCTGACTATCTCCAGGATGATGCAGAAAATTTTATAGCTGGTTTTGTTTTTTCCAGCTTTCATCATCTACCAACGTGACAACGCGATAAGCTTCAGCATAAATCATCTCTTTTCCGCGCGCCCGCCCAGCAGCCCATTCACGGATCATCGGGCTTGGATCCCAATCTCGCATCTGACTTTTATGCGCCTTCAAAGCTTCGATCTTGGTTTCGATCGTTTCCTCGATATTCACGTACAGGTCAGCATCACCCCAGGTGGTCACATACACTTTGCGCGGCTTGTGAGCCAGGATGCCTTCTTCAGCAAGCTCTTCATATAAATTTGGTTGACCGGCTGCCGGGAAGATGGCATCGAGAGCGGCGGTGGCAGCTGCCCGGTGGTCTGGATGGTTTATGTAGTCATCTCCTGCCCAGACAATCGTTGGGTCTCCTGTAATAACTACTTCAGGGCGAAAACGCCGAATTTCTCGCACGAGGCGTTTGCGTAGTTCGAGGGTAGGCACTAACAGTCCGTCAGGTTCACGGAGGAAAATGACTTCCTGCGCGCCTGTAATTCTGGCTGCTTCCAATGACTCGATCTCCCGGATTTCAGTGGCCCTGGCGCGTGTCATCCCAGGCTCATCGATCCCAACATCACCACTGGTACACAGTACATAGGAAATGCGCGCTCCCGTCCGTGCCCATCGTGCCAGAGTTCCCGCACAACTAAACTCAATATCATCTGGATGAGCGGTGATCGCCATGGCGCTTTCAGGAATATATAATTTACCCATCGATAAAGGCTCCTTTGTCAAGACTGGAAATAAAGGCTCGCATATGATCATAATGCGATCCTTTCCAATAAATTTGATCGCAAGCAGGGCAGTGGTGGAATTCGTCGTAGTAAAGTTTGGTTAATGGCAGCAAACGGTCATGAATTGCCTGCTTACTGACGGGTTGCAATGGCGCATTACATCGTAAACAGCGTTGAAAAGGTCGTATGATCGCCTGTAGATTAAAATGTACAACCACTTCGCGAACCTGGATCATTGGTTCGAGGCTACGCAGGCAATATCCGTGCTGGATAATTTTCCGCATTAATAACCGCCGATCACGGGTTAAGAGTATCCGACCAGTCTCCCCTGTCAGACAGGCAAGCTCATCATCACCATAATCATTACGATACCAGGTATCGAATCCCAAAAGGCGCAGGTAAACTGCCAACTTCCCTAAGTGTCCATCTAAAAGAAATAAAGGCTGATTATCTTGGATTTCGGGATTATCAACGTCGTGTGACGCTTCAAGTTCGGAATTAGATCTATGCGCAATATATGGATAGACGGAAATCCGATCCTGATCATTCACCAAATAGTTTAAGTTTACCACTACACCATTCGCTTCAATCCTCCCTACTTCTGGGTGAGGAACACCCAGCGCTTCAATCAAATGTTTAATGGATTGCCGGCCTTTATACTCTACCCCGATCTGTCCATCACGCTGATTGGCAGGCAGAAAGTCAACCAACTTACCTTGAAATAAAATTTCAGTGTAACTCATATTATTCATAACATCCACTGTTCGATGAAGAGGAATATCATAGCACAACTTTTCCCCATCATAAATATCCCAATAATAAAAGGACAAATGTCATATGAAATTCCTCAGCATCATACATGATAAAATCCTAACTACAGGTGTAATATATCTTTATAACATGTGATTTGTCCAATAAATCCAATCGGTGACCATTTTGTTACCTGAACCACGTAATAGGTATTAGTAGAAAGAGATTGACAATGGTAAAAATTACCCGCAGAGATTTTTTAAAAACTATTACTGTCAGCCTGGGAGCAATCACTCTCGACCAAGTTATCACTGCCTGTCAAGGGAATTCCCCAACTCCTATTCCTACGGAGGAAACCACATTCCAAAAATTACCTGCCAGGCTACCATCAACTCCTGAACCGATGTCTTCTCAAATCCAACC
The DNA here is from genome assembly GCA_964354345.1 of uncultured Anaerolineaceae bacterium. Lineage (GTDB taxonomy): Bacteria > Chloroflexota > Anaerolineae > Anaerolineales > UBA4823 > CAYGZL01. The sequence continues at coordinate 34,876 of CAYGZL010000023.1, read as the reverse complement.
TTCTCCAACTCATCCACTTGCCCGGGAAGCAACCCGATTCCAACCGACCGATTCGCCCCAACTTGAACCTTCTCCCACAATCGATGTGCATAGTGAATCACCCACTCAGATATTTACCCCAGCTGGGCTTCCCGACCTGGTTGTGGCGCGCAACGGTCAACCCGAAGACTTAGTCCAACGAGCTTTGGCAGCGATCGGCGGGATCGAACGGTTCGTTAAACCTGGCGCGAATGTGATCATCAAGCCGAATATTTGCGTCGCTTACCATACCTACGAGTACGCAGCAACTACGAATCCGTGGGTAGTTGGCGCATTAGTCAAGCTATGTTTTGGCGCAGGCGCGGCATCCGTCAGGGTATTGGATTATCCATTTGGGGGGACCCCGCAGGAAGCTTATTCTGTGAGTGGAATTGCTGAACAAGTCAAGTCAGCTGGTGGTGAAATGGTGGCGATGTCAGGATTTAAATATGTTTCGACGATGGTTCCCAAAGGAAAAAAAATGCGTCAAGTGGATATCTTTGGTGATATTCTCAAGGCCGACGCTGTAATTGATGTACCCATCGCTAAACACCACAGTTCCGCTGTCTTGACCTTGGGGATGAAAAATTTGATGGGTGTGGTCAGTAATCGCGGTGCGATGCACCAGAGCTTGCACCAACAAATCGCCGATTTAACCAGCCTGATAATGCCAACCTTAACCGTGATTGATGCCATCCGGATCTTATTGCGTAACGGACCCACCGGAGGCAACCTGGATGATGTCAAACAACTTGACACCATAATCGTCAGCCCGGATATCGTCGCCGCAGATTCCTATGCGACTGGCCTCTTTGGACTTAAGCCCGAGGATGTCGGTTACATACCTGCCGCAGTAGCCCTGGGTTTGGGGCGCAGCGACCTGGACAACCTGCGGATAGAGGAATTAAATGTCAGCGCGTGAAAAAAGTAACCTTCCTCGTTTACATCGTTGGAAGGGCCGGCCATATAGAGGCTGGATCGCAGCAAGAAAAATCATTCAATACAGCATCCTGGTCATTTTTCTGGTCCTGTTTATTGGGGCACAGCGTGGAGGTTGGCCAACTATCTTGGCCAACCTCCCGATGCGATTGGATCCCCTGCTCGTAATATCCCACCTTTTATCAAGCCGTGCCTTCCTGCTAAGCTCAACCCTGGCTTTGCTAGTGATTTTATTAACCCTGGTCTTCGGTCGAGCATGGTGTGGTTGGCTTTGTCCGCTGGGAACCTTATTAGACTTGTTTACCCTGCGGAAAAATAAAGTCAGTGACAGCCGCCAAACGGATCAACCTCAATTGATTTCAGATTCCTGGCGCTCTGTCAAATATATCTTACTCTTCGTCATCCTCTGGGCGGCTTTCTTGGGTAATCTCAGCTTGTTAATCTTCGACCCGTTAACAATCCTGTACCGTACCCTGACCACCAGCCTGTGGCCACTTTTCAACCAGATTATCACCGCTATAGAAACCGCTCTTTATCAAATCTCCTTTTTATCCGGAGCGGTAGCACAATTCGATGCCTGGATCCGGCCATTATTTCTGCCCTCCGAACCAATCTATTTCCGGGATATATTCTTGTTTACAGGCGTTTTCGTTAGTGTGATCGCCTTGAACTGGTTGGCGCCACGATTTTGGTGCCGTTATCTGTGTCCATTAGGTGGATTACTAGGAATATTGAGTAAAATCGCCTTATTTCGACGGCAGGTTGGTGAAGAATGCCGCGGTTGTAAATTATGTACTCAGGTTTGCCCGACTGGTACGATCAATCCAAACAAAGGCTACACCAGCGATCCCGGTGAGTGCACGATGTGCCTCGATTGCCTGGAAACCTGTCCACGCAGTTTGATCGCCTTCAGCCCAAAGATATCCTTAGCGCAATGGAATCGTTATGATCCAGGTCGCCGCCAGGCTTTAGCCAGCCTTGGACTTACCCTGGCTGCTTTGGCACTCACCCGAAGTGACGCCCTCACCAAGCGTGAAACTCCCCATTTGTTACGTCCACCAGGCGCCCTTGAAAATAACTTCATGTCAAAATGTGTCCGCTGTGCCGAATGTATTCGGATTTGTCCTACGAATGCCCTGCAACCGGCTGTGATAGAATCTGGTTTGGTAGGTCTGTGGACGCCGATAGTTATCCCTCGATTAGGTTATTGTGATTACTCCTGCAACGCCTGTGGACAGATCTGTCCAGTACAGGCGATACCGGACTTCAACCTGGAAGAAAAACGTTTGCAGGTAATTGGCAAAGCATATATTAACCAAAACCGCTGTCTGGTCTGGTCAGACCATGTTTCATGCATCGTCTGCGAAGAGATGTGTCCCTTACCAGAGAAAGCCATAAGACTTGAAGAAACCATTGTTAACGGAGAGAATGGAGAAGAAATCCCCCTGCAACTTCCCTATGTAATTCGGGAACGATGTATTGGCTGTGGCATATGTGAGTATAAATGTCCGGTAAATGGCGAAGCTGCGATTCGGGCGTATGTACCTGCTGCGTCCGTGCCTTTTTAATAGTTGAACGACGCTATATATTATATGCAAGAGACTTCTCTTCACGCCGCATTGAAGAACAGGTACACATCGAATGGAGATCAACAGGAAGTTGAAATCGATGGATTCCTTGTGGATGTGGTCAAAGGAAATCAGTTAATCGAAATACAAACTAGTCATTTCCATCAGATCAAACCCAAGCTATTGGCATTGCTAGAAACCAAAACCCTGACTCTGGTCCATCCTATCGCTCAGGAAAAGTGGATTGTGCGCCTCTCGAAACAAGGAGAAATGTTGAGCAGGCGAAAATCGCCGAGGCGCGGTCGACCAGAGCATATCTTTAGTGAACTCATCCGGTTCCCCCAACTGATCAGCCACCCGAACTTAACCCTGGAACTCTTGATGATCCAGGAAGAAGTCATCTGGCGGGATGATGGTCAGGGAAGCTGGAGACGCAAAGGCTGGAGCATCGCAGATCGCCGGTTGATCCAGGTTTTGGATAGCCAGAGTCTCCACCTACCATCTGACTATATTCGCTATTTACCCTTGGAATTACTCAATCCATTCACCAGCACAGAGCTCGCCCAGCAGGTTGAAATTCCACGCCGATTGGCTCAGCAGATGATTTATTGTTTTCGGGCGATGGTGTTGATCCAGCAAGTCGGCCGGCGTGGCCGTGCTTTCTTGTATACTTATGCCTTTTGATAAGGACTGAAAAGCATTACTCATCGGTTATATAGGAGGTATCCCTATGACAGATCAGGATCAGGAAATTGAATATATTCCTTTCCATGCGATTAATGAATTTATGCGCGCTGATTATCGTTTACAGGTTGTTCGATCGGCCCTCAACGCTCTTCCTGCGCTACCAGCGACTCAACGCACTCGGTTGGATCGATTAACACGTTGGTCAGTCACTGTGCCTGGTTTCCGTAACAGCGCCAAAGCGCCTGTCTCACTGCGTGTCCGTCCAACTGCTGATGCATTTGAGAAAAATCCACCGATGGTAGCCATCATCCTGGAAATTTGGGCAGAATTGCACTCAACTCTCCGGCAACAAGTAGTTGATTTGTTAATCGAACGCAAATGGGATATACCAACTCTTGATATTGATCAAACGGAGCTACCAGGTTTTCAGATCAGTTGGCCTACGGGCGAGGGCTTCGATGTTATTAATGAAGCCTTTCGACAAAAATACCCGGAAACCTCGGAAAACGATGATGATATCTCACTAATGACTGTCTGGGTGAGTGGTAGGTTACCCTACCAGGTTGATGCAGAACCCGACTTGAAGGAGTAATACACGCAGACAAGTTAACGCCCCCAACGGGGTTGCCAATCAGAATTAGGTTCATCAGTCAGACGATGGATCTCTGAACCATCGACCCGGATTACATACACTTCATTATTCCCATCTCGGAAAGAGGTGAAGGTAAGCCATTGCCCATCTGGCGAGAAACTCGGCGCCAGGTTATCACCCCCATCAGTAAGCTGCACCAGGTTTTTTCCATTGAGATCAACCATATACAAATTACGACCGTTCTGCGGTCCGGCATAAAAGGCTAACCTGTCACCATCGCGTGACCACGAACTCCGCCCCCCGATCTTAAGCTCGGTGCGAGTCACTTGCCTGACCCCTGAGCCATCCGCGCTCATCACATAAAGCTGTGTTGTCCCGGTACGGTCGGACGCAAAAGCAATCTTCTCCCCATCCGGTGACCAGGTGGGATCGATGTCATCGAATTTGGCTTCCGTCAGGGGGTGAGGATTGGTGCCATCAATCCTCATCACCCAGATCGCTTGCTTTCCTCCAGTGGCTACCGTAAAAACGATCCGGTTACCCTTCGGCGATATTTCTGGAGCGTACAGGCTTCCTATATTATCGGTTAATTGTTGAATATTTTCCCCGTCAATATCCATGATGAAAATTTCGTAATTCCCGTCCCGGCGTGAGGAAAAAACAACCTGATTTCCATCCGGAGACAGGGATGGATAAAAATTTGGGGACTCTTCGTTCGTCAATTTACGCTGCCCTGTACCAACCGCATTCATCAGGCAAATCTGGTCAAATTTACCATCGAAACAAACAAATACGATCTTTCCTAACGCGGTCTTCTTCCATGGCATCGGGGAGGGAGTCTCTGTGATCGTTGCTGTAGGTGTAAGATCTTGAGCTGTGGGGACAATTGTTCCAAGATCGTCATGAGTGATTGTAATATCAAGAACTAGTGTTTTCTCTACAAACCCTTGTGTTTGCTCTGGATTTACATTGGCTAAAGCTGTAACGGTTGAAGGAATATCGACAGTTGCTCTGGCGGAATAATTGGTACCCCCTGGTTCATTAGCTATTTGGTTGCCAAAGAATCCTAATCGATAAGCCCAATAACCCAATAAACCAGTCAGTATACAGATTTCAAGAGCCAAACCAATTCCCAGGGCAAATATACATCCCCCACGAGTGGTTCGAAGTTTCATCCAGAGTGTATTCATAACCTGATTATAATACGGCCAGTCGATTCCCATTCTCTGGTTTACCCAAGCATGTTATTTCTCAGAGGTTTCATGAATAGTATCATCTTCCAGGCTGCCAAGCTAAGTGACCGTGAGCAAATTTCCAGTGAATTATCCTGGGCTGCAACCCTGATTCAAAATGGTGCCTCCCCAGGTCGTATCTACGGGATTAGTGGTGGTGTATTCAGCGCCCTGGCCTTCGCCCTGGCTTATTCTGCCAGGTTACAACCACAAACATGGGGACCAGCCGTATCCGCTATCTCCGATTTCATTGAATTTTTCAAAAAAACAAAATCCTCTTCTATCCAAAGGATGAACCTGGATCCACGTTTTGGCTTCTATAACTTAAATCCGGTGCGTAATTGGGTATCCTCACGTTTGACTTTTTATACTCAGCGACTTTATGCCAATGATAACCAGGCACACAGCGTAGACGACATATATATCTCGGACCTACCCATTTCGCTCTACCTGTGTGCAATGAACCAGGACGGGACATTCATATTATTTGGTCATCCCAATGATGGACTTCAGTTTCAATACTTTACCGTCCAGGTCGGTCCACCCCAGGACGCGCCCTTGATCGATGCGTTTATTGCTTCGCTAAGCACCTTACTTTCCGTGACACCAGCATTGGTAAACGGTAATTGGTATCGTGATTGCCGGCCCGCGATTGTTGATGCTGGCGCGATTATTGCTGATCTGGAGGTTGCAGATCCCCGTCCTATATTACGTCGCCGACCTTATGCTCCTTTACTCACCTGGAAGCAAAACTGGATCACTTCTTCCTTTATTATGCACTCACAAAACGAGCGAAATCAGACTCTATTGGCAGCCTATTATTTGGATCTACTTGCGCGACAACAAACCTTAACCTCTGCATACCGTAAACTCACTGAATCAACACTCTCCAAGAACAACTTAAAATCAGATCTGGTCGACATTTCTTTACCAGGAGAGGATCCGATCGTCAGGCATGTAGATTTGCCATATATCGGCAGCACCGAAGCTGCTACCAACATGCGCCAATCCGTTGAGAACAAAGATGCCTTGATGATACGCTTCCGACAGCTCTTAAATGGTCAGTTGGATAATTTTCCATTCCACCAACCCACCAATGTTATTTATGGCGCAGGTGGTTTTTCAGGTATCCTGGCCGGTCTGGTGACTACCCGAGTTGTAGATGCGGGTTTTGAGCGCAGCGGCGGGCAGATTGTACAGATATATGGTGTCTCTGCAGGTGTTCTGAATGGATTCTTCCACGCCGTCCAATTAGCCGTAGCTCGACATCCCGATATTTATAAACCCGCCGCATTAGAAGCGATTGCTGATCTGGAAAATTTTGTCGCGCATTTAACTCCCCGTCAGGTAGTCTCCTTCAATTGGAATCCAACCCGGTTTTGGCAAGGATGGACGAACTTGCGCCCGCTTGAAGCGTTCTTGCTAGAACGCTTGAGTGTTTATACTGGTTCACGCTTTCCCCAGCAGATCACCTTCGAAGATATCGCCTTGCCAATGACTGTAGTGGCTGCGCGACGAGATGGTTACACCGATTTCCTGGGTATGGCTCAACCCGATCGTCAGATAACTTTTAATAATCATATTTGGCAGGTTCGTTCAGCGCCTGTCGTGCAAGCGATGATCGCAGGTTGGAGTATGAATACATATGTCATCCCCTCCAGACTTGGCGACCAAACCTATACGGATGGAGGGGGTACTTTCTATGATCCTGGCCTATTTGTCGCCATGCTTGACCCCCAATTAACCAATTTACTGAACATCCATCTAGATGAACCCGACGGGCACTCTTACAATTTACCCCCACGACCCAATCTGGTTCGCATATTGTTCGATACCCACAATTATGTCTTTCCCGAGGAGCGGCGACGGATGCGACTATTAACTGACTTACTCTATCAACACTATCGTTTACGCATCCAATATGAGCAAATGCTGAACCAACTGCCCAATGAACAGGCATGCTTGTTTGATCCTGTACCACCGGATTTTCGTCGAACCTGGACGATTCCCCAAAACCATTATACGAACTAGCCTTTCATCGGGAAGGCATCCAATTCCCTATGATCATCAAATATCGAAAAATCCTTCACCTACAAGCTGCTATTGATAAACTCCGAAGATATTTCGGTGATCATATTCTCAGCACGGTATGCTTATAAGGGATAACCATGGTGATTAATGATATAGAACCAACCAGAGAGCCATCTGTTTCCAATTTGTCCATCTGGGATATCCTGCTATTAATGGCAGGTTCTGCTGGAACTTTCCTGCTTGGTTCCTGGCTGATCGGGAAATTTTTCCAATTTTATTTACCCAATTATGATATGACCAGCCAGAACTCAATTTTGCTAAGCACCCTCGCTGGCATCCTTGAATGTATCGCTTTAGTTGGCAGTGTATATATCTTGTTGCTACTTCGGCGCCATTTAAGCTGGCGCGATGTAGGCATTCAATACCTGAGAAGGTCGTGGGGTACTGTTGCGGTATTACTAAGTTTTATAATAATCCCTCTCACTGGAATCGTAGCAGCCATAGTCCAGTACCTCATCGGTCAGCCAATGGTTAATTCCCAAGTCCCATTTCTAGCTCCACAGGGATTTTCATGGATTAGCCTGATTAGCATGCTCCTGCTTGGGGGGATCCTCGCGCCTTTTGCGGAGGAATTATTCTTCCGGGGGGTTATCTACCAATGGTTTCGTCATCGTTGGGGATTTTGGATTGGATCCCTGCTTAGCTCCCTACTATTTGCCGTTTTACACGGTGATCTTACGGTCGGTACAGTAGCATTTCTGTTGGGGATGGTGATGGCCTGGATTTACGAACGCAGTCAATCACTCTGGGCTGCTGTCATCATCCATGTAATTAATAATAGTAGTAAAATCCTGCTCCTGTATTTCCTTTTGGCCAGGGGTATTAAAATAAATGGATTATGATTATCAATTTACTAACCAACGCTTACTGATCTAATAATACATTTATCGGATATTGTGTTAAACTATTCAACAAGCGGAGCGGGAGATGGTTGAGCTCCTTTTCACAGAACACGAAATTCGAATGAATGATGATGAGAAACGACCGGAGTTAGTATAGTTGAAACCTAAACGACCTGACCTGAACCAGGTTCCGCCAACTATTAAAAGTTATATTGAAGCCTTAGAGGCTGAGTTGGACCGTCTACTCCTCCAAATAAACACATCTCGGACAGGTACACTGGAGCTAGATCAGGTTGATGAATCCCAACTCGAAGAGAGTATCGAATCTCCGGAACCACCAACAACGGTTAATATCATCACATTGACAGCCTCCGGAATCGGAAAACGTACTCCCCGCCACCTTTATAACCGTCAACGCCGGGGAGGTATGGGAGTTTTTGACTTACAAATCTCGGGCGACCAGGCGCCCGCGGTGTTGACGATTGCGGATCAAGACCAGACTCTGCTGTTATTAACCAACCAGGCGCGCGCCTTCCGCTTACCTGTTAACACTGTTCCAGAAATGCCGGTCAGGGGGCGCGGTGAATCAGTGGTGGCGAAATGGAACCTTGCCTCCGATGAGTTGCTAATCACGGCATTACCTATCCACGCTCAAGGATACATCGCCATTCTCAGCCATAAGGGGTATGTACGATTGCTACGGCATCACGTTTTTGGTGAGTACATGAAGCCTGGGATGACAGTGTTCGATGTTCGCACCTTTGGCTACCCGGTTGCTGCATGTTGGACTCCCGGAGAAGGCGATCTTTTTATTGCCACTCGCCAGGGACGGGCAATCCGTTTCCCTGAAAAACTTGTTCCCCCTCAAGGAGGACCTGGGATCCGGCTTTTAGGCGATGACCAGGCAATTGGGATATGCAGTGTCTTTACCGATAGTGGGGTTTTTTTGATAAATGAAGACGGTAAAGGCACGATCCGCTTGATGGAAGGATTTATTGCGCAAAAATCCATGGGAGTTGGAGGAAAAATTGCGATCAGTACCAATTTGATCGTTGCTGTATCTACCGTGAGTATCAATGATGAGATTTTTTTGATCTCTCGCCTTGGAAAAATAATCCGTTTCCAGGCATCTGAAGTACCTTTCAAGGAGGGGATTGTGCAAGGTGTAAATTGCATGAATTTTCGGGGTGATAAGGTGGTCGCTCTAAGCATTGCATCTCCTCTCACATATTAGATTATAGGCATCTTTTTCGGCAAGGAACAAAAACATGAAACGTTACTGTATTATCGTTAACCCCATATCTGGACGTGGTGCAGGTAAAATCGTTATTCCCGCCGTCGAGTCTGGTTTGCGCCAACGTGGATTAGATTTCGATCTGGTCCAGACTGAACAACCGGGACATGGCATCGAATTAGCTCGTCAAGCAGCGCAGGATGGCTACCCCATCGTGGTCGCCGTTGGCGGTGATGGTACAGCCAATGAAGTCCTTAATGGCCTGGTAACAGCTCGACAAACTGGGGCAGGTACCAGCGCAATGGGTGTATTGTGCGTTGGTCGCGGCAACGATTTTGCTTTTGGTGCTGACATCCCTAAGGATCTCCAGGCTGGTTTAGATATCCTGGCCAAGGATCAGCGGAAAACGATTGATGTCGGTCAGGTCACTGGCGGTCTATACCCTCAAGGTCGTTATTTCGGTAATGGAGTAGGTATCGGCTTTGACGCCGTAGTTGGCTTTGAAGCCTTGAAATTAAAACGGTTAAGCGGTTTCCCTTCTTATATCGTCGCCGCCCTGAAAACCATCTTTCTTTATTATAGCGCTCCACTATTGAAGATTGAAACCGACCAACAAACATTCACCCAACCATCGCTGATGGTTTCGATCATGAATGGTCGAAGGATGGGAGGTGGTTTTTTAATGGCTCCTCAAGGCCAGATTGATGATGGTGCGTTTAATTTATGCATTGTTGGTCAGGTAAGTCGCCTGCGTATCTTCCCCTTGATCCTACGCTTTATGCAAGGTACGCAGGCTGGTCACCCAGCAGTCAAGATGTTACAATCCAAACAGGTGAGTGTCACCGCTCTACAAGGAACATTGCCAGCGCATGCTGATGGTGAAACCTTATGCACTTCAGGCCAGCAATTATCTTTACAGATACTACCCAGGCAAATTGATATGATTCGTTAATCCACCAGATTTATATGGCACCCCTGACTAAGGTATTGGTTACCACGACAATCAAGTCTATCACTCGGATGATCTGTAACATCCATGCTGAGCAATTGGAATTGGTTCCTAAACAGGGACCGTTGATCATTGTCTGCAATCATGTTAATTTTTTGGATGTCCCGATCATCTTTACCCATTTGTTACCACGACAAGTCACTGGTTTCGCCAAGATTGAAACCTGGAATAATCCGTTGTTGGGGTATTTATTCACACTCTGGGAAGCGATCCCACTCCGTCGTGGCGAAGCCGATCATACTGCAATCCGCCGTGCCCTCGCAGCCTTACAAGGTGGAAAAATTATTGCCATGGCTCCCGAGGGTACGCGTAGCCGGACTGGTCAACTCGGACCTGCCCACGGGGGGATCGTAACCCTGGCGAGCATGAGTGGTGCACCGATTCTGCCATTGGTATATTATGGGGGAGAAGCTATTCACCAGAACCTGTCTCGTTTCCGTCGCACTGAATTTCGTATCGTTGTGGGTAAACCGTTTTATATACAAACAAATGGGGTTAAGATCAACTCCCCCATCCGGAAACGGATATCGGACGAAATTATGTACCAGCTTGCTGCTTTGCTGCCGCCTGTATATCGGGGAATCTATACCAATGTGGAAACTGCATCCCATGATTATTTGTACTTCCCTTCAGAAATAACAGGCCAGGGTTACCGAGAGGGTCAACGAGAAGGCTGATAACTCTTCATGTGATCATTCCATAGCGCCTCATTGCAGTCTCCAGGATCATATTCACCAACTGAGCATGACTGATGCCATCGGCTGCTGCTTCGATCACCAGATCAGATATACCCGGAGATAAACCAGGTAGCGGGTTGATCTCAAGAATGTAAGGTTTCCATTGATCGTGAACGTCCAGACGAAAATCTATTCTGGAGACATCCAACGCACCTAAAACACGAAAAACAGCCGCGGTATACCAATTTAAATCAGCTAATAAATCCCGATCTATTGGCGCCGGGCAAAGGTAAGTAAGCTGATCGGCTAAATCAACTTTCAAGCGATTACTGTATACGGTATCCGACTCCAGGTAAGGTTGCAGGTCAACCTCCATTGGTGGGAAAAACCGCAATCCCGCTTCGATTAAGGGCGAATCATCGGATTCGGGCAGTCGCCGTGCCACTGGACCGATTAAATTGCCAACCAACCCGATAGTTACTTCACGTCCTTCGATATACCGTTCCACTAATGCAGATTGTTTATACTTTTCCAGGGTGATCGCTACCTGTTCACGCAGCTCGTTTTCATCATGGACGATTGACTTGGCGGATACGCCCATCCCAGTTCCCTCTCGGCTGGGTTTTACGAAAAGTGGAAACTGGAGCTCTTCACTTAATGGTTCATCTGCCCTTTCGAACGATTGAAAAGGCGCGGTAGGTAACTCATGATAAGTCAATATCCGCTTGGTCATGGATTTATCCAGAGCTAACGCTAAGGTAAAAACCCGTGAGCCGGTATACGGTATCCGCAACATCTCCAGGATAGCAGGTACTTGAGCCTCACGCGCATCGCCAAAGTGCCCTTCACAAATATTAAAACAAATATCTGGTTTGTAAGCACGCACAGTATCCAGGAGGGTGAAATTTCCCTCCAGGAATTCGCACTCATGCCCTCCGGCACGGATCGCCTCGATCAGAGCCAGGATAGTTTTTTCCGAGTCAAGATCATCCCACCGATCTGCTGGCATGCCATCAATTTTCGGAGCATTCACCTTGAGGTTCGCTAATAAAGCTACACGAAATCTCTTCATTCTCTACTTCCCTTTTTCGATCATATCCGTTAAAACCGACCGGTGCGTCGTAACTACATCCTTTACGCAATCGGGTTCATCTTGATATGCTTCCGAAATACCAGCCACCGTGTTCGCGGTATTCGTGACCTGCCAAATGTCCACCACCCCAAATTATAGTGATGTACGGAAAGGCAAGCACCCATCCGGGGTACAGGTCGAAACACTGGAATCAATCATTTGAATCGCACCACATTGACATGACAAGACACATTTTCCACAGCTATTACAGAGCCCAATGTCTATATAGGAAGGCTCCTCAGGGTCTATTTTTTTAATCGCACGCGTTTTACATGCTTTACGCGCCTGGCACGGGAAACAAGCCTGGCAAAGAGTCCAGTCAATCTCAGGGTGCAGCATCTTTGATTATATAAATCCAATCAAATCAGGGATAATTTCCATCGTAATCTAGATCAAGGCGCTATCATACCTGGTTAATCGTAAATTTGGAAGGTAATTCTTAAAATTTATATTTTGTAAAGTAGACAACATCAGTTGCTATGGGTGTATACCATCGCATCCGAAGCTTATGTGAGTAAGATTTGATATGTACGGTGCATTTTATATAAAATAATCCCTAATTCCCTCATTTCACGAAGCATCCGATCGTTTTCCACACCTACCTGGACTAGATCTGCATACCGGTAACGAGTTTCAGCCACGCTCTTGTACATCTCACTGAATAATAAAGCTGTTCCTCCTAGACCACGGTAACCCTCGACCATTCCCGCACCATTGATATTAATCCACTTCGTGTGATGTAGCTCCCAGAGTAAGAACAGCCAGCCAAAAGGAAATAAGTGTCCCCGTGCCTTCTGTAAAGCTGCTGAGATATCCGGGTAAGCCAGGAGGAACCCTACTGGTTGATCCCCTTTCATAACTATTTTGACAAGATGTGGATCGGCAAACCATAACATCTGATCTGCCATGGCGTTTATTTCTTCATCACTCAGGGGTGTATTGCCCTGTGTTCCTCCTAAAGCGCTATTATAGAGCTCTTTTAAGTATGGGAGGATCCTCTTGAGTTCACGTCGGTTATTAACCTGGGCTACATGTAGCCCTCGTCGTTTCTTCAAAATATCTGCTACCTGTTTGATTTTTTCTGGGAACCGCATAGTTTCATCCAGGTAGCCTGAAACTAACTCACCCTCCTTCACGAAACCTATTCCTTCTACCAGAGCGGGATAATACGGTAAATTGTAAGGTAAACCATAAGCTGGGCGATGCTCAAATCCATTCACTAACATCCCAATCCCATCAAACACCGAAAAACCTTTGGGGCCAACGATTTTATTCAACCCTTGATCTCTGGCCCATTCGAAAGCTGCGGTAAATAAAGCTCGAGTTGCTTCGATGTTATTCTCACATTCATACAGAGAGAAAAAACCAGTCTGTTCATGGTTATAGTCGTTGTATCTTCGATTATTTAAAATCGCCAACCTGCCAATAACGATATCAGCCTCGTCATAAGCCAGAAAAAAAGCGGCCTGGCTCTGGCGGTAGAAAGGATGCCGCCTTCGATCAAAGACTAATCGGGCGTCCGTTTCAAGAGGCGGTACCCATTGAGGCGTATGGCGGTAGAGTCGAAATGGTAGGTTAAGAAATTGCTTTACGCGGGAACGATCGGTGTGGTCGATATGTATAATTTTCATTTTCTTTTCCTTTATTCTCCTGTAAATATGAATTAGCAGGATATTGGCTTCAAGTATAAACCAATTCGTAATGTGATTATCCTGAAAACTTCCTTGACACATAACTTCCGTGTGTGGTAGACTCGTCAACTGGATTAAGATATTCTTAGAGAAAGGAGTACAGGTACACCATGGGGATGTCAAATTATTATATCAATCCAAAGAGCGCTGTGTTTACCGGCGTTAAGCTTCCACCTTGTCGGAGTGTGCCTGTTGATCGTTAGGTTCTTCTTGTTCTCCTACCCAGCCACGGGCGCCTCCAAGTCCCGTGGCTTTTTTATTCTTATTTAACCTGGATTGTTGGTTTTATGCCTGATGATTAGTGGAGTGATAACCTTGAATAATACGACAAAACCAATCCTTGACTTTGACTTTCAAAGCACTCTCCAAAAGAACCGCCTGGTTGGGATCTGGCGGATGACGCAAGGCTTTCGTCGTCACTATGCTGGAGCAAATTTAAGTCTGGCCGTAGCTGCTTTATCCAAAACCACGACCTACCTGCTCCTACGCTATTTTGTGGACACCGTGATGGGCGTCAATGGCTCTACCCATATGTTGCCATGGATTGCCTTGGGCTTCATTCTATTGGCGGGTTTAGAAGGAAGTTTCACATTCTTCAGCGGTCGTCTGGCTTCCTTCACTGCTGAGAATATTACCCAACGCCTACGCAACTACCTGTTCAACCATATCCAGCATCTAACTTTTTCCTACCATGACAAGATGCAGACGGGTGAGTTGATTGAGCGTTCAACTTCCGATGTAGATGCTCTCCGACGTTTTTTTGCGGATCAGGCGATTGGACTGGGTCGGATCTTGCTGCTATTTATTATCAACTTTATTGCACTCTTGCGCTTGAATGAACAATTGGCTTTGATCTCCATTATCACTGCCCCTTTTATCATCATCACCTCGGCTTTCTTCTTTAAGCGAGTTAGCAAGGCCTATGAAGCCTTTCAAGAGCAAGAGGCAACACTACAGACTACTCTGCAAGAGAATTTAACCGGAGTCCGTGTTGTAAAAGCTTTTGCCCGTCAGGATTATGAGCGTAAGAAATTCGAGAAAGACAACTGGGAGAAATTCTTACGGGGTAAGCATTTGCTGATCATGCACTCGCTATTTTGGCCTATTTCGGATGTAATTTGCGGTTTCCAGTTACTGGGGGGTTATCTTTTCGCAGCTTTGATGGCGATCAATGGCACAATCTCTATCGGCACATACCTGGCTTATGTTGGTCTTGTCACCTGGTTGATCTGGCCATTGCGAAATTTAGGGCGCTTGATCGTACAAGCTTCCTCTGGTCTAGTCTCCTATGAGCGAGTTAATGAAATTATCCGACAGACACGTGAACCATTGGATGCAGGCGATTATCTTCCTACAGGTGCCGTTAGAGGTGAGATTGACTTCCAGGATGTCAGTTTTGCTTATGATACTGAAAATCCAGTCCTGTGTAATATCAAATTCCATTGCAAACCAGGCCAGGTGGTGGCGTTGCTTGGCTCAACCGGGTCTGGGAAAACCAGCCTGGTGAACCTCCTACCACGCTTCTATGAATATACCAGCGGACAACTCACCCTGGACGGAATTGATCTAAAACGCTACCCGCGCCGTTACCTGCGCAGTCAGATCGGCATCGTGGAACAGGAGCCTTTCCTGTTCTCTCGATCCATTCGAGACAACATTACCTATGGTGTCGGACGCGACGTTACACAGGAAGAAATCGAAACGGCCGCGCGCGCAGCCGCCATCCACCATGTCATTTTGTCTTTTCAGGATGGATACGACACACTGGTTGGTGAAAAGGGTGTCACCCTCTCAGGTGGTCAGAAACAAAGAGTGGCCATTGCCAGAACTTTATTAAAAAATCCACGCATCCTGATCCTGGATGATTCTACTTCCTCAGTAGACACAGAGACAGAATCGGAAATACGATCTGCACTGGATCAATTGATGAGAGGTCGCACAACGTTTATCATCGCCCACCGTATCCAGAGTGTGATGAATGCTGACCTTATCCTGGTGTTGGACAAGGGGCAAATTGTCCAGATGGGTACTCACATTGAATTGGTCAAACAGGAGGGTATCTATCGCCAGATTTTTGATATACAGACTCGTATCGAAACCGAGCTGGATAGAGAAATCGCTAATGCCGAACCTGTCACTGAAATGGAAACCGTCTACCTTGAATGATCGGGAGACGATGGATAATAACATCAACCTCAATACCAAACTCGAAAGGTGTTGACCCATGTCTACCACATACTACGAAGAAGAAGAATTTACTTCACAATTTAACGAAAATATTTTGCTACGCATCCTGGCCCAGATGAAGCCCCATTGGCAGTGGATGGTTGGGATGCTGTTCGCAGTCCTGATGGTTTCGTTCATGGATGCTTACTTCACCTTCCTGAGCAAACGGATAATTGATGAAGGGATCGTTGCTGGGAATAAGACTGCCTTAAACCAAATCATTGTCACCTATGGCTCTATGATAGTTTTCCAGGCAATCTGTGTGTTTGGATTCATCTATCTGGTAGGCATCTTGGGTGAACGTATTCGCTATGACCTGCGTAAAAAGCTCTTTAACAACTTGCAAGAACTATCCTTATCTTATTATAGTCGGACGCCCGTTGGGTGGATTATGTCGCGTGTTACCTCCGACACTGAACGGGTCTCTGAGCTGGTTACCTGGGGATTGCTTGATTCTAGTTGGGCCGTTTTGAACATTATTAGCTCCGCCTACTTTATGATGCGCATCAACTGGCGCCTGGCTTTGATTGTATTGGTCACTATTCCAATCCTTGTCTGGGTGGCAATTCAATTCCGTAAGCGGATACTGGTTGAATTTCGTAACACTCGTAAATTCAACTCGAAAATAACCGGCTCTTTCAATGAAAATATTACGGGAGTGCGGGTAGTAAAGGCATTAGGACGAGAGAAAGAGAATCTGGAGGAATTTTCTCACCTCACGAATGCTATGTATCGTTCTAGCTTCCGAGCAGCCTGGTTATCTGCGCTTTTCCTCCCCACAGTTCAGATCATCAGTGCAATAGCTTTGGGCAGTATCGTCTGGTATGGCGGTTTGCAAGCTCAATACGGTGGTATGACCATCGGTGGTATCCAGGCGTTTGTTTCTTATGTCACATTCATGATGTGGCCTATTCAAGATTTAGCGCGCATCTACGCTGAAATCCAACACGCCATCGCATCTGCAGAGAGAATGTTCTCCTTGATCGATGCAATACCCGATGTAATCGATCGTCCAGGCGCGATGGATCCGGGCACAATTCTTAAGGAGATTGAGTTCGACCACATTGACTTCTATTATGAGGATGAAAAGCCGGTCCTTACCAATTTCAGCTTAAGGGTGAAACCCGGTGAAACCATTGCCCTGGTCGGTCCGACTGGTGGAGGTAAATCAACAATCGTCAATCTCTTGTGCCGATTTTATGAGCCGAAACATGGTGTAATACGGATTGGAGGGCAGGATTATACCGAGTTAAGCCTACATGCTATCCAATCGCGGATCGGTATCGTTCTGCAGACACCCCATCTCTTCTCGGGAACGATCCGGGAAAACATCCGTTATGGATTTTTAGAGGCGACCGATCAAGAAGTAGAAGATGCTGCGCGCCTGGCTGGAGCCCATGAGTTTATTATTTCATTACCCAAAGGGTATAACGAAGGCGTGGGAGAGGGTGGTAACCTGCTATCTACAGGGCAAAAACAACTCATCAGCCTGGCTAGGGCAGTGCTGGCAAAGCCTGAGATCTTCATCATGGATGAAGCCACCAGTTCAGTGGATACGATCACCGAGGCGTTGATTCAGAAAGGTATGGAACACCTCATGCGCGGTCGGACCAGCTTCGTGATCGCCCACCGTCTATCCACAATCAAAAGGGCTGACCGGATCCTGGTAATCGAAAATGGTCAGATCACTGAGATGGGCAGTCATGCAGAGTTATTACGCGCCCGTGGCCACTATTATCGGCTCTACACGAAGCAGTTTCGTCAACAAATGGGTGAGGAATACGATTTATTCAAACTCACTGGGTCAGCGTCTGCCTGAAATTGAAACCGTTTTACATGAAAGGCTGCTCAATTGCTGTTGAGCAGCCTTTCTATTATTACGCTATCACAATCGTCTTCGGATCATAACCTGGCTTAGGGTAATTCATTTTCAGGTTCTTTAAGGTTTCCACCAACGTTTCTGCAATCACCAGGTTACGGTACCATTTATGATTTGCAGGTATAAGATACCATGGTGCATAATCGGTGCTGGTGCGATTCAACATCTCTTCATATGCCGTCATATAGTCTTCCCACAAATCACGCTCTTTCAAATCGCCTGGGTTAAATTTCCATTGTTTGGTGGGGTCATTCAAACGATCGCTCAAACGCTGTTTCTGCTCCGCTTTATCAATATGCAGGAATAATTTCAAGATCGTTGTACCCTCATCGGAAAGCATTTTTTCGAAATGATTTATTTGTTCATAACGTTTCATCCAGACTGTTTCAGGAACTAAATTATGGACACGCACCACCAGCACATCTTCGTAGTGACTACGATTAAAAATGACGATTTCACCCTTTGACGGCATTTGAGAATGAATACGCCAGAGATAATCATGATCCAATTCTATCGGAGTCGGTACTTTGAAACTAGCCACCCGTACTCCCTGCGGGTTAACCCCCTCGAATACGTGTCGGATCGTGCCATCCTTACCACCTGTATCCATCGCCTGCAAGACAACTAGTATTCGCTGAGCATGTTCTGCAAAAAGTACTTCCTGTAAAGCACCTAGCTCCAGGTTTAATTTCAACAGACGGTTTTCAGCAACCTTCTTATCACCAGTGAAAGCGCTGGTTTCTCCTGCATCCCAATCCCCTAATTTTATTGAGCTTCCTGGATTAATCCTATATTGCTTCATAATACCTCCTCATACCAAAAGGACGTTTATTCTGTATTAATCATCACCGAACAAGTCATATTCCATCTTAATCGTTCATCAACTCGCCCGATGTCAAGAATAACTGTGTACGTGATATCACCTTGCCGATTTTCACCAACTGTCTTTATTCGATATACTTTTGCGGGGAATTGTATCTCTGGCAAAGAGTCAAAGGTGATGGTCGCTGTCGCACCTTCCTTAACTCGCACGATATTCAATTCAGTCAGGTCGATCGTTTCCACTCGCCATTGAGATGTATCCACTAATAGGAGAATTGGGACACCCGGTGCGACATATTCGCCTTGCTTAAGACTGAGAGTTGCTACGGTACCAGTGAAAGGTGCGCGCAATTCCAGATTAGTTAAAGCAGCTTGGGCAGCGTTGAGCTGGATTTCTGCATTTTTCAAACGTGCTTGTGCCAGGGCAACATCATCTGGATTGGGACCATTTTTTAAAATCTCGTACTTACGCTCAGCTTCGGCTTGCTTGGCTTTGGCGAGAGCTAAATCGGCTTGGGCTTGTGAAATTTTTGTCTCCGTAGGACCACCAACCAGGCTGGAATACCTTCGCTGAGCAGCATCATATTCTTGCTGGGCTTGGGAGAGCTTATTTAATAAGGAAGCCCGCACGAGATTATCGGCTGGTTTATTAGCCCAAGGAGCATAGGCCGCTTGAGCATCGGACAACTTCTTCTCTGCTAAGGCCATATTGGCCTGGGCGATATCAATATCCGTCTGATTCACAGTCCCCCCCTGTAAATTATCCAGGATCCGTTGTGCCTCCTGAACATCATTGGGTGCTTGCACCAGCGCTTGCAACGTCTGAGCAGCAGCATAAGGTGCGTTATCGTAGAGATCCTTGATCACTTGTTGAGCATTGACCAGTTCAAGCTGGGCTGTCGCCACTGTTGCTTGATATTGCTCCTGATTGCTCAAGTGGGCGATGAGCTGGCCTGCTTTGACAGTTTCACCCTCATTGACAGAAACATTGACCACCAAACCGCCTGTGTTGAAACTCAGGTTTACATATCGGATGGGCACAAGCTTCCCTTGTGCGACAACTGTATCACCTGATATTTGCGCAGGCAGTGAGGTCGGTTTCACAGTGGGTTGAAAAACTGCAGTGACCTGGAGTGTGGGACTCGTAAACCGGTCACCACCTCTCAGGAGTTGAGCAACTCCTGGTGAGCCAGTCGCAACAAAAAAGCCTAATGCCACTAATGCAAGAATGGATACAATGATCGCTGCACGCTTCATATGAAACCTTATCTCCTATTCTTATGCCATTATTCGTAAGCCAGCACATCGCGTACAGTCAGGCGTATTGCACTGCGCGCGGGCAAATAACTTGCCAGAGCGGATAAAACAACCATCACCCCTAACCACAGAAACACGCCTTGGGTTGAAAAAGTGAAGTACAAAGGGGATCGCAGAAATCCACGTCCGATCACATCGCACAACCAAAGACTGAGTGGATAAGAACATAAGACTCCCAAGAACCAACTGATTAAACCAATGATGACCCCTTCAAAAACAACAATCTCCATTATCGCACCATTTGGCGCTCCAATCGCTCTGAGGACCCCGATTTCACGGGTACGTTCGAGGACATTCAAACTCATTGTTCCGGTTAACCCCAGACCGCCAACAACTGTTAGCAATATAGCCATAATAACCAGGAACAGGATAATGACATTAAACTGGCGCGCCGCAATTGTTCGTAATTCAGCTACTTTATTGGTAGAACTGACCCGTAACCCAACTCGATCAAAATGATCTTCCAGTGCTTTCGCGATAGTAAATTGATAATCTCGGTCATGCTGCGTTGTTGCAATATACAAAGCGCTTGCCAAACCGAAGCGACCAAAAATGCGAGAAAAATATGGATAATTCGTATACGCCCAGGCTCCAATGAACACTGAACGAACCACGCCAACCACCCTCCAACTGGTCGTTTGATCCTCAACTTTTAAATTAATGTGACTTCCCACTTTTAATTGTGGATATTCTCTCTGCACATCTGTATTAATGACAATCGCATCTTCATCGTCTGGCAATAACCATCGACCTGCCAACAAAGTCGGGTTAATTAAGGATGTTGGATTTGGTGGCGCAGCCAGAGTGATATTATCGGTTTCACTGCCATCTGCACGAACAATTCGCCCACTATGAATACCCCAAGCCTCAGCACTGGTAATGCCCGGAACAACCTTTATTTCCTCTTGAATTTGCTCAACCCGGTAAGGACGGTTGAAAAATACAACAATATCAAAATTGTAGTATTTTAAGGATTCTTCCAGGGTAACATTTAAAGCAGCGTAAGCGCTCATCACCGCGATAAATATTGCACTACCTAAGATAAGTGTGATCAAAGTTAAAGTTAACCGCATCCTCCTCCGAAAGGTATTCCGCAAGGACAGCAATAAAGGCCTGGGTAAACCTTTTACTTTACCCAATAACCGGTCGAAGATTGTATTTCCAAAATTAGCTTTACTCAAACCCGGATCGTTTATCGCCTCCCGCACCGTGATGCGCGTACTTCCAAGAATGGGAATGATAGCAGCCAGGGCAGGAATCACGAGGCAAAGCACCGCTTGCTTTTGGATAATTGCGGGTGGAACCTGATAGGATGGTAAATCAAAATTAATAATTCTAGCAATGAAATTGATCGCAAAGCCAGTCCCTATCTGTGAGGCAGGAATTGCAATTGCCAGAGCGATTGCGCCTAAAATCAATACATAAAACAAATACATGGCGATGATCTGATAAGTCCGTCCACCAATTGCCTTCATAATCCCAATCTGCCGCACTTGTTGCGATAACAATGCAGAGATGGTAATAATCACCAAAAAACCGCTCAGAAATAAAATGAGCGCTCCCATGAGCGTCAATATGGTTGTCATGGGCGTCAAATAGGGTTCAAACCAATGTTTCCCTGGTTCAGGTAGGATAATCCCTAAGACTTTCCGCTCACTTTTTCGTATTTTATCTGCTACCGTATCAGCAACACTCCGGATTTCTCTTTGATTCAGGTTATCACCTTTTACCCGAATTAATAATTCGTTATAGTAACGCGGATAACCCAACCCTTCAAGCGTATCCAGATTGATATAGCCACTGGCTTGATTAGTAAAAGTGGCGCCTGGATAATTGATATCATGTACCAACCCGATAACTTTCAACTCGCGTTGTTTTCCTTCTGGTGTTTGTATCCATACCGTCTGCCCAACTGTTGTTTGTATTAACGAAATCGAGTCGCGCTCCACCAGCAATTCATTTTCGCCCGGAGGCCAGGCACCGGATTGCGACCAGATTTTATTTAAGCGAATATTATTAAAATCTGGAATGACATAGAGCTGTAAATCGCGCCAATTATCTGCTCCAAGATTCACCCTGACTTTGAGAGTGAATCTACCCTCGACATCTGCCACTCGATCAAGATTGCGGATAACAGCAACTAATCCTTCATCAAAGGGCGTTGTCGTTATCCGGGCGCTGGCTGGGTTGACACGCGCATATGCAGCTGGTATTTCATTTGATAGGATTGAATAGGTGCTGTCTATTACACCAATCGCTGCCACACCCACCGCAATCGATAAGATGACCAGCAGGGTGCGAGCCTTATTCCCCCATAAATCGCGGAAAACTTTCCGCCAGCGTGGATTGATCATTAGCGATAATTTACGGCCGCCCCCCAGGCGATGTTGCAGCCGGTCGTGAGTTGGGTGGAGGGGTGCCTTCACCTCCAGAAGGGGTTTGCTTCGTGGCTTTGATTATTGCATAAGGATCAGGGGTAGGGGTTAATGTAATGATCCAATTTTGTACATCTAAGGTTAAATGCGGTTTTGAATATAATGATAACTGGTTGTTAACCACAAGAACCCATTCCCCCGTAACTTGCCAGGCGCCGGTAAATTTAAACCGCAATGAAATCTTCATTACTTGTCCTGGAGGCAAAGTTAGTCCTGCTCCAGCTGATTGATCAATCACCTGTTCGTTTTGACTTACACTGGGGACAACGATCACGTTGTCGTCTTGCGACCACAAAGAGACTTTCTGCCAGATACAGTCGCCAGCGTTCTTAATCACCCAGGAGGCCTCCAAAGGTGGTACCGCTTCCCCAATTACGAGTTGATATCCCGATGGAGGAGATATCTCGGGTCCGCTGATAATTTCGAATGAAGTCGTTGATACATCCTGACATATAATGGGAGCCGTACTAGTAATCGTCGAAGTTGGATAAATATCTGCTACAGTGGGAGTCATGGCAGTAATCAATTCCATTGCTAACATGGCCGAGGTAGCATTAACAGCATCCTCAGTCGCCTTTTCTTTTGCTCTTACATCCAACTCGTCTCTTGCAGTCGCAACAGCATCTGCTGCCAAAGCCATGTCAGCGATAGTCGTCGCCAGATTGGAGTTGTCCACAGCAACCTTTTGCGACTGTAATGACAATTGTCTGAATCGGGAAACAAATCCATACACACTTACAGCTAACACGACCAATGCGATAAATAATAAAATTACCCATAATCCTTTGCGCGAAGGAGCAACATCTTGATATCTTTTCAAGGCTTCCTCACGCAACCGGCTGCGAAGCTGTTCTTCTCCCTCTCCAGTCTCGTGTTCTTCCGTTGTATCCGGCGGAACAGTAGTATCCGACGATTCAGAACCTGGTTTTGTATCTATTCCAGATTGCGGAACAGTAGTTCCGGAGGATCCAGGTGATAACTCGGCTTTCTCTGTTCTTTCTCCCTTAGCCTTACTCGTCAAACCTCCTGCTCCCGCTTTTCCATAGACCTCACAAGTTTGATAATTGTGACTCAGGCAGTAAGCTTCTTGATAAGATAAAGCTACAGACTGGGGTGGTTTGACCGAATGACAATAATTACGGGCATCGGCGAAGGCTACGCGTGTCTGCGGATCACTCGAAACACCGAGAAATGGGCAAATTTCTACGGGTTTAGCTGTAAATTGTCCAGGATCATCATCTTTTGGTTGGTTTACCATAAGCCCTCAATTATCGCGGAACAGTAGTTCCCATATATGGAGTATCTCCAAAACACCTGTCTGAGCACCTGTTTATTCTGTTGCCTCGATCAATATTCTCCAGATCATACGAGCTTCCTCGAAGTTGCCTGCTTTTTCTGAGGCGGTTGCCTGTTCATTAATCTCATCCATTACTGCTTGATAAACTGCCTCGCCTAGTTGATCTTGTGGATTACTTAGTACTTCGTCCTTCAAACGCTTTGATGCAGTCGTAGGATTTCGTAATATTTCTCTAACCGTGTTGCGGATTTGGTCAATATTCGAATTGTTAACAGCAATTTGTTCGCCAGGCTCTTTCACCTGCGCAAAATCTGTCTTTTTTGGTACGGACCTCGTCCAGGCAGTGTCATTGACTATTCTACCATCAACAAGGTATATTGTTCTGGATGTCTGATTAACTAAATCTTGATCATGACTTACCAGGATGATGGTCTTTCCTTTATCGATGAGCTTTTTAAATAAAATTAACATTGCCGCGGCAGTATTCGTATCCAGATTACCAGTGGGCTCATCGGCGACAATAATTGGCGGGTCGTTTGCCAAAGCCCGTGCGATGGCAACACGTTGTTGCTGACCCCCCGACAGGGATGCTGGAAGTTTATGGGCTTGATCTGCTAATTCAACCTGATCCAATAAATATTTTGCTCGTTCGCGCCGTTGGCGGAGTGAATATTTATGGCAAAAATCCATTGGCAACATAATATTTTCAATGATGGTGAGAGTCGGTAATAGTTGGAAAAACTGGAATACAATTCCCAAATTCCGACCCCTCCAGACGGCCATCTTTCCTTCAGATAACTTATGAAGAGGAGTATTTGCCACAAACACCTCGCCCGTCGTCGGTCGATCAATACCTGTGAGCATATTTAATAGAGTAGATTTTCCGCTACCCGATTTCCCAACGACAGCCAGGAACTCACCTGCCATTACCTTTAAATTCACCTGCAATAATGCCGGGTATTTATTAACTCCACTCTCGTAAATCTTAGTTACCTGGTGAAGTTCAACCAGGGGTTGATTTTCAAAGCGATGGCGGCCATTCGATTTATCGTTCATCGGATGTCCGCCAGTAAATTTCTGTACTCGATTTTTCTTCTGTTGATCCCCCTATTCACCTTCAAGGTTGTGGCGTCGGTATAACCGGCCCATTCGGCGGTGAGGGAGTTGAATACAACCGGAGAGGTCGTGTCCGTGGCATGTTGGGTGTTCGAGTTGTTCTGTGGGTCGGAAGAGTTGTCCATTGATTAAGCGGTGTCCATTCTACTGTACCACTTGGGTTAAGCCACCGCGCGGTCGGTTTACCGGTCTCGGTTATTTTAATTCCATCGCGCGGAGTCCAATCATCGGTTGGGATAATTGTACCCAATTCCGGCTGAGTTGGAAGGGTGGTTTCCTGATTGGTGACTGTTGGAGTATCCGATCCCAACTTACTCTCGTTTACAGGCACATGTGTTCTTAATATACTACCCGGAGTATCGATCTGCCAAGGATGTTGTTGGAGAATTTGTCGAATCATTTCACGCCCTTGCCGGCTTGCTTGTAAGGCTGTTTGCACTTTTTCCCAATCAACACCATGGACGAGGTTTTGGATCCCTTCTAATTGTTCTTCATGTTGATCTAATTTTTGGTACACAAGGTTCGCAACATCCTGAAGACGCTGATCAGTAATTTTCTCATTCTGCGACAGGATATTTAAGGCAATCGTGACTTCCCTTCCATATTCATCTAAAGGTTGTCCAATGTCCGCAACCCGATTCCGCTCGATTAATTGGCGTGCTTCATCTAATCGTTCAGTAGCGAAATTAAGATAGAGTTCCGTATCCTGATTATCTGATCCTGATAATACAATCTGAAATCTTTCAACTATCAATTTTGCAGGATATAAAACATCACCGGGTAAAGCCTTTGACGAAGCATAAACTACGCCACTGGTAAGCAAAGAGGTTACGATTAAAAAAACCACCAGGCCCAACCAAACCATCGACCGCTGGCTCATGAAACCTGGTTTTTGAACAATATCAGTCGCCTGCCCAATTCGACGCCAGCCTGACCAGCGCCTCCAGGAACCACTGAGACGTTGAGAATATGATGGTCGGGATTGCGTTTGGTGTAATCTTTGAGCAATCCGATTCTGTATGCGTATTTGAGCTACCTGCTTGAATCCCTCAGGGGCAGATAGTTGGCGGGCAGTCGTCAGACGTTCTACCATCCTCAGGGCAGGTTCGAGTTGATCACGTAATTCAGGATGCGCCTCCAGGCACTCCGCTACGCTCTTACGACCGGACTGAACATCCTCGATACACTGGGTCAATATTTGATCTAACCGGGTCAAAAAATCTCTCCTCCTGCGTCAGCCCTTGCTTAACAACTGAGCCAGGTTTTTCAAAGCGCGGTGTTGGATCATCCGGCACGCACCTTCGCTTTTTTTAATTATTTGAGCTACTTCAGAATAACTCAATCCTTCAATAAATCTTAAAATTATCACTTGTTGGTGATCTTCTGGCAACAGAGTAATTGCTGCAGCAATATTCCTTGCCTGTTCCAGGTTAATTACATCATGTAATAATCCGCTACTTCCGTCGGGAAAATCCTGATCAATGATCGGCTCAATCACAAGCAATTTCTTCCGCCGGTGATAATCTACGACAGCATTATGAGCTATCCGATATAACCAGGCACGAAAAGGAAACCCGAAATCTCGATATTTTGGTAACGCCTCCCACGCGCTCAAAAAGACTTCCTCGGTTAAGTCTTCTGCATCTTGCGAATCATCCGTCCGGAAGAAAATATATCGATAAATGGCATCCAGATGTCTTTGATAGATTTCGCCGAAAGCTTGCGGATCACCAGAGACAACTCGGCGAATTAAAATCGCATCATCCGGAGAAACTACATCGCTTGATGAGGACCGTTCGACCTGATTAATATTTGGCTTCATTGCTGCCATGCGGAACAGTAGTTCCGACGATCTTCCCATCCATACACACTGTGTCCAGCCATAACTGGATCATTCCAAGTAAATCCTTATGCCCGCGGAACAGTAGTTCCGGTCAAGCGGATTATACCTCGACATCCGGATGCGATAATTGCGGAACTGTAGTTCCGTATCAATCCAGGTTTCCAGGAATTATTAAAGAGCAGTCAAGCGGAACAGTAGTTCCGGCTGAATATAGAACCTGGAGGAATCCACTGATCGAACACTAGCGTCTTCCTCCAGGACAAAGGTTTTTAAATAATCCTGTTAGCGGACCGATATAGGCATAAAGATCCGCACAAAATTTACGTCCTCTGCACCTGCAACCGGATCGATCCCACTTTGGTTAAAGGGCAATTGCGGAAAGGTGAGATTTGCTGAGACTACATCTACTGTCGGAGAGCTCAACGTGGTAGATTGAGCCGACATCGTCCAATTGGGTCCACCTGCCGGCGTGATGGAGAGATTATAAGTAGTGCCTGCAGCCACCTGCACCAGGATAATATACACGCCATCTTTCTGTGCTTCGAAGCTCACTGGCATGCCCGGATATGGAGGATATAAATCAGGCAGACCATAATTACCCGGGAACCAAACATATAGGGCGGCGTGTCCTTCGGAAACAGTAGTTCCGCCGGATGCCTGCAGGTTGACCTCGATCTTTGTACCTGCTTGATAGTTCACCAGGTAAGGAACCAGGGCTGGAGTATTGAAGTGCGCATCAGGCAACACCAGGCTTGCAAAGTCTACTGCGTTGTGGTCCAGGTGAGATACATTAAAAGCACTATCCGCTACCCACACCCCTATGAAGTGAACGCCGTTCGATTTCGTTAATTCCCAGGAATAATCAGCCTGGTAATCTACCCAACCACTCGATTTCGTAACTTTCCAGGCATAGTGGTCAACTGGATTCTCTGGTAGAGCCCACTCACGAATATACATATACTTTACACTCACATTATCTGTAGCTGAAATATGGAGTGTAGTCGTCTGGCTTGTCGTAATATCCACATCACCAATCGTTACTTGTTGGACAACCGGATCTTCTGTATCTCCTGCAGACGATTCCGGAACCAGGACGATCCGTGTTGTTGGAGTCATACTATATCCATCCACAACCACAGAAGCCTGGTTGATAACAACCTTAGGTTCAACAACCTGAATGGCGGGTACAACTCGAAACGAAACACATCGACCACTCCCAACCGGCACGGGGATATCTTTCCAGATCAGGGTTCGCGTACCTGCATCATAGGTACCACCCTTGGTAGCAGATCCATCTACGTAATTCAATTCCGCGGGTAGGATGTCAGCAACACTCCAGGTCATCGTTACCGAGTTACTATTGAGTAAATGAATGGTATAGGTAAAGCTTTCAGAAGGAGCAATCCGGTGATCCGAGGCTGTCTTGAATGAACGATATACCTCAGCCGGATCAGGAGGCGCTGTTGGACCGCTGGCCTGTGCTCGTATGGTGGCAGGGAGGGAGATAACTACGCCCACCAGAATCGCCATGAGCATTAACAAACCCAAGATTATCCAGCGATCATTGCGGAACGGTAGTTCCCATATGCGGAACGGTAGTTCCGGGTTCTTACTTCTTTGACATTGTGGTTGAATTTCTGTATACATACTTTCTCCTAATATTTCGGAAGAACCAGACAGGTTCTCTCCCATGCAACCTGATTTCAAGGGAGAGATTTATAAGTTAAAACGTAGTTACCTGGTTTTTGTCACCAATACCGGCGAAACAGTAGTTCCGGCGAAACAGTAGTTCCGGGACTCCAGTATTCAATTTGCCAGGATGCGGCTTAACTCACGGGCGATCACTTGCATTAAATAGACGCGTGAGGATGGATTATTCAGGTAAAAATGATCCCCCGGAAACATACGTACCGAAAAATTGCCTGTGGTCTGTTCTTGCCAGGCATCCAGGCTTTGATGGGTAATATATGGATCCGCGATACCCCCGCAGGCGCAAATTGGAGTGGTTAATCTTGCACCTGGTGTAAAATGATAGGTTTCTGAGATTTCAAAATCGGCGCGTAAAATTGGCAACAACAGATCTCGTAGCTCATCATTTTGCAGAACTTCCTCCGGCGTTCCATTTAGCGAACGGAGTTTCTCGATAAATTCCGCCTCCGGCAGATTGTACATCGGCGGTCCTGGATCGGGGAGGGTGGGCGCGATATGTCCAGATAGGAATAAAAAGGCAGGATAAAGGTGATATTTCTCAGATAGTACTCTTGCCAGCTCAAAGCCTACCAATGCGCCTAAACTGTGCCCAAAGAAACCGAAAGGCCGATCAAAATAGGTCAATAATTCCGCGCAGGCAGTGGTAACGAGAGCAGATAGATCACGTAAAAGTGGTTCCATCAGGCGGGTGCCTCTTCCCGGATATTGCACGGGGAGCACCTCAATCAAGCCAGGCAATAAATCCAACCATGGATAATAGATTGAAGCTGCCGCGCCAGAATATGGGAAACAAAACAGCCGGATCGCCTTCGGTTTCTCCGTTGGATTGTGACGGGGAACGCTAAGCCATGGTGTAGATCGCGGAACAGTAGGTCCGGCGGAACAGTAGTTCCGTGCGGAACAGTAGTTCCGGTCGTTGAAGTCACCATCATTGCGAAACAGTAGTTCCGATTTGTTCATTACGAACATACCTTTGAAATCCTGGAACGAGTGTTACCCAGATAGCTAAGCCGGTCATCATGATTCCACAGGCTACATAGATGAGTGGGATATTTTGATTGACTAAATCCGCGATAATGCCTGATAATCCCATGGACAGGGGAGTCAAGGCGCTGGAAATTGTACCAAGTAATCCAAAGACACGTCCTCGCATTTCGCCTGGTGTATTTATCTGGATAATCGTTGTGATATTCAGGGTGATAAAACCAGACATAAAACCACTAATCGTAGCGATTGCTATCGCCAAATAAGCGCTGCGGGCTAAGCCAAAAATAATATATCCAAGCGCGTTCAATATAATAAATACCAGGGTCAGGTTCCCCCTTGTTTTTGCATTGAAACGACCGCCTCCTACCAGGTAACCAACTAATGAACCAACACTGAGAGCCGCCAGAATGTAACCATACCAATCGGATTGGGCGTGAAGGAAATCTTCGACAAAAAATGGTAATAAAATTATTACAGGTGCTGAAAAAAAACTCAGCAGGGTTGATACAACCAGGGCCTCTCGTAAACCAGATTGTTCCCATATATAACGGAAACCATCTTTCAATTCAAGGGAAAAATGGTCGACTTGTTGCCTCCAACTCCCTTGAGACGGGGTAATTGATTGCGGAACAGTAGTTCCCATATGCGGAACAGTAGTTCCCATATGCGGAACAGTAGTTCCCATATGCGGAACAGTAGTTCCCATATGTGGGATATTCATAAAGTATTCACTTGCAGATGCATACAAAAAAGATAAACCATTAAAAAGAAATAGGATTGGAGCACCAATCAAGCGGAATAATACGCCTCCCAATCCTTGACCAATGAAAACCATTAACTGGAGCGATGATTGGCTTAACGAGTTTGCGGGAGCCACATTTTCCTTTGATACGATATCGGGTATACAGGCTGTCATAGCAGGTATAAACACCGTATTTAATACCCCCGCCAGGATAGCTACAATAAATAAAGAGATAACTATCAGGTTCTTTGAATCGGGTGCTATGAATAGTAGTGCGGTTAAGATTAATACAGCCAAACCCTTAAGCAGGTCACTTACGATTAATAATTTGCGGCGAGAAAAAC
The DNA here is from genome assembly GCA_964354345.1 of uncultured Anaerolineaceae bacterium. GTDB lineage: Bacteria > Chloroflexota > Anaerolineae > Anaerolineales > UBA4823 > CAYGZL01. Next base: position 4,446 of record CAYGZL010000023.1, on the reverse strand, counting down.
GATCAGCCAACGCTCCACCAAAAGGTCCAAGGATGATACCGGGTATACTGGAGACCATTTGAATCGTCCCCATCAGGGTAGCTGAACCGAATGCCTGTTTGATCCAGAGTTGCATGGCGACAGCAAATATCATCGTCCCCAACCGGCTGATCGTTTGACCCTGTAATAAAAGAGAGAAATTCCGGTTAAATAGCTTATCCGGCGGAACGGTAGTTCCGGGCGGAACGGTAGTTCCGGGCGGAACGGTAGTTTCGGTTAATAATTCTTTTTCATCGCGTTGTTCCATTGAGGTTAACTTGCGGAACAATAGTTCCGTGCTCCTTTATTAGTTTTAGTACCGCCAGGCATCAAAGTATGGTTGCCATTCTCGGATGATTCTTACTCTTAAATCCTCTGATAGTTCTGCCTTACGACTCTTCTGATAATTATTTATCTTATCTACATATTCTCTTAACTTCGGTTCAAACTGGTAAAAACCCTCCAATCCCAAAGCCTCATAAATGTGAGCAATGACACCGGATTTATTCTGCTCTAAATCCTCAAAACGCACTTCGACCAGTCTATTACTTGGAATCATAGCTCTCTGAGCCAGATAGGTCGCATTTAAATCGATAAAACGTTTGAAAATTCCATCAACCGGATTCAAGCCATCTGGCTTTTGAAGATGAGATAAAGGAGCCGTAGTATGAAACATATTTAGGGTTGAACGAAATACATCAAACGGATTGCGGACAATATGGATAAAACGCGCCTGAGGGAAGAGCCCGAGCAATAATTGGATGCGGGCAGTATGAGGGGGTGATTTCAAGACCAGTGGGCGATTATAGCGCAGGGTTAACTTTTGGAGAAACCATACTAAGGATTTCTTCCAGCTTTCGATTTCGACTTCTGATACTCCACGAAAGCTAATATACCGGTCATAAAATCCTTCATTCCGTGGAAAAGTCCAACCAAGATAGTGAGAACGAAGGGTGAGAACTGCCAATGCAAACTCATCTTCACTGGGACTCGTCGGTAAAACAACAATATTATCCATGCTTCGTTTCTGGGTCAATTGCGCATCCGATACTTTCGCCAGATAAGCTTCACCAGTTAAAAAAGAGTATGGTCGAGCGGCTTGAAACTCATTGGGATAAGCAAATTGTTCATCAAGAGATATTAGTGAATGAAGCAAGGTTGTTCCTGAACGCCAGTGACCGAGGATAAATAAGGGTGGAAACACCTGGGTTGTGCTGATCTTTTCGTGGTACAACCGATCCTCGAGCGATTTGCGGTGTGAATTCCATAAACTCATCAGTGTGAGTCCACAGGCGCGTGCATAGTATTTCAAATCAACTGCATACTGGTTCTCCCGCAGCAATTGCAACCACTTATCCCACGTAATCCCGGTTAATCCTGGCATAATAATCTCCTATTCCCACTTTTATAACCAATGTAGTAATTCAGTTAAGTCGGATACCCCCAGGACTCAAAATTACGCTGCCAGGCCTCGGCGACTTGTAACTGTACTGTTTCTGATATGGGTGTATGCTGGTTCTTTTGGTAATTTCTTATCGTTTCAACATAAGCCCGCAGGTCAGGCTCGTTTTCCGGATATCCCGGGATGCCAAGTTTTTCATAAATCAACCGTATGTTACCAATCATATCCTTTTCAAGCTGTTCAAATCGGATCTCGACAAACCTTCCATGCGGTATTAACTGGCTTTGCTCGAAAAAAGCGTTATACATCTCCTGGTAACGGATTAATATCCCCTGAATGAGTTCAGCATGGGTGGGCACAGGTTGAAGACAACCATTTGGGATTGCTTTCTGAAATAGACGCAGAGAGCTTTGAAAAACCTGATATGGATCTCTTGTTATATGTATAAACCGTGCATCCGGGAATAGCTCTAAGATCATCTTTATCCGTGCGGTATGCGTCGGTGATTTTAAAAGCAGATGTTGCGAAACAGTAGTTCCGTGCGAAACAGTAGTACCGTTAAGAGTTTTATAAGTTACCTTCTTAAGAAACGTCGCCAATGTATCCTTCCACAGCTTTATTTCATCTCTTTGAACAGCCTGGAAGGTTAAATAACGGTCATAATAAACCATCCGCTTTGGAAAAGACCAACCGATTAAGGGTGATAACTGGCACATCGCTGAGATGGCAAATTCATCTTCTCCAGGTCCATTGGGAACGAATTGCATATTATCTGTCACGCGCTTTTGGGATTTTCGGGCGCCCCATTGTTGGTAAAAGGAGTCTTCGTTGGTTAGAAATCCGTGCGGATTCGAAACCTGGTAAATCGTAGGAAAGCCAAATTGCTTGTCCTGGGATAATAAATTATGTAAAAGGGTCGTACCACTACGCCAATGTCCTAATATAAACACCGGTGCAATAACATTAACTCCTGATATCTTTTCCTTATAAAGCTCTTCTTCTATCTTTTTATTTTTTGAATTTCTCCGGCTGAGCGCCAGGATAAACAAGATTCGTCCCAGAAATCGCGGTGAGATAGCAAACCGGTTTTCCCTTAATAATTTCCATAAATCTTCGAATGTGATTCCGATTAGTTGATCCATATAAATCTTTTCTATATGGTGGGTTTACAACCCACCTTAGATAACGCCAATGATCGCGGAACGCTAGTTCCGGTACTCCAGACAGTTTTGAAACAACCTGGCTAATATTCGGACATTTTCTCCGTGCAGTAAACTATTGTGATCGCCTGGCACGGTATAAATGTCAACGGGTTGGTTAGTCAAACGACTCCATCCTAAATCCTGCTCTTGAGATACTTCGGGGGGTTGTACACTGGTTCGGAACAAGGTGATCGGCCCAGTGTATACTTTAGGACGGTAATTCCTCCAGGCTTGTTCGTGTGTTTGCAGGAGCTTCACGAAATGATGAAATTGCTCTAAGGTAATATCAGCCGGGAGCCATTCAATTTGCTGCGCGGCTTGCATTACCCTTAGATATTGTTCATCTCGCGTCATGGCTCGCAGTTGCTCAACCGAGAGGGGTAAGCGTTTACCAAAGAATTCTAACAGATATTCAGCGTCATCTGCTGGTTGCATACCAGGACAATCTGGACCCTGATCCAGCATTGCCAGGAAAGCTACCTCCTGCCCCTCAGCTATCAACCGTTGGGCAACCTCATAGGCAATCACCACTCCCATTGACCAACTCCCCAAATGATAAGGACCTTCTGGCTGTAACTGGCGAATCTCTCGCACATATCGCTCAGCCATTGCCTCGATCGTGGTATCGATTACGGCTCCACCCATCAATCCATAGGCCTGTAATCCATAGAGCGGTCGTTCATCTTCAATCCCCTTGCCTAAGTCCATATACCAATGGACGCTTCCCCCTGAGGGATGGATGAAGAACAATGGTGGTTTTGATCCAGTGGGCTTGATCGGTACAAGAGATGGTATAGGTGGCTGGTCAACCTCTCCTACCTCTGCCTGCGCTACAGTAGTTCCCATATGCGGAACAGTAGTTCCGTGGCGTAGAAGATGAGCCAAATGTTCAACGGTCGGTTCCTGGAAGAGTGCTGCCAGGGAGATTGTCCGTTGGAATGTGTGCTGAAGTTGAGCCACTACACGCACCGCCAGGAGGGAGTGACCTCCAATTTCGAAGAAATTATCTTTTACCCCTATCGGGTGGACTTTCAAGACATTCTCCCACACCTGGATCACTTGAGCTTCCAGTAAATCACGCGGCGGGATGTAAACACGTCCTAATGCATCACGACCTAATTCGGGTGCAGGTAAAGCGCGCCGGTCAATCTTACCACTGGCAGTTAAGGGTAACTGCTCAAGAAATACAAATGCAGTTGGGATCATATATTCAGGAAGTCTCGCCTGTAAGAAACTCCTCAGATCCGCCACATTGGTAGAATCATCCGGATTAAGGACAACATACGCGATGATGCGTTTCTCACCGTAGATATCCTCCCGTGCAATTACAACGATTTCCCTGACTCCTGAAAATTGACTTAAGACAGCTTCAATTTCACCCAGCTCGATGCGGAACCCACGCACTTTAACCTGTTGATCTATCCGTCCAAGGAATTCAATTGTGCCATCGGGTAAGAAGCGCCCGAGATCCCCGCTACGATAGATCCGCGCAGATGGATTACCTTCCTGTAAATTAACGAATGGGTCAATAATAAATTTTTCAGCGGTTAATTCAGGGAGATTCAGGTACCCTCGGCCAACACCAACGCCTCCGAGACAAATTTCACCAGGAACACCCACTGGTACCGGTTGGAGATAACGATCTAGAATGTAAACTCGCATGTTAGGCAATGGACGACCGATTGGAACACTATCAACTCCTATGGGAAGCTCTTTTAAGTCATATGATAAGGGACCGACAGTCGCCTCAGTGGGGCCATAACCATTGAAAAAGTTACGTCCTGGCGCCCATTGTTGAGCAATTTCAATTGTGCAGGCTTCACC